>NZ_JBEOXO010000006.1:0-450590 GCF_040296605.1 Streptomyces sp. NPDC002088 | reverse complement strand
GCAGAGACGCGTGAGGTCCTCATCAGGTCCCTGGCGATGCTGCACACCAAGCACGCCGACCTGCCCTCCCGCAAGCACGGCAACCCCCCGCAGTAGCGGTCACTGGCTTAGGAGATATGCCGTATGTCCACGTCTGACATCCGCGTCGAGAAGGGCCACGCAGAGCCCGAGGAGGTCGCGGCCATCACCGCGATCCTGCTGACCCGCGCCGCCGCCCAGCCGTCCGCAGCCCCCGTCCACCACGGCCGTACGAAGGCCGGCTGGCACCGCCTGGAGCGCACGACCAGTTATAACGCCCCGTACAGCTGGCGGAGTTGAGCAAGCTTTTCCGGCGCGCGCCGGACGACCGGCGGCAGCGTGACCGGCTGGTCGATCGTCAGGTACCGGCAGACGCCCCGGCCGCGCCCGGCGAGCGGGCGGTGAACCATGGCCGGGGCCACGAGCACCCGGCCCCGGACCGGTCAGCGCACAGGACCCGGCCGGTGAACCGCGTGCGGCCCGCTCGCGGGCTTGGGCAGCGCAGCTGAGATGACCTCCCGGTACCACTGCGCGCAGTGCGGGTAGGTCTCGAGGAAACCGGGCCCGGCAGACACGTCCACGGCCTGCCACAGCCGCGCACTGTCGTAGTAGTGGTCGAAGCCGAGCAGACCGAGCCGACGGGACATCCCCTGGCCCAGCTCCGCCACGGCCTGCTCATAGCCGATCTCGTCGGCGAGGGTGGGCACCAGGGCCTCTTCGACGAGTACGTCGAGGATCTCCGCGAGCGTGGTGGGCGCGGGGTGTGCCGCGTGCAGCGTCGCCCCCTCGAGCCGGGCTGTCGGCAACTGGGCCACCGCGCATACCGCTTCGGCCAGCGCGTGGACGGAGATGAGGGACAGCCTCGCCCTGCCACCGGCCAGACGGGCGGACAGGCGTCGCGCCAGCTCCGCGACCGCCGGCACGAACCAACGGTCGCCCGCGCCGTACACGAACATCGGCCGCAGCACCGTTCCCCCCGCGGCCAGGACGCTGCTTTCAGCCATGAGGCGGGAACGGCTGGTCGGCGACACCGGTGCCGGTGCGACTGCGTTCTCGGCGATTCCCTGGTGGACGCCGTCGCCGTACACGGCCGCGGTGCTGACGTAGACGAGGCGGCGCACTCCCGCGCGCCGGGCCTCGGCGACCAGGGCCGCCGTGCCCCGCTCGTTGACGGTCCGGCACGCCTCCTCGCTGCCGTTGATCACGGAGGCGGTGTGGACGACAGTGGTGACACCCGCGCAGATGCCGCGGAGCGAGGCGGGATCGGCCAGGTTGCCCCAGACCACCTCGTCCGAGTCGGCATCGGCGTGATGCGCGAGCACGCGCACCGGCGTGCCGCGGGACTGCAGCAGCCGGCGCACATGGGATCCGATGAAGCCGGACCCGCCCGTCAACAGGACGGGGCCGGAGGCGAATTGGTTCACTGCTCCTCCATTCCGCCGGTCATCATGCGGAGCAGGCCCGCGACCGGCACCTCGCTGTCACGGCTCAACAGGGCGGTGGCCACACGATACGGGTCTGCATAGCCTTGCCTGCCGGTGAGCCCGGCCAGGTAGCGCGTGGCCTCGGGGCCGCCGTCGGTGTGGTCCGTCAGGAGCCGCCGGGCCCGCCGCACCCAGCGCCCGAGCTGACGCAGGGAGAACGACTGAGCGGCCGTACGCCCCAGACCGGCCACCAGATACAGGCGCAGGCCCAGCCGGAATGCCGCCAGGCCGTGCTCTTCGATCAGCGGTCCTTGGAACGCGTCGAGTGTGTACTCCTCCCACCCGCCGGCCCGTGCCGAGCGGGTGATCCCGTCGAGCGGGACTCGCGGCACTTCGAACCGCACCACAGACGCAGCGCCGAGCGTCTCCAGAACGCGGGCCACGGTCCGGTAGTCGGAGCGCAGTTCGACGTCGTGGGCCAGCACCACCAGGTCGTACTGCGGCAGCACCGGTATCAGCTCGCGAAGGAGGTAGAGCAGGTAGTTCGACTGTCCTTCCTCGCTCAGGACAGGCCGCAGCGGCAGACCCGTGCGGGTGGCGTCCAGATAGACGGGGGCACCGAGTGGACGCCCATCGACACACACGTCGTGGCGTACCAACAGGTCGACCACCTCGTCGATCGAGGCCAAGGCGGGACGGCCGCGGCCGAGGTGCGGATCGGCCATGCCCAGGCGGCGATAGTGGTCCTCCCACAGATCGAGCAACCGGGCGCTGACGGGGTGGACCCAGCCTTCCTCGGCGCGCCGCACCATCGGCCGGATCGACGCGAAGGGGGCGGTTCCGCTCCGATGGTGGGCGACGTAGAGATGACCGATGTCCTCCTCGCTGAGCGCGCCGGCGTCGAGCCCCGGGTGGCAGCGGTCGAGGTAGTCCCAGAACCCCGCCACCTGACGACTGCCCGTGTAGACCGCGTGGTGATAGGCGACGTCGACATCGGAGAGGGCGGAGGTGGACCGCTTGATCATGTCCAGGGACAGCAGGTACTTCACATGGGTGGGCGTCAGCGGCTTGGTGGGGCTCACCGTGATGGGGGCGAGCAGGACCCTGCTGCGCCGGACGCTCGACGTGGCATCGGCTACCACGAGACCGGAAGCCTTCGCACGCCGCGGATGTACATTCCGGTCCGCCACTCCAGCTCCTCCTCCGGTAGGGCCGGCTTCAGACCCGGCAGCAGGCGCAGCAGGGCACCCAGAGCGACCTCCAGCTCCATCTGCGCCAGGGGCGCCCCCAGACACCGGTGCCGGCCGTGTCCGAAGGACATGTGCGGGTTGGCCGGCCTGTCCAGGCATAGCGAGTCCGGCTCGGGGAACACGTCGGGGTCACGATTGGCGCCGTCGGTCACCGGCAGTACCACGGTCCCGGGTTCGAGGAGGGACCCGCCGAGCCGGACCGGCCGCTGCACGACATGCGGGACACCGCCGGTGGCGTTGAGGGACGTGAACCTGAGCAGCTCAGCCACTGCGGTGGGCAGCAGTTCCGGCCGCGTGCGCAGCTGCTCCAGCAGCGACCGGTCGCGCTGGAGCAGCAGGAAGCACAGGCCGAGCTGGTTGGCCGTCGTCTCATGAGCGGCGATCAGCAACCCGTACGCCAGGTGCACCGCCTCGTTCGGTGTCAGCTGCTCGTCGGCGCGCGCCCGCGCGAGCCGGCCGAACAGGCCGTCCGGATCCTCGTGCGGGCCGGCGAGGAAGTTCTCGAACTCCTCGAACATGGCACGGTGCGCGGACTCCACCTCGGCCCTGCTGAACGCCGTGGTCGACATCATCCGTTCCACCAGCGGCAGCAGCCGCCTCACCGCGGACTCGGCGAGACCGAAGATCCGGCTGATCACGCCTACCGTGAGCGGCACCGCGAAGTCCGCCAGCAGGTCGGCGGGTCCGCCTCGCTCGAGCATCCTCGACAGCAGTTCCTCGGCGAGGCGCGTCACCTCCGGGCGCAGCCGGGCGGCCTGCTGACCGGTGAAGGCATGGGACACGAGACGGCGCCGCCGGGTGTGGTCGGGCGGGTCCACCGAGTTCAGCGCGAGCGATTCGGCGGAGCGGGCGCTGAGGCCGAACCGCGCAGCGGGGGAGCGGGCGAAGGCGGGGTCGGTGAGCACCTGGCAGACGTCCTCGTGCCGGTGTACCAGCAGCGCGGACACCCCGCTGCGCAGGGTCACGGGCACCAGCCGCCCCAGCCGGGCGAGGGTGCGGAACTCCGGGGCAGGCTCGGCGCCACAGTGCTCGGGAAAGGGAAACAGCTGTGCCGGGCTCACGCGCCGGCCTCCGTCGGTTCGCGGCTTTCGAGAGCCTTCCGTATCGCGTGTACGGCCTCCGTTGCCTCCGCCTCCGTGCAGTGGCCGGGACGGCCGATGAAGGCCCGTCCGCTCTGCACCTCGCCGACGCGCGGCACCAGCCAGGTGTGGAAGTGTGGTGTTCCCTCCATGCACGACCAGACGTGGACGCGTGGCGCGCCGGTGGCCTCCTTGATCGGATCGGTCAGCCGTCGCACCAGCAGTCCGAGCGAAACGGCTTCGTCGGGTGAGATCTCGGTGTGGTCGAGAAAGTGCCGGCGGGACTCGATGAGCAGGGTGCCGCGCGGCCAGAACCCGGTCGGCCCGTGCCCGACCCGCCAGGTTCCGTCGTCGACGAGGTGACCGCCGGGCGGCACGGGACGGCCGGCCCAGGCGGGCACCGGCTCCCCCGCGTACTTGGCACAGATCAGGCAGCGTTCCTGTTGCGGGACGCTGTCGCCGAGCAACCGGCTGACCGGGTCGGCGACTTGGGCCAGGGGCTCCACCTGGGCCTGGCGCACGTACCACTCGTCCAGCGCCGCGGCACTGGCCTGAGGGTCTGCCAAGGGGGTGACGTCGATCCGGCCCCAGCGCGCCCGGACGTCGTCCTCACTGGTCCCGGTGCGTTCGGCGATCCAGGACCAGGGCGTCTCGCGTGCGCGCAGATAGCCGACCAGCGCGTCCTGGAGCGCGGGGATCTCGCCGTCCAGGAGTTGCCAGATCCGCTCGGCCAGCGTGCTGCCGGGGCCGGGCCGTGCGCCGCCCGCGACGGGGCTGTCGGGCTCGGCAACCGCTGTGCGGAGCTCGTCGGACAGATCTCTGAGCCGCGTCGACAGGATCAGTCGGGCCAGATCGGACTCGGAGAAGTGAGCCGGCATCGTTTCCTCCTATGTCAGGGAGCCAGCGAGGCGTACAGGCGGAGCACGGGCGAGTCATCGGCGTCGTAGTGCACCCGGGCGTAGCCGGGGCTGTCATGGGCGGACCGGGCATCCAGACAGGGCCGGTGCGTGATCCGTAGCGGCTCCGAGGTGCCGAGCCGGCCGAGCAGGGTGGCCTCGGCGACCGTGTGGTGCAGATGGACGAGGTACTTGACGAGCGTCACCTCGCGCGTGGCCAGCTGCAGTTCGCGTCGCGGCCGCTCGGTGCGGTCCGGTAGGTCGAGGGTGTCGGGGAGCAGCGGCAGCGATCCGGTCAGCGGTTTGAGCAGTCGGCTCACACCCGGCAGATGCTCCGACGGACAGGGGCCGAGCCAGGCGGCCGTGCCGGCCGGCGCCGTGATCCGGGCCGGACTGCGGTCCGTCAGATTCTCCGGATTGCCGAACAGGAAGCGGGTACGGGTCCACGAGCGCATCCAGGTCCGGGCCTCCGCCTCGGAGAGGCTTGCCGCGAACAACCGGGCGCCCTGCACGAAGTCCGCGACGTCCAGGCTGCGGAGCAGGACGAGGGTGGTGACGGGCGTGGTGTCCGTGGTGGACTCGGCCACCAGGCGGGCGCGCTCGTCGAAGAGAGCGGCCAGGCGGTCCTGGGCGGGGACGGCCACCGGCGGTGCCGATGTCATCGGACCGCCCCCGGTTCGAGCGTGGCGAGCACCTCGGCGAGCACGGACTCCGGCGGCAGGCCGGCGTCGATCACCGTCAGCGGCATCTCGGAGACCTCCTTGAGCAGCGCACCGCGTAGCTCGTCCTGCAGACGGGTGAACCCCGGTTCGGCAGGTTCGGCGCCGAAGTACTCGAACGGGTTGAGCCGGCTGCCCCCGCCGCTGCGGGCCCACGCCACGTCGGAGGCCACGTCCAGATAGAGAACGCCCTGGGGCTGCGGGAAAGCCCGCCAGTAGGCGAACAGCTCGCTGTCCTCCAGCCCCAGCAAGGTGCACTTGGCCAGCAGCTTGTAGTAGTACGAGTCGACGATGACCCGCTCCCGGTCCGCGGCCCGCGCCAGCTCGTCCCGCAGGTGCAGCACGATCGGATGCAGCGCCGCGAGGACCAGTTCCGGCGAGTACTGCCGGCCGCTCCCGACGAACGCCTCGTCCACCCAGCTCTCGCGCAGCTGTCGGATCAGGGGAAACGACTCGAGGTAGCGGTCGTCGTAGGAGACCACGTGCCAGCCGTGGTCGATGTGCAGCCGGGTCAGGACCGTCGACTTTCCCGAGAAGTCCGGCCCGAGCAGTGTCCAGAATCCGGTCAAGGGAACATCCCTCCTCTTTCTCTTTCCAGTTGAGCCCTGTCACAGCGTGTTGAGCAGCCCGATGGCCGCGAATGAGGAGAAGGACAGCAGCAAATACAGCACGGCGAGACCGGTGGACCAGCGCGGTGCCCCCTGGTGGAAGCGGACTGCCGCGATCACGGGAACGGGCAGGGCGATCAGCACCAGCCAGCCCGCCGCCTGGCCGGGGGACCAGGGTCGGGTGGCCACGAGTTCCAGACCGGCCGCCGCGAAGGCGCAGGCCAGCGTGGCCCGCACCGTGCCGTCGACTCCCAGGGCGTGCACATAGGTGCGCGTGTGCGGCTCCGGGGCGCGTACCAGCCGTCGGGCGAACTCGAGATGCGTGAGCGACAGGACGAAGCCGAGGGCGGCAGCGACGTCCGGGCCGCTGGGCAGGGTGTCGTACCCGCGCGTGGCACCGAGGTAGACATAGCCGCAGATGAGCGTCTGCAGCGGGATGTTGACCAGCAGCTGGAGCAGCAGCCGGTCCGCGCTCGGCCACTTCCACCGCCAGTCGAGGAACACGATCAGACACACGTACCCGCAGACCGCGCCGTAGCCCGCCGCGGGTATGCCGCGCGGCGCGTTGAACAGCAGCAGCACGACCATGCCCAGGAAGAACAGCAGCAGCAGGTCCCTGACCCGGACCGCACCGGTGACCAGGGGCCGGCGAGGATTCTGGACCCGGTCGTAGTCGAGATCGCGTACGTCGTCCACGGCACGGAACAGCAGGAGCGTGACCGCGATGGTCGCCGCCGTCACGGCGAGGCCGGAGGCCGTCGGTGCCCGACCGGACCGGTGGGCCGCCTGGTACACGGCGGTCAGGCCGTAGGACCAGCCGAGACCCGCGGCCGCGTAGAACCAGAGCGGATAGGCCAGGGCGTACCGGGTGAGCCGGGTGATCACGACTCGCCCTCGGCTCCGGACCCGTCGAGCACGGTGACCGTTCCCCGGTCGCCGTCCACCTCGATCCAGGCCCCGTCGGAGATGCGGTCCGCGACTCCGCTCACCGCGACCACCGTGGGAACTCCGAAGATCCGGCCGGTGATGGCCATGTGCGACAGAACGGTCCCTCGCTCGGCCACCAGCCCCTTGGCCACCAGCATGAGGAACAGCCAGCCGGGGTCGGTCTCCCGGGCGACCAGAATCCGGTCGCGGCACGACTCGGGGTCCACGTTCGGATCGGTGACGACCCGCGCCCGGCCGCGTACCACGCCACCGCTGGAGGCGAGACCGGAGAGTGTGGACCCGGTCTCTCTCCGGGCGGAGCCGGCTGATGCCAGCGCCACGGCCACGGGCACGTCCGCGTCGGTGGCGAAGACGTTCGGCGGATCCTTGCGCTGTACGGAGGCAACCCGGGCGGCCGCGCGGATCCGTGCCAGTTCGCGGAGTTCGACACCCGCCCTGCCGCCCTCGTAGGCGCCCAGGATCTCTTCGATCGTCAGGTCGTGGACGTCGGTGACGGCGTCCAACTGCCCAGCGGAAACCAAGTGGTGGGCGAGCGCGTGCACCATCCTGCGAGAGGCGCCGATCAGTTCGGTGCGGCAGAAACGCGCGTTCTCGCGGATGAGCAGATTCCGGCGCAGCGACCAGAAGAGCAGGCGCAGGGCGCCGTGGCGCAGCGGGCCCGCGCAGTGGGTCCGCAGCTCGCTCTCGGCCTGCCGGCGTGCTCGGCGTTCCTCCTCGACGCTGACCGCGACCGTGCGGCCGGTCGCGATGACCGGTCTCAGCTGGTCGACCAGCAGCTCGGGGCGGTGCGAGACCACCGCGGTCTCCAGCTTGAGGTCGTGCAGCCCGCGGTCGCCGTACCGCTTCACATGGGCCTGTACCAGCTCTGCGATGTCCTCGCCGAACTCGCCGCCGGACAGGCGGCGCCAGACGCCGGCCGAGTCCTTGTCCTCGAGTACGGTCGTCCGCGCCTGCGGCCGGTTCCCGATCGCCTCCGCGACGGTCAGCAGCGAACGCAGTGCCATGACGGAGCGGTTGAGCGGGCCATCGCACAGCATGCCGTTGAGCACGCCGCGATCCGCTTGCGGTGCCCAACGGCGCATCAGCCGTTCGGCCAGGTCGAGTTCGGTGATGACATGGGAGCCGGTGACGAGCGTGCGGCCCCAGCGCAGGGCGACATCCGCCCACAGGTCTCGATAGTCCTGCACGATCTGACTGGGCGAACGCGTCTGCGGATCGGGCATCGCCGCGCGGCGCTCGTCCCACCACGCGAAGAAACGGCGCATCCGGTGAGCGGCGAGAGCGCGCCGCACACCGGAGGCGGGCATCTCGTACGCCCTCATCGCCCAGCGTCGCAACCGCCCCGGCGAGGGTACGGCCACAGAGGAGTCGACCGTCACCACGGCCTGCTCCCATTTGTGCTTGATGCTGAGAAACGACCGCATGTGGCTGTGCAGCCGGTACCAGGATTCCAGCCGCATGTAGACGCGACCGTCGAGATAGCCGAGCATCCGCCGGAGCTCGTACCGATGACGCCGGAGCGCCTTCTCGGGGACGCCCATGCGACGGTAGAGCTCCTCGAACCCGACCGCGTAGAGCTCGGAGGCGACCGAATAGGTCAGTACCGATGTGAACCCGGCAAAGCTCTCGGAGATGTTGCCATTGCTCCAGTGCAGCTCGTGCGGCACCTCTCCGGGCGCGGAGACGACCGCCGGGCGCGCCTGTACGAGATGGATTTCTCCGTCGTCGGTGATGGCTCCCTCGATGTCCTGGGGGATACCGAAGTGGCGTTCCAGCGCCATGGCCAGTTCCGCGATGCGCCGGGCCGCGTGATCATCCAGAACGGGGTGGTCCGCCAGCTCGTCGGGGACCTCTTCGATGGTCGTGCCACCGGATGCACACGGCAGGACGCGACGCTTCTTGTGGACGAGTTGCGGCTCCACCTGCCCGGTTGTCGAGTCCACGAGGAAATGGTCGACGTCGGCCTGTTCCTGGACGACTCCTTCGCCCAGCCCGTAGGCCGCCGCGATGAGGGACCGCTCCGCCCCGTGAGCGCCACGGGGGTCGCGGCTGAATGCCACGAAGGACCGGGCGGCGGGTACCAGGCGTTGAATTCCCACTGCCATCCGCGTGGCCGTGGGGTCGCCGCCTCGTGTGGCGCGGTAGAGCACTCCCTCCGCCGTGAAGGCCGAAGCCCAGCATTCGGCCACCCTGTCGATGAGTTCGGCACGGCGGACCGCCAGGAAACTACGTCCCAGGCCGGCGAAGGGATCCGCTGCGGAGTCCTCTCCGCCGCGGTCGCCGTCGCCTGCGGCCGGAACGGCGCAGGAACGGACCGCCACGGCACCCGCGTCTCCGGCCAGCCGGTCGAAGTGGCGCAGCAGCGATTCGATGAGCTCTTCGGGTACGCCGCTGCGCAGCACCGCCGCACCGGCCTTCTCCGACCAGTCGGCCAGTTCGCCGGGGCTGCTGCCATCGGCCAGTTCGGGAATGTCACCCTTGGCCGTTTCCATCATCCGGTCGAAGGCCGCGGCCGAGGCGCAGACGAATTCCGGAACCTGGTATCCGGCCGCGCGAAGTTGTGCCTGCCGCGCAAACTTGTGACCGACCAGGAGTGCATCGGTCGATTCCGGTGCGGTGTCGGAGAATATGACCCCCTGCGTCATAGGGCACGCTCCCTGGCACGGTGCTCGCGAAAGCGAATGGTCTGGTACTGGCGCGGATTCACGATCAATGTGTCGAAATTCGCGCTGCCCACTTCCTCGTCGAAACCGTCGCCGGTCGGTCGGTACAGTCGCATCGTGAGGTCGAACGCGCGGCCGTTGACGGGCCGACGTGTCCACTCCAGGTACACGTCGCCGGGGGGAGGGGTCAGCGGAAGGTCTGCTTCCAGCGTCCGCAGGATGAACTTGGAGTCGATCGGTTTCTCGTAACCGGCATGCCCGATCAGCGTCGCGAACTGGCGGGCTGCTTCGATGAGCTGTTCCAGGGGGCGGTCCCACAGCAGATGGTCGAGGGGAGGCCGCTGCGCACGGGCCAGGAGTCGGTCGTCGTGCCACCAGGCCGTGGCGATGAGGCAGTTCTCGGGTCGGGTGCGATGTGCCAGTCCGGCCGCCGGGAGGGAGTCTCCCGCAGGGACGGGGGCGGCCGGCAGGAAGCGCATCGACGACTTCTGGTGCAGCACCGCCGTTCCGCTGCAGGCGACGTCCGGGCCGATCTCGGCGCGCAGTTCCCAGCCGGCCTCGTTCTCGGCTCCGGACGGCAGGGGGGAGACCGCCAGAGTGATGTCGTCGTCGAGACCGCAGAATCTGTGGAAGTCCAATGAAAGCTTGACCCGCCGGTCCGGTCGCAGTCCCTCGCTCTCCTCCCGGACCAGATCCGCAAGGCCCGCGACGACGAGAATGCCGGGCACGTGGTCCAGAGTGTGATCGAAGAAGAACGAGTCGTCCCTGTCGACCAGGAGTTGTGCAGTTGTTCTTCCGGGGGCTCGAGACCGTCCCGCCAGGACCTCTTTCTCCCTCGTTCCGCCCCGCTTCTCCGTCCGGATTCCGTACACGCAGAGTCCTTCCATTCGGCGTGATGATTTCTGGGTACATCGGTGTTTCTGGGCAGGCAGGGCGAAGTACGCGTGGCAGAGCGAATGGCTCCGCAGGTGTGTGGCGCAGGGCCTATGAGGTCAATTCCTTGTGCAGCGCGACCGCGCTCCGCGTCATCACTCTCACCCACGGCCTGTGGAAACACATCGGAGGAACTACGTACGTAAACCCGGGCGACCAGAATGGCGACTCATCGCCGCCCGGATTCTCGATGGAGGACGGTGGATTTGGCCGGATATCCGAGGGAAGGGCGGGTGTGGGGCGCGTTCCGGACCGCCGCTGCGGGTGTCAACGGCGCACGACTGTGACGATGATCACTGTGTCGCCGTGGAGCCGGTCGCCGGGATCCGGACCCGGTCCGCGCATGTCACGTAGGTAATGTCCGCGAGATGCGCACCGCTTAGGTAGATCCAGTGCGACGGTCCCGCACTGCCTGGTCGAGGTGCCGTCCGGGCCGCCTGCGCGGCCGAGCCGCCGTGGGCGCGGTTCGGCACGGCTCTGGAACCGGCGTTCGCGACAGCCTTCTGATGCTCCGTCAATAGACCTGCAAAACACCCATATTGACGATCAGTCATGTGTTCGTACGGTGATACGATCTCCACACTTGCGGAGCGGGCGGATGGGCGCAAGACGACATCCCCGACTTTGGGGACGGTCCGGGCGGTAACCCCGGTGCGGGCGGTCCGCCGGTCCACCCGCATTGACGGGAATTCAGCAGCTGGCCGTCAGTCGCCTGAAGAGAGTCTTATGACGGAATACATACAGAACCCAGTGCTCTGGGCTCTCCTCGTCGTCACCCTTGTCGCAATTGCCTTGATTGTTCGTCAGCGTCGGGCAGCGCGTGCTTTACGGCAGGAGATCGACGGGCTGAGAAGCCATTACTCCGACCTGGAGAACCATTACTCGCAATCCGTCCAGGCAGCTCAGGAGCAAGCCGAAGAAGCGACCAAGACAGTCCTGAAGTCCGCGATGCGGACACTTCAGGGCCTTGCTGCCGAGCAGCAGTTGGTCATCTCGCGGCTCCAGAACAAGTACGGCGAGTCGGTCATTCTTCAAGATCTGCTTGAAATCGACCACACCAACTCGCAGTTCGGCCGGCGCGCCCAGTCCATCGCCGTGCTGTGCGAGGGCTGGCTGGGGCGGCAGCGAGACATCGCCTCCATTTATGATGTGGTACGCAGCGCCCAGGGTCGCATCCGGCATTTCCGCCGGGTGGAAATTCTGTCACAGGTCGACTTCGGTATCACCAGCCGGGCCGTCGAACCCGTGGCACTCGCACTCGCCGAGCTGCTCGACAACGCCACCAGCTATTCCAGCCCGGACACCGTCGTCGAAATCAATATCCGCACCGTGCCCAAGGGTATTTGCATCGTCGTCGACGACGCCGGTGTCGGTATGAACGACGAGGAACGGGCCAGGGCGGAGAAGCTCCTGTCCAGCGACCGGGTCTCCGGTGTCTCCGGGCTCGGCAACCCGCCCCAGTTCGGCTTCGCCGTGATCGGTGTGCTCGCCGAGCGCTTCGGCTTCGAGGTGTCCGTGGACTCCTCCTCACCGTACGGCGGCGTCCGCGCGGTCGTCCTCCTGCCGCACGACCTGCTCACCGGCATGCCCGAGCAGAAGGTCCCGGCTCCCGCCGTGCCCGCCGGCGCCATGCCGGGCACGAGTGCGCCCGAACCCGCGCTGAGCGCGTCCGCGACCTCCGACGGACTGCCGAGGCGGCGTCGCAAGCGGCCGATGGCCATCGTGCCGGGCAGCGCGCCCACCTCGCGCTCGTCGCAGCGCTCCGGTGCGGAGACGGCGGCGATCATGGGCGCCTTCCAGCGTGGCACGCAGTCGGGTCGGGCCACGCAGGCGGACCCCGGGGATCAGACGAGCAGCACCCGTGGTGCTGGCAGCGAAGGGCATGAGTACTCGTGAACGACGATCTGTCATGGATGCTCGACAGCGCTCTGGAGATTCCCGGGGCCCTGCACGCGGTCCTGATCTCCGCCGACGGGCTGCTGATGGCCCGGACGAAGGACTTCGACAAGGACAACGCCGACCGGGTCGCCGCCGCGATGAGCGGCGTGCAGTCGCTCAGCCGTTCGCTCGCCTTCTTCTGCGACGGAAACCATCTCCAGTGGCAGCAGACGCTGGTGGAGTTCGACGGCGGCTGGGTCTTCCTGATCTCCGCCGGGGAGGGCGCCTACCTCGGGGTCTCCGCCTCTCCTGACGTCGACATGCAGGACATCAGCTTCCGTATGCAGCAGCTCGTCGGCCAGCTCGGCAAGGCGTTGACCACGCCGCCGCGCGAGAACCTCGGCGCACGCTCATGACGTACCGCGACGAACTGGAGCCGGAGACAGCGGAGTTAGTACGTCCGTACGTCATCACCAAGGGCCGCGGCCTGCCCGACGAGGAGCAGCTGTCGCTGATCACCCTCGTCACGGCGGCCGCCGACGACCAGCGGCGCCCCACCCGGCTGTCTCCCGAGGAGCAGAACCTGCTGGACCTGTGCGACGCCGGCTACCTCTCGGTCGCCGAGATCGCCGGGCACACCCGGCTGCCCCTGGGCGTGGTGAAGATCCTCCTGTCCGCCCTCACCGAGAGCGGCCACCTCGTCACCCGCCCGCCGGTGGCACGTGCCGCCCTCGCCGACAAACAGATCCTGGAGGAGGTGCTGAATGGGCTCAGGGCCAAGTTTGGATGAGCGGGACTACGTGCGCGGCGGCGCGACGCAGACCGCCGTGAAGATCCTCGTCGTCGGTCACTTCGCGGTGGGCAAGACCACGTTCATCGGGGCGATCTCCGAGATCGCCCCGCTGTCCACCGAGGAGACGATGACGCGGGCCGCCGAGGCGGTCGACGACCTCAAGGGCGTGGACGGCAAGACCACCACCACGGTCGCCATGGACTTCGGCCGTCTGACCATCAGCGACCAGGTCGTGCTGTACCTGTTCGGCACGCCCGGCCAGCAGCGCTTCGTGCAGATGTGGGAGGACATGGCCCGCGGCGCCCTCGGCGCGCTGGTCCTCGTAGACCCCGAGCGGCTGGCGGACTCGTTCGCCGTCATCGACCTGATCGAGCAGTACGGACTCGACTACGCCATTGCCGTCAACCACTTCGACGGTTCGCCGCTGCGCGAGGAGCAGGCGCTGCGCGAGGCACTCGACCTGCTCGACGACACCCCCGTCGTCACCTGCGACGCCCGGGACGAGCGATCGTCGGCGCAAGCGCTGATCACCCTCGTCCGCCACTTGCAGGAACGTGCCCACTAGGAGCAGAGATGGACGCTCAGTCCCCCGTTCCGGTGCCCCCGCCCGGGTGCCCGGCACACAACTCCGGCGGCCGGGTGCCGCTGCACGGGCCGGAGTTCGCGGCCGATCCGCAGGCGTACTACGACTACATGCGCCACTACGGACCGACCGCGCCCGTCGAACTCGCCCCGGGAGTGGAGGCGACCCTCGTCACGGACTACGCGGCGGCGCTGCAACTGCTCCAGGACTCCGGCTCCTTCCGCAAGGACGCCCGGCGCTGGCGCCATCTCAACGAGGGCAAGATTCCCCCGGACAGCCCGATCACACCCGTCCTCGCTTACCGGCCCAACTGCATGTTCAGCGACGGCGCCGAACACCTGAGGCTGCGCCAGGCGGTCACGGACAGCATGGCCCGCGTCGACTCGCGCAAGGTGAGCCAGAGCACCGAGCAGGTCTCCAACTACCTGATCTCCCAGTTCGGTTCGCGCGGCTCGGCCGATCTGCTCGGCGACTACGCCAAGCAGCTGCCGCTGTTCGTGTTCAACGAGCTCTTCGGCTGCCCCGCCGGCATCGGCGACCGCGTCGTCTTCGGTATCACCGGGATGTTCGACGGTGTCAACGCCGAGAAGGCCGTCGAGGTGCTGTTCGGGGCGGTCGGCGAACTGGTGGCGCTCAAGCGGGCCAAGCCCGGCGACGACGTCACCTCGTGGCTGATGCAGCACCAGGCGGCGCTGACCGATGAGGAGATGGTCCATCAGCTCGCGCTCCTGCTGGTGGCGGGCAACGAACCGCTCCGGAACCTCATCGGTAACACCCTGCACCGGCTGCTCACCCACGACGCGTACGCCAACCAGGGCGGTCTGATCGACGAGGCGATCGACGACACGTTGTGGGAGAACCCGCCCATGCAGAACCTCGCGCCGCACTACCCGGCGGCCGACATGGAGTTCGCCGGGCAGAAGCTGCAGGCGGGTGATCTGGTGCTCGTCAGTTTCGCGGCCGCCAACACGGGCCCGGCGCTGACGGCCGCGCGTCAGGCCGGCAGCAACCGCGCCCACCTGGCGTGGAGCGCGGGGCCGCACGCCTGCCCGTCCAAGGATCCCGCCCGGCAGATCACCGTGACGGCCATCGAGAACCTGCTCAACCAGCTGCCCGACGTCGAACTCGCGGTGCCCGAAGACAGCCTGACGTGGCGTCCGGGCCCCTTCAACCGAGCCCTGGCCACGCTCCCCGCCCGCTTCACGCCCGTGCGGCCGATACGACGTCCAGCCGCTGCCGCCGCCACTACCCCGGCGACGGCGCCCCCGCCGGGGCCCCAGGCCGGCGCCGCGGGCCGCAAGCCGGAACGCTCCGGAATGTGGAGCCAGTTCCTGACCTGGCTGACAAGGTGATTCACACAACATCCATGAGCTTCACAGCTTTGCATGACGCTTCAACCATGAGGGTAGTGACCAACGCGGCATAACGTGTTGGTCACGAGACAAGGGAGGTGTCGTGGACCTCATATCCACCGACGCCACTTCACATCAGCTCTCCACGGTGTTGCTCGACCCCCTCATACGGGTCCTGCCCCGCAGGCAGGAAGGCAAGATACCCGCCCCTACGGGCGGGTATCTTCTTGTCTCCGGGGAGGTCCGGTGACGCAGCCCCGCTTTCTCGGCCGGACGGCCCCCGGCGCCCCGACGCTCGGTGCCTTCACCACAGGCCAGTTGGTACGGCTGTGCGACGTCGCCGGTCTGGACGCCTCCGACGCGGAGCTCTACGCGCGCGTACTCGCCGAGGCGCTGGGGCCCGTCGCCGATCGGCCGCTGGACCTTCCGCCGCCCTCCGACAGCTTCCTCTCCGACGACCACACCCCGGTGGAGTTCTCGCTCGCCTTCCAGCCGGACGCGCCCCCGACGCTGCGGGTGCTGGTGGAGCCAGGGGCCGGCGCAGGCAGCCTGGCGGAGAGCGGCCGCACCGGACTGCGCTTCCTGCGTGCGATGGCGCGCCGCTGGGATTTCGCCACCGACCGGCTGGACGAGCTGGAGGACCTGTTCTTCCCGCCGTCCCCGCAGGGCGCGTTCGCACTGTGGTGCGCACTGGAGCTGCGTCCCGGCGGTGTCCCCAAGGTCAAGGTGTACCTGAACCCCGCCGCGTCCGGACAGGAACGTTCCGCCGAAACGGTGCGCGAGGCGCTGCGCCGGCTCGGCCACCGGCAGGCGTTCACAGCGCTGCCCCAGGCCGACCGTCACCTGTTCTTCGCCCTGGACCTGGGCGACTGGGAGGAACCCAGGGTGAAGGTCTACCTCGCGCACCAGGACCTGTCGGCCGCGGAGGCAGGCGGCCTGTCCCGCACGGGCGGCGGACCCGGACAGGCGGAGATCCAGGCGTTCTTCCGTGCCGCGGCGGGGTACGACGCCGACCTCGGTATCGGGGACGGGGAGGCGGACGGGCACGACGTACGACTCGGCCGCCGGCCCGTCCAGTCCTGCCACGCCTTCACCGAGACGGCGAGCGGACTGCCGAGCGGCTTCACCCTCTACGTCCCGGTCCGGGACTACGTCCGCCACGACGGGGACGCCCTGGAGCGGGCGGTGGCCGTGCTGCGCCGCCAGGGCGTGGACGCCGCCCCGCTGGCCGCGGCGCTGGCCGCCGTCACCTCACGGCGGCCGCAGGACGGGACGGGGCTCATCGCCTATCTGGCGCTCGCCGACCAGCGGGGGAAGCCGCCGCGCGTCACCGCGTACATCTCCTCGGAGGCGTACCGGGTCCGGCCACCGGCCGTCCTGCTGCCTGCCGGTGCGGTCAGTGGGTCAGTGCATCGAGAACGCATGGAAAGCGCACTGACAGTGGATTGACAGGTGCATGATTAAAGCGTCGGGCCTGCCGTGGCCCGACGCCTTGCTCGTCATTCGCCTTCGGGGAGGGTCATTCCTCACGCAGCTCCCGTAGGTAAGGAGCCACGTCGACCAGGATCGAGGACTCCTTCGCTTTCCCGTACCGCTCGGCGATGCCGGTCAGGTACGCGGTGACCTCCTTGCGCATGACCTCCGCGGCCGGCAGCACGGCCTCGCCCTTGACGATCTGCGCGATCCAGCGCGACTGCGCCTCCACGAGCCGTGTGATGGAGCCCAGTGGACGTACCAGGCCGACGAAGTGCAGGCCCGGGTGGTCGGGCGCGATGACCCGCTTGTACAGCTCGACCGACCCCTGCGGGCCCACCGGGCAGCCCTCGGGCAGGAAGGGGAACGCCATGCGGAACCCGGTGCAGTAGACGATCGCGTCGGCTTCCTCCGCGGTGCCGTCGATGAAGCGGACCAGGCTGCCGTCGATGGACTCGATCGCCGGCCTGGGCGTCACCCCGCCGTGCCGTATCCGGCTGAAGATCTCGTCCGACAGGGTCACCGCCGAGGAGAACACCGGGTGGTCGGGCTCGGGAAGCCCGTAGTCCGACAGCTTGCCCCGGGCGGTGTGCAGCGCCTTCTCGACGAAGGTGCGCTGCTCGGCGAAGGGCATCTCCGTGAACCACGGGACCTCGGCCATCTCGTCCAGCGGTATGCCGAACAGCTGCTTGGGCATGATGTGCAGCCCGCGCCGGACCGACAGCAGGGTGCGCGCGGCGTGCCGGGACAGGTCCGCGGCGATGTCCACGGCAGACGCGCCCAGTCCTACGACGATGACCCGCTGTCCGGCGAAGTCGCTGCCGTCGCGGTAGTCGATGGAGTGGAGAATCGTGCCGGTGAAGGACTCGGAGCCGGGTGGCAGCGAATGCGGCATGGCCGGCTCGGTGTTGTGACCGGAGGCGACGACCACGTGCGTGAACCGCCGTGACGTCTCCACTCCGTCCGCATCCCGGCTGACGACCGTCCAGGTGTCGTCCAACCCCTGTTCCACGGACACCACTTCGGTGCTCAGCTCGACCCGGTCCCGCACCCCGGCCCACTCGGCGAAGGAGCGCAGATAGGCGGCGATGTCGCTGTGCCGCGGGTAGAGCGGGTAGGAGTCGGGCATCGGGAAGTCGGTGTAACCGGTCAGCCGCTTGACGCTGTTCAGATGCAGCGACAGGTAGGCCGGCCCACGTTCCCCGGCCTGCGGCTGCCGCCAGATTCCTCCGACATCCGGGGCCTTCTCCAGACAGACGAAGTCGACCCCCCGCTCCGCGAGAGCGTGTGCTGCCGCCAGACCGGACAGACCTGCACCGATCACGCACACAGTCACGGTTCCCCCTGCGGAACAGACTCGATTCCTTTACGTACGGGCATTGACTGCCCATCGAATCTGTCGAACACACGCGCCACAACCGTAACGAAGACCACAGTCAAGGGGGTTGCGAGCTGCTGTCGGTTTGCTGCATTGAAGTGAGTTGCGGCGAGCGGAAGAGTCCTGTCGGCGTGTTCACGGGGGTGGGAACGGGAGTTCTGGGGCCGAATGGGTGACCTTCGCGGCTGCTGCTCGTTGAGCTGGGTGGCAGACAGATGTCCGGCTTTAAGGGGGGATGTGGTGGGCGGTTTGCGGCAGCTGACCGCGTCCTTCGTGGTCCCTGGGCCTGCCGGTGTGGCGGTCCGGGACCGTCTCAAGCACCTCACGCCCCTGGACGAGAAGGTGCTGCGTGCGGTCGGTGCGCACCAGGGTGTGCTGGCCTCCCGTGATCTCAAGGCTCGCTGTGCGGACGGCCTGGAGCACAGCGCGGACACCTGGGCGGCGCGCAAGAGAGGCCTGACGGGGGTGTCGTCGTCGCGGATCGCGGGGGCGATCACCAAAGCCACGCATGATCAGTGGGCGCTCGCGCGCCGCTGCCAGGCCGCGCACATCCAGACGCTGGCAGACGGGATCAAAACGCTGCGGCACCGGCTGTCCCTCCCGGTCGGGGAGCCCGGAACGAAGCGGGCTGCGGGCGGTTACCGGTCGAAGAACGAGTGGTTCCGTAAGTCCCGCCGCCTCGCGATGCTGGAAGAGCGGCACGCCGCTGCGGTCCGTGACTGGCAGGCCGGACGGGTCCGCGTGGTACGGGGCGGCAAACGGCTCCTCAACACCCGCCACCATCTCGCCCAGGCCGAGCTCACCGAGGAACAGTGGCGGGAACGCTGGGAAGCGGAACGCTGGTTCATCGCTGCCGACGGCGAGTCAGGGAAGCGGTTCGGGAACGAGACGATCCGCGTCACCCCGGACGGCGAGGTGTCGGTCAAACTGCCCGCCCCGCTCGCGCACCTGGCCAACGCCCGGCACGGCCGGTACGTCCTCACCGCCCGCATCGCGTTCGCGCACCGGGGCGCGGAGTGGGCCGACCGCATCACCGCGAACCGGGCCGTCGCCTACCGCATCCACCTCGATACGGAGCGCGGACGCTGGTACCTCACCGCGTCCTGGCAACGCCCCCTCGTCCAGACCATCCCGCTCACCACCGCCCGCGCCCGGGGCATGATCGGCGTCGACACCAACGCCGACCACTTCGCCGCCTACCGGCTCGACCCGCACGGCAACCCGGTTGGTGACCCGCACCGCTTCTTCTACGACCTGTCCGGCACCACAGATCACCGCGACGCCCAGATCCGCCACGCCCTGACCCGTCTGATCAACTGGGCCAGGCGGGTCGGTGTCGCCGCTATCGGCATCGAAGACCTCGACTTCACCGCCGAGAAGACCCGGGAGAAACACGGCCGCCGCAAGAGGTTCCGGCAGCTCATCTCCGGCATCCCGACCGGCAAGCTCAAGGCCCGGCTCGTCTCCATGGCCGCCGAACAGGGCCTCGCGATCGTCGCGGTCGACCCGGCCTACACCAGCATGTGGGGTGCCCAGCACTGGCAGAAACCGCTGGCCACCCCGCACAGAAAGATGTCCCGTCACGATGCCGCCGGTATCGCGATCGGACGACGCGCCCTCGGCCACCCGATCCGGCGTCGGACGGCACCGCCCCCATACGACCGGAGTGATCGTGCGGGGCATCGGACCGTCCAGGCCGGACCGGGCACCCGGGGGCGTGAGGGAACCCGCCCACCCACCACGGACCGGCTCCCCGGAGAGCCGTCGCCGAACGGGAAGCGAAAGCGGGAACCCAGCGCATCCAACACCGTTCGGGATGCGCCCAGTACGCAGCAGTGGGTCCAAGACTCACTTATGCACACTGGTTAGGAATGGTTGTCAGCGCGGCAGTGAGCGCTCCGTGACCCTCGCCAGATGCCGGGTGAAGACCTCGCGGGCGTCGGGCGTCAGCGTGCGCAACGCCACCAGCGCGGTGATGACGACGTCGCACAGTTCCGCCTCGACGTCCTCCCATGTGTGGGTGGTGCCCTTGCGCGGGTTGTGCCCGGTCACGCCGATCACCGCCTGGGCGACCTCGCCGACCTCCTCCGACAGCTTCAGCATGCGCAGCAGGAGACCTTCCCGGCCGTCGTGCGGCCGGCCGGCGTCCAGCCAGGCCCACAGGTCGTCGACGCAGGCCCAGAGGTCCATGGGGGCGGTCGGGGCTGCCGGGGCTCCCGAGGCGGCGGGGGACGCGTCTTGATCACTCATGCACGCAGCCTGCCACGACCCCCCGGCGCCGAAGACCTACTCCTCGAAGAGCGCCTCCTGCGCGCCCTCCGCTCTCTCCCGCAGCCGCTTGTTGCGCAGGCCCACGACCAGGGTGGTGACCGCGGCGGTTGCCCCGAGCGCCGCCGGGACCATCCACCCCCGGTCGAACACGTGCCAGAGCGCATGGTCGAGGGAGAGGCGCCCCGGCCCCGCGACCGCGAGCCCGGTGGCGGCCAGCGCCAGGGTCGCCGCGTACTCGTAGCCACCCTCCTGAGCGAAGAACCCGGCGGGAGCGTGAACAGCAGCCGCTCCGGCCATGGCGCCGGCCGCTGCGGCGCCCGCCGCCGGAGTCGCGAGCCCCAGCGCCAGCAGCGCGCCGCCGCCCGTCTCCGCAAGGCCCGCCGCCACCGCGCTCGCCTTCCCGGGCGCGTACCCGATGGACTCCATCCACTGGCCGGTCCCCTCGAGCCCATGGCCGCCGAACCAGCCGAACAGCTTCTGCGTGCCGTGCGCGGCCAGCACTCCGCCGGTACCCAGTCGGAGCAGCAGCAGGCCCAGATCACGTCGGTCGTAACAGGTCACGAGGACTCCCCAGAGTCGTCAGCAGGAACAGGTCCCCCCGGGTTTCCACGGCTCCACCGTCGCACTCCTGACGCCCGGCGGTCCTGCCCGGGACGCCGTTCGGGTGGCGGGGCTCCGGGGCCGGTGCGAGCGTGGACCGCATGACGATTCAGACAGCGAGACTCAGCGACCCGGCCGTCCGCGCCTTCGTCACCGCCGTCAACGCCCACGACCGCGAGGGCTTGCTGGCGCTGCTCACGCCCGACGCGACCGTGGCGGACGACGGTGCCGACCGCGACCTCACGGAGTGGATCGACCGGGAGATCTTCAGCTCCCACGGTCACCTGGACGTCGACCGGGAGTCGGCGGGCGGCCGCGCCCTCCTCGCCCACTACAGCAACGACACCTGGGGCGAGATGCGCACCCGGTGGAGGTTCACGGTAGAGGACGACGGCAGGATCTCGCGGTTCGAGACCGGGCAGGCGTAAGCAGCCGCCGCACGACCCCTTGCGCTGAGTCGTTACGACCCCTTGCGCTGAAGTGCACTTCAACTCCTAGCGTCCGCAGGCATGGAGACCAGCAGGACACTGGGACGCAGCGGCATCCAGGTCAGCGCCCTCGGCTTCGGCTGCTGGGCCATCGGCGGCGAGTGGCAGACCCCCGACGGACAGCCCCTGGGCTGGGGGAAGGTCGACGACGACGAGTCCGTACGGGCGGTCCGGCGCGCCCTCGACCTCGGCGTCACCTTCTTCGACACCGCGGACACCTACGGCACCGGACACAGCGAGCGCCTACTCGGCCGGGCGCTGGGCAAGCGGCGGGCCGATGTCGTCGTCGCCACCAAGTGGGGCAACCTCTTCGACGAGCGCACCCGGACCGCCGACGGCCAGGACGCCTCCCCGGAGCACGCGCGCAGCGCCCTCACCGCGTCGCTCACCCGCCTGGGCACCGACTACGTCGACCTCTACCAGCTGCACATCTCCGACGCCGACCCCGACCATGCGGCACGACTGCGCGAGGTGTGCGAGGAGTTCGTACGGGACGGGCTCGTACGGGCGTACGCGTGGAGCACCGACGACCCGGCGCGGGCCGCGGTCTTCGCCGAGGGGGAGCACTGCACGGCCGTGCAGCACACGCTCAACGTGCTCCAGGACGCGCCCGGCATGCTGGCGCTGTGCGAGGCGTCGGACCTGGCGAGCGTCAACCGCAGCCCGCTCGCGATGGGGCTGCTCACCGGCAGGCACTCGGGGCGCGTGGCCCTCGAAGCGGGGGACATCCGCAGCCGGCCGCCGGCCTGGCTCCCGGGCTTCGGCGACGGTTCCGGCGCCGATCCGCAGTGGCTGGCCCGCGTGGACGCGCTGCGGGACATCCTCACCAGCGGCGGCCGTACGCTCGCCCAGGGCGCCCTCGCCTGGATCTGGGCGCGCAGCCCGCGCACCGTGCCGATCCCGGGCTTCCGGTCGGTCGCGCAGGCCGAGGAGAACGCGGGCGCCATCGCGAAGGGGCCGCTCACCGCCGGGCAGTTGGCCGAGGTCGACCACATACTCGGGAGGTGAACGGCCCCGGCGGGACCAGCGAGGACGCTCAGTGGTTCTGGCCGCCGTGCGCCTGCTGCGCGTACTGCCGGCCGCCGCCCTGCTCGGTCAGCGTGATCTTGCCGGCCTTGATGGTGGCCAGGCGCGGGGCGCGGCGGGCGATGGACGAGTCGTGGGTGACCATGATGAAGGTCAGCCCGTACTCGTGCCACAGGCCTTCCAGCAGGCCCATGATGTCGTCACGGGTGCCCTCGTCGAGGTTGCCGGTGGGCTCGTCGGCGAGCAGCACCTTCGGCTTCTTGACCAGCGCGCGGGCGATGGCGACACGCTGCTGCTGGCCGCCGGACAGCTCGGTCGGGACGTGGCCGAGCCGCTCGCCGAGGCCGACCGAGCGCAGCGCCTCGGCCGCACGCTCGCGGCGCTCGGCGGGCTTGACGCCGAGCGGCACGAGGGCGGTCTCGACGTTCTCCTGGGCGGTCAGCGTCGGGATGAGGTTGAACGCCTGGAAGATGATGCCGATCTTCTCGGCGCGCAGCCGGGTCAGCTTGGCCTCGCTGATGCGCGCGAGGTCGACGCCGTCCAGCTCGACACTGCCCTCGGAGGGACGGTCCAGGCCGCCGATCATCTGCAGCAGCGTCGACTTGCCGCCGCCGGTGGGGCCCTGGATGACGAGCTGGTCGCCGTCCTCGATCGTGAGGTCGATGCCGCGCAGCGCCTCCACCGTCTCCTTGCCCCGCGTGTAGCGCTTGGTGACGCTGGTCAGTCTGTACATGGGTGCTCCGTGAGTTGAGGAGGAAGGGGAGGAAGTGGGGGAGGGGCGCCGCCTCCCGGGGGGAAGGTGAGGCGGCGCCCCAGCACGGGGGGTGTTACGAGACGCTGCGCAGGGCGTCGGCCGGGCGCATCCGGGAGGCGCGCCAGCCGCCCATGGCACCGGCGATCAGACCGCCGGCGACCGCGAGGCCCACGGAGAGCGCGATGGTGGTCACCGAGACCGGGGCCGACAGGGCGATCTCCATGGTGTTCTGGGTCGCCTGCTGGCCCATGCCGCCGCCGCCCGGGCCGCCGCCCATGCCGCCACCGGCACCGCCGCCGGTGCTGCCGAGCTGTGCGGTCAGCTTCGGGCTGATCGCGGTGACCGTGTACGCGGCGGCCAGGCCCAGGGCGATGCCGAGGGCACCGCCGAGCAGACCGTTGACCATGGACTCGCCGACGACCTGACGGGTCACCCGGCGGCTCGGCCAGCCGAGCGCCTTGAGGGTGCCGAACTCCCGCACCCGGCGGGACACGGCCGAGGAGGTCAGCAGCGCGGCCACCAGGAAGGCGGCGACCAGCACCGCGATGGACAGCCACTTGCCGACGTTGGTCGCCAGGTCGGAGGCGGTGGACAGCGAGCCGGAGACGGTGTCCGCGAGGTCGGCGGAGGTGGTGACCGTCGTACCCGAGATGTTCTTCTGGATCGTCGCCTTGACGGTGTCGATCTGCTTGGAGTCGGTCGCCTTGACGTAGATCGTGGTGACCTTGTTCTTCGAGTCGCCCAGCGTCTGCGCCTGCTTCAGCGGCAGGTAGACGTCCGTGGTGGAGTCACTGCTGTCGGGCGTCGCGATGCCGATGACCGTGTACTTGGTGCCGGAGATCTTGAAGGTCGAGCCGACCTTGTACTTGTTCTCCTTGGCGTACGACTTGCTGAGCACGGCGACCTTGGCGTTGGTCTGCGCGGCCGTGAAGGTCTTGCCGGAGGTGATCTTCGACGAGGACAGCGGGCCCAGGTTCTGGTTGGTGACGTCGACGCCGACGACCGAGTAGGAGTTCACGTCGAACGAGGCGCCACCGCCCTGCACCTGCGGCTGACCGCTGCTGCTGCCGCCGCCGGGGCCACCCTGGCTGCTCTGGCCGCTGGTCGAGCTCTGGGCCTTGCCCTGGGTGAAGGAGCCGTCGACCTTGGTGACGTTCAGGCTGAGCGCGCCGACCGCACTGGACACGCCCTTCTGCGAGGAGACCTTCGTGACGAGGGAGGCGGCAAGTGCCTGACCGCCCTGCGTCATCACCCGGTCGGAGCTCTGCGTCGAGTCGTCGTCGTCCTCGGACTTCGCGTCGAACTGGAAGTTCGGTCGCTGTGAGCTGTTGCTGGTGGGCGCCGTGCGGGCCTTGGTGACCGTCATGTCGGTGCCGAGGCCGTAGAGCGACTTCAGGACCTTGTCCTGGGCCTGATTCATGCCGGCCGACACCGAGTTGACGGTGATGACCAGGGCGATTCCGAGCGCCAGACCCAGTGCGATGACCAGAGCCGCCTTCTTGCGCCGGCTCAGCTCGCGCTTGAGATAGATGCCAAACATCCCGTTCCTCGAAGGTTCTTGGCGCCCGCTGTGGGCGCGGCCACAAGCTAGGAAGAAACCTTTGAGTCCTACTGAGTAAAGGATGTGTGAGGGCTGAGAATATGAGGCCCGGAATCAAATTTCCGTAAGACAGCTGATTCCTAAGCTGTGATGGGGTCATTGCCAGGAAAGCCCTGTTCAATGGCTGGCCGTCGGCTTCCTTCGGGGCCCCTTCACAGACTTCACGGACCCGCTGCACGGCGTCACAGACTCGCTTTGTACGGTCCCAGGGTGCGCGAATCCTCCCGGCTGAGCCGGCGTTCCCTGCTCGCCCTCACCGCGGCCGTCCCGCTGGCCGCTGCCGTGCCCGCGTCTGCCTCTGAGTCTGCCTCCGCCGCTGCCTCCGCCGCGACGGACGTGACCGGCGTGATCGGCGGCGAGCGGCTGGCCCGTGCCGGGGTCCAGGTGCGGGGTGCCACCGGGCTGCCCAAGAAGCTCTCCGCCCGTGCCTGGCTGGTCGCCGACCACGACACGGGCGAGGTGCTCGCCTCCTACCGCGCGCACCAGCGCCTGGCGCCGGCGTCCACGCTGAAGATGCTGTTCGCCGCCACGGTCCTGGAGAAGTTCGAGCGGACCGAGCGGTACACGGTCACCGACGCGGACCTGGCCGGGATACCGGCGGGGTCCAGTTTGGTCGGCGTGAAGGCGGGGATCACGTACACCGTCGAGCAGTTGTGGCAGGGCGTCTTCCTGCGCTCCGGCAACGACGCGGTGCATGTGCTCGCCCGGATGAACGGCGGGCTGGCGCGGACGGTCGCCGAGATGCAGGCCAAGGCCGCGGACCTGCAGGCCCTGGACACGCATGTGGTCAGCCCGGACGGCTTCGACCACAAGGGGCAGCTGTCGTCGGCGTACGACCTCACGCTCTTCGCCCGGCACGGGCTGCAGGACGCCGACTTCCGCGCGTACTGCGCGACGAGGACGGCCGACTTCCCGGCGGGCGGCAAGAAGACGTTTCAGATCCAGAACACCGACCGGTTGCTGTCGGGCGCGTACGGGGTGAAGACGTACAAGGGCCTGATAGGGGTGAAGAACGGCTACACCAGCAACGCCGGCAACACCTTCACCGGCGCCGCCACCCGGGGCGGCCGCACCTTGCTCGTCACCGTGATGCACCCCGAGAGCGGCTACAACGCCGTCTACGAGGAGACGGCCGCGCTGCTCGACTGGGGGTTCGCGAAGGCGGGTTCGGCGCAGGCGGTGGGCACGCTGGTCGAGCCGCTGAGCGAGGGCGGGGCGAGCGCGTCGCCGTCGCGGAAGGCGGTGCGGGCGGCGGCCGGATCGCCGGCCGCGGCGGCGGACGGCACCTCGCCGTGGCGGCTGCTGGAAGGGGGCGCGGGGGCGGTCGCGCTGGCGGCGGGCGGGGCGTACGCGCTGCGCAGGCGCCTGGCGGGCCGCGGGGGCCGGCACACGGGGTGACGTACGCGGGAGGCCGGCACTCTCGGGGTGACGTACGCGGCAGCCGTTCCACGGATCGGTGCGTACCCGCGGTCCCACGCGCGGTCCACCCCCCACCCGACGCCGTGGAACGGCCGCCGCCTCCCCCCTCGGTATGGCCTGCGGAACCCCACTACTCCAAATGTGAAGCTCTTGTGTAGGCGATTTGAGCATAAGGCCGCTATCGGCCGCAATGGTGCGGAGGGGTAAATTCCCTTTGTGTAGGTTGACGAGTTGACGATCCGTGGGGGGCGCTCAGCCGCGCCCCACGTACGGCATCGTCGTCGCCAGTACCGTCGCGAACTGCACGTTCGCCTCCAGCGGCAGCTCCGCCATGTGCCGCACGGTGCGTGCCACGTCGGCCACGTCCATCACCGGCTCGGGGACCATCTCCCCGTTCGCCTGGAGGGCGCCCGTCTGCATACGGGCCGTCATGTCGGTGGCCGCGTTGCCGATGTCGATCTGCCCGACCGCGATTCCGTACGGCCGCCCGTCCAGCGACAGGGACTTGGTCAGGCCCGTCAGCGCGTGCTTGGTCGCGGTGTAGGCGGCCGAGTGCGGCCGGGGTGTGTGGGCCGAGATCGAGCCGTTGTTGATGATCCGGCCGCCCTGCGGGGCCTGCTCCTTCATCCGCCGGTACGCCGCCTGCGCGCACAGGAACGCCCCGTTGAGGTTGGTGTCCACCACGTGCCGCCACGCGTCGTAGGACAGCTCCTCGACCGGCACTCCGCCCGGCCCGAACGTCCCCGCGTTGTTGAACAGCAGGTCGACCCGCCCGAACCGGTCCACGGTGGCGGCGAACAGCGCGGCCACGTCGTCCGGGCGCGACACATCCGTCCGTACGGCGACGGAGGCGCCCTCCGGCACCAGCCCCGCCGTCTCCTCCAGCGGCCCCTGACGCCGGCCCGCCAGCGCCACCGACCAGCCCGCGCGCAGCAACTCCACGGCCACCGCACGGCCGACGCCGGAGCCCGCGCCGGTCACCACCGCGATCCTCGACTGCTTGGCAGTTTCCCTGACATTGGCATTCATGGGCTCGCAGCGTAGAGGGCGGTCCTCGTGGTCCGGCAGTCCGGTAGTCCGCGATACGGAAGCTGCTGTCCGCCATCCGAGCGATGCGTGCGCGGTGGAGCGTGTCGTGCGCGGCCGCCTCCCCGTCTCCTCCCTCAACTGTCCGGGGAGGAATGAATGACAATCACAGCATTCCAGTCGTATCGGGTCCCGTCGTATGGGGTCTCCTCGCGGCACACGCCCGAACTCCGGGCCGCCGCCCGCCACATCGGCCGCCGCCGTTTCCTCGGCGTCACCGGCGCGGCCATGGCGCTCGCCTTCGCCGTGGACCTCCCCAGGCCCGGGGTGGCGGCCGCGGCGGAGCTGGATGTGGCGCGCATCGCCACCGACCCCTTCACCCTCGGCGTGGCCTCGGGCGACCCGCTGTCCGGCTCGGTGCTCCTGTGGACCCGGCTGGCGCCCGCCCCGTACCAGCCCGACGGCGGACTGCCCGCCGAACGGGTCGACGTCGACTGGGAGGTGGCCCGCGACGAGGCGTTCGCCACCGTCGTCAGGCGCGGAACCGCCACCGCGCACCCCGAGTTCCAGCACACCGTCCACGTCGAGGCCGACGGCCTCGAACCCGGCCGCGTGTACTACTACCGCTTCCGCGCGGGCGCCTGGCTCAGCGAGACCGGCCGCACCCGCACCGCGCCCGCCGCCACCGGCTCGGTGTCGTCACTCACCTTCGCCGCCGTCGCCTGCCAGGCCTACCAGGACGGGTACTTCACCGCCCACCGCCACCTCGCCGAGGACGACGTCGACCTGGTCTTCCACCTCGGCGACTACCTCTACGAGTACGCGGTCGACGCGGCCGGCGGCGCCCGCGCCTACACCGACCGCCGGCTCCCCGCGCTGTTCAACCACGAGACCGTGTCGCTGGAGGACTACCGGCTGCGCTACGCCCTCTACAAGACCGACCCCGACCTGCGGGCCGCGCATGCCGCGCACCCCTTCGTCGTCACCTGGGACGACCACGAGACCGAGAACAACTACGCGGGCGCCGTTCCCGAGAACGCCGTCCCGCCGGAGGAGTTCCTGCTGCGCCGCGCCGCCGCCTACCGGGCGTACTGGGAAAACCAGCCGCTGCGCCCGGCGCAGCTGCCCACGGGCCCGGACATGCGGCTCTACCGGCGGCTGCAATGGGGCCCGCTCGCCCAGTTCGACGTGCTGGACACCCGCCAGTACCGCTCCGACCAGGCCTACGGCGACGCACCGCACGTCCCCGGCCCGGAGAGCGAGGACCCGGCGCGCACGATGACCGGCGCGGCCCAGGAGCGGTGGCTCCTCGACGGCTGGCGCGACTCGACCGCGCTGTGGAACGTCGTGCCGCAGCAGGTCTGCTTCTCCCGGCGGCGGATGGACCTCGACCCGGTCGCGAAGGTCTCCATGGACGCCTGGGACGGCTACCCGGCCTCGCGCCGCCGCATCCTCGACGGCGCGAAGGCGGCCGGCGTCGAGAACCTGATGGTGCTGACCGGTGACGTGCACGTCGGCTACGCCTTCGACATCAAGGACGACTTCGACGACCCGGCCTCCCGCACCCTCGGCACCGAGATCGTGGCCACGTCGATCGCCAGCGGCAAGGACGGCTCCCAGCGGCCCGGGAACTGGGCCACGTTCATGACCGCCAACCCGCACCTGAAGTTCTACGACGGGCGGCGCGGCTATGTCCGGGTCGAGCTGGGGCAGGAGCTGGCCCGCGCCGACTTCAGGGCCGTGCCGTACGTGACGACGCCGGGGGCGCCGGTCACGACGGCCGGGTCCTTCGTGACGGAGGTGGGGGAGCCGGGGCTCAAGCCGGCGTGAGGGCGGGCTCGTTGGCGCCCCCGGGTTCCTCGGTGGTCTCGCCGGGGTAGCGGACGCCGACGCGGTCGCGGATCGTGTCGAGCGTGCGCATCACGGCGAGGGTGCCGTCGAGCGGGACGAGCGGGGACTCGGTCTCGCCGGCCCGCAGGGCGCGCATGACCTCCCTGGCCTCGTGCTTGAGGCTGGTGCGGGGGCCGTCGGCCGGGCCGGCGGCGAACTCCTCGGGGTCGCGGCCGTCACGGTGCAGGACGAAGCGGTCCGGGTGGAAGAAGCCGTTGGGGATGTCGATGCGGCCGGCGGAGCCGGTGACCGAGGCCGTGACGGCCGTACCGCCGACGAGGGAGCAGTGCACCGAGGCGAGAGCGCCGCTCTCCCATGAGAGCAGTGCTCCCGTCTGGAGATCGACGCCCTCGTCCGAGAGCACCGCTCTCGCCGTGATGTCCGACGGTTCCCCGAGCAGCAGGTGCGCGAACGACACCGGGTACACGCCGAGGTCCAGCAGTGCGCCCCCGCCCTGTGCCGGATCCCGCAGCCGGTGCGAAGGCGGGAAGGGACCCGCCAGCCCGAAGTCGGCGTGCACACTGCGCACCTCGCCGATCGCGCCGTCGTCCACCAGCGCCTTCAGCCGCCGCACCAGTGGATTGCAGTACATCCACATCGCTTCCATCAGGAAGCTCCCGCGCTCCCGCGCCAGCGCGACCAGTTCCTCCGCCTCGCGCACGTTCAGCGTGAACGCCTTCTCGCACAGCACGTTCCGCCCGGCCTCCAGGCACAGACCGGCGGCCGCCCGGTGCGCCGAGTGCGGGGTGGCGACGTACACGACATCGATGTCCGCGTCCTGCGCGAGCGACTCCCAGTCGCCGTACGCCCGGGGTATCCCGAACCGCTCCGCGAACGCCTCCGCCGACGCCCGCGTCCGTGAGGCCACCGCCACCACCTGCGCGTCCGGCAGGTCCACCAGGTCCGCCGTGAACGCCGCCGCGATCCCGCCGGTCGCCAGGACTCCCCAGCGCACACTGTCTTCCGTCATCGTCATGCGGCCCCCACCCTCGCTCATGTGGCCTTCGGCATTCTGTACGAGCTCACTCCGTACGAGCTGAGAGCATAGGCGGCGGATCACTCGGAGAGGGAGAGGCGTATGTCCGAGCGGGGGGCTGCGATACCGGGCCCGGAGCAGAAGACCACGAGGGCGACGGAGCCGGCCGACCGTGCTTCCCCGCGCCGCACCGGACTCCTGGTCACCCTCGTCCTCGCCGGCCTGAGCGCCACACCCCCGCTGGCGATGGACATGTACCTCCCGTCCCTGCCCGAGGTCACCGAGGCCCTGCACGCGCCCGCCGCGACCGTCCAGCTCACCCTCACCACCTGCCTGGCCGGCATGGCGCTCGGGCAGCTCGTCGTGGGCCCGATGAGCGACCGATGGGGACGCAGACGCCCGCTGCTCATCGGTCTCGCCGTCTACGTCGTCGCCACCGCCCTGTGCGCGCTGGCGCCCAATGTGGAGTTCCTGGTCGCCTTCCGGCTGGCGCAGGGGCTCGCGGGCGCGGCCGGCATCGTGATCGCGCGGGCGGTCGTACGCGACCTGTACGACGGTGTGGCCATGGCCCGCTTCTTCTCCACCCTGATGCTCATCTCCGGGGTCGCGCCCATCGTCGCGCCCCTCATCGGCGGACAGATCCTGCGGGTGACGGACTGGCGGGGCGTGTTCATGGTCCTGACGGTGGTGGGGGCGCTGCTGGCCGGGGTGGTGTGGGCCAGGCTCCCCGAGACGCTCGCGCCGGCCGAGCGCCACTCCGGCGGTGTCGGCGAGGCGCTGGGCGCGATGCGCGGACTGCTCGCCGACCTGCCCTTCACCGGCTTCATGCTTGCGGGCGGCTTCGCCTTCGCCGCGCTGTTCGCGTACATCTCCGCCTCGCCCTACGTGACCCAGGAGATCTACGGCGCCTCCCCGCAGACGTTCAGCCTGCTGTTCGGCCTCAACTCCGTCGGTCTGGTCGTCGTCGGGCAGATCAACGGCAAGGTGCTGGTCGGCCGGTTCCGGCTGGACAAGGTGCTGGGCGCCGGCTTGGCGGTGGTCGTCCTGGCCGCGACGGCGCTGCTGCTGATGGCGACCGGCGCCTTCGGCGAGGTGGGGCTCGTGCCCGTCTCCGCGGCGCTGTTCGTGCTGATGTCCGCGATGGGGGTGACGCTGCCCAACGCCCAGACCCTCGCCCTGATGCGCGTCCACCACGGCGCCGGATCCGCCTCCGCCCTGCTCGGTACGTCCTCCTTCCTCATCGGGGCGATCGCCTCCCCGCTCGTCGGCGTCGCCGGGGAGCACACCGCCGTCCCCATGGCACTCGTCCAACTGGTGGCCGCCCTGGTGGCGCTGGCCTGCTTCGTGGGAATGTGCCGTCCCTGGAACGCACGTACGGGAGCCTACGAGGCCGCGGAGGGCGGGGGTCCCCCCTGCCCGAACGAGGCCGAGAGTCTGGAGGAGGGGAACTGAGCGCGCCGAGACTGCGCAGCGACACACCGGAACGCGCCGGGCTCGACGCCGGGGAACTGCGCGACCTCGTCCGCGAGGTCCACGACCTCACCACGGGGGAGCGCCCCTGGGCGGCGGGCACCGTCGTGGTCGCCGGGCGCGGCCCGGTGATCGCCGTGGCGGAGGCGGCCGGCTGGGCGCTGCGGTACGCGTCCTACGACCCGGAGACGGACACGGGCGTGGAACTGCCGCCCGAGAACCGGGTGCCGATGACCGTCGACACCCCCTTCGACCTGGCCTCCCTCACCAAGCTGTTCACCTCGGTCGCCGCGGTGCAGCAGATCGAGCGGGGCACGCTCGGCATCGACGCCCTCGTGGGTGCGTACCTGCCGGACTTCCGCGCCGCCGCGGAGCACGGCATCACCGTGCGGCAGCTGCTCACCCACACCTCCGGGCTGCGCCCCGAACTCCCGCTGTACGACTGCGCGGACGACGTGGCGCGGCTGGCGCGGCTGCGGGCGGAGGCGCCGGTGGGCGTGCCTGGCACGCACTGCTACTCCGACCTGAACATGCTGCTGCTCCAGCACGTCCTGGAACGCGTCACCGGCCGCACCCTCGACGTCCTCGTCCACGAGGGCATCACCCGCCCGCTCGGTATGACGGCCACCGACTTCGGCCCCTGCCCGGACGCGGCGGCGACCGAGGACCAGCGCCGCCCCTGGGCCAAGGCGGACCGGGGGATGCTGCGGGGCGCGGTCCACGACGAGAACGCCTGGGCGCTGGGCGGGGTGGCCGGCCACGCGGGCCTGTTCTCGACGGGGCGGGACCTGGCGGTGTTCTGCCGGACCCTCCTCGCGGGCGGTTCGTACGGGCCCGCCCGCATCCTCGGCCCCGACTTCGTCGAACTCCTGCTGACCCCACCGGGGCTCGGCTTCGCCCTGGACCAACCGTGGTTCATGGGGGAGCTGGCGGGACGGGGAGCGGCGGGCCACACCGGCTTCACGGGCACGTCACTGGTGCTGGACCCGGCCACGGACACCTTCCTGGTCCTGCTGGCGAACACCGTGCACCCGAGGAGACGCCCGCCGGACAGCAGGCCGAGGGCAGCGGCGGGGACGCGGGTGGCGCGGGCGGTGCGGGGGCGTAGCCGCGGGGGTGGGCGGAGCCCCTGGCCCGGGGGCGTGAGAGGGGCGTGAGGGGGGCGTCAGGAGGTTCCCGGGTTTGAGAGAATCGCCGGGTGAACGTCCCCGTATCCCCGGCCGAGACCCTCCGTACCGCCCTCGCCGGCCTCCTCGACGGGCTCCCGCCCAGGCAGGCCGCGGGAGCCGTGGAGCGGCTCATCGCCAACTACCGGGGGGCCACCCCGACCGACGCGCCGATCCTGCGTGACCGCGCGGACGTGGCCGCGTATGCCGCGTACCGGATGCCGGCGACCTTCGAGGCGGTGCGGGCGGCGCTCGAGGCGTTCGCGGACGCCGTGCCCGGGTGGACGCCCGGCAGCCATGTCGACGTCGGCGGGGGTACGGGAGCGGCGACCTGGGCGGTCAGCGCGACCTGGGACGGGGCGCGGCCGGTGACCGTGCTGGACTGGGCCGAACCCGCGCTCGCCCTCGGCCGGGAGATCGCCGCCGCCAACCCCGCGCTGCGGGACACCCGCTGGCAGCGCTCTCGTATCGGGGCGGCGCTCACCATCGAGAGCACCGATCTCGTCACGGTCTCGTACGTGCTCGGTGAGCTCACCGAGGCCGACCGGGCCTCCGTCGTCGACGCCGCCGCGAGCGCCGCCCAGGCCGTCGTGATCATCGAGCCCGGCACCCCCGACGGCTACGCCCGCGTCCTCGCGGCCCGCGACCGCCTCGTCGCCGCCGGTTTCCACGTCGCCGCGCCCTGCCCGCACAGCGCCGCCTGCCCCATCGCCCCCGGCACGGACTGGTGCCACTTCTCGGCCCGGGTCAGCCGTTCCTCGCTGCACCGCCAGGTCAAGGGCGGCTCCCTCGCCTACGAGGACGAGAAGTTCAGCTACGTCGCCGCCACCCGCCTCCCGGTGACTCCCGCCCCCTCCCGGGTGGTCCGGCGCCCGCAGATCCGCAAGGGCCAGGTCCTCCTCGACCTGTGCGAGGCCGACGAGCAACTGCGCCGTACGACGGTGACCAAACGCCACGGCGACCTGTACAAGGCGGCGCGGGACGTGGACTGGGGCGACGCCTGGCCGCCGTACGACGCGGAGGACTGATCCCGCCCGCCGTACGACATGCGAGGGCTGATCCCGCCCGCCACTCTCCTGGAGGGCTGATCCCGCTCGCCAGAAGACGCGAGACGCCCCGTCTCACTCCCTTGATAGCGTCGCCCCATGGTCAAGAAGCCGGCCCCCGACGCCACCCGCCGCAGCGAGAAGTCCCGGCGCGCGATCTACGACGCCGCCCTCGCCCTCGTCGCGGAGGTCGGCTACCCGAAGACCACCGTCGAGGGCATCGCGGCCCGCGCCGGTGTCGGCAAGCAGACGATCTACCGGTGGTGGGGGTCGAAGGCGGACGTCCTGCTGGAGGCGTTCCTCGACCTCAGCGCACAGGCGGCGCGGGAGGCGGGCGCGGAGCCGTACGCCATCCCGGACACCGGCGACCTCGCCGCCGACATCAAGGCCGTGCTGCGGGCCACCGTCGACCAACTGAAGGACCCCAGGTTCGAGGCGCCCTCCCGGGCCCTGGCCGCCGAGGGTGTGGTCAACGAACAGGTCGGCCGGGAGTTCATGACCAAGCTCATGGAACCGGCCCTCCAGCTGTACGTCGACCGGCTGCGTTCCGCGCAGGAGGCCGGCCAGGTCCGCCCCGGGATCGACCTGCGCATCGCCCTCGAGTTCTTCATCTCCCCGCTCGCCCAGCGCTGGCTCCAGTACACGGGCCCGATCTCGTACGAGTACACCGACACCCTCGTCGACTACGCACTCAACGGCCTCGCCCCGCGCTGAGCCCGCCGCCACCAAATGTCGGCACAGTGGGCGATAAGCCCCGATCGAGGCCCGGTGTACCTCTGGTAACTCCTCGTAACCCCTCGTCCCACCTGCCCCGATTGGTGGCTCCGGCCCCCCGATGCGCAGGATGGTGGGACCATGAGGCATGCTGTCCGCACAACAGCGAGGCGAGGCGATAGATGAGCGCGGAGACCGGTGGCCGCAACGGCAGGCAGGGCAAACTCTCCCAGTGGCTGCGCGGACGCCGCCCGAAGGAGGCCGCCGACACCGGCGGCCGTGAGGCTCTGCTGCTCGCCGCCGCCGGAGCGGGACTGCCCCTCGCGCCCGCCGCGTACCCGGCGCCGGGCTACCGGTGTTCCTGCGACCGCGTCGGCTGTCCCACGCCCGCCCGGCACCCCGTGTCGTTCGCGTGGCAGACGCAGTCCACGACCGACCGCGCCCAGATCGAGCGCTGGGCCCGGCACCAGCCGCAGGCCAACTTCATCACCGCGACCGGCATGGTGCACGACGTCCTCGACGTACCCCTGGAGGCCGGCCGCGAGGCCCTGGAGCGCCTGCTGTCCGCCGGCGTCGAGGTCGGGCCGGTCGCCGAGAGCGATGACGGCCGCATGCTGTTCTTCACCCTCACCCGCGGCACGCCCGAGGACGAGGACGAGTGGTGGCCGTGCGAGCTGGACTGCCACCCCGAGACAGCGGACGAGCACCCGGGCATGCGCTGGCACTGCCGGGGCTCCTACGTCCTCGTACCGCCGGCCCGGCTGCCCGGTGACGACGGGCGGCAGGTGCGCTGGCTGCGCGGCCCGGAGCACCCGCTGCCGGACCCGCTGACCCTGCTGGAGGCGCTCACGGACGCCTGCGCCCGCCACGTCGGCGCGGAGCCCGACCACGCGGCCTCGGCCTGGCCCCTGCGCCACTGACATACGTCGGCGCCACTGACGTACGCAGGCGCTACTCGCCCTGCGCCGCCGTCAGCCCCTGGATCTTGCCGACCAGCGACACCTGCCCGGCCCCCGAGCCCTGCTTGGGGTCGAGGACCACCTGGTTGGAGACGAACTCCATCGTGAGGGACTGCTTGATCTCGCCCTTGGTCAGCGCCAGCACGCTCTTGTTGGGTGTGGGGACGGAGGCCCCGGCCGCGGCCGTCTGCTTCACGTAGTGGTGCGTGGTGAAGAACACCAGCGCCCCGCCGTCCGCGGTGCGCAGCGCCAGCGGGGCGTAGTCGTCCCGGGTCAGCGGCTCGTCTATGTACTGCGTGGCCAGACCCGGCTTGGCGGCGCTCTTCGCGCGGTCCGCGCGCAGGGTGCTGGTGTACGCGCCGTCCGCGAAGACCTTCCCGCCGTTCTTGAGGTAGGTCGCGTAATCCTGGCTCAAGTCCCTGGGCGCGACGGCCAGTTCCGCCGAGTCCGCCGGTACGGCCTCGGCCCAGCCGTCCTTGTCCTTCTTGAACTCCGGTACGGCGCCCGGGGCCACCAGCGTCAGATACGGCACCTGCCACGGCTCGGACAGGCCGTCCCGCCTGAACACCAGCAGCCAGTGTGCCGTGCCGCCCTTGTTGGCCTTGGCGTCGGCGACGAACCAGCGCGGCCAGCCCGCCTTCTTGGGGATGGTGTACTGCGCGTCCGTGAACGTCAGAGGGGTGTGCGCCGAGTTGCCGCCCGGACTGTTGGCGTGGCCCGCCTTCAGCCGCGCCCCGTCGATGTCCCCGAGGGCGCCGGTGACGTAGTCCGCGTCCAGGGAACTGTCGTACGCCTTGTCGGCCTTGTTGTACGCGGCCGTGAACTGTTGGAGCGCCTTGGCGGCCTCGGCGCGCGTGGTGGCCGGGAGCACCTCGCGCTCACCGTGCACCACCACGCAACCGCTCGCCGTCAGCGACAAAGCCGTCACCGAGGCCGCGATCAGCGCGCTCCGCTCAAGACTGCTCGGCCTTCGAGGGCCGCGAACCCTGGTCATCAGGTGCTGTCACCTTCCCCTTCCCGGAGGCGAACCCTACCGGGGCGAGGAACACCGCGAGCGTCGGGATCAGGTACAGCAGCCACACCGTGACCTGGAACACGGTCGGGTCGGGCTGGAAGTTGAAGACGCCCTTGAGGAGCGTGCCGTACCAGCTGCTCGGGTCGATGGTGTCACTGATGTCGAAGGCCAAGTTCTGGATGCCCGGGAGCCAGTTGGCCTCCTGCAGGTCGTGCACGCCGTACGCCAGCACGCCCGCCGCGACCACGACCAGCATGCCGCCGGTCCAGGTGAAGAACTTGGCGAGGTTGATGCGCACCGCCCCCCGGTAGAACAGCCAGCCGAGGAGGACCGCCGTCGCCAGGCCCAGCGCGACGCCGACCAGCGGGCGGGGCGTGCCGTCGCTGGCCGCGTGGACCGACGCCCACACGAACAGGGCGGTCTCCAGGCCCTCGCGGCCCACGGCCAGGAACGCGGTGGCGACCAGCGCGCCCGTGCCCATCGCCAGGGCCGCGTCCAGCTTGCCGTGCAGCTCCGACTTCAGATGCCGGGCGGTGCGCCGCATCCAGAAGACCATCCACGTCACCAGGCCGACCGCGACGATCGACAGGGAGCCGCCGAGCGCCTCCTGCGCCTCGAACGTCAGCTCCTGCGAGCCGAATTCGAGGACGCAGCCGAAGCCCATCGCGATGGCGACCGCGATGCCGATGCCGATCCAGATCGGCTTCAGGGCGTCCCGGCGGCCCGTCTTGACCAGGTAGGCGATCAGGATGCAGACGACGAGGCTGGCTTCCAGTCCCTCGCGCAGACCGATCAGGTAGTTGGAGAACACGGGCTACGCCTCCTTGGAGAACAGCGTCCGGCCCCACCAGTCGTCCTTGTCGCGGACGCCGGGCGGGACGGCGAAGACCGCCGAACCCACGTGCTGGATGTACTCGTTGAGCGCGTCGGACGCCGACAGCTTGCGCTGCAGCGGGATGAACCCCTTGCGCACGTCACGCATGTAGGCCAGGAAGAACAGGCCCGCGTCGAGCCGGCCGAGGCCGTCGGTGCCGTCGGTGAAGGAGTAGCCCCGGCGCAGGATGGTGATCCCGTCGTTGGAGTCGGGGTGCGCGAGGCGGACGTGCGCGTCGGGCTTCATCGCCTTAAGGAACGGCGCGTCGTGCTCCTTGGCCTTGCCTACCGGTGCGCCCTCGCCCTTGTCGCGGCCGAAGACGTCCTCCTGCTCCTGGAGCGAGGTCCGGTCCCAGGTCTCGATGTTCATGCGGATGCGCCGGGCGACGAGGTACGACCCCCCGGTCATCCAGGCCGACTTGTCCTGGGTGTCGCCGTCACCGACCCAGACGAACTTCTTCAGCCGGTCCGTCTCCGTCCCCGCGATGTTGCGGGTGCCGTCCTTGAACCCCATGAGGTTGCGCGGGGTCTGGGCGTCGGGGGTCGTCGACGAGGTCTTGCCGAAGCCGAGCTGCGACCAGCGGATGGCGACCTTGCCGAAGCCGATGCGGGCCAGGTTGCGGATCGCGTGCACGGCGACCTGCGGGTCGTCCGCGCAGGCCTGGATGCACAGGTCGCCGCCGGTGCGGGTCCTGTCGAGGTTGTCGCCCGGGAACTTGGGCAGGTCGACCAGCGCCTCCGGGCGCCGGTCCGCCAGCCCGAACCGCTCGAAGAACGACGGGCCGAAGCCGATGGTGAGGGTCAGCCGCGACGGCTTCAGGCCCAGCGCCTCACCGGTGTCGTCCGGCGGCGCCTCGGCGAGCCCGCCGTACGCGCCCTCGCCGACCGCCTTCCCGGCGGTCATCCGCCGGGCGGCCTCGGTCCAGTCCTTCAGCAGCTGCACGAACTCGGCGCGGTCGTCGGTCTTCACGTCGAACGCGGCGAAGTGCAGCCGGTCCTGGACCGGCGTGGCGATGCCCGCCTGGTTCACGCCGTGGAAGGCGACCGCGGCCCCCGTCTCGGCGGCGGCCGGGTCCACGTCGTTACCGACCCGGGTCATCGCCACCGCGCCGCCCGCCGCGGCGGCACCGAGCGCGAGGCCCGCGCCGCCCCAGCCGATCAGCGAGCGCCGGGAGGGAGCGGAGCCGGGGCCGGCCTCGTCGTTGGCTTCCTGCGTATTCGACCGGGTGTCCGACTGAGTGTCCGTCATGGATGGGCTCCTCTTACTTCACGACGGCTGCGGCGAGCTTGGACAGCGGCTCCGCGAGCGCGTTCACCGCGTCCGAGAGCTCCTTGCGCTGGTCCTCGGTGACCTTGTCGTAGGACACGAAGTCGTACGAGGCCTTGTCCGCGCGGTACTTGTCCAGCAGCGTGTCGAGCGCGGCGAACTGCTTGTCGAGCTCGGTGGTCAGCGCCGCGTCGTTCTTCTGCGCGACCGGCTTGAGCAGCTCGTACGCCTTCTGGGCGCCCTCGACGTTGCCCTTGAAGTCACTCAGGTCGGTGTGCGAGTAGCGGTCCTCCTCGCCGGTGACCTTGCCGGTGGCGACCTCGTCGAGCAGCTCCTTGGCGCCGTTGGCCATGGAGGTCGGGGTGATCTCGGCCTTGCCGACCCGCTTCTGCCAGTCGGTCAGGTCCGTCACCAGCTGGTCGGCGAGGGTCTTCTCCTCGGCGCCGATCTTCTTGTCCTGCCAGAGGGCCTTCTCCAGGCGGTGCCAGCCGGTCCACTTCTGGCCGTCCTCCAGGCCGTCCTCGCGGACGTCGACCTTCGGGTCGATGTCGCCGAAGGACTCGGCGACCGGCTCCGTGCGCTCCCAGCCGAGGCGGGAGGGCGCGAAGGCCTTCTTCGCGGCGTCGATGTCACCGGCCTTGACCGCCGCGACGAAGGTCTTGACGAGCGGCAGCGTCGCGTCGGCCTGCTCCTGCGCGTACTCGCGGTAGTCGGCGACGGCCTTGTCCAGCTTGGGGTCGCGCTTGGCGACCGAGCCGCCGGTGACGGTGAGCTTCTGCCGGACGCCGCGGCCCTTCATGCCGGGGCGGCAGGCGATCTCGTACGACCCGGCCTTCACCTCGGCGGTGAGCGTGTACTTCGTGCCCGGCCCGATGTTCTCCTTCTCGGAGACGATCCGGTCGTCGGGGAAGAGGATCTCGACCTCGGTGGCCTTGGAGCCCTTGTTCTCGATCTTCAGCGTGACCTGGCCGGCCGGCACCGACTTGGTGGACGTCTTGCACGTGGAGTCCGCGGCGGTCACCTGGATCGCCCCGGCACCGTCGGCGTCGCTCTTCTCCGTGCAGCCCGTGACGGCGGTCAGGGCGGCCGCGGTGGCGGCGGCGGTGACGACGGACAGTCTGACGGCTCGCATGCGGGCTCCCCGAGGGTGGCTGAAAAACGGCGTGACGGTGCTCACAAAGATTGGTGAGGCTGCCCTAACTTAACCGAGGCTTACCTGCCTGATACCCCTGCGTGCCGTGATTCACCTCTCATCGACGCTGTATGAGCACGGGGTGATCACGATCGTCCAAACCGGACGCAAAGATTCGGTCATAGGAGATTCAAAGGTTCCGCTTCGGGGGTCGCCGGGAGTGCGCCCGTGCGCGGGTGCGGCAGCGCCTCAACGTGCTGGTCGTAGACCTGCGAGAGCGGAGGCGTCGAGAACACCTCGGCCGGTGGCCCGTCCCCCGCGACACGACCGGCGCACAGGAGCGCGCCCCGGTGCGCGCATACCGCGGTGGGCCCCGGGTCGTGCAACGCCACGACCACCGTGTCACCGGCGCGCGCCGTCACGCGTGGCCCGCTCGGTCGGCGGGCGACCGTGGATCCGTACGATCCCCTCGGCGGCCGTGGAGCGTCAACGGGCCGTCCAGGAAAGGGTGTACGGCGACACCATGGCCGAGCTGCCGTACGACGCGGCGCCCGCACCCTCTCCTGGCCCCTCCCCGGCGGCCCCGCCGCCTGGGACGACCTCGCGGCCCGGACGATGTTTCAATTCCCGAGTGACTGATTACGACGTGCTGCGTGTGTTCTGCGCGGCGAACGGCGGGTACGGCAACGAGCTGGGTGTCGTCCGCGACGGCTCCGTGCTGCCGGACCGGGACGACCGGCAAGCGCTGGCGGGGAAGCTCGGCTTCAGCGAGACGGTGTTCGTGGACGACCCCGAGCGTGGCGTCATCGACATCTACACGCCCACGCTGCGGCTGCCCTTCGCCGGTCACCCCTGTGTCGGCACGGCATGGCTCCTGGACGTCCCCGAACTGGTCACGCCGGCCGGAGTGGTCGGGGCGCGGCAGGACGGCGAGTTCAGCTGGATCGAGGCGCGGGCCGAGTGGGCTCCGCCGCGCACGCTCCGCCAGTACGCCACAGCCGCCGAGGTCGAGGGCCTGCCCGTCCCCCCGCCCGGCGAGTGGATCTACGCCTGGGCCTGGGAGGACGAGCCCGCCGGCCGCGTCCGTGCCCGCGCCTTCCCGGGCCGCGACGACGGCATCGAGGAGGACGAGGCGACGGGCGCGGCGGCACTGCTGCTCACCGAACAGCTGGGCCGGGCGCTCAACATCACCCAGGGTGCGGGCTCCCAGATCCTGACGGCACCGCAGCCGTACGGGTGGGTGGAGATCGGAGGGCGGGTGTTCCTGGAACGCCAGCCGGAGCGTCAGCCGGAGCGCTGAGCGCTCCGCTGGAAGCGCGATGGCGAACCCGCGGGCGCGATACCGCACCGGACTTCGTCAAGGGCACTTCCAGTGACCGCACTTCCCGCGGAGCGCTCAGGCGCTCAGCGGGAACTCCTCGCCCAGCGCGTGGAACACCGCCGTGTTCAGCGCGAACGCCCGCTTGCACTCCGTCACGATCCGCTGCTTCTCCAGGTCGTCGGCCCGGACCGCGTCCAGCAGTTCGCGATAACCCCGCTTGAACGCGGCCGGGTTGGAGATCCCGTCGAAGACGTAGAAGCGCACCCCGTCGCCCTTGCGTTCGAAGCCCCACGTCCGCTCCGCCTTGTCGCGGATGATCTGGCCACCGGAGAGGTCGCCGAGGTAGCGGGTGTAGTGGTGGGCGATGTATCCGGCGGGCCACTGCTCGGCGCACTCCCGCACCCGGTCGGCGTATGCGCGGGTCGCGGGGAGAGCGGTCAGGCCCGCCCGCCAGTCGGCACCCCGCAGATGCGCCAGGTCCCGCTCCAGCGCGGTCAGCCGCAACAGCTCCTGCTGGATGAAGGGCCCGGCCACCTGGTCCGCGGCCAGCCGCTCGGCCCCGGCCTCCAGCGCCTCGTACACGAACCACAGCTGCTCGGTGTACCGCGCGTACGCGTCCACGCCCAGGCGGCCGCCGAGCAGGTCGCTCATGAACGTCGAGGTCTCCGCGTCCACGTGCTGTTCGTGTGACGCGGTGCGGATCACTGTCGAGAAGGAGTCCATGGTTCGCATCATTTAAGGTAAGCCTTACCTAAGTCAACATCTTGCCGACGTCCTGTCGGTAAAAGAAATACCCCGGGTTCCGATCAAGGACACGTGACCCACACGAAAGGCCCGCCCTCCGAAGAGAGCGGGCCGCGGAAACGCGCGGAGCTACGGCAGCGTCAGGATCTCCGCCCCCGTCTCCGTCACCACCAGCGTGTGCTCGAACTGCGCCGTCCGCCTGCGGTCCTTCGTGACGACCGTCCAGCCGTCGTCCCACATGTCGTACTCGTGCGTCCCGAGCGTCAGCATCGGCTCGATCGTGAAGGTCATCCCCGGCTGGATCACCGTCGTCGCGTGCGGGCTGTCGTAGTGCGGGATGATCAGCCCGGAGTGGAACGAGGAGTTGATCCCGTGACCCGTGAAGTCCCGGACCACCCCGTACCCGAACCGCTTGGCGTACGACTCGATGACCCGGCCGATGATGTTGACCTGCCGGCCCGGCTTGACCGCCTTGATCGCGCGGTTGAGGGACTCCCGGGTCCGCTCCACCAGCAGCCGCGACTCCTCGTCGACATCACCGACGAGGTAGGTGGCGTTGTTGTCGCCGTGCACCCCGCCGATGTACGCCGTCACGTCCAGGTTGACGATGTCGCCGTCGCGCAGCACCGTCGAGTCGGGGATGCCGTGGCAGATGACCTCGTTGACGCTCGTGCACAGGGACTTGGGGAAGCCGCGGTAGCCGAGGGTGGACGGGTAGGCGCCGTGGTCGCACATGTAGGCGTGCGCCACCTTGTCGAGCTCGTCCGTCGTCACGCCCGGCGCGATGATCTTCGCGGCCTCGGCCATCGCCTGTGCGGCGATCCGGCCCGCCCGGCGCATGGCCTCGATCGTCTCGGGCGTCTGCACCTCCGGTCCGGTGTACGGCGTGGGCCCGGGCTTGCCGACGTACTCGGGGCGGCGGATGTTTCCGGGTACGGAACGGGCGGGAGAGAGCTCCCCTGGTACGAGCAGCGACTGGCCAGACATGCCAGCGAGTCTAACCAGCGGGGATGGGGGAACATGTCGGTGGCGAGAGGAGCTGTTCATGCCCCTGTTCAAGAAGCGCACCGTCGGCAAGCCGGGTGAGTGGTACTACTGCCTGGAACACAAGAAGGTCGAGGAGGGGCCGGACTGCCCGGGCAAGGACCGCTTCGGCCCGTACACCAGCCGCGAGGAGGCCCAGCACGCGATGGACATCGCCCGCGAACGCAACCTCGAATGGGAGAACGACCCCCGGTGGCACGACGCCCAGGCGCCCGGTACCGGGGACGACGACTGATCACGCCTCTGCCGGATCCGGAGCGGGAGCCGCGGCCGCGCGCTGGTCGCGCAGTCGCAGCGCGTGCTCGTTCGTCCGTACGTCGTACGTCATCAGCTTCGGCAGGCACAGGGCGAGCAGCCCCACCGCTCCCGCGCACATGAGCCCGCCGGACCACACCGACGTCCGCACGCCCAGCCAGGCGGCGACCCCGCCCGTGCGGACCTGGCCCAGCGTCGGCCCCACCGAGTAGGACAGCAGTTCGATCCCGGCGAGCCGGCCACGCAGCTCGTCCGGGATCGTCTGGTTCCACATGGCCCCGCGGAAAATGCCGCTCACCATGTCGCAGCCGCCGACGACGGTGAGGAACAGCAGCACCAGCCATACGTTGCCGACGAGACCGGCGGCGGCGATCGCCAGCCCCCACAGCGCGGCCGACAGCACCACCATCCGCCCGTGCCGGTGGATCCGTGAGGTCCAGCCGCTGGTCAGGCTCACCAGCAGGGAGCCGGCCGGGACGGTGGCGTACATCAGGCCCAGGGACCACTCCGCGCCCAGTTCGTCGGCGAGGAACGGCAGTACGGCGAGCGGCATCGCCAGGAACATCGCCGCGAGGTCGACGGCGTAGGTGCCGAGCAGTTCCTTGCGGCTCCAGGCGTAGCGGGCGCCCTCGACGATCGACTTCAGGGACGGCCTGGCGGCCTCGTGCGAGGCGGGGGAGGGGGCGATGCGCAGGACGAGGAGGACGGAGACGGCGAAGGTGACGAGGTCGGCCGCGTACGCCGAGCCGAGCCCCGCGTACGCCACGACCACGCCCGCGAGCGCCGGGCCCGCCACGCCGCCGACCGTCCAGCGGAAGGAGTTGAGCGAGGCTGCCGCCGGGAGGTCGTCGTGGGCGACGATCCGCGGCCAGAGCGAGTCGAGCGCGGGCCGCTGCACCGAGACGAGTGCGGAGGACAGCGCGGCGACGACGTACAGCGGCCAGACGGCGGACTCCGGCAGCAAGGCGTTGAGCAACAGCGCGGCGGAGAGGAGCCCTTGGCCGGCCTCCGTCCAGACGATCAGCTTCCGCTTGTCCAGGGCGTCGGCGAGCGCCCCGCCGTAGAGCCCGAACACGATCAGCGGCACCAGCTCCACCGCACCGATCGCGCCCACCGCTGCCGCCGACCCGGTGAGGTCCTTCAACTGCACCGGCAGCGCGACGAAGGTCAGAAAGCTCCCGAAGTTGGAGATCAGCCCCGACAGCCACAGCCTCCGGAAGTCGACGGAGGCCCGCCAAGGGGCGAGATCGGGCAGCAGGCCGCGCAGGCCGGAGGGAGATTCAGCGGGGGAGGCGGGGGCGTCGGCGGTCACGACCGGCCATGGTCCGCCCCCGTCGCCGCGGGCGGCAACCGCTTTTCACCATGATCGCTTTCACCGCAGTCGCCTTTCGCACAGATACCTTCCCCGCGGCCCCTTTCACCACGGCGCCGGTGGCGGCGCCGTCAGCTGGTCCGCCAGCCGTGACAGCCGGTCCCGCAGCCGTCGGCGGCCCCGGGGCGTCGGCAGCGCGTTCTCCCCGGCCCCCGCACTGACCAGGTGCTGCACGGTGTCCAGGTCCAGGTCGGTGCCCTCCGGTACGGCGAGCGACTCGTGCGCCAGGGAAACCAGGTCACGGTCCCCGGAACCCAGGGAGAGGACCGTCGCCCCGGCCCGGCGGGCGTCGTGCACCCGCTCCAGAAGCGGGTCGCCGGGGCCCTCGGGCGCCACCACCAGCAGGGTCTCGCCGCGCCGCGCCGCCTCGATCCGGCCGAGGCCGACCGCCAGGTGCGCCGGATCCGAGGCGCGCGCGTCATGCCGTACGAGCGTGGGGGCCAGCTCCGGCGTCCCCGACCACGCGGATTCATCCGCCAGGTGGGCGGCCAGATGCCAGGGCTCGTACGCAGGCGTCCCCACGAGCAGCAGCCCGCCCCCGTGCGACACCACGGACCCGCGCAGCACCCCCGCGAACCGCCGGGTGGCCCCCAGCCACTCGGTCCCGGCGAGCACTTCGCGCAGCAGCGCGACCCGTACGGCATCCATACGGCCGCATACTGCCGCAACCGGCCACTCGTGACCGGGAGTTCACCCTGAATTCGCCCGGCCTGGGGAAGGAGTCCCCATGACCGAGACCGCCGTCCCCGCCGCCCGCGCCCTCATGACCCTGCGCGCCTCCACCGACGGCGGCGTCACCTGGCGGCCCGTGTACACGGTGAACGGCCTGCCCGCCGCGTACTCCGAGCTGGTACGGATCGACGCGGCCACCGTCGGACTGCGCTACGAGACCGGGGACTTCGGCGCCTACGAGACGGTCGCGTTGTGCAGAGTGCCGGTGACTGAGCTCACCTGACCAAGTGGGCGGGCCGGTGCGCACGTAAAGTCGGCGCATGACCTCTACCGACAGTGCACAGAAGGCCCCCGCCAAGGACCCCTGGGACCTGCCCGACGTCTCCGGACTCGTCGTCGGCGTGCTCGGCGGGACCGGGCCGCAGGGCAAGGGACTCGCCTACCGGCTCGCCAGGGCCGGCCAGAAGGTGATCATCGGCTCCCGGGCCGCCGAACGCGCCCAGGCCGCCGCCGACGAGCTCGGACACGGCATCGAGGGCTTCGACAACGCCGAGACCTCGCGCCGCAGCGACATCGTGATCGTCGCCGTGCCCTGGGAGGGCCACGGCAAGACGTTGGAGTCGCTGCGCGAGGAACTGGCCGGCAAGCTCGTCGTCGACTGCGTCAACCCGCTCGGCTTCGACAAGCAGGGCGCCTACGCCCTGAAGCCGGAGGAGGGCAGCGCCGCCGAGCAGGCCGCCGCCCTGCTGCCGGACTCGCGGGTGGCGGCCGCGTTCCATCACCTGTCCGCGGTGCTGTTGCAGGACCCCGAGATCGACGAGATCGACACGGACGTCATGGTCCTCGGCGAGGAGCGCGCCGACGTGGAGATCGTCCAGGCGCTGGCCGGGCGCATCCCCGGTATGCGCGGCATCTTCGCGGGCCGGCTGCGCAACGCCCACCAGGTGGAGTCGCTGGTCGCCAACCTGATCTCCGTCAACCGGCGCTACAAGGCGCACGCGGGGCTCCGTATCACCGACGTGTGAGGCCGTTCCCGGACCGGCGGCTCCATGGGGGACACTGGACGGCGCAAACAGTGTCCCCCGACAGGAGCCACCCCCATGCCCCGCCTCGCCCTCTATGCCCTCGTCGTCTGTGTGCTCGCGGTAGCCGCAGCCGTCGTCTCGTTCGTCCAGGGCAGCTGGCTGGGGATCGTGTGGGTGCTGCTGGCGGGGCTGTCGTCCAACATGTGCTGGTACTACCTGAAGCGCGGCAAGGCCGCCGCCCCGGGCAAGTCCGTCACGGGCTGACCGCGCAGAACTCGTTCGTGCCCTGCCAGAAGCGGTAGAACTCCTGGCCGCAGTACGTGTCGTTGCCGCTGATCCCCAGGCCGCGCAGGATCGAGTGGATCACGTCGAAGAAGACGCTGTTGATCGACGGAACCCACAGCAGCGCGAACACGAACAGCAGCCCGAACGGCGCGAACGGCTCCACCTGTCGCTTGATGTTGTACGACAGCCAGGGCTCTATGACGCCGTAGCCGTCCAGGCCCGGCACCGGCAGGAAGTTCAGGATCGCCGCAGTGACCTGGAGCAGGGCGAGGAAGGCGAGCGCGTACCGGAAGTCGCGGGGCACGCCGTCCAGCGCGTCCAGCCAGAACGGGGCGGTGCACACGGCCGCGAACAGCACGTTCGTCAGCGGTCCCGCGGCGGAGATGAGACTGTGCCGCCAGCGGCCCCGGATGCGCCCGCGCTCGATGAAGACGGCACCGCCGGGGAGCCCGATCCCGCCCATGATCACGAACAGCACGGGCAGTACGATGCTGAGCAGGGCGTGGGTGTATTTGAGGGGATTGAGGGTCAGATACCCTTTCGCGCCCACCGAGATGTCGCCGCTGTGCAGGGCGGTGCGCGCGTGCGCGTACTCGTGCAGACAGAGCGAGACGATCCACGCAGCCGTCACGAACAGGAACACGGCCACGCCCGGCTGTTCGGCGAAGCCGGTCCAGGTCGCCCAGCCCGTGACCGCGGTGACGGCCAGGATCCCGACGAAGACGGGACTGATCCGCCGGTCGCTGTGGCGGGTGGTGGCGGTGGTCATGAGACGGGCTCCTGTTTACTGCGTTCGGGTACGGCGCGGGCGGCTGGAAAGCCCGACCGTACCGGGCGTACGGGGAAAACGTCTCGCGATCGGTCGCCGGTTCCCAAGAAGGTAGGGGGATGGGACTTTGGCACGTGTTCTACGCGGACTGGCAGATGGAGTGCTGCGGCACGCCCTTCGCGGTGGGCGAGGAGGTGAGCTGGCCGCTGCTGCTGCTGCTGACGGACGCGGACGACTTTCTCGGCGGAGGCTGGGACGAGCGGCTCACCCATGTCGTCGGCCCGGTGCGGGAGGTGTCGGACGGCGAGGGGACTGTGCGGGTCGTGGGGGAGGATGAGGGCCTGGTCGTGGCGCTGGGAGACGCGGGGCCGAGGGAGGCGCGGCAGGGGGACCGGATCCGTGCGGCCGGGCTGCTCACGGTCGAGCGGCACGGGGGTTCGTGGCCCGAGGTCACCGGCCGCGTACGTGCCGTTCAGGTCCTGACCCAGGGCTTCGCCGAGAGCGCGCCCGGTTCGCGCTCGTGGTGGCCCGTCCCCGGGGAGCGGTCACTGCGGCCGGTGCGGAGCTGCCCGAAGTGGTTCGCCCCCGGTGACGTGCGCACCGGGGCGGACGGGCGGGGCCGACGCCGCAGCGAGGAAGGGGCCGTGGTGACCCTCGAGGTATTCGACGTACCGCCCGCGCCGTCGGAGACTCCCGGCACCGTGTCCGGGGCCGACACGGCGGGAACTCCCCGCACCGTGTCCGGGGCCGACACGGCGGAGACGCCCCGCACCGTGTCCGAGGCCGACACGGCGGATGCGGGAGGGCAGCCTTCATGAGGTGCCTTCCCTGGCGCTGCCACCGCCACCGCCGCGCCCCCGCACGGCACGCCCCGCCGACCGAACCCCGTGACCGGCACCGACGCCACCGGAGACAATGAACCCCGTGCGCTATCGCATCCTCGGCACCACCCAGGCACTCCGCCCCGACGGCACGCCCGTCGCCGTCGGCGGGGCGCGGCTGCGCGCCCTGCTGACCGTGCTGGCCCTGCGGCCCGGCCGTACCACGCCCGCGAGCCTGCTGGTCGACGAGGTGTGGGAGGGCGACCCGCCCGCCGACGCGCCGGGCGCGCTCCAGGCACTGGTCGGCCGGCTGCGCCGGGCGCTCGGGGCGGACGCCGTGGCCTCCGTCGAAGGCGGCTACCGGCTCACCGCCGCACCCGACGACATCGACCTGCACCGCTTCGAGCGGCTGTCCGCCGACGGCCTGCGCGCCCTGGCCGACGGGGACCCCGCGAAGGCCGTCGTCGTCCTCGACGACGCCCTCGCCCTGTGGCGCGGCCCCGTCCTCGCCGACCTCCCCGACCGCACCGCCGAGGCAGCCCGCTGGGAGACCCGGCGCCTCGACGCGCTGCGCGCCCGGCACACGGCCGCGCTCGCCCTCGGCCACGGCGAACAGTCCCTGCCCGAACTGACCGCCCTGTGCGACACCCACCCCCTGGACGAGCCCCTCCAGACGCTGCGCCTGCGCGCCCTGCGCGACGCCGGCCGCACCGCGGAGGCGCTGGCCGCCTACGAGGACGTACGACGGCTGCTGGCGGGCCGCCTCGGCTCCGATCCGGGACCGGAACTGCGGGCGCTGCACGCCGAGTTGCTGAACCCGCGGGCAGTGGCCCGGCCCGCGCCGGAGGTTCCCGGTGCGAGCCCGGCTGCCGGGACCGACGGCTCCCGCGCCCCGCGGCTCGGCAACCTCCGCGCCCGCCTCACCTCCTTCGTCGGCCGGGAGGCCGACATCGAGACCATCCGCGGCGACCTCGCGAGCGCCCGGCTCGTCACGCTGCTCGGGCCGGGCGGGGCCGGGAAGACGCGGTTGTCGCAGGAGGCCGCCGAGGGCGTGCGGTACGCGGCGCGGGACGGGGTGTGGCTGGCCGAGCTCGCCCCCGTCGACGACGCCGCCGCCGTACCGGAGGCCGTGCTCACCGCCATCGGCGCCCGCGAGACCGTGCTGCACGGCGCCGGCGCCGAGAACATACGGGCGGCCGTCGCCGACCGGTACGACGACCCCGTGGAGCGGCTCGTCGAGCACTGCGCCAGGCGCCGCATGCTGATCGTCCTCGACAACTGCGAGCACGTCGTCGAGGCGGCCGCCCGGCTCGTCGAGGAGCTGCTGGAACGCTGCCCGGAGCTGACGGTGCTCGCCACCAGCCGCGAACCCCTCGGCGTACCGGGGGAGCTGCTGCGGCCGGTGGAGCCGCTGCCCGAGCCGGTCGCGCTGCGGCTGCTGGCCGAGCGAGGCGCGGCCGCCCGGCCCGGCTTCCGCGTCGGGGACGATGCCGGGGCCTGCGCCGAGATCTGCCGGCGGCTCGACGGACTGCCCCTCGCCATCGAACTCGCGGCCGCCCGGCTGCGGATGCTGACGCCACGCCAGATCGCCGACCGGCTCGACGACCGCTTCCGGCTGCTCACCTCCGGCAGCCGCACCGTCCTGCCCCGCCAGCAGACCCTGCGCGCGGTCGTCGACTGGTCCTGGGACCTGCTCGACGAGGACGAACGGGACGTCCTGCGGCGCCTGTCGGTCTTCGCGGGCGGCTGCGACCTCGCCGCCGCCGAGGCCGTGTGCGGTCCGGCCGCGCTGGAGGCGCTGGGCTCGCTCGTCGACAAGTCCCTTGTGGTGGCCGCGCCTTCGTCCCCCGCGTCGGAGCAGAGCTCGGAACAGGGATCGGAGCAGGGCTCTGAGCAGAGCGCCGAGCAGGGCACCGGGCACAGCTCGGACGGCGGGATGCGCTACCGCCTCCTGGAGACCGTCGCCGAGTACGCGGGCGAGCGGCTCGACGAGGCCGGGCAGCGCACCGAGGCGGAGCGCGCGCATCTGACGTACTACCGCGAACTCGCCCGCACCACCGACCCGTTGCTGCGCGGCCTCGGCCAGCGCGCCGCCATCGAACGGTTCCAGACGGAGTACGAGAACCTGCGCACCGCCCTGCGCCACGCCGTCGCCGCCCGCGACGAACAGGAGGCCCTGTGCCTCGTCCTGTCGCTCGTCTGGTACTGGCAGATGCGTGACCTGCGCATCGAGGCCCGCAGCTGGTGCGCCGAGGCCATGACCCTCGGCCCCGACCCGTTCACCGAACCCGCCCGGCCGGCCGCCCCGGTGTGGCAGCGGTGCACGGACGCCCCGCCGCCCATGACCGGCGAGGTCCTCGCCGAGGCCCGGCGCGGCCTCCACCTCGCCCATCTCGCCTGCATGGACACCGAGCTGGACTCCTGGCAGACCCCGCAGGCCCAGGCCAAACTGCGGGTCATCGCCGCGACGTACGAGCCCGGGATGCCGCAGATCTGCCGTGCCCCGGGCATGCTCTGGTTCTTCGCCGTGGTGCTCACCAGCGACATGGACCGCATCGACGTCATCGCCGACGCCGCCGTGCGCACCTGCCGTGACACACCGGGCTTCGAGTGGGAGCTCGCGGGCAGCCTGCAGTTGCGCGCCAACCTGCGGGCCAACCGCGCCGAGTGGGCGGCCGACGCGGCCCGAGACGCCGACGAGTCGCTGGAGATCTTCCAGCGCCTCGGGGACGCCTGGGGCACCGCCGAGGCGCTCTCCGCCCGCGGCGAGGCCCATGAGCGCACCGGCGCGTACCTGCCGGCCGCCGCCGACTACGAGGCCGCCATCGAACACGCCGAGCGGCTCGGCGCCCGCGCCCAGGTGGCGATCCTCACCGCCCGGCTCGGCAGCGCTCTGCTGGAGGCGGGGCAGCACGAGCACGGCGAGCGCCTGCTGCGCGAGGTGGTCGGCCGGCAGGACGGCCCGGCCCACGAGTCGAAAGCCTTCGCCCGGCTCTTCCTGTCCGGCTGGCTCGGCATGACCGGCCGCACGGCGGAGGCACGGGAGCAACTCCAGCGGTTGCGCGAGGAGTTCGGGCTGTCCCACTTCTTCGTCTTCGAGGCCTTCCTCCTGGGCTCGGAGGCCTGGCTGGACGCGCTCGACGGCCGCTATGAGGAGTCCCTCGCCGCCATTCGGCGGGCACTGGAACATGCCTCCGACCGCCTCTCGCAGACCATCGCCCCCCATATGCGCGCCGCCTACCTGACCATCGCCGCGGTCGCCCTCACCGGGGTCGACGACGGCGGCCGCGCCCACGACGCGGCCCGCTGCCTGGGCGCCGCCGTCACATTTCTGCCGCCGGGCCACGTCGCGACCACCCTGGAGCGCACGGTGCTGACCCTGGCGGTGGACCGCACCCGGGCCGCGCTGGGCGAGGACGAGTACGAGGCGGCGTACGCGGTGGGTGGCGAGCTCTCCTTCGAGGAGGCCGCGGCTCTGGTGTGAGGGGGGACGTGTTGAGCGGGTACGGCGCCTACGCGCAGGGCGGCGGCCTCTCCCCCGGGGAGGCCGCCGCCCTGGCGTGACGTGTACCGATGTGGCGTCAGCTCTTCGTGCGGAACTTGTGGATCGCGACCGGCGCCATCACCGCCGTGATGGCCACCGACCAGCCCAGCGTCACCCACAGGTCGTGCGCGACGGGCCCGCCCACCATCAGTCCGCGCGCCGCGTCCGCGAGCGTGGACAGCGGGTTGTAGTCGGTGAAGGCCTGCAGCCAGCCCGGCATCGAGTTCGTCGGCGCGAAGATCGACGAGCCGAACTGCAGCGGGAACAGCACCAGGAAGCCCATCGCCTGCACGGACTGCGCGTTCTTCAGGATCACGCCCAGGGTGAGGAACACCCACATGATGGACGAGGCGAACACCGCGGACAGGCCGACGGCCGCGAACAGTCCGCCCCAGTGGTTGATGTCGAAGCCGACCAGGACGGCGACGATCATCAGCACGACGGTCGCGAACAGCATCCGCGCCAGCTCCACCGAGATCTTCGCGAACAGCACCGAGCCACGCCCGATCGGCAGGGACCGGAAGCGGTCCATGACACCGGAGTTGAAGTCCTGGCTGAAGCCGGTGCCGACGCTCTGGGACAGCGTCATGCTCATCATCGAGATCATGCCCGGGATCACGTACTGCACGTACCCGTCCTGCCCGCCGCCCAGGGCCTGCCCGATCGAGCCGCCGAAGACGTACACGAACAGCAGGGTGAAGACGACCGGCATCAGCAGCGCGTCGAACATCGACTCGGGGTCCTGCCGGATCCACAGCAGGTTGCGGCGGATGAGGGCGCCGGTGTGGCGCAGGTGGCCGCGCAGCGGGATGCGCGCGTCGGCGGTGTGGGTGGTAGCGGCGGTGGCGGTTGCGGCGCTCATACGGCGACCTCCTCGCGGGTGTCGGCGGGCGCGGTGTCCTGCGGGGCACTGGCACGGTGGCCGGTGAGGGACAGGAACACCTCGTCCAGGCTGGGAAGTTCGGTGCTGATGGAGCTGATCGTGATGCCGCGCGCGGTGACCGCGCCGACCACGGCGGTCAGCTGCTCGTCGCTCAGGATGGGCACGAGCAGATCGCCGCCGTCCGTGTCCACGGTCGTCGTGGCAAGCCCGGTGATGCCCAGTTCGTCGAGCATCCGGGCGAGCGGACGCAGCTCCAGCGGATCGAGCGGCCGGACGCGGAGCGTACGCCCCCCGACCCGGGCCTTCAGCTCGTCGATGGCGCCGTTCGCGATGACCTTGCCCCGGTCGACGACGGTCAGCTCGGAGGCGAGCTGCTCGGCCTCCTCCATGTACTGGGTGGTCAGCAGGACGGTCACCCCGTCCCCGACCATGGTCTTGACCTCGTCCCACACCTCGTTGCGGGTGCGCGGGTCGAGACCGGTGGTGGGCTCGTCGAGGAACAGCACCTCCGGGCGCCCGATCATCGAGGCGGCGAGGTCGAGCCGCCGCCGCATACCGCCGGAGTACGTGCTCGCCGGCCGCTTGGCGGCGTCCGTGAGCGAGAACCGCTCCAGCAGCTCGTCGGCGCGGGCCCGGGCCTCCTTGCGGGGCAGGTCGAGCAGCCGCCCGATCATGTAGAGGTTCTCCCAGCCGGGGAGCTTCTCGTCCACGGAGGCGTACTGCCCGGTCAGTCCGATCACCCGGCGCAGCTGCCGGGGCTGCCGCACGACGTCGTATCCGGCGACGGTGGCCTGCCCCGCATCGGGGGCGAGCAGGGTGGACAGGATGCGGACGAGGGTGGTCTTCCCGGCGCCGTTCGGCCCGAGCACCCCCATGACGGTGCCCTCCCGCACGTCCAGGTCGACGCCGTCCAGCGCCTTCGTCTCGCCGTAGTGCTTCACCAGACCCCGCACGGTGACGGCGGCGCCTCCGCCGTCGGGGTTCTTGTCGATTCGCGTCATGCCGATGATGGTGCCAGCGCCCACCGACAAACCACCGACAGGTCACCGACAGGACCCCTGCCGGTGCCTACAGCTCACCGACAGTCCTGCCCACGACACACCACAGCCCCGCCGACGGGGGAAGATCGGCGGGGCTGTGTGGTGCGGCAATGGCTCAGTGGACGGAGTGCTCCTCCAGCGGGAACGTTCCGCCGACGACGTCCTCGGCGAACGCCTTCGCCGCGCTGCCCATGACCTCACGCAGGGCGGCGTACTTCTTGACGAACTTCGGTACCCGGCCGCCGGTCAGCCCCATCATGTCGGTCCACACCAGCACCTGCGCGTCCGTCTCCGGCCCCGCGCCGATGCCGACCGTCGGGATGTGCAGGACCCGGGTCACCTCGGCCGCCAGCTCCGCCGGGACCAGCTCCAGGACGACCGCGAACGCGCCCGCGTCCTGTACGGCCTTCGCGTCGCGCAGCAGCTGCTGGGCGGCCTCCTCGCCGCGCCCCTGGACGCGGTAGCCCATGGCGTTGACGGACTGCGGGGTGAGGCCGATGTGGGCCATCACCGGGATGCCGGACTCCACCAGCAGCCGGATCTGCTCGTGCGAGCGCTCGCCGCCCTCCAGCTTGACGGCACCGACCCCCGCCTCCTTCACCAGCCGGGTCGCCGAGCGCAGCGCCTGCACCGGGCCCTCCTGGTAGGAGCCGAAGGGCAGGTCGGCGACGATCAGGGCACGCTGGGTGCCGCGTACGACCGCGGCCGACAGCATGGTCATCTCGTCGAGGGTGACGGGCACGGTGGACTCGTACCCGAGGTGGCAGTTGCCCGCGGAGTCGCCGACGAGCATGACCGGGATCCCGGCCTCGTCGAAGACGGACGCCGTCATCGCGTCGTACGCGGTGAGCATGGGCCACTTCTCGCCGCGCTCCTTGGCGGTGGCGATGTCGCGAACGGTGATACGGCGCGTGCCCTTGCCCCCGTACAGCGCCTTGCTGCCGTCGGAGGGCTTCGTCTGGGCAGCCGAAAGCTGCGTCATTGCAACGGCTCCTTACGTCATCTCGAGGCGCCCTTACGGCGTCCCCGGACCGCCTCCATGGTGGCACCTCGTGCCACGGAGGGCCAGGGGACCCCCTGTGAGGTTCCATCCCGCGTAAGGCCTCGGTAAAGGATTTCCGATACGAGACGGTCTCGTATCGGAACTAACCTAGCCTCGGATCCATGACTAATCCTGCCGTCTCTGCCCCCCGAATACCGGAAGAGGTGCATCGGCGCCGCTGGGCGATCCTCGGCGTGCTGATGCTCAGCCTGCTGATCGTCGTCCTCGACAACTCCATCCTGAACGTCGCGATCAAGACGATCTCGACCCCGGCCCCGACCGGCCTGGGCGCCACGCAGAGCGAGCTGGAGTGGGCGATCAACGCCTACACCCTCGTCTTCGCGGGCCTGCTGTTCACCGCCGGTCTGCTCGGCGACCGCCTGGGCCGCAAGCTGGTCCTCCTCGGCGGGCTCGCCGTCTTCGGTATCGGCTCGGCCCTCGCCGCCGAGTCCGGCTCGGCGACCGAGCTGATCGTCTTCCGGGCGGTGATGGGCCTGGGTGCCGCCTTCGTGATGCCCGCGACGCTCGCCGTCCTCATGAACGTCTTCGAGCGGGACGAACAGCCGAAGGCCATCGGCATCTGGGCCGGCGGTGTCGGCCTCGCCATCGCCATCGGCCCGATCACCGGCGGCCTGCTGCTCGACCACTTCTGGTGGGGCTCCGTCTTCCTCGTCAACGTGCCGATCGTGGTGCTCGCGTTCGCGCTGATGGTGTGGCTGGTGCCGGACTCCCGCGACCCGAACCCCGGCCGCATCGACCCCGTCGGAGTGGTCCTGTCCGTCGTCGGCCTGGTCCTGCTCGTCTACGGCATCATCAAGGGCGGCCAGCTCGCCGACTTCACGGACGCCAAGGTGCTGGCGACCATCGCCGCCGGTGTCGCCGTTCTCGCCGGCTTCGTCGTGTTCGAGAAGCGCAGCGACCACCCGTCCATCGACATCACGTACTTCAAGAACAAGGTCTTCTCGGCCGCGATCGGCGTCATCGCGCTGGTCTTCTTCGCTCTGATGGGCGTGACCTTCTTCTCCGTCTTCTACACCCAGAGCGTGCGCGGCTACTCGCCGCTGCAGACCGGTCTGCTGATGCTGCCGCTCGCCGCCGCCCAGATGATCTTCGCGCCGCGGGCCCGGCTGGTCGTCGACCGCTTCGGCATTAAGGCCACCACCACGGGCGCCATGCTCCTGATCGCCGCGACGCTGGCCGCGTTCGCCTCGTTCGAGGCGGACACGCCGATCTGGCTGCTGGAGGTCGTCTTCTTCCTCATGGGCACCGGCATGGCGCACATCATGACGCCGACCAGCGTCGTCATCATGCAGGCCCTGCCCCGCGAGAAGGCCGGCTCCGCGTCCGCGCTCAGCAACACCTTCCGGCAGGTCGGTGGCGCGCTCGGCATCGCCGTCCTCGGCTCGGTCCTGTCGGCGTCGTACCGCAGCGGCGTCGAGGACAGCCTCGGCTCGTTGCCGGCGGGGCTGCGGGACACTGCGGGGGAGTCCATCGAGGCCACGCTGGGTGTCGCCGCGAAGCTGGGCGCCCGGGGCGAGGCCCTGGTCACACCCGCCAACAACGCGTTCCTGCACGCGATGCACGTCACCGCGCTGTGCGGCGCCGTCATCGCCGTCATAGGAGCCGTCGTCGTGGCACTGTTCCTGCCGGGCAAGCCGAAGTCCGGTCAGGAGAACGAGGAGGAAGCGGAGTTGGTGACGGCGGCGGAGTAGGGGGCTTGGGACCGGGGGGAGGCCAAGAGGAACAGCGGACCCGGGAACCACCCCGGCGCAACGAAGGGACGGACGACACAGTGAGCCTCGCCGACACCAACGCCGCTTCAGGGGCACCCGTCAGGGGGCGCCCCCGCAGCGAGGCCGTGGAGCGCGCCATCATCGAGGGCGCGATGAAGCTCCTGGAGGACGGCGTGCCGCTCGCAGAGCTCTCCATAGAGCGCATCGCCCGCACCGCCGGCGTCGGCAAGGCCACCATCTACCGCCGCTGGAGGGGCAAGGAGGAGCTGTTCGTCGACGTGCTGCGCGCCGCCGAGCCCCCCGACCCCGAACTCCCCGGCACCTCGATGCGCGACGACCTGGTCGTCCTGCTGGAGTGGCTGCGCCGACGCGGCCTGGCCAACCGCACCTCGGCGATCCTGCACAACGTCCACGTCCAGATGAAGAGCAACCCGAAGATCTGGGCCGTCTATGACAGCCTCGTCATCGCCCCCCGGCGCCGGCTCGGCGTCGAGATCCTGCGCCGCGGCCAGGAGAACGGCGAACTGCGCACCGACATCGACCTCGAGCTGGTCAACGACATCTTCGTCGGCCCCGTACTCGTCCGCTCCGTCATGCGCCCGGAAGGCGCCCTCCCCGAGGACCTCGCGGAGCGGGTGGTCGACACGCTGCTCGAAGGACTACGCCCCGTCAGTTCGCCCAATCCCTAGCCCTGTAGCCCGAATGTGAGCGTTTCGTCACAGACGACGCGGTCCCGTCCGCAAGCGGAACTCCTGACGCCGCCCCGGGCGTCCTCGTGCCCGTACGGCCGTCATGGGGCGGCTGAGATCGGAGCCGATCATCCCCTAGGGTCTTAGGGACGCGATGGGACGACGGTGTGCTCGGCAGGTAGTGAGGCGACGGTATGGCGCAGCAGGCGTACGTGACGGAGACGGACGACGGTGGCTCGGGGGACGAGCGCCGGGGCCCCCGGTTCCGGCGCCTGGTCGAGCGCCTGGTCGACGGCTGGCGGGGCGACCCGCGGATCTGGCGGCGCGGCATCGTCCTCGCGGTCATCGCGCTGCTCCTGGCCCTGGTGATGCTGCTGCACTCGCGCATCCCGAACACCATCGGCAACCTCGGCAGCCTCACGGAGACGTTCCTGCCCTGGCTCGGCGTCCTCGTGCCCGTGCTGCTCGTCCTCGCGCTGGTGCGCAGGTCGGCGACCGCGCTGATCGCGGTGCTGCTGCCGGCGGTCGTGTGGCTGAACCTCTTCGGCGGTCTGCTCACGGACAAGGCGGGCACCGGCGGCGACCTCACGGTGGCCACCCACAACGTCAACGCCGACAACGCGGACCCCTCCGGCACCGCCCGCGCGGTCGCCGCGTCCGGCGCGGACGTACTGGCCCTGGAGGAGCTGAAGGCGTCCGCGGTCCCGACGTACGAGAGGGCGCTGGCGTCGACGTACAAGTACCACTCGGTGCAGGGCACCGTCGGGCTGTGGAGCAAGTACCCGCTGAGCGGTGTCGCGGCCGTCGACATCAAGCTGGGCTGGACGCGGGCGATGCGGGCGACGGTGGCGACGCAGGCCGGCGACGTAGCGGTGTACGTCGCCCACCTGCCGTCGGTGCGGGTGAAGATGAAGGCCGGGTTCACTGCCCGCCAGCGCGACAAGAGCGCCGACGCGCTGGGCGAGGCCATCGCCGAGGAGAGGCTGGGCCGGAAGATCCTGCTCGGCGACCTGAACGGCACCATGAACGACCGCGCGCTCAACGCCGTCACCTCCCAGATGCGCTCCACACAGGGCGCGGTGGGCAGCGGCTTCGGGTTCAGCTGGCCGGCGTCGTTCCCGATGGCGCGGATCGACCAGATCATGGTGCAGGGCGTCGAGCCGTTGAGCTCGTGGACGCTGCCGGAGACCGGCAGTGACCATCTGCCGGTGGCGGCGCGTGTGAGTCTCGCCACAAGCGACTCCTGAGAGGCCGCCGCAACCTCGTCTTCACCAGTTGGAATACTGGGCCTGAGAGGCTTTGTTCCGTACTTGAACATACGATGGGCGGAACTCCCCTCTGCAACTCTGAAAGGCCCCTCATGCCCCTGGCCCTGCTCGCTCTGGCCGTCGGCGCCTTCGGCATCGGCACGACCGAGTTCGTGATGATGGGGCTGCTCCCCGAGGTCGCGGACGACCTGCACATCTCGATCCCCAGCGCCGGACATCTGGTCTCCGCCTACGCGCTCGGCGTCGTCATCGGCGCCCCGCTGCTGGCCGCGGTCACCGCGCGGATGTCCCGCCGTACGGTCCTCATCGGCCTGATGGGCCTGTTCGTGGCCGGCAACGCGCTGTCGGCGTTCGCCCCCGACTATCACTACCTGCTGGCTGCCCGCTTCCTCAGCGGCCTCCCGCACGGCGCCTTCTTCGGCGTGGGCGCGGTCGTCGCGACCACCATGGTGGCCCCGGAGCGCAAGGCCCGTTCCGTCTCCCTGATGTTCCTCGGCCTGACCGTCGCCAACATCGCCGGCGTCCCGGTCGCCACCCTCATGGGTCAGCACCTCGGCTGGCGGGCGACCTTCCTCGGTGTGAGCGCGATCGGCCTGGTGGCGATCGCCTCGCTGGCGCTGCTGATCCCGCACGACCACACGCACGCGCCCGCGACCGGGCTGCGCGGCGAGCTGGCCGCGTTGAAGTCGGTGTCGGTGTGGCTGGCCCTCGGTACGACGGTGGCGGGCTTCGGTGCGCTGTTCTCGGCCTACAGCTACATCACGCCGATGCTCACCGACGCCGCCGGGTACGCCGACTCCAGCGTGACGCTGCTGCTGGCGCTGTTCGGGGTGGGCGCGACCGTGGGCAACCTGCTCGGCGGGCGCTTGGCGGACCACGCGATGCGCCGCACGCTGTTCGGCGGCCTGGCCTCGCTGGTCGTCGTGCTGGCCGCCTTCCCGCTGCTGATGCGTACGGAGTGGAGCGCGGGGCTGGCGGTGGTACTGCTCGGTGTCGCCGCCTTCGTCACCGGGTCGCCGCTCCAGCTGATGGTCATGGAAAAGGCCTCGGCGGCCCCGTCCCTGGCGTCCTCCGCCAACCAGGCCGCCTTCAACCTGGCGAACGCCGGCGGCGCGTGGATCGGCGGGCTGGCCCTCGCCGCGGGCTTCGGCGTGACGTCACCGGCGGTCGCGGGCGCGGGGCTGGCGGTGCTGGGCCTCGCGGTGGCGGCCGTCTCCTACGCGGTGGACGTCCGCCACAAGACCCCGTCGGCCGGGCGGGAGCGCGTGGTCGCCGCGCACGCACTCGACCGCCCTGGTGCCCTTCACCACTGAGCGGCCACGGCCCCGCCCGCGGGGCCGGTCAGCGGCCCGGCTCCGGAGGATCGAAGCGGGCGAGGTCACGCAGCCAGGACCGGGCCGTGCTGTCGGACGGCGCGCGCCAGTCGCCGCGCGGTGAGAGCGAACCGCCGGCCGAGACCTTCGGCCCGTTGGGCATGGCCGATCGTTTGAACTGCGCGAACGCGAAGAAGCGACGGCAGAAGACCTCCAGCCAGTGCCGGATCTCCGGCAGGTCGTACGCCACCCGCTTTGCTTCGGGGAAGCCCGGAGGCCAGGCACCGGCGTCCTGGTCGTGCCAGGCGTGCCAGGCCAGGAAGGCGATCTTCGACGGCCGGAAGCCGTAGCGCAGTACGTGGAAGAGCGTGAAGTCGTGCAGCGCGTACGGGCCGATCTTGGATTCGGTGGACTGCATCTCCTCGCCCGGTACGAGTTCCGGGCTGATCTCGGTGTCGAGGATCGCTGCAAGGGTCTTGCCGGTTTCGTCGTCGAACTGGCCGCTGCTGATGACCCAGCGGATCAGGTGCTGGATCAGCGTCTTCGGCACGCCCGAGTTGACGTTGTAGTGGCTCATCTGGTCGCCCACGCCGTACGTGGACCAGCCGAGCGCCAGCTCCGACAGGTCGCCGGTCCCGAGCACGATGCCGCCGCGCTGGTTGGCGAGCCGGAACAGGTAGTCGGTGCGCAGTCCGGCCTGCACGTTCTCGAAGGTGACGTCGTATACCGGCTCGCCGGACGCGAACGGGTGGCCCATCTCCTTCAGCATCAGCCGTGCGGTCGGCGTGATGTCCAGCTCGGCCGCGGTGACGCCGAGCGAGTTCATCAGCTTGTGGGCGTTGTCCTTGGTGTGGTCGCTGGTGGCGAATCCGGGCAGCGTCCAGGCCAGGATGTCGCTGCGCGGGCGGCCCGCGCGGTCCATCGCGCGCGCGGCGACGATCAGCGCGTGCGTGGAGTCGAGGCCGCCGGACACCCCGATGACCACCTTCGCGCCGCCGATCGCCGCCAACCGCTGCTGGAGGCCCTCGACCTGGATGTTGTACGCCTCGTAGCAGTCCAGGGCGAGGCGGTCGGGGTCAGCCGGCACGAACGGGAGGCGCTCCACGCGACGGCGCAGCCCCAGGTCGGTGAGCGGCGGATCGAGCTCGAACGTGACCGTCCGGAAGTCGCCGGTCCGCGCGCTGTGCGTACGGCGGTTGTCGTCGAACGTGCCCATCCGCTGTCGCTCCTGGCGCAGCAGGTCGAGGTCCACGTCGGCCACCGCGTACTGGTCGCCGAGCGGGAACCGCTCGGTCTCGGCCAGCAGCACGCCGTTCTCGTAGATCATGGCCTGGCCGTCCCAGGACAGGTCGGTGGTCGACTCGCCGAGCCCGGCCGCCGCGTAGACGTACGCGGCGAGGCAGCGGGCGGACGCCGAGCGGCACAGCAGCTTGCGGTCCTCGGCCCGCCCGACCGTGATCGGGCTGCCGGAGAGATTGACGAGGAGGGTCGCACCGGCGAGGGCCGCCTCCGCGCTGGGCGGCACCGGTACCCACATGTCCTCGCAGATCTCCGCGTGCAGCACGAGAGAGGGGACGTCCTCCGCCGCGAACAGCAGGTCCACGCCGAACGGTACGGCCTCGCCGCCGACGCGGATCGACCCGCCGCGCTCGTCGGCACCGTCGGCGATCTGCCGGCGCTCGTAGAACTCCCGGTAGTTCGGCGGGTACGACTTGGGTACGACACCGAGGACGCGGCCGCGGTGCACGATCACCGCGCAGTTGTAGATCCGGTTGCGATGGCGCAGCGGGGCACCGACGACCAGCACCGGCAGCAGCTGAGCCGACCCGGTCACCACCTCTTGGAGTGCCTCCTCGACCTGGTCGAGCAGCGCGTCCTGCAACAGCAGGTCCTCGATCGAGTAGCCGCACAGCACCATCTCCGGGAAGACGGCGACGGCGACGCTCTCCTCGGCGCACCGGCGCGCGTGGCGCAGGACCGCTTCGGCGTTGGCGTGGGGGTCCGCGATGACGGTGTGGCCCGTACACGCGGCGACGCGTGTGAAGCCGTGCTGATAGATCGACCAGAAGTTCAAGGGAGGCACGGGCCCAGTGTAATCGTCAGAGCGACGCGATGGGGGGCGTGGGTGTGGACGGGGCCCACGCGAGGCGAAGGGGCGCGGGGTGATCACACCCCGCGCCCCCTCAAGGTGCCGTTACCGGCGGTGCCTCAGCGGCGGCCGTACGACTGGACGTAGCCGCTTGCGGGCGTGCCCACGCCGGTCACGTCGTCGTAGCCCTTCACGGCCGACAGCGAGCTGTCCTTGCCGAGGCTGCGGACCGAGGTCAGCAGGCCGTCGGTGGCGTCGTAGCCGTTGGCGAAGTCCACGCGGGCGACCGCCAGGCCGGAGCCGGTCGGGTTGTCCGTGACGTCGTGGTACGCCTTCGTGCCGTACTTCGCGTAGATCGACGGGTTGGCGAAGCCGATCGCCTTGCCGCCGCCGGCCTCCTGGGCCAGCGCCTGCACGGCCGCGATGACCGGAGCGGCCAGCGAGGTGCCGCCGATGCGGTACTCGCTGTACGCCTCGGTCCCGTCCGCCTGGGTCTGCGTCTGGCCGACCTTGAAGCCGGTGTTCGGGTCGGCGATCGCGGAGATGTCCGGGACGACGCGGTTGCCGGCGGCGCTGTTGGCCGTGGCGAGCGCGTCCGGGACGACACCCTTCTGGTAGAAGGGCTCCGCCACCGTCGCGCTGGTGCCGCCGCCCGCACCCGAGGTGAACGCGCCGGGGAAGTCCGTCCAGCTCGTGCCGTCCGCGGACAGCGTGGCCTTCTCGGTGCCCCAGCCGGTCTCCCACAGGTACTTGTCGTCCTTGCCGACCGCCAGCGAGGTACCGCCGACCGCCGTCACCCACGCCGAGTTGGCCGGGGTGTCGACCTGCTTCGTACCGGTGTTGGCGACCTCGTCGCCGTTGTCGCCGGAGGAGAAGTAGAAGCCGATGCCCTCGACCGCGCCGAACTGGAAGACCTGGTCGTAGGCGGCCGCGAGGTCCGGCGTCTGGTTGGCCTCGATGTCGCCCCACGAGTTGGAGACGATGTCGGCCAGGTGGCCGTCGACGATCTTGCTGAGCGAGTCGAGCAGGTCGTCGTCGTAGCAGGACGCCCCGCCCACGTACGTGACCTGGGCGTCCGGCGCGACCGCGTGCACGGCCTCGATGTCGAGGGTCTCCTCGCCGTACCAGCCGGCGGCCCCGCACTCCTTGGTCTTCGTGTAGTTCTTGGGCAGCACCTGGCGCAGCTGTCCGGTCGTCCAGGTGGCGTCGCCGTGGCTCTTCGCGTAGGTGGCCGCGTCGTAGGCGATGGTCGGCGAGGCGTACGCGTCGGTGATGGCGATGCGCACCCCCTTGCCCGTGTAGCTCCCCGCGCCGTAGGCGGCACGCAGCTGCTTGCCGGTGTAGCCCTCGACGGCGTACGGGATCTTCGCGCCGTACGCGTCCGGCAGCGTGGTCGCGATGTTCGAGCCGTAGTACGAGGAGAACGGCCCGGCGTTCTTGAACACGGAGTCCGGCGGCGGCAGTTGCTCCTTGGAGCTCGCCTTGTGCGGGGCGTTGTCCAGGCCGGTGACGGTCAGGACGGCGCCGTTCAGGCTCTCCGGTGCCGAGGCCGTCTTCTGCGGCGCGCGGTACGTCTTCGAGCCCTTGGCGTAGTTGTGCAGCTGGGTGCCGAACGCCTTCTCGGCGGCGGCCACGTCACCGGTGACGGAGACGTAGTGCTGCGTCACGCCCGTGACCTTCAGACCGGCCGACGCCAGCCAGGACTTCACCGCCGCGACCTGGGCCTTGGTCGCGCCGAAGCGGGCCTGGGCCTGGTCGGCGCTCAGGTACTTGCCGTAGGCGGCGGAGGCCGGGTCGGACACGGCCTTCGCGTACGCGGCGAGGCCGGCGGCGTCCCGGCCGGCGAGGTAGACGCGGGCGGAGACCTGGGTGGCGTCCGAGGTCGCGCCCTTGTCGGCCTTGGCCGTGGCCCAGGCGGGCTTGGTGCCCGCGAGTGTGTCGCGGCCCGGGTTGTCCGCGGCGTGCGCCGCGGGTATGCCGAGCGCCAGCGCGCCCGCGAGCATCGGCAGTGTCGCTGCCAGGCTCACTCCGGCGCGCACCTTGGCGCGGTTGGATCTCATGGAACCCCCTGTGCGGTTCGTCGCGAGTGGATCACTCGACCGTGGCCACTCTGTCGATGAACCGTTCATGCCAGGGGAATGGAAAGCCCAAAAAGACCCCAAGGAAGCGCTGTCCGGGGAGATTTGGGGCTTAGATCCTTTCGGCGGTGTTGCGGCGGCCGGACCCCACGCGCTATGAACGCGCCTTCGCGCCACGCTCCTTGAGCATGTCCGCCATCAGGTCGATCTCCGACTGCTGCGCGTCGACCATGCCCTGCGCGAGCCGCTTCTCCACCCCGACCGTGCACTTGGCGACACAGCCCTCGGCCATGTGGATACCGCCCTTGTGATGGTCCGTCATGAGCTGGAGGTAGAAGACCTCGGCCTGCTTCCCGCTGAGCGTGCCGAGCTTCTTCATCTCGGTGTTGGTCGCCATGCCCGGCATCAGCGCGCCGTCCTTGCCGGAGGCCATGTCGCCCATGCCCATCCAGGTCATCGGCGCGTCGGAGGACACCTTCGGCAGCGCCCACAGATCGAGCCAGCCCAGCAGCATGCCGCGCTGGTTGGCCTGCGTCTGCGCGATGTCGTAGGCGAGCCGCCGCACTTCGGCGTCCTTCGTGCGGTCGCGCACGATGTATGACATCTCGACGGCCTGCTGGTGGTGCACCGCCATGTCGCGCGCGAACCCGGCGTCCGCGGAGTCCGCGGAGGGCGTGCCGTTGCCGGACCCACCGTCCTCGGCGACGGCATAGGTGATCGCGCCGGCGGCGACGAGCACCGCCGCCGCGGCTCCCGCGATCAGTCCGACGTGCCTCACTGCGAGAGCCCTCCCGTGCACGCGGCACCGGGCTCGGGAGTCTGGTCGCCCTGGACGAACTTCTCGAAGAACGCGTCCACGTTCGGGTCGCTCCCGCTCGTCACCGTGCGCTGGTGCGCCCACGCCGTCAGCATGATCGGGTCCGCCTGGTCGTCGTCGGGGCTCATCAGCGTGTACGGAGTCTTCTTCACCTTCGCCGCGAGCGCGTCGACGTCGGCCTTGGATGCCTTGCTGTTGTACGTCACCCACACCGCGCCGTGCTCCAGCGAGTGCACGGCGTTCATGTTGTTCAGCGCCTTGGTGTAGACGTCACCGTTGCAGTTCATCCAGACCTGGTTGTGGTTCCCGCCGACCGGCGGCTCGGTCGGGTACTTGACCGTCTTGGTGACGTGGGTCCGGCCCAGCGTCCCCTTCCACGTCTTCACGCCGTCCTTGCCGGTGACGAAGTGCCCCGAGGACTTCCCGTCGCTCGCCGTGGTGTCGTCGTCGGACTGCGACCGCACCACGAAGACACCGCCGACCACGAGCCCCGCGACGACCACCACGCTGGCCGCGATCGTGAGGATCCGGTTGCGGCGCTCGCGGGCCTGCTCGGCACGCCGCATCTCCGCTATACGGGCCTGGCGCGCCGCGCCGCTGCTCTTCTTGCCGGAAGCCATGGGATGTCCTTCTGGGGGAAAGGGGCGGGGGAGGGACGGGGGTCGATCGGGTCCGCTGATCGTAATGGGACGGACGTGACCTCTCGTAGGGAGGTCACAGGAAAGGCCGGATCGATACGATCCGGCCAGATAATTTGAAGCGCAGATGCGCATTATTTACCCTGCGGGTATGCGGCTGTTGCGCTCCACCGACCTGGCACTGCGCGTCCTCATGCGGCTCGCCGTCGCCGAGGGGTCCAGCCCCACGACCCGCGAGGTCGCGGAGGGCATGGACGTGCCGTACACCCATGCCGCGAAGGTCGTCGCCGAACTCCAGCACATGGGGCTGCTCGACGCCCGCCGTGGCCGGGGCGGCGGACTCTCGCTCACCGGCAAGGGCCGTACGGCGTCCGTGGGCGCCGTCGTCCGCAGCTTCGAGGGGGAGGGTGACGTCGTCGAGTGCGAGGGCGCCACGCCCTGCCCCCTCAATACCGCCTGCCGGCTGCGCGGAGCCCTGCGCCGGGCCCAGGAGGCGTTCTACGCCTCGCTGGACCCGCTGACCGTCGGCGACATGGTCGCCGCCCCCACCGGACCGCTGCTGCTGGAGATCGGCCGGGCTCCCCAGGGCCGGTCCTAGCCCTCCTGTGCCTGCCACAGGTCCGGTCCGAACACCTCGTAGTGGATGTCGGCCGGTGCCACGCCCTTCTCGATCAGCTGGGTCCGCACCGCGCGCATGAACGGCAGCGGACCGCACAGGTACGCGCGCGTGCCGGACGCAACGGCGACGCCGGTGAGGTCGACCAGGCCCGGGCGCCCGGCCCCGGTGGCGTTCTCCTCGTACCAGAAGTGGACCGACGCGTCCGGCAGCTTCGCCGCGTACGCCTCGTGGTCGTCGCGCAGGGCGTGGTCGGCGGGGGAGCGGTCGCCGTGCACGACGGTGACCGGGGCCGGGTGCCCGGCCTCCGCGAGCTGCGCCAGCATCGAGATCATCGGGGTCACGCCGATGCCCGCGGAGGCGAGCAGCAGGGGTGTGCCGGCGGCGTCGTCGAGGGCGAGATCGCCGTACGGCGCCGACAGCGGAAGGACGCTGCCCACCTCCACGCGCGCGTGGAGGTGGTTCGAGACCTCGCCCTCGGGTCCCGCGTCGTCGCGCACCCGCTTGACGCTGATCTGCCGCAGCGTCGCGTCCGGCGCCCCGGAGAGGCTGTACTGCCGTATCTGGCGGGCGCCGTCGGGAAGTTCGACCTGCACGGAGACGTACTGGCCCGCGCGGAAGCCGGGCACCGGCCCGCCGTCGACGGGGCGCAGCCGGAAGGTGACGACGTCGGCGGTCTCCGTGACCCGCTCGACGACCTCCCAGTCCCGTCGGCCGGGCTCACGGGCCTCCTCGTACAGCCGCTTCTCGATCGCGATCAGCGCGTTCGCCATCAGCCAGTAGACCTCGTCCCAGGCGGCCGCGACCTCCGGGGTGACGGCCTCGCCGAGCACGTCGACGATGGCGGCGAAGAGGTGCTCGTGGACGACCGCGTACTGCTCGGGCGTGACGCCCAGCGAGGCGTGCTTGTGGGCGATGCGGCCCAGCAGCGCGTCCGGCCGCCGGTCCGGGTGGGCCAGCAGGTGCGTCGCGAAGGCGGCGATGGAGCCGGCCAGGGCCTGGCGCTGGGTGCCGGCGGCCTGGTTGCCGCGGTTGAACAGGTCGCGCAGCAGCTCGGGGTGGGCGGCGAACAGCCCGGCGTAGAAGCGCTCGGTGATCTCGCCGAGGGACGCGCCCACGGCGGGAAGGGTGGCGCGGACGGTGGTGGCGGACTGCTCGGACAGCATCGGGACGGCTCCTTGGGGCTCGACGGGAACGACGCTCGACTGCCGGGCACGGTAGTAAAACTTGCATCTGAGATGCAAATTAAAGAGATGAGGAGAGACTGGCAGGGGGCAGCCATTACGGATGTCGCTCCGAGCAGGCAAGATGGGCGGCAGAGCAGTACACCTGCCGTACGCGAGGCGTTCAGGCCGATGACTCCCGGGCGATCAAGGTCCGCAACGCGCATGAAATGGTGTTGTGGTGGGATGCTCAGGTGCCCGACCGCCACCCGTGGTGCGGGAGACAGGCGGCCTGACCAGCAAGGATGGGGAAGCGGAAGATGGACAAGCAGCAGGAGTTCGTGCTCCGGACCTTGGAGGAGCGCGACATCCGGTTCGTTCGGCTGTGGTTCACGGACGTGCTGGGCTTCCTCAAGTCCGTCGCCGTGGCCCCGGCCGAGCTGGAGCAGGCCTTCGACGAGGGCATCGGCTTCGACGGCTCCGCGATCGAGGGCTTCGCCCGGGTCTATGAGTCCGACATGATCGCCAAGCCGGACCCGTCCACCTTCCAGGTCCTGCCGTGGCGCGCGGAGGCCCCCGGCACCGCCCGCATGTTCTGCGACATCCTCATGCCGGACGGCTCCCCGTCCTTCGCCGACCCGCGCTACGTCCTCAAGCGCGCCCTGGCCCGCGCCTCCGACCTGGGCTTCACCTTCTACACGCACCCCGAGATCGAGTTCTTCCTGCTGAAGGACAAGCCTCTCGACGGCTCCCGCCCGACCCCCGCCGACAACTCCGGCTACTTCGACCACACCCCGCAGAACGTCGGCATGGACTTCCGCCGCCAGGCGATCACCATGCTGGAGTCGATGGGCATCTCGGTCGAGTTCTCCCACCACGAGGGCGCCCCCGGTCAGCAGGAGATCGACCTCCGCTACGCCGACGCCCTCTCCACGGCCGACAACATCATGACGTTCCGCCTGGTCATGAAGCAGGTGGCGCTGGAACAGGGCGTCCAGGCGACCTTCATGCCGAAGCCGTTCTCCGAGTACCCGGGCAGCGGTATGCACACGCACCTCTCCCTCTTCGAGGGCGACCGCAACGCGTTCTACGAGTCGGGCGCCGAGTTCCAGCTCTCCAAGGTCGGCCGCTCCTTCATCGCGGGCCTGCTGCGGCACGCGGCGGAGATCGCGGCGGTCACCAACCAGTGGGTGAACTCGTACAAGCGCATCTGGGGCGGCTCCGAGCGCACCGCCGGCGCCGGTGGCGAGGCCCCCTCGTACATCTGCTGGGGCCACAACAACCGCTCCGCCCTGGTCCGCGTCCCGATGTACAAGCCCGGCAAGACCGGCTCGGCCCGCGTGGAGGTCCGCTCCCTCGACTCCGGCACGAACCCCTACCTGGCCTACGCCGTCCTCCTCGCCGCCGGCCTCAAGGGCATCGAAGAGGGCTACGAGCTGCCGCCCGGCGCCGAGGACGACGTCTGGGCCCTGTCCGACGCCGAGCGCCGCGCGATGGGCATCGAGCCCCTCCCGCAGAACCTCGGCGAGGCCCTGAGCCTCATGGAGCGCAGCGACCTCCTCGCCGAGACCCTCGGCGAGCACGTTTTTGACTTCTTCCTGCGCAACAAGCGCCAGGAGTGGGAGGAGTACCGCAGCGAGGTCACCGCGTTCGAGCTGCGGAAGAACCTGCCGGTGCTGTAAGGGCAGGTCACAGCGGATTTCTCGCTGATTCGACGCCGCGGGGCCGACGGTCGTGGACCGTCGGCCCCGCGGCGTCTCACTGTTCCTGGGTGATCCCGTCTTGACGGTCCCCAGCCCGACAGCGAATGCACCGGGCGTGCTGTCTTGAATCAGGTCGCAAGGGCCCGCGCCCGGTCCGGGGCCGCGCGCCCGCTGAAAGCCTGAAGCGCGGCCGCGGCGGCGCACGCGGTGCAGCCGAGGCCCCAGAGCACGACATAGGCGGTGCCGGAGGGAATGTCCGACGCACCGACGACCAGCGAGCCGAGGACGACGGAGGAGCACGCGCCCGCGATGCTGCCGCCCAGTGTCTTGAGGTTGTTGTAGACGGCGGTGCCGCTCGCGGCGCGGTCGTGGGCGCTGCCTTCGGCGATCACCGTGGGCAGGCCGCCCTGGGACAGGCCCATGCCGAAGCCCGCCACGGAGTAGGCCGCGATGAACAGGGGCAGATCGGTGCGGGTGAGGATCAGACCCGCGTTGCCGACAGCCGTCAGGATCGAGGCGAGCACCAGCATCCGGCGGTATCCGGTGCGGGCGCCGATGAACGGGACCAGAACGGAGGCGGCCATGCCGAGGACGCTGGGGATCACGCTCCACAGGCCGATCTGCAAGATGGTCAGGCCGAAGCCGTAGCCGCCCTCGGCCGGGTCGGCGGCCAGGTAGGTGACGGCGACGGACTGCCCGGCGAGCAGGACCGCGCCGAGCACGAACCCGGCCGCGTAGTGCGGGGCGAGTACGCGCCGGGCCATCGCGCGGACATCGACGAGGGCGTCCGGACGGGCGAGTTGGGTGCGCAGCCAGGCCCAGCCGAGCGCGGCCGTCAGCACAAGCGCCCCGGACATGGGGAGCGAAGCCCAGCCCCAGGCCGTGGCGCGGGAGAGGGCACCGAGCAGGACGACAAGGGTGAGTCCCAGCAGGACGGCGCCCGCCCAGTCCATACGCCCCTGGGAGCGGTGGCCGGACTCCGGTACGGCGCACCAGGCCAGGACCGTGCAGAGCAGTGAGAGCACCGCCAGCGCCGCGAACGCCACTCGTACCCCGCCGAAGATCCCCAGCAGCGCACCCGAAAGGGCATGGCCGAGCAGGGAGCCCAGAGTCAGAGCCGCGACCAGCAGGCCGATCGCACGGCGCGCCCCCGGTGCGTCCAGCCTGCCGCGCACGAGGCCGATCTCCAGGGGCAGCAGGGAGGCGAGGGCTCCCATCAGGACCCGGCCGGCGAGCATCATCGGATAGCTGCCGGCGAGGGCGACCAGGAGAGTGCCGGCCGTGACGCACAGCAGCGCGATGCGCAGCACACGCCGGTGGCCGTAAAGGTCGCCGAGGCGTCCCAGGGCGGGCACTGTGACCGCCGCCGCGAGGTAATTCATGGTCATGAACCACTGGGCGTCGGCGGCGCCGACGTGCCACGTGTCCTGCACCGCGGGCAGCAGGGGGGCGTCCGCGCCCTGGACGAACCCGCTGAACAGCTCGAAGACGACCAGGACTCCGACGACGGCGCGGACACGGACAGGAAGTTCCCCCGCCCCCGCTGACGTCGTCACGCGGCCGTCCCCGCGGACGTTCCCGTGTCCGCCAGACGGCGCTCGGCGAGCCCGGACAGCAGCGCCGCCTGCCGGTACAGCACGCGGTCGTCGAAGACCGCGCGCGGAGAGTGGTTCATCGGCGCGCCCTGCCAGTCGGCGCCCTCGGGTGCGGCACCCACCATCAGCATCGCGCCGGGGACACGCTTCAGGACGAGGGCGAAGTCCTCGGAGCCGTTGCTGGGCTGCGGGGACTCCCAGACCTCGCGCGGGTCGAACAGGTCGCGGGCGGCGGCGAGGGCGAAGGCGGTCTCGTCGGCGTCGTTGACGGTGACGGGGTAGTCGAACTTGTAGACGGCCTCCGCGTCCAGGCCGTGGGCGGCGGCGATGGACATCATCAGCCGGGGCAGTCCTTCGGCGAGCCGCTCCTGTGCGCTCTCGGAGTAGCTGCGCACGGTGGCCTCGAACTCGGCATGGTCCGGGATGACGTTGGACTTGGTGCCGGCGTGGAAGGTGCCGACGGTGACGACGACCGGGTCGAAGATGTTGAACGTCCGCGTCACCCAGGTCTGCAGCGCCGTGACCATCTCGCAGGCGACCGGGATCGGATCCTTGGCGGTGGCCGGATCCGAGCCGTGGCCGCCCTTGCCCCGCACGGTCACGACCAGCCGGTCGGCGGCGGAGGTGATGGTGCCGGAACGGGTGATCACGACACCGCCGGGCACCCGGTTGGCCGCCACGTGCAGCGCGTACGCCGCGTCGAGCGGCCGGCCTGCCGCTTCCAGCACGCCCTCCTCGATCATCGCGCCGGCCCCGTCGTGGCCCTCCTCGCCGGGCTGGAACATGAACACCACGTCGCCGTGCAGGTGCTCGCGCCGCTCGGCCAGCAGTCTGGCCGCACCGACGAGCCCGGCCGTGTGCAGATCGTGCCCACAGGCGTGCATCCGGCCGGGAACCCCGGAGGCGTACGCCAACCCGCTCTCCTCGGTGACGGGCAGGGCGTCCATGTCGCCGCGCAACAGGACCGCGCCGCCGGGTTTCCCGCCGCGCAGCACGGCGGTGACGGAGGTGAGTTTTTTGCCGAGGGTGATCTCCAGCGGGAGTCCGTCGAGGGCCGCGAGCACCTTCTCCTGGGTGCGCGGGAGATGGAGGCCCAGCTCCGGTTCCCGGTGCAGCGAGCGACGCAGCTGTACGAGCTCGGGCTGCAGTTCCTTGGCGCGTTCCACGACCGACATGCCGGATCGACCTCCTGGTGCTTCGTGACTGACTGGTACGGTCCGGGCGTACCGGGTTCAGATTGAAGCTCTGGCCGGTTGGCGGGCCGAAAGTGCAGGAAACATGCGGGGAGGTGCGAAGTGGCGCAGGATTCGCGTCATTCTCTGGGTGATGTGGACCAGGCACTGGTGCACGCCCTCCAGGTCGCCCCGCGGGTGAGCTGGGCGCGGATCGGTGCCGCGCTCGACCTGGACGCCGTGACGGTGGCCCGACGCTGGCAGCGGCTGACCGAGGCCGGCGCCGCCTGGATCAGCTGCCACCCCGCCCCCGCGCTGGCCGGCTCCGGGCAGGGGTGTCTGGCCTTCGTCGAGGTCGACTGCGCTCCCGGCCGCCTGTCCGAGGTGGCGCGCGTGCTGGCCGCCGCACCGCATGTCGCGGCGCTCTCGCAGGTCAGCGGGGACCGCGACCTGCTGCTGAACGTCATGGCCCGCGACCTGGCCTCCCTCACCCGGTGGACGACCGGCGAACTCGCCGCGCTGGAGGGGGTACGGGCCGTCCGCACCCACCTGGCCGGGCGGGTCCACGCGGAGGCCAGCCGCTGGCGCCTGCGCGCCCTGAGCCGGGAACAGGTCGCGGTGCTCACCGCGGACGAGCCCGCACGTCGTACGGCCGCGCCCGCCTTCCCCCTCACCGCACTGGACCATCGGCTGATCACAGCCCTCTCCGTGGACGGCCGGGCCACCTACCGCGCGCTGGCCGAGCGGTGCGACGCGAACCCGGACACCGTCCGCCGTCACGTCCGGCGGCTCTTCGCGGCGGACCTGCTGCACGCCCGCTGCGAAGTGGCCCGCCCCCTGTCGGACTGGCCGGTCGGGGTGACCCTCTGGGGCCGTGTCCCGGCCGCGCGGCTGCAGGAGGTCGCCCAGCGGATCACCGGCATGCGCGAAGTACGTCTGTGCGCCAGCGTCATCAGCCGGCACAACCTGCATGTCGTCGCCTGGGTACGTTCCCTCGACGACGCGCAGCGCTTCGAGATCCGTCTTGCCGAACAGGCCCCGGACCTGCACGTCACCGACCGCGCGGTCACCCTGGGGCCCATGAAACTCAGCGGCCATCTGCTGGACGAGGACGGCTACCGGATCGGTGCGACACCGCTCGCGCTGTGGAATGAAGCAGCGGTGTCGGGCCGCGCCTGACGCGTCCGACTCAGCCGATGTACGCGGGTGACACCGCCGCCGTGCTGATCCGCCTGGGTTTTCCCGTCCCGTCGGCCGGGATCTCGTAGAGGTCCGCCCCGTAGTCGCCCGCCATGGCGTAGACGAGGGTGTCGTCGTCGCGCCACACCGCCTGGTCGTCCACGCTCCGCGTCTCCGCGAGCGGGGTCTCGTGCATCGTGCGCAGGTCGAGGACGTACAGGCGCCAGGGGGCGTCGGCGGGGAGGCCCGGGACGCGCTTCTTGAAGGCGATGCGGGTGCCGTCGGGGGAGAGGGACGGGCACTCGACGTTCGTCCGCAGCGTCGTGACCGTACGCGTGCGCAGGTCGCCGCGCACCAGGTAGGTCTTCCCCTTCGTCGCCAGCGTCGCGTAGAACGTGCGGTCGTCCGCCGCGAAGGTCACGCCCCAGAAGTTCACGTCCGCCGCCTGGTAGCGGTGGCCGTCCTTGACGATCCGGAACTCCTCCAGGGACGGGATCAGCTTGCCCGTACGGGTGTCCACGATCGCCGCCCGGGTGGAGAAGTTCGTGCCGGCGTAGGAGTCGCCGCCGACGAACGCCGTCCAGGCGGCGAAGTGGCCGGTGGGGGAGACACGGGCGCGGGAGGGGATGCCGGGGACGTCGTAGCGGGCCTTCTCCTTCAGGCGGGCGTCCAGGATCAGCGCGCGGTAGGTGTCCGAGACCGCGCCGTGCACGGCCTGGAGGCACACCCCGGTGCCGGCGGCGGCGTAGAAACGCAGGCACTTGACGCCCGAGGCGGTGCGGGGGCCGGACGGGTCGGCGGCGGGGACCGTCGTCAGTTCGTCGCGGTGCGGGCCCCAGGCCATGTTGCGGAAGACCATGCGGCCGGGGGTCGTGAGGGTGACCGTCCCCGATGTCACGCGAGGGCCGCCCGCCTGCGTCTGGTTGCGGCGCTCCGCCCGCGCCGAGGCGTGCAGGACGGAGCCCACCGCGACCGCCGCCAGGACGGCGACGGCCGAGACGAGGACCAGGATGCGGTTGCGTACGGTCATGAGGTGCCCTCCCGGGCGGGACTCAGGGCCAGGGAGCAGCAGCCCGCGCACACCGCCAGCGCCACCGTCGACGCCAGCAGCGCCGTACGGTCGCCCCACAGCGTCCAGGCCGCCCCGAACCCCAGTGAGCAGGCGAAACGGGCGAGTGCCTGGCCCGTCTGCACCAGGGCCAGACCGGACGAGCGCAGGGCCTCCGGCACGCTGTCCGACGCCTCCGCCATCAGCACTCCGTCGGTGGCCGCGTAGAAGCCGCCGTGCAGGAGGAGGACGGCGTACGGCAGGGCCGTGCCGTGCCAGGAGGAGAGGAGGATGCCGTACGCCAGGAGCAGCGCGCCGTGTCCGGCGAGGAACACCCGGCGGGCGCCCACCCGGTCCGCCAGCCGTCCCAGCGGCACCGCCAGCAGCAGGAACGCCGCCGCCGTGCCCAGCGGGAGCAGCGCGAACCAGCGGTCGGGGACGTCGAGGCGCCGTTGCAGCAGCAGGAAGACGAAGGAGTCGCTGACCGTCGCCAGGCCCAGCAGCAACGCGCAGATCGTGATGCGGCGCAGGTCGCGGTGGCGGAGGAGGCCGAGGGCGGCGCGCAGGGTGGGGCGTACCGCCTTCTCGATCGCCGGTGCCGAGGACGAACCCGGCACGAACAGCACCAGCACCAGTACCCCGACCACGGCCACGCAGAAACTCACCGTGAACACGGCGTCGTAGCCGTCCACCGTCGTCCGCAGGATCAGGAACGCCACCAGCGGGCCGAGCAGCGCGCCCGCGGTGTCCATCGCGCGGTGCACTCCGAAGGCACGCCCGCGCGTGTCCGGTGTGGACGACAGGGAGATCAGCGCGTCGCGCGGGGCCGTGCGCAGGCCCTTGCCGGTGCGGTCGGCGGCCAGGATCAGGCCGATGGGGGTGAGCGAGTGCGCGAGCAGCAGCAGCGGCTTGCAGGCCGCCGAGATGCCGTAGCCCAGCCCCGCCACCCACTTGTGGCGGCCCCCGCCCCGGTCCGCGAGATGGCCGCCCACGAGGCGTACGAGCGCCGAGAAGCCGTTGTAGATCCCGTCCAGGAACCCGAAGCCCAGCGGGGACAGGCCGAGGCCCGCCACCAGGTACAGGGGGAGGACGGCCGTCACCATCTCCGACGACACGTCGGTGATCAGGCTGACCGTGCCGAGCGCGAGGACCGTGGGGGCGACCGCGACGCGGCGCCGCCCGGCGGGGGGCCGGACGGCGCCGTCCGCGGACGCCGGCGCATCAGGTGTGCTTGCGCGGCTGTCCGCTACGTACATGTCAGGAGGCCCAGATCCCCGTGATGTCGGTCGCGGAGGCCGCGTTGCCCGCGTGGGTGGAAAGGCCCTGCGAGTCCTCGAGGGTGCGCAGCAGGTTGTAGTGGTTGTACGTGGTGGAGCTGCTCGACCCCGCCGTCACCGGCTGCCCGTACAGGACCGTCGGGATGCGGTTGCCGGACAGCCGGTTGTCCTCGTCGAAGGTGACGACGAGGAGGCTGTTGTGGGTCTGGGCCCAGGTGGCGTACGCGCTCAGGTTGTTCTTCAGCCAGGTGTCACCGGTCGACACCGAGCAGTCGTGCATGTCGCTGCACAGGTTGGGGACGACGAAGGAGACGTCCGGCAGGGTGGTGTAGTCGGTCGGGAACTGGGCGAAGGTCTTCGCCGTCGACGTGGGGACGTTGCTGAAGCCGAACCACGGGTTGTGCTTGCGGGCGTAGTTGCCGCTGCTGCACGTGGTCGAGCCCTGGCTGGGCAGCGTCTCGTTGTAGCTGGCCCAGGTGCGGCCCGCGGCGATCAGCTCGGAGGCCAGGTTCGCGGCCGAGGAGAAGCCGGGCGTGTAGCAGCTGTCGTCCGTGATGCCCTGGGTGGAGCCGGAGAACAGGGCGAAGTAGTTCGGCTGGCTCGGGTGGGTCTCGGCGTAGGACTGGCTGAGGTTGGCGCCGCCGGTCTTGAGCGAGTTGATGTAGGGGGCGCTGGAGGAGTCGATGACCTGGCTGTAGGCGTGGTTCTCGAAGACGACGACCACCACGTGGTCCGGGGTCGGGACCCCGGCCGCGGCCTGCGCGGTCGAGGAACCGCCCAGTCCGGTCCACAGGCCGACCGCGGCGGCCGCGAGGGCCAGCCCGGACGCCACGGCTGTACGACTGCGGCGGTACACGGAACTGCCGGACACATCTACCTCCGGTTGGGGAAGGGCAGGGCGGCGGTGCGGACAGAGCATGCGCACGCCAAGATTCCTGCGACCCACACCATCCGACCCGGGGGATGAAGATCGGATGAACTACTGCCGCTCGGATGAACTGCTACTGCCGCGCTGCCGGCTCGGGCGGCATGGGGTCCTTGTCCGAGCGTCATGCCGGGGCCGTTGTCCCCGTGTCATCCGAATCGCCAGCGCGTCTGGCTGAACGACTCCCCCTTGCCGAAACCGAAAGCGGTGCGGGGCGTCACGGCGAAGACGAACGCGGGCCCGTGCTTGGCCTGGAACGCGCCGTCCTCGCGTACGTCGAAGTGCCACACGGGGCCGTACTTCTCCTCCCACGCCCTGGCGAGTTCCCGCAGCCGCGCGTCGTCGGTGACGCGCACCGCCTCGCCCTCGACCACGATGTCGTGGCCCTCGGCCCAGGCGTTGCTGCCCGTGGTGAGAACGACATGCGGATTCGTGGCGAGGTTGAGCGCCTTGCGCTCCTGCGCGCCGGTGGCGAAATGCAGCGCGCCCTCCTGCCAGACGCCGATGAGCGGCGTCACGTGCGGCCGCCCGTCCGGGCGCACGGTCGACAGCCAGTAGACCTCGGCTGCCGCCAGCTGCCCGGCGGCCCGCGGCCAGGGCGTCGGGATCGCGTCAGGGCTGCTGTAACGCGGGTCGAGACTGGTCTGCGGTTCCTGGTCCGTCATGAGCCGACCTCCCGAGACATGATCTTCCCCCACCAGGACCGACCTCGCACGGCGGCGTAACTCATCGGCACCGGCCCCGGCGCTTCGGCCGGGGACTCCGGTTAGGCTCGGGCGCGTACGACCTTGATCCGATGGCTTGATCCGACGGGAGGCCGGGGATGACGGCGCCGGGGCGCAGGAGCAGTACCTTCACGAGGCTGCTGCGGCACGGCTTCACCGACCCCTCGGCCGCCGAGCGGCTCCTGGACAGCACGGAACTCGCCCCCGTCCGCGACGACCCGGTGCTGCTGGAGGCGCTGGGCGCGACCGCCGACCCGGACCTGGCGCTGCACGGCCTCGTCCGGCTGCTGGAGGCGCAGCCAGGCCCCGCCACGGCCCGCCGCGAGCTGCTGGACACGCTGATAGCGGCCAAGCCGCTGCGCGACCGTCTGCTCGGCGTGCTCGGCGCCTCCGCCGCCCTCGCCGACCATCTCATCCGGCACCCGCGGGACTGGGAGGCGCTCGTCACCTACGAACCGCGCGACCTCCATCCCGGGGTGGAGGAGTTCGAACGGGGCCTGGCGGAGGCCGACGACCCCGTCTCCCTGCGCGTCGCCTACCGCCGCTGCCTGCTGTCCATCGCCGCCCGTGACGTGTGTGGCACCACCGACCTCGCCGAGACCGCCGCCGAGCTCGCCGACCTGGCCACCGCGACCCTGCGCGCCGCCCTCCGTATCGCCCGCGCCGCCGCGCCCGACGACGCCGCCCTGTGCCGGCTCGCCGTGATCGCGATGGGCAAGTGCGGCGGCCACGAGCTGAACTACGTCTCCGACGTCGACGTCATCTTCGTCGGCGAGGCCGCCGGCGACGCCGTCGACGGGGCCGACGAGGGCAAGGCCATCAGGTCCGCGACGAAGCTCGCCTCGCACATGATGCGGATCTGCTCCGAAACCACCGTCGAGGGCTCCATCTGGCCCGTCGACGCCAATCTGCGCCCCGAGGGCAGAAACGGTCCGCTGGTGCGCACCCTCGCCAGCCACCTCGCCTACTACCAGCGCTGGGCCAAGACCTGGGAGTTCCAGGCGCTGCTCAAGGCCCGCCCGGTCGCCGGGGACATCGAGCTCGGCGAGGAGTACGTCGCCGCCCTCGAACCCCTCGTCTGGAAGGCCGCCGAGCGCGAGAACTTCGTCGCCGACGTGCAGAAGATGCGCCGCCGGGTCGTCGAGAACATCCCCGTGGCCGAGGTCGACCGCGAACTGAAGCTCGGCCCGGGCGGCCTCAGGGACGTCGAGTTCGCCGTGCAACTGCTCCAGCTGGTGCACGGGCGGGCGGACATCTCGCTCCGCAGTGGCACCACCCTCGACGCCCTCCACGCCCTGGCCGCCGGCGGCTACGTCGGCCGCGCCGACGCCGTCCAGCTCGACGACGCCTACCGCTTCCTGCGCTCCATGGAGCACCGCATCCAGCTCTACCGGCTGCGCCGCACCCACCTCGTTCCCGAGGACGAGACCGACCTGCGCCGCATCGGCCGCTCCCTCGGTCTGCGCGCCGACCCGGTCGCCGAGTTGACCCGCGAATGGAAGCGGCACACCAGCGTCGTACGCCGCCTGCACGAGAAGCTCTTCTACCGCCCGCTGCTCGACGCGGTCGCTCAGCTCGCTCCCGGCGAGGCCCGGTTGAGCGCCGAGGCGGCCCGTGAACGCCTGGTCGCCCTCGGCTACGCCGACCCGGCCGCCGCCCTGCGCCACCTGGAGGCCCTCGCCTCCGGCGTCACCCGCAAGGCCGCCATCCAACGTACCCTGCTGCCCGTCCTGCTGGGCTGGTTCGCGGACTCCGCCGACCCGGACGCGGGCCTGCTCAACTTCCGCAAGGTGTCCGACGCGCTGGGCAAGACGCCCTGGTACCTGCGGCTGTTGCGGGACGAGGGCGCCGCCGCCGAGAACCTCGCGCGCGTACTCTCGGCGGGCCGTCTCGCCCCCGACCTCCTCATGCGCGCACCCGAGGCCGTGGCCCTGCTCGGCGACGGCGACGGCGGCGGACTGGACCCCCGCCCCCGCGCGCACCTGGAACAGGAGACCCTCGCCGCCGTCGGCCGCGCCGAGAACGCCGTACAGGGGGTCACGGCCGCCCGCGGTGTCCGCCGCCGCGAACTGTTCCGTACGTGCGCCGCGGACATCGTCGGCTCCTACGGCACCGAGACCCAGCCGGCCGAGGCCGACCAGGGCGCGCTGGTGGACCGGGTCGGCGGCGCGGTGTCGGACCTGACGGCGGCGACGTTGGCGGGCACGCTGCGTGCGGTCGTCCGCGACGGCTGGGGCGACACCCTCCCCACCCACTTCGCGGTCATCGGCATGGGCCGCTTCGGCGGCCACGAACTGGGCTACGGCTCCGACGCCGACGTCCTGTTCGTGCACGAGCCGCGCGAGGGCGTCGGCGAGCGGGAGGCCGCGGACGCGGCCAACAAGGTTGTCTCCGAGATGCGCCGGCTGCTCCAGATCCCCAGCGCCGACCCGCCCCTCCTCATCGACGCCGACCTGCGCCCGGAGGGCAAGTCCGGCCCGCTGGTCCGCACGTTGAAGTCCTACGAGGCCTACTACCGCCGCTGGTCCCTGGTCTGGGAGTCGCAGGCGCTGCTGCGTGCCGAACCGGTCGCCGGGGACGAGGAGCTGGGCCGCCGCTTCATCGACCTCGTCGACCCGCTGCGCTACCCGGCGGAGGGGCTCGGCGACGAGGCGGTGCGCGAGATCCGCCGCCTGAAGGCCCGCATGGAGTCCGAGCGGCTCCCGCGCGGCGCCGACCCCAAGCTGCACACCAAGCTCGGCCCCGGCGGCCTGTCCGACGTCGAGTGGACCGTGCAGCTGCTCCAACTGCGGCACGGCTGGGCGGAGCCGGGCCTGCGCACCACCCGCACCCGCGAGGCACTGGCCGCCGCCCGCGCCGCCGACCTGCTCTCCGGCGAGGACGCCGCGACCCTCGACGAGGCATGGGTCCTGGCGACCCGCGTCCGCAACGCGGTGATGCTGGTACGCGGCCGGGCCGGTGACACCTTCCCCTCCGCCCCCCGCGAACTGGCCGCCGTGGGCCGGTACCTGGGCTACAGCCCCGGCCATGTGGGCGACATGCTCGACGCGTACCGGCGTACGACGCGCAGGGCGCGGGCGGTGGTCGAGGAGCTGTTCTACGGGGCCGCGGGCGAACGGTAGCCGGGGCGACGGCCCCGGGCATGGAGCCCCTCGGTCCTCCGACACCACCGGCAGCAGACAGCCGACCGTGGCCGCGCCGGTCGGGCCCTCGTCGGTGATCAGGCGGTGGTTGAGGCAGAAGGTGACGCCGGTGGCGAGCACCCCGAGGGCGGTGACGGCCGGCAGGCCGGTGAGGTCGGCGCGCAGCGGTCCGGCGACCGGAAGGGCGAGGGCGCTCCAGCCGGTGGCGGCGAGGAGCCGCGCGACCGGCATCGCGAGCGGCGCCCGGCGGTCGGTGAGCCGCCGCGCCATGGAGGCGAACGCGACGGCGTAACGCGCGGCGGCCGCGAGCAGCGCGAGGGCGTGTGCTTCAGGGCTGAAGGCGGGGTGCAGGGGACGCCGTCCCCGCCGGGGGCAGGGGCATAGCCTCGCGGTGAGGGAACTCCTCAGCCGACCGAGTCGGGTGGGTAGGCAGGGCCCGTAGGCCCGGCAGCGCCTCCGGCGGAGCCCCAGGGGCTCTCAGCCGGCCGAGCCGGGAAGGTGGGCGGGCAGCAACCGCTCGGCCCGCGGAGCGTACGACAGGGGCCCGTACCAGACCCGCGTCACCGCGAAACCGAACGACAGGCACAGCGCACCCCCCACCGCGTCCAGCCAGAAGTGGTTGGCCGTGGCGACGATGACCACGAGGGTCGCCGCCGGGTAGAGCAGCCCCAGCACCCGCACCCACGGCACACGCGCCAGCGCGAAGATCGTCAGCCCGCACCACAAGGACCAGCCGATGTGCATCGACGGCATCGCGGCGTACAGGTTCGACATGTGCTTCAGGTCGCCGGACGCCATCGAACCCCACGTGTGGTGCACCATGACCGTGTCGACGAAGTTCCCGCCGTTCATCAATCGCGGAGGCGCCAGCGGAAACAGGTAGTAGCCGACCAACGCCACACTCGTCGTCGCGAACAGCGCAAGACGCGTCGCGGCGTACCGGCCGGGATGCCAGCGGTACAGCCACACCAGCACACTCAGCGTCACCACGAAGTGCAGCGTCGCGTAGTAGTAGTTCATGCCGACGATCAGCCAAGTCACCGAGTTCACGGCATGGTTGACCGACTCCTCGACGCCGATGCCCAGCCGGTGCTCGGCCCGCCAGATCCAGTCGGCGTTGCGCAGCGCCTCGCCCCGCTGTTCCGGAACGGCGTTGCGGATCAGTGAGTACGTCCAGTAGCTCACCCCGATCAGCAGTATCTCGAACCACAACCGGGGCCGGCGCGGGGTGCGCAGTCGGCGCAACGGGCCCGGCCTCGGCTGGTCCGCGACGGGGTGCGGAACGGCCGCCTGCTCGCGGCCTTCCTGCGTCGTCACGGTCGAGTCACCCATAGGCACAGAGTCTGCCAGAAAAGCGTTCCGCCACCGATCATCCCCTGGTCGGGTACGGGCCGCATGTCCTACTGCCAGAAGACACCCGCCCGCTCCTACCAGCGCACGGCGAAACCCCCCGGATACTCCGCCCTACGGACGATTTCGGTCCCCAGGGGCCGAAGCGGTCGAACCCCGCACCACCAGCTCCGGCATGAACACGAACTCACTGTGCGGCGCGGGCGTCCCGCCGATCTCCTCCAGCAACGTACGCACCGCCGCCTGCCCCATCGCCGGAACCGGCTTGCGGACCGTCGTCAGCGGCGGGTCGGTGAAGGCGATCAGGGGCGAGTCGTCGAAGCCGACGACCGAGATGTCCTTCGGCACCTCCAGGCCTCGCTGCCGGGCCGCCCGTATCGCGCCGAGCGCCATCATGTCGCTCGCGCACACCACGGCCGTGCAGCCCCGGTCCATGAGGGCGGAGGCGGCCGCCTGACCGCCCTCCAGGGTGTACAACGAGTGCTGGACCAGCCGCTCCTCGATGTCGGCGGGGCTCAGGCCCAGCTGCTCCTGCATCGCGCGGACGAAGCCCTCGATCTTGCGCTGGACCGGCACGAACCGCTTGGGACCCAGGGCGAGTCCTATGCTGGTGTGCCCCAGCGAGACGAGATGCGTGACGGCGAGCGCCATCGCCGCCCGGTCGTCGGGCGATATGAACGGCGCCTGCACCTTCGGCGAGAAGCCGTCGACGAGGACGAACGGGACGCCCTGCGCGCGCAGCTGCTCGTAGCGCTGCATGTCCGCGGACGTGTCCGCGTGCAGCCCGGAGACGAAGATGATGCCCGCGACACCGCGGTCCACCAGCATTTCCGTCAGCTCGTCCTCGGTGGAGCCGCCCGGGGTCTGGGTGGCGAGCACCGGGGTGTAGCCCTGCCGGGTCAGCGCCTGACCGATGACCTGCGCCAGGGCCGGGAATATCGGATTCTCCAGCTCCGGGGTGATCAGGCCCACCAGACCCTCGCTGCGTTGCCGCAGCCGCACCGGGCGCTCGTAGCCCAGCACGTCGAGTGCGGCCAGCACGGACTGGCGGGTGGTAGCGGCGACGCCTGGTTTCCCGTTCAGGACGCGGCTGACAGTCGCTTCGCTGACCCCCGCCTGAGCTGCGATGTCGGCAAGCCGTGTGGTCACAGGATTGGACTGTACCGGTCGCATGTCAGGCTGCCCACCAGACCGTCGAATCTGCGGGCAGTGCGGTCGTTTCGGCGCCCGCCTCGACGTCCGCGCTGGCCAGCAGAACGGTGCCCGGCGTCGGCACCTCCAACGGGGACGCCGTGAGATTCACCGTGCAGACGAAGGAGCCGTCCTCGGTGTCGCGGCGGAACGCCAGCACACCCTCCGGGGCCGGCACCCAGGTGACCTGGCGGCCCGCGCCCAGCGCCGGGTGATCGCGGCGCACGGCCAGCGCGCTGCGGTAGAACTCCAGCGTCGAGGTGGGGTCGCCCTCCTGCGCCTCGACCGTGAGGCTCTTCCACGCCGCCGGCTGCGGCAGCCAGCTCGGCCCGCCCTCGACGGGACCGAAGCCGAACGGCGGCAGCTCGCCCGACCACGGCAGCGGCACCCGGCAGCCGTCACGGGTACCGTCCTGGCCCGCGCTGCGGAAGAACGCCGGGTCCTGGCGGACCTCGTCGGGCAGGTCGACGACCTCGGGCAGGCCGAGCTCCTCGCCCTGGTAGAGGTACGCCGAGCCGGGCAGCGCCAGCATCAGCAGGGTCGCCGCCTTGGCCCGGCGCAGACCACGCGCCTCGTCCCCTTCCGCGAGACGCGTGGAGTGCCGGACCACGTCATGGTTGGAGAGCACCCAGGTGGCGGGCGCGTGCACGGCGTTCATGGCGCTGAGCGAGCGGTCGATGACATCACGCAGATCGGCCGCGTTCCAACCCGTGGTCAGATAGGAGAAGTTGAAGGCCTGGTGCAGCTCGTCCGGGCGCAGATACAGGGCGCTGCGCTCCACGGTCGGCGTCCACGCCTCCGCGACGGCGATGCGCTCACCCGCGTACTCCTCCAGGACGCGCCGCCAGCTGCGGTAGATCTCGTGCACGCCGTCCTGGTCGAAGTACGGCACGGCCTCGGTGCCCAGCAGCTTGACCTGCTCGTCGTGCCCGATGTCGGGCAGACCCGGCGCCTTGACCAGGCCGTGGGCGACGTCGATGCGGAAGCCGTCGATGCCCAGGTCCAGCCAGAACCGCAGGACGGAGCGGAACTCGTCGTGCACCGCCGGGTGGTCCCAGTTGAAGTCGGGCTGCTCGGGCGCGAACAGGTGGAGGTACCACTCGCCGTCCTCGACCCGGGTCCACGCCGGGCCGCCGAAGATGGACTCCCAGTCGTTGGGCGGCAGTTCGCCGTCGGCGCCCTTGCCCACCCGGAAGTGGAAGCGCTCCCGCAGCGGCGAGCCCGGCCCCTCGCGCAGCGCCTGCTTGAACCACTCGTGCTGGTCGGAGCAGTGGTTGGGCACCAGGTCGACGATGACCCGAAGGCCCAGCCGGTGCGCGTCGCGGACCAGGTCGTCGGCGTCCGTCAGCGTGCCGAACATCGGGTCCACGGCACGGTAGTCGGCGACGTCATAGCCGGCGTCCGCCTGCGGGGAGGCGTAGAACGGGGAGAGCCACACCGCGTCGACGCCGAGCTCCTTGAGGTACGGCAGCCGGGCCCGGACGCCGGGCAGGTCGCCCATGCCGTCGCCGTTGCCGTCGGCGAAACTGCGCGGATAGACCTGGTAGATGACCGCGTCGCGCCACCACTCCCGGCGCCCGGAGGCGGCGGAGGAGGCGTCGGTGGGGAGTGCGTCGGTGACGTTCTGGGTCATGGATTCCCTTAGGGGTGCGGGGGGAACGACGGAGGCGCTTGCGTGGCTTGCGAAGTGAGGGAGAGCCGTCAGGACTTCGTGCCGCCGGCTGTCAGCCCGGAGACCAGGCTGCGCTGCACCAGCATGAAGACGATGGCCGCGGGGATGGTGATGATGATCGCCGTGGCCGAGGTCCAGGCCCAGTCGGGCCGCTGGTCCTGCGCGAAGGTGCGGATACCGACCGCGAGCGTGTAGTGGTCGGACTGCATGAACTGCGTGGCGTACGCGACCTCGCCCCAGGCGGTGAGGAAGCTGTAGAACGCGGTCACCGCGAGACCCGGCTTCGCCAGCGGCACGATCAGCCGCCAGAACGTGCCGAACGGGGTGAGGCCGTCCACCCGGCCCGCCTCGTCGATCTCCTTGGGGATGGTGTCGAAGTACCCCTTCATCATCCAGGCGCAGAACGGCACCGCCGTCGTCGCGTACGCCAGGATCAGCCCGAGGTAGTTGTCCAGCAGATTCAGCTCGGACATAAGGAGGTACAGCGGCACGATCAGCACGATACTGGGGAACATCTGGGTGACCAGGAACGTCCACATCAGCTGCTTGCCGCCCGGGAACTTCATCCGCGACACCGCGTAGCCGGCGGTCGAGGCGAGGAAGACACCGAGCACCGTGGTGCCGCCTGCGACGATGACGGTGTTCAGGAACCACTTCGGCAGATCCGAATGGGACAGTACGTCGCTGTAGTTGTGGAGGCTGAGGTTGCTGAGCACCTTGCCCGGATCCTGCCAGGCGTCCTTGGGCCCGAGCGAGATGAAGAGGATCCACACCACCGGGAAGGCCGCGATCACCGTGGCCAGGATCAGGGTGCCGTGCAGGACGATCGACGAGCCGAGGCTGCGTTCCTCACGGCCGCGCACCTTGCGGGGGGCGGTGGCGGTGGACCGGGAGGCGGCGGGAGCGGCGGCGGAGGTCTCGTGGGTTGCTGCGGTCATGGCGAGGGCTCCTTACGCCTGCTCGGACTTCAGGGTGCTGCGGCGGTAGAAGGTCGAGAAGGCCATCAGGAGGGCGAGAATGATGATTCCGTACGTCGCCGCGCCCGCGTAGTCCGAGACGCCGGTGAAGGCCTTGCGGAAGGCGAAGGTGACAAGGATGTCGGCGTCGCCGCTCGTGTTGTTGCCCAGCAGCAGGTAGATGATGTTGAACATGTTGAACGTCCAGATGCAGCCGAGCAGGACCACCGTGTTCGTCACGGGACGCAGGCCGGGCAGGGTGACGTTCACGAAGCGCTGCCAGGGCGAGGCGCCGTCCATCTCGGCGGCCTCGTAGAGCTCCTTGGGGATGGACTGGAGTCCGCCGAGGAGCGCGACCATGTTGAAGGGGATGCCGACCCAGACGTTCACCATGATGACGGCGACCTTCTGGGCGAGCGGGGTGCCGAGCCAGTCCTGCGCGGGCAGGCCGAACGCGGTGATGATCTCGTTGAAGACGCCGTACTGGGAGTTGAGCATCAGCCGCCAGGCGAAGACGCCGATGAACGACGGGACCGCCCACGGCAGGATCAGCATCGCCCGGTAGAAGCCGCGCAGGCGCATCTTGCGGTTGAGCAGCACCGCGAGGGCCATACCGAGGCCGACCATCAGCGACACGCCGCCCACGGTCCAGATGACCGTCCAGAGCAGGCGCGGGTAGAAGTCGCTGTCGGCGCCGGACAGGACGTGCCAGTAGTTGTCGAGGCCGACGAACTTGTAGGTGGCCGGGCGGTGGAAGGCGCCGATGGTGGTCGCGACGTTCGCTTCGTTGGCGTCGGTCAGCGACTGGTAGATGCCGTATCCGAGGGGATAGAGGACGAGGACGGCCAGGACGATGGCGACCGGGGCCACCATGGCCCAGGCGTACCAGTACTTGTCCCAGGACCGTCGGAGCGCCGAAACGCGTGGGGGGCGCGAGGCCTTGTTGCCTCGCGCTGTCTTGCCGGTCTTCTCGGTGCTCGCTGCGGTCGTCATCCTCATCGGCTCTTTCGCGGCGGAAGTCTGGTGGAAGCCCGGCGGTTCCTGGTGGAACCGCCGGGTCCGGGTGGTTCCGCAGCCCCGGGGAGCCCCGGTCGGGGCGGCAGCGGGGAAAGTCCTTCCCCGGGGCTGCGTGTCCTTGGTTACCGAGGCCCTGTCGTGCGACGACAGGACCCGGCGGCTACGGGCGGGAGATCAGCCGATGGAGTAGCCGGGCAGGAGCTTCTGGAACTCCTTGGCGGTGTCGTCCAGGCCGGCCTTGACCGACGAGTCGCCCTGCAGGATCTTCACGTAGTTCTGGGCGAGCGGCGTGAAGAGCGAGCCGACCTGCGGGAGCGCGACGCGCGGGCGGGCGGTCTGCTCCAGGATCGGCTTGAAGCCGGCGATCTTGGCGTTCGCGGTGACCTCGGACGTGTACGCCGACTTGCGGGTCGGCAGCGTGCCGGTCTTCTCCGCGATGGTGACCTGGCTCTCGGTGGACGTCATGAACTCGGTGAAGAGGTAGCTGGCGTCCAGGTTCTTCGAGCCCTGGTAGACCGCGAGGTTGTGGCCGCCGGTCGGGGCCTGGGCCTTGCCGCCCTCACCGGCCGGGACGGGCGCGTAGCCGAGGTTGTCCTCGTTGCCCTTGAACGCCTTGCCGGTCACGTCGTCGCTGACCGACCAGGGGCCCTGGATCAGCATGGCGACCTTGCCGTCCTTGAAGGCCGTCTGCATGTTCTGGTAGGCGTTCGCGAAGTCGACCTTCATCGACGCCTCGTCGTTGATCTTCTTCGCCGTGGTCAGCGCGGTGACGGCGGCGTCGTCGCTGATGGTGATCTTCTTCGACGAGGTGTCGGCCATGTCCGCGCCGTTGCTGTAGAGCAGCGGGAGCAGGAAGTAGGAGTCGGGGTTGAGGTAGGTGCCGTAGGCCCCGGTCTTCGCCTTGATGGTCTTCGAGTCGGCGATGAACTCGTCCCACGTGGCGGGCGGCTCCGCGATGCCGGCCTTCTTGAGCAGCTCCTTGTTGTAGAGCAGACCCAGGGTGTCGGTGACCGACGGGACGCCGTACGTCTTGCCGTTGTACTTGGCGGTGTTCATCGGGCCCGAGTTGAAGTCCGAGGCGTTCTTCAGCGCGGTGGTGCCGTCGAGCGGGGCGATGTAACCGAGGGAGGCGTACTCGGCCATCAGGCCCACGTCGGTGCGGACGACGTCCGGGGCGCCCTTGCCGCTCTTCGCGGCGGACTTGAACTTCTGCTCGACATCGGTGAACGGGATGGCCTCGTAGTTCACCTTGATCTTCGGGTACTTGGCCTCGAACTCCTTGATCAGGGCCTTGTACGTCGGAGCTTCGGTCGCCGCGTCCGAGGTGTCCCAGTACGTGATCGAACCGGAGATGTCCTTGGCGTCCTTCGGCTTGCTCGACGAGGTGTCGTCGGAACCACCGCAGGCGGTCGCGGACAGCGCGATGACGGTCACCGCGGCGGCGATCGATATGCCACGTCGCATATGAACTCCTAGAAGAAGAGGTGCCCGGATCTTCCCTTGGGAGGACCGCGGGTGCCGTCTGTCCCTTCGACGGCCGCCGGGCGCGGGAGGAAACTAACAGCGCTGCAAGCCCTTGCGAAAGACGTTGCAAGGAAATTTCTGCAAGAAGCCACAAGCGTGACGTTCCCGTTACCGGCGGATGTCGAGTGGGCTGCGGCGATACGTGCGCAGCGCGACGCCCACCACGCGTTCCAGCGGGACGTAACCGATCTCCCGGGAGTCGACACTCTCTTGCAGGTTGTCCCCCAGGACCACCACCGACCCGGGCGGTACGGCCCCGCTGCCGAGGCAGGCCCGGGCGGCGGCCGGGACGGGATCGCCGGGCAGGGCCGCCAGGCGCTTGATCACGAAGTGCCCCGGCCGCTCGGGTCACGTCCACGTCGTCCGGTCGGCGCCCGGGTTCGGCTCCTGGAGCACGACGATCTGGCCGGAGCGCAGACGGGAGGTCCGCAGACGGGAGGTCCGCAGGCGGCGGCCGATCAGGACGTCACCTGCGCCTGGCGTGGGCCGCATGCTCACTCCCTTCGCGGTGATCACGACCATGCGGCGGCGGATCCACCCGAGCGCGAGCGCGAGCACCAGCACGAGCGAGAGCCCGCTCAGGGCGCAGAGCACCGCGATCACCGCGCGTACCCCGCCGCCTGCCGCCGGAACAGCCCCGCGTACCGTCCGCCCGCCGCGATCAGCTCGGCATGCCCGCCCGACTCGGCGACCGCCCCGTCCCGCAGCACCACGATCAGGTCCGCCTCGCGCGCCGTGCCGAGCCGGTGGGAGATCGGCAGGCTCGTCCGGCCCCGGCGGTGGCGCCGCAGCGCCTCGTGGACCTCATGCTCGGCCTCGGGTCCAGTCCCGAGGTCGGCTCGTCCAGGATCGGCAGATCGGGATCCTCGCGCAGCGGCGCGCGGGCCGGCGCCACCCGCTGCCACTGACCGCCGGACAGCTCGACGCCGTCCTCCTCGCCGTCGCCGAAGGGGCCCACACCCGCCACCCCTCCCGCACCACCGCGAACCGAACACGCACCCCGCATCCGATCGACCTGACGACCGACCATCACACAAAGACATGCCCCGGCGACACCGCCCCATTCACGCAGGAAGCCGCAGCCGAACCAGCAACAGTCGAAGACCCTGTGACGGGTGAACTCGCCGCGTCAAGACACCTGTTGGAAGTTCTTTCTGCATCTTGCTGAAACACGACAGCGGGGGTACGTTCCCGCACACATCCGGGTTCGTTGATCACGCAATCGTCTCCGGACGGACGACCGCCGGTCTTCGTACGCCGGCGCACTGCCCCATCCCCCCACCCGCACGATGAAGTGCAGGAGTACACATGGCCAGGAAGACTCTTGCCGCCTCGGTCGCCCTCGCGGCCGGCATGGCGCTCTCGCTCACCCTCCCCACGGGCATCGCCGAGGCGTCCCCGCCCGGCACCAAGGACGTCACCGCCGTCCTCTTCGAGTGGAACTTCGCCTCGGTCGCGAAGGAGTGCACCAACACCCTCGGCCCCGCGGGCTACGGCTACGTCCAGGTCTCCCCGCCCGCCGAGCACATACAGGGCTCGCAGTGGTGGACGTCGTACCAGCCCGTCAGCTACAAGATCGCGGGCCGCCTCGGCGACCGTACGGCGTTCCAGAACATGGTGAACACCTGCCACGCGGCAGGCGTGAAGGTCGTCGTCGACACGGTCATCAACCACATGTCGGCAGGCAGCGGCACCGGCACCGGCGGCTCGACGTACACCAAGTACGACTACCCCGGCCTCTACTCCTCCTACGACTTCGACGACTGCACCTCACAGGTCTCCAACTACTCCGACCGCTGGAACGTCCAGCACTGCGAACTGGTGGGCCTCGCCGACCTCGACACGGGCGAGGACTACGTCCGCGGCGCGATAGCCGGCTACATGAACGACCTGCTCACCCTCGGCGTCGACGGCTTCCGCATCGACGCGGCCAAGCACATCGACACGGCCGACCTCGCCAACATCAAGTCCCGGCTGAGCAACACGTCCGTGTACTGGAAGCAGGAGGTCATCTACGGCAGCGGAGAGGCCGTCCAGCCCACCGAGTACACGGGCAACGGCGACGTCCAGGAGTTCCGCTACGCCTACGACCTCAAGCGGGTCTTCAACAGCGAGAACCTCGCCTATCTGAAGAACTACGGCGAGGGCTGGGGTTATATGAGCAGCTCTGTCGCGGGCGTCTTCGTCGACAACCACGACACCGAGCGCAATGGGTCGACGCTGAACTACAAGGACGGCGCGAACTACACCCTCGCCAACGTCTTCATGCTCGCCTACCCCTACGGCGCCCCCGACATCAACTCCGGCTACGAGTGGTCCGACGCGGACGCCGGCCCACCCAACGGCGGCTCGGTGACCGCCTGCTGGCAGGACGGCTGGAAGTGCCAGCACGCCTGGCCGGAGATCAAGTCCATGGTCGCCTTCCGCAACGCCACCCGCGGCGAGTCGATGACGAACTGGTGGGACAACGGCGCAGACGCGATCGCCTTCGGCCGGGGCAGCAAGGGGTACGTGGCGATCAACCACGAGACGAGCTCCCTGAGCCGCACCTACCAGACGTCGCTGGCGGCGGGCACGTACTGCAATGTGCAGAACAACACGACGGTGACGGTGAACTCCAGTGGGCAGTTCACCGCCACCTTGAGTTCGAACACGGCGCTGGCGATCTACGCCGGCAAGTCGAGCTGCTGAACTCTTTCCGGTAAGCCGCCCGACGCTCATTGGCAGTGTGTCGGGCGGCCTTCTCGGGGTGAAGGGGATCCTTCGTGACGAACTTTTGACGATTCTCGTCGCCGTCAAAGGCCACGATTCCCGCTGCTACCGGAAGGGAGCAGGCGGGCTTCACGCAACCGCCTCCGGTCTTCGCCGGGACTCGACGCCGTAGAGCGTCTGCGCGTGCTGTTGTTGACCGAGCCACCCGTCCGGCGGGCTCGGGCCGGGGCGCAGCGTCACGCCGCGCTGCTTGTAGACGTACTGGCGCTGTTCCAGCGCCAGATTCCACAGAGGCCGAGCCGAATGATCCCACCCGGTCAGGACTTCCTCCTGCTCGCGGGTGGGGCCTGCTGCTCATGTGCGGCTCCGAAAGATGGGGTTCGGGAAGGAGGTTCTGGGTTCAACAAGGGGTGAACGTGGGGGAGTTGAGAAGGGCACGTCAAGGGAGCGAGTGAAAGTTCTTGCTGTGAGTTGCAAGCCTCTTGCTGTAAAGCTTTCGTTGGCGATACGGTCGCGCCCGGCGCCCGGAGACACAGCCGACGACGCTCGTGGCCGTGGCGCAGGGGCCTGTCCCAACTGAGCCGTAATCGCTAGGAGTTCACGCCTGTGATACCGAGATGGCCGGCGCCCCGGACGCGCCGCACCGCGCATGCCAGACGGATCGCGGCCGTCACCGTGGCCGCGCTCGCCGCAGCCCTGGTCCAGCCGCTCGCCGCGCACGCGGACGCCCCGCCCGCGCCCCCCTCCGACGCGAAGCTCGCCGCGGCGCCCGCCCGGCACGACGACACCCGTGAGCAGTTCTACTTCGTCATGCCGGACCGTTTCGCCAACGGGGACACGTCCAACGACCAGGGCGGACTGACCGGTTCACGGCTCAGTACCGGCTACGACCCCACCGACAAGGGCTTCTACCAGGGTGGCGACCTCAAGGGCCTGACCAACCGGCTCGACTACATCAAGGGCCTCGGCACCACCGCCATCTGGATGGCCCCGATCTTCAAGAACCAGCCCGTGCAGGGCACCGGCAGCGACGCCTCCGCCGGTTACCACGGTTACTGGATCACCGACTTCACCCAGGTCGACCCGCACTTCGGCAGCAACAAGGACCTCGAGTCCCTCATCTCCAAGGCGCACGCCAAGGGCATGAAGGTCTTCTTCGACGTCATCACCAACCACACGGCCGACGTCGTCGACTACGAGGAGAAGTCCTACGACTACCTCTCCAAGGGCGCCTTCCCGTACCTGACCAAGGACGGCGAGCCCTTCGACGACGCCGACTACGCCGACGGGAAGACGGAGTTCCCCGCCGTCGACGCCGACTCCTTCCCGCGCACCCCGACGGTCTCCGCGGCGAAGACGAACACCAAGGTCCCGTCCTGGCTCAACGACCCGACGATGTACAGCAACCGGGGCGACTCGACGTACGCCGGCGAGTCGACCACCTACGGCGACTTCTCCGGCCTGGACGACCTGTGGACCGAGCGTCCCGAGGTAGTCGAGGGCATGGAGAAGATCTACCAGCGCTGGGTCAGGGACTTCGACGTCGACGGCTTCCGGGTCGACACCGTGAAGCACGTGAACACGGAGTTCTGGACCCAGTGGGCCACGGCCCTCGACGCGTACGCGGCCAAGCAGGGCCGCGACGACTTCTTCATGTTCGGCGAGGTCTACTCCGCCGACACCTCGATCACGTCCCCGTACGTCACCCAGGGCCGCCTCGACGCCACGCTCGACTTCCCCTTCCAGGACGCGGCCCGCTCCTACGCCTCCCAGGGCGGCAGCGCCCAGAAGCTGGCGTCCGTCTTCGGCGACGACTACAAGTACACGACCGACAAGGCCAACGCGTACGAGCAGGTCACCTTCCTCGGCAACCACGACATGGGCCGCATCGGGTACTTCCTGAAGCAGGACAACCCGAACGCCACCGATGCCCAGCTCGTGCGGAAGGACAAGCTCGCCAACGAGCTGATGTTCCTCAGCCGCGGCAACCCGGTCGTCTACTACGGCGACGAGCAGGGCTTCACCGGCTCCGGCGGCGACAAGGACGCCCGCCAGACGATGTTCGCCTCCCAGGTCGCCGACTACCTCGACGACGACGAACTCGGCACCGACCGCACCCACGCCACCGCCGCCTACGACACGAGCGCACCGCTCTACCAGCAGATCACTGCTCTCGCCAAGCTCCGCAAGGCCAACCCGGCCCTCACCGACGGAGTCCAGGAACAGCGCTACGCGGCCGACGGCGCCGGTATCTACGCCTTCTCCCGAACCGGAACCGGCACCGGAACCGGCAAGGACACGACCGAGTACGTCGTCGCCTTCAACAACGCCGACGAGGCGAAGACGGCGACCTTCGCCACCGGCTCCGCCGACATGACCTTCCGCGGCATCTACGGCACCGACGCCACCGTCCGCTCCGACGCCGACAAGAAGATCACCGTCACCGTCCCGGCCGGCTCGGCGATCGTCCTCAAGGCGGCCGGACAGCTCGCCGAGCCGACGTCCAAGCCGACGATCACCCTCAAGGCCCCGGACGCGGGCGCCACCGGCACGGTCGAGCTCACCGCCGACGTCGACGGAGGCCGGCTCAACCGCGTCGTGTTCGCCGCCCAGACCGGCGACGGAAAGTGGCAGACCCTCGGCTCCGCCGACCACGCCCCGTACAAGGTCACCCAGACCATCGGCAAGGACGTACCGGCCGGCACCGCCCTGCGCTACAAGGCCGTCGTCATCGACTCGGCCGGCCGCACGGCGAGCGCCACCGCGGCCTCCGCCACCGGTACCCCTCCTGCCGAGGAGACACCTACCGCCTCCTCCCGCGACTACGCGATCGTGCACTACAAGCGCACCGACGGCGACTACGCCGACTGGGGCCTGTACGCCTGGGGCGACCTCGCCGACGGCGAGGCCACGAACTGGCCCGCCAGCCACCCCTTCACCGGCCGCGACGCCTACGGAGCCTTCGCCTACGTCAAGCTGAAGCCCGGCGCGTCCAACGTCGGCTTCCTCGTCATCGACAAGGACGGCAACAAGGACGTCTCCGCCGACCGCACGATCGACGTCACCCAGACGGGTGAGATCTGGATCGAGCAGGGCAAGGAGACCGTCCTCACCGAGAAGCCGACCGCCGACTACCCCGCCCAGGACAAGACCAAGGCCGTTCTCCACTACCACCGCGCCGACGGGAACTACGACGGCTGGGGACTGCACGTCTGGACGGGTGCCGCGAACCCCACCGACTGGTCGAGCCCCCTGAAGCCGGTGAAGACTGATGCCTATGGCGCGGTCTTCGAGGTACCGCTCACCGAGGGTGCCACCAGCCTCAGCTACATCATCCACAACGGCGACGAGAAGGACCTCGCCACCGACCAGTCCCTGGACCTCACCGCCAACGGCCACGAGGTGTGGCTGTTGAACGGTCAGGAGAAGTACCTGCTGCCGCAGCCCGCGGGCTCCGCGGCCGCCCTCGACCTGACCACTTCCAAGGCGGTCTGGATCGACCGGAACACCGTCGCCTTCAACGGCTCCGACGCGGCCGCCTCCACCCAGCTGCTCTACTCGCGCGACGGCTCGATCGCCGTCCAGGACGGCGCCCTCACCAGCGACGACGAGCGCTGGCTGCGGCTGACGAAGACCACGCTCACCGACGCCCAGAAGGCGAAGTTCCCGCACCTGAAGGACTACAGCGCCTGGTCCGTCGACCCGCGCGACCGCGACCGGGTGCGGGAGGCCCTGCGCGGCCAGCTCGTCGCCTCCCAGCGGGCCGCGAACGGCGCGGTGCTGTCCGCGACGGGCGTCCAGATCGCGGGCGTGCTCGATGACCTGTACGACGCGACGAAGGCACAGCTCGGCCCCGTCTTCCACGACGGGAAGCCGACGCTGTCCGTCTGGGCACCGACGGCCCGGTCGGTGAGCCTCGACCTCGACGGCACCACCGTCGCCATGAAGCGGAACGACACCACCGGCGTGTGGTCGGTCACCGGGCCCGCGTCCTGGAAGAACAAGCCCTACCGCTACGTCGTGAAGGTCTGGGCGCCCAGCGTCCGGGAGATCGTCACCAACAAGGTCACCGACCCCTACTCCGTCGCCCTCACCGCGAACTCCGAGCGCAGCCTCGTCGTCGACCTCGACGACAAGTCCCTCGCGCCCGGCGGCTGGTCGACCCTGACCAAGCCCAAGGCCGTAGCGCTGAAGGACGCGCAGATCCAGGAGCTGCACGTCCGCGACTTCTCCGTCGCGGACAAGACGGCCACGAACCCCGGCACCTACCTCGCCTTCACCGACAAGGACAGCGACGGCTCCAAGCACCTGCGCGAGCTGGCCAAGTCGGGCACGTCGTACGTGCACCTGCTGCCGGCCTTCGACATCGCCACCATCCCCGAGAAGACGTCCGACCAGGCGACCACCGACTGCGACCTCGCCTCGTACGCGGCCGACTCCGAGAAGCAGCAGGAGTGCGTCGCGGCGATCGCCGCGAAGGACGCCTACAACTGGGGCTACGACCCGTACCACTACACGGTCCCCGAGGGCTCGTACGCCACCGACCCGGACGGCACCGCCCGTACGGTCGAGTTCCGCAAGATGGTCAAGGCGCTGAACGAGGACGGCCTGCGGGTCGTGATGGACGTGGTCTACAACCACACCGCGGCCAGTGGCCAGGCGGACACCTCCGTGCTCGACAAGGTCGTGCCGGGCTACTACCAGCGGCTCCTCGCCGACGGATCGGTCGCCAACAGCACCTGCTGTGCCAACACCGCGACCGAGAACGCCATGATGGGCAAGCTGGTCGTCGACTCCGTCGTCACCTGGGCCAAGGAGTACAAGGTCGACGGCTTCCGCTTCGACCTCATGGGCCACCACCCGAAGGCCAACATCCTCGCCGTACGCAAGGCGCTGGACGCGCTGACCCTGGCGAAGGACGGCGTGGACGGCAAGAAGATCATCCTCTACGGCGAGGGCTGGAACTTCGGCGAGGTCGCCGACGACGCCCGCTTCGTGCAGGCCACGCAGAAGAACATGGCCGGCACGGGTATCGCGACCTTCTCCGACCGTGCCCGTGACGCGGTGCGCGGCGGCGGCCCCTTCGACTCCGACCCCGGCGTCCAGGGCTTCGCGTCCGGGCTGTACACCGACCCCAACTCCTCCACGAGCAACGGGACGGAAGCCGAGCAGAAGGCCCGCCTTCTGCACTACCAGGACCTGATCAAGGTCGGCCTGACCGGCAACCTCGCCAAGTACCGTTTCACCGACACCGACGGCAAGGACGTCACCGGCGCCGAGGTCGACTACAACGGCGCGCCCGCCGGCTACGCGGACGCCCCCGGCGACGCCCTCGCCTACGTGGACGCGCACGACAACGAGTCGCTGTTCGACGCCCTGACCTACAAGCTGCCCAAGGACACCTCCGCGTCCGACCGGGCCCGGATGCAGGTCCTCGCGATGGCCACGGCCGCCCTCTCCCAGGGCCCGGCCCTGTCCCAGGCCGGCTCGGACCTGCTGCGCTCCAAGTCCCTGGACCGCAACTCCTACGACAGCGGCGACTGGTTCAACGCCATCCACTGGAACTGCGCCGACGGCAACGGCTTCGGGAGCGGGCTGCCGATCGCGGCCGACAACGCTTCCAAGTGGCCGTACGCCAAGCCCCTGTTGAGCTCCGTCAGTGTGGGCTGCGCACAGATCACCGGCGCCTCGGCCGCGTACCAGGACCTGCTGAAGATCCGTACGACCGAGCAGGCGTTCTCCCTCGGCAGCACCGAGCAGGTGCAGTCGAAGCTCTCCTTCCCGCTGTCCGGGAAGGACGAGACGCCCGGTGTGATCACCATGGAGCTGGGTGACCTGGTCGTCGTGTTCAACGCGACGCCGACGACCCAGCGGCAGACCGTCGGCGCGCTCGCCGGGGCGGGTTACCGGCTCCACCCGGTGCAGGCGTCGGGCGCGGACCCTACCGTCAAGTCCGCGTCCTACGAGCGGGAATCGGGCACGTTCGCCATTCCGGGGCGTACCGTCGCGGTGTTCTCCCGTACCGCCTGACGGCGCACTAGCGTGGTGGGGGCGGGCCCGGCGCGGGCCCGCCCCCACCGGCACATGCCCTTGAGGGGCGTTGGAACATGAACGGCTACGGCAAGCAGCAGACGGACACGACCGTACTGGTCGTCGACGACGTGGCGGCCAGCCGCTACGCCATGGGCGCGGTACTGCGCCGGGCGGGCCACCGGGTGGTGCCGGTGGCCAGTGGGAGAGAGGCGCTCGTCGAACTCGACGTACGGCTGCGGTCGGGCACCCTGCCCGACGTGGCGCTGGTGGACGTGGGCCTGCCGGACATGAGCGGCTTCGAACTGTGCCGCCGGGTCAAGGCCCGGCCGCCCATGGCCGCGCTGCCCGTCGTGCACTTCTCCGCCGCCTCCGTGGCGCCCGGCGACCGGTGCCGGGGACTGGACGCGGGCGGGGAGGCCTATCTGACGGTGCCCGCAGACCCGCAGGAGATCCAGGCGGTCGTACGGGCCGCGCTGCGCGGGGCGAGCCGGGGCACGGGCGCCGAGACGCTGGTCCACCGGCTGACGCTGCTGTCCGAGGCGATCGTCACCGTGCAGGCCGCGCGCTGCCCCGAGGAGCTGGCCGGTGCGGCCGCCGAGGGCGCGGCCCGGCTGACCGGCACCCCGGCCGTGGTGTTCGTCGCCGGACCGGACGGAGAGCTGTACCGGGGGACGTCCCGGGACCTGGGTGTCCTCGGGCTGCCGGGCGCGGACGCGGAGGAGGCCGTGGCGCGGCTGCTCCCGCGGTTCGCGGACGGGCGCAGCGGGGTGCAGAGCGTCATCGTGCCCGCACCGCTGTGGCCGGCCGGCTTCTTCCGGCCCGGCGTGCGGGACGACGCCCGGCTCGTGCTGACCCTGACCCGGGGCCAGCGCTCGCCGGTCTGCGTCGCCACGCCCGCGCGCCCCGCCCACCGCACGGATCCCGCGCACGACGGGCTGCTCGCCCGTCTCGCCCAGGCCGTCGCGCTCGCCGCCGAACCGCTGCTCATGTACCAGGTGGAGCGCCATGTCGCCCTCACCCTCCAGCACAGCTTCCTGCCCCGCCCGGACAGCCTGCCCGAGCTGCCCGGCGTCGACCTGGTGGTCCGCTACGTGCCCGCGTCCCACGACACCGAGATCGGCGGCGACTTCTACGCGGCCCTGCGCACCGGGGCGGGGGTGCTGACCGCGGTCGGTGACGTCGTCGGCCACTCGCTGGACGCGGCCACGGTCATGGTGGAGATTCGGCACGCGCTGCGCGCCTACTGCGTCGAGGACGGCGACCCCGCCGTACTGGCCGGACGGCTCGACCGGATGCTCCAGCACTACCATCCGGACGTCACCGCCACCGTCTGTTTGGTCCTCGTCGCCCCGGACAGCGGGCGGCTGCGCATCGCCAACGCGGGCCACATCCCGCCGCTGGTCCTGCGCGGCGCGGGCGGCGCCGAGTACGTCGACGTCGCCGGACCGCTGCTCGGGCTCGGCCTGGACCGCCCCGACCCCACGGAGATGGTGCTGCGCCCCGCCGACCGGCTCCTCATGGTCACCGACGGCCTCATCGAGACCCGCGGCACCGACCTCGGGACCTCCCTGCGTCATCTGCGCACGGCCGCGGCCGACGCCCCGCCCGGCCTCGACGCCCTGTGCGACCTGCTGCTGGACTGCTTCGGCCACGACCGCGAGGACGACATCGCGATGCTGGCGCTGGGACTAGGCTGAGCCCTGTCGCCTAGAACAGGAGTGCCCATGCCGCAGATCACCGTCGACTACTCGGAACGGCTCGCGGACGACTTCGACCGGCCCGGATTCGCGCAGGCGCTGCACACCGCCACGGTCGAGATCGCGGCCGCGAAGCCGCCGGCGTGCAAGACGCAGTTCCGCCGGACCGAGGACACCGTGGTCGGCCCGGACACCGAGGGGCACGCCGTCGTGCATGTCCACATCGGCCTGCTGGCCGGCCGCACCGAGGAGACGAAGGCCCGGCTCACCGAGGCCGCGCTCGAGCTGCTGCGCCAGTACGTGAAGCCCGGCGCGGGGCTGGCCCTGCACGCCTCCGCGGAGGTGCGCGACCTCGACCCCTCGTACCGGAAGTTCGAGAGCTGAGAAAGCTCCTCAGGACGCCAGGGCGATCAGCCGGGCCGCCAGGTCGCTGAAGGGGCCGTCGGCCGGCTCGTCCTCGAGCATCGGGCGCAGCAGCGCGCGCATCTCGTCGTCGTACGCCGCGCTCACGGCCGTCAGCGCGGCGAAGTCGTGCACGAGCTGGACCTCCAGCTCGGCGCGCGGGATGCGCCGGCCGTCCAGCCAGATCAGCGCGGTCGACTCGGCGAGCGAGATCCAGGAGCGGATCACCAACTCCAGCCGCGCCGGCGGGTCCGTGATCCCCAGATGCGCGAGGATCTGCTCGTAGGCGGCCTGCCGTACGGAGTCGATGAGCGCGTTGGTCGTCGAGGAGCCTACGGCGGGGCCGCCGCGCATGAGGGCCGAGAATCCGGGGCCGTGCTCGTCCACGAAGTCGAAGTACCGGCGCATCACCCGCAGCAGCCGCGCCCCCAGCGGGCCCTCGTGCGGTTCCGCGAACCGGCCCGCCAGATCCTCCGAGGCACGCTTCAACGCGGCTTCGTAGAGGCTGAGTTTGCCGGGGAAGTAGTGGTAGACGAGCGGCCGCGAGATGCCCGCCGCCGACGCTATCTCGTCGATGGAGACCTCGTCGGGCGAGCGGCGGCTGAACAGTTCGAGGGCGACGCCGATCAACTGCTGCCGACGCTCGTCGACTCCCATTCTGCGGCGGACCCCGGTAGTCATGCGAATACCTTACCGATCGGAAGCGGAACCGAACGGACCTGTCCTGTCCCAGGCGTTCACAAATCCAACACAAGACGCTCACTTCTCGCCCGCGACACACAGATCAGCATCGATTCGGCGCGCTCCGCGTCCGTCAGCAGCTCGTCCCGGTGGTCGATCTCACCCTCCAGCACCCGCTGTTGGCAGGTCCCGCAGAAGCCCTGCTCGCACGAGTACGCGGTGTCCGGCAGCTCGGCGCGCACGGCGGTCAGCAGGCTGGAGTCGGCCGGCACCGTCAACGTCCGTCCGCTACGGCGGAGTTCGACCTCGAAGGGGCCGTCGCCCCCGGCGGAGCCGCGCGGCGTGAACCGCTCCAGGTGGAGCGTCACCCCGGCCGGCAGGCGCGCGGAGACCGCCTCCATCAGCCCTTCCGGCCCGCAGCAGTAGACGGCGGCGCCCTCCGGCAGGTCCGCGAACAGCGCGTCGAGATCGGGCCGTCCGTCCTCGTCCTCGGCGACGACGGTGACACGGTCCCCGCCCAGCTTCTCGACCTCCTCCAGGAACGGCATCGAGGCCCGCGTACGGCCGCCGTACAGCAACCGCCACTCCACACCCGGCGGGAGCGCCCGCAGCATCGGCAGGACGGGGGTGATCCCGATCCCGCCGACGACGAAGACGTACGACTCCGCCTCGACCAGCGGGAACCGGTTGCGCGGCCCCCGCACCTCGAGCTCCGTCCCCTCCCGCACCTGCTCGTGCACCTCGCGCGAGCCGCCCCGCCCGCCCTCGACCAGCCGCGCCGCCACGGTGTACGACGAGGTGTCCGCCGGGTCGCCGCACAGCGAGTACTGCCGCACGAGCCCCGACGGCAGCACCAGATCGAGGTGTGCGCCGGGCTCCCAGCGCGGCAAGTGCCGTCCTTCCAGGCGCAGTTGTACGACGCCGTCGGCGACCGTCTCGTGCGAGGCCACCGACAGTCGCAGTGCCCGCGACCGCGGCTGCCCGGAGATCGGCCGCTCCAGGGCGGGCAACGGCCACAGCGGCGAGGCCTGGATCCGGCGGCGCATCGCCCGCCTGGCGAGCAGCGCCGCGCCCGCGACGACCACGACGGTCCGCAGCTTCGGCATCACGCGGCACCCTTGTCCGCCGCCAGTGCCGCGGGGGAGGAGGCCAGGTAGGCGACGGCCTGCGCGGTGTTGCCTTCCTGAGAGGGGTGGTAGTCGCGGCTCAGATAGCGCGGGACGGACTTGAGTATCTCGCCGGTCGCGGGCAGTACGCCCTGGCGGCCGCGCGCGTACAAGTCCTTGAAGGTGGCCCTGCCGTCCATGAGCGTCGGGTCGTTCTCCATGAAGAAGCGGACCCCGCGCTGCCAGAGGAACACCAGCGCCGTGAAGGCGGTCGCCCAGGTTCGGGCGCGCCGCCGGTAGCTGCCGTCGACGTGCAGGAACAGCTCGAAGGCGACGGACCGGTGCTCGACCTCCTCGGCGCCGTGCCAGCGCAGCAGGTCCAGCATGGTCGGGTCGGCGCCGCGCCGGTCCAGCTCCTCGGCGTTCAGCACCCAGTTGCCGAGGAAAGCCGTGTAGTGCTCGATGGCCGCGATGATCGCGACGCGCTCCATCAGCCACCACGTGCGCGCCTTGCCCGGCGGCAGGGTCCGGTCGCCGAGCAGCTTCTCGAAGAACCAGTCGACCTGCGCGGTGTACGGCGTCGGGTCGAGCCCCAGCTCCTTCAGGTGCGGCAGCACCTCGTCGTGAGCCTGGGAGTGCATCGCCTCCTGCCCGATGAACCCGACGACGTCCTCGCGCAGCCGCTCGTCCCGGATGTAGGGCAGCACCTGCTTGTAGACGTGCACGAACCACCGCTCACCGGCGGGCAGCAGCAGATGCAGCACGTTGATGGTGTGCGTGGTGAACGGGTCCCCCGGCACCCAGTGCAGTGGGGTGCCCTCCCAGGAGAAGGACACCTTGCGCGCCTTGAGCGGTATTCGCTCGCCCTCGACCGGACGGGGCACCCGGGCCTGCTTGTTAGACATGGCGTCAATGTACTGACGGGTAGACCCGGGTGGAACCCTCGCGGCGCACTTCTTTCGCCGTGGCTTCTTTCAGCGCAGGCCGGTGATCTTCGTGCCGTCGTCCAGCGTCCCCTCGAGGTCGGCCTGCGCCCCCTTCTTCGCGGGTACCGCCAGCATCCTGCTCTGCGAGGTCGCCCGGACCCCGCCCGTCGTACTGATCGACTCGGTGCCCCAGCCGGCCGCGGCCAGCAGGTACCAGGTGCCGGCCTCCGACTTCCACAGCACGCCCGCCAGGACCTGCGGATCGCGCGCACCGCACGCCGACACGTTCTCCGCCTTCGCCACGGCCGCGCCGTACGCCCCGCCCGGCGTGTTGAACTGGGCCAGCACCCGTGGCCCGCCGCCCCGCCAGGTCTCGGCCCGCGTGCACACCCAGGTGCCCGTGCCGTTCGCGTCCGGCAGCTGCTGCTCGGCGTACTTCCAGGCGTTCACCGACCGCACGCCCTGGGTGCGCGCGTCGCTCAGCGAGCAGGCGAACGGCGCCCAGGTGCGCAGCGCCTTGGCCCCGGACACCTCATGGGGCTTGGTCGGCCTGCCCTCGGTCAGCCTGGCCGGCACCAGCTCGCCGAGGTCCGTCAGCACGTGCTTCCCGGATCCGTCGGTCAGTTGCAGCACGTTCCACGAGGTGCAGAGGCCGGTCTGCGTGACCGGGCTGGCCAGCGGCGCGGTGATCCCGCCGGTGACGTCGAGGGGCATCGCCCCGGCGCCGGGCTTCATCAGGTCCCGCTCGGACGCCTGCTTCACCCAGGGGGCGGTCAGATAGCGCACGTTGCCGTCGGCCCGGTCGAGGACCAACGCGCTCGCGTCGGCGGCCGTCGCGCCGTCGACGCGAGCGAAGTCGAGGGCGACGCCTCGCGTGCCGGCCTTCGGTTCGGCGTAACGCGCGATACGCAGACCGTCGTAGAGGATCACCACGCGCGCGCTGTCGACGCTTCCCGCGTACAGCAGCTGGGGCGGGCCGGCCGGGCCGCCGGACGGGGTGCCGGGGGTGGCGGAGACGTGGACGGTCCTGCCGGGGCGGGCCCAGACCGCGAGCGCGCGGCGCAGCAGGGCGGTGTCGCGGGTGAGGCCGCCGCGCGCGGGCCACACGGAGAAGTCGGTGCGCGCGGACGACTGCCACGCCAGGGGCGCGACCCGGAGCAGCTTGCCGGGGTTGAGGGCGGCCTCGGCCGCCGGGTTCTGCGCGTACGCCGGCGCGGCGGCGCCGTCGGGACCCCAGCCGTCGCCCGGCAGGGCCACCAGGGCGCCGCACACCGCGAGGGCGGCGGCCGCGGCCAGCGCGGCCCGGGAGCGCTGCCGGCGCCGCCTCAGATCGGTGGGCCGGGCCTGCAGCGAGCAGGGATCGAACTCGGGGGAGTCGAGCAGCGCGTACTGCGCGGGCGCGGCGTCGGCCTCGCGCAGCGCGGCCTCCGGGTCGGCCACGTCCGCCGCCGAGAGCACCTCGCGCACATCGCCGTCGGGGAGCTTCTCCAGGCCGCGCAGCACATAGGCGGCGCGGGCTGGTCCGGACAGGGCCGACAGCTGCTGGTCCAGGGCGAGTTCGTCGGCGCCGCCCGAGCGCGGGAACAGGCGCAGGCCCCATACCTGGGGCAGCAGCGGCGGCAGCTGGGAAAGCTTCGGCCAGGCCCGGCGCCGCAGCGGCAGGCCGGCCTCCAGCGCCGTACGCACGATCTGGAGGCGGACAAATGCGTAGCCCGGGTCACCGTCCCGGCCCGTCGACTGGGCCGGGATGGCGGGCGCCGACGCGCGTTTTTTGGGCAGCGCACGCTGGGTGAGGGCGTGCGCTGTCAGGACGCGTCGGCCCCGGCCGAGAGCCGGCGGCAGCACCAGGTAGGCGAGCCGGACGAGCCGTGGGTAGTGCTCGACGAGCGCGGCCTCGGCCTGCTCGATGTCGACGTCGGTGGCGGAAGGAGTGGGGCGCGGGGCGACATGCTGTGACTGCACGTTCAGCAGAACGAGCGAATTCGTGGATGGTCACCGTCACACACCCGGGCGAGTCGTCCGCCGGGTCTTCCACCGGGTCGGCCGCCGAGTCAGTTCTCCGGTTCGACGAGCGCCCGCGCGTAGTTCGCCATCGACCGCTGGTAGCGCGGCAGGTGGGGAGCAAGGGCGCCCAGTACGAGGGAGAGTCCCTCGCGGTCCCGCCCGAGGCTGGACAGGCACAGCGCGAGACAGGCGCGTACCGCGTCGTCCAACTCGTCCGACCGGCCGTCGAGTTCGGGTGTCAGCAGCTTGACGCCCTCCTCCGCCCGGCCGGTGTTCCGCAGCGAGCTGGACAGCTGGATCTTGGCGCGGCGGCCCTTGTAGCCGCTGACCTCGCTGAGCCCGAGCGCCAGCGCCTCCTGGTACAGCGGAACCGCCTTGTCCGAGTGGCCGGTCGAGTCCCATGCGGATGCCTGTTCGAACGGGCCGAGCGGGCTGCCGTCCGGCAGTTCGGCGACCAGCGCGTCGATCACTGCCCGGAAGTCCGCCGCGGTGGCCTCGGTGTAGTCGTCGATGGTGGCCCAGGCGGCGGCCACGCGATCTTCCCAGTCCTGGTTCACCGGCACACCTTCGCACGAGTGTGCCTACAGTGACACTCGATTTGGAGCATCTTGAACTCGGAGCACCTTGAGCTCGGAGCACCTTGAGCACCGTTTGAGTGCGCCGCGCACCGGAGCCGTATCCAGGACGAGGCTCTTGCAGGGAGGACAGATGATGGTGACTCGACCGATGCTCGCGGCGGCCGGCGCCGTGGCGGTGCTGGCGCTGGCGGGCTGCGTCTCCGACGGAGGCGCGAACGCGGTGCCGGCGACGGCGACCGGCAGCCTGGAGCACCTGGCCGCCGAGGTGAAGTGCACGCCGGACATGCAGACGGACGCCGACGAGATCCGCCAGGCCGTGTGCAAGAACTCCGACGGCAAGTTCATCCTCGCGACCTTCGCCACCGACCGCGGCCAGCGCGATTGGATCAACTCGGCCAAGGACTACGGCGGTCACTACCTGGTCGGCCGCAAATGGGTGGCCGTGGGCGAGGACAGCACGGTGTCGGCCCTGCGCACCACGCTCGGCGGGGACATCGAGCAGGGCACCGACCACGGGGCCTCGCACTCCGGCCACTGAGAGCATTTACAAGCGTCTACGACACACGAAAACCGGCGGTGGGTTCTCCCACCGCCGGTTTCCCGTCGGGCTAGCGCCGTGTCGTCACTGGCACTTCTGGCCCCTGTTGATGCAGTTGGCCACCTTGTTGTTCAGGTTCGCCGACATGACGTTGATGAAGTCGTCGTGGTCGGTGGCCGGCTTGTGGAGCTGCTCCGGGAAGCCGTCCACCGCGTAGGCGTTCTTCACCACACCGTTCTGGATGACCGGCTGCGGCACGCTGTACACCAGGCGCATCGTCAGCTGCGGGATCGCCTTGAAGCCGTTGGCGCAGTTGCCGTTGGCGTCGGCGAAGGCGACGTGCGTGCGGTGGTTGGCGCTGTCGATGTTCTGGCCGTCCCAGCAGCTCTGGAAGGCGAACGTACGGACCACGTTGCTGCCCTGCGGGCAGATCGGGTACTGCTCCGTGAGCTGCACCTTGTTCTCGAAGCCGGTGCAGCTCCAGTGCGCGTTGGCGTTGGCCAGGCCGTTGGTGGTGGTCTTGGCGTCACCGGTGATGATGCGCAGGAACTGCGGCATCGCCACGACCTTGCTCGTCGGGCTGCCGACGAACTTGATCTGGGCCTGCTTGGCGACCAGGATCTTGCCGACGTTGCCTTCCTTGCCACCGCCGTCGTTGTTCTGGTCGAAGTCCTGTGTGCCGTCCTGCACACGCAGCACCGGCCAGTAGTACAGCGACTTGTCCTGCTGGTTCTGGCAGGTGGACTCGCCCGTCGCGAACGTGTTGTTGTTGGCGAAGGCGTCGTTCGTCTGGTTGCCGACGTAGTCGTGCAGGTGGTGCGCGCCGTTGGTCACGCCGGGCGCCACGATCACGTTGTCGGTGTTGTGGCTGCCGTTGGCGTTCACGCCGCACTTCGTGGTGAACGTACCGGTCGAGGCGTTGCCGGTCTTCTGCGGCTTCGCCTTGACGTTCGCCTGGACCTTCGTGATGTCGACGAAGTCGGCCGCGTTCGGGCCGTTGCCGGCCTGGCCGCCGTTGCCGGCCTGCTGCTGGCCGCCGTTGTTGTTCTGCTGGCCTCCGTTGTCCTGGTTGTTGTTGTTCTGATTGTTGTTCTGGTCGTTCTGCTGGCCGTTGCCCGCCTGGCCGGCGTTGGTGTTCGCGTTGGCCGCCTGCGTGGTGCAGGCCGCGAGCGAACTCAGGTCGGTCGCCTGGCCGCCGACGCGCTTGATGTCGATCCTGATCCGGTCGATCGTCGCGGCCCGCTTCTCCTTGAGGGGGCCGACGATCGCGTTCTGGACGAAGCTCGCGTCGTTCGCCTGGGCCTGGCGGGTGGAGGCGAGACGGGCGTAGGCCTCGGTGATCTGCTTGTCGAGGTTCGCCAGCTCCTTGTCGACACCCGAGCGCGCCGCGTTGGGCACGTTCGTCAGCTTCTGCCCCACGTCCGGGCAGGAGATGGTCGCGACCTGCGCGGCCGCGGTGGCGGCCTTGGTCTGGTTCTGCGCCGAGTTGTTCGACTCGTGCGCCGAAGCGTAGAAGTTCGCCCAGATCAGCCCGCCCCCACCGAGCGCTAGGGCCGCCGATGCGGCTATGGCCTTGCTGGCCATCGACGAACGGCGTTTACGTGTGTTGCGTCCCATGGAACTCCTCTGACTTCCTTGCGGGGCAGCATCGAGGCGCCCGACAGGAGTGAAGCGGCTCCCATCCATACGGTGTTGGTCCCACGGGTGTTCAAACGTCTCAGAAATTGATGAGAGGTTCGAGGAACAATTCGCCCCCAACTCCCTAACATTCCCTGTAGTTGCAGTGGAATGCGGTGGGTCGGCGGTCCCTGTGCCGGCTCGGGGCCGGACTCGACGGCCGCGGCTATCTCGAGAGCACCTTCGCCTCCACCTCCGGGTCCAGGCCCTTGCGGGTGCGGTCCGGACGCTGGGGCGCGGTGCCGCCGATCGACCGGAGCCAGCTCCAGGTGTCGGCGACGGTCTCGTCGACGGGACGGCAGGACAGCCCCGTCGCCACCGCCCGGGAGACGTCGGCCGCGTGCAGGGCGTCGTGCAGGTCGGTGCCCGGCGGCACCCACACGGGCAGTTCGGTCCATGGCTCGATGCCCGCGTCGAGGATGACCTCCGGTTCGGTCCACCGCAGCTCGGCCGCCGCGCCGGTGACCCCTACGCACGCGTCGAGGAACTCGCCCATCGTGGCGTGCCCCTGCTGGCTCGTCAGGTTGTACGGCCCGCTCAACTCCCGCTCCACCGCCCCGAGGACCCACTCGGCGAGGTCGCGGACGTCGACGTACTGCAGGGGCAGATCCCGCGGCCCCGGCGCGAGGACGGGCCCGCCACGCGCGATCCGGTTCAGCCACCAGGGCAGCCGCCCGACGTTCTCGTACGGCCCGAGGATCAGCCCGGCCCGCACGAGCACCGAATGCTCCGCCCCGAACTCCGCCACGGCCGCCAGCTCACCGCCCCGCTTGTCGCGCGCGTAGTCGGTCTGCTCCGCGTCGGCCGAGGCGCCCTCGACCAGCGGCGCGTTCTCGGTGTACCCGGCGGGCGGTGCCCAGGCGTACACCGAGCGGCTCGACACGTAGACGTACCGCCGTGCGCGGCCCCGCAGCAGCCGTGCCGTGTCCCGCACCGCGCGGGGCGCCGCCGACCAGGTGTCGACGACGGCGTCCCACTCGCCCTCCGTCAGGGCGGCGAGCCCGTCGGGCGCGGTGCGGTCGCCGAGCAGGGACCGGGCGCCGGGGACGGCCGCGTGCCGCCCCCGGTTGAACACCGTCACGTCCCAGCCGCGCCCGAGCGCCGCCTCGGCCACGGCCCGTCCCGCGAACTCCGTACCACCCAGCACCAGAAGTCTCATGCCGGTGACTGTGCCCGATGGAGCCGCGGGAGGGAACCATGATCTGCCGTCGGCAGAGAACGCAGATGCTCAGTGCGCGAGCGGCGGGGAGTACTTGTAGCCGACGCGGCGGACCGTCTGGATCGCGTTGCGGTGCTCCACGCCCAGCTTGCGGCGCAGCCGGGCGATGTGGACGTCGACGGTACGGCCGTCGCCCACGTGGCCGTAGCCCCACACCGTGGTGACCAGCTGGTCGCGGGTGTGTACCCGGTTGGGGTGCGCGACCAGGTGTGCGAGCAGCTCGAACTCCAGGTACGTGAGGTCGAGTTCGCGCCCGTTCACCTCAGCGGTGCGCTGCACGGTGTCGATGCGCACCAGCGGCTCGCCCGCGGCCGGGGCGGCCGACTGCTCGGCCTCCGGCTGGTCGGGCACCGCCACCGGCAGGAACGGCGGCTGCTGGTCGGCCGGGACGAGCACCAGGTAGCCGATCATCGGCGGCTGGCCCGGCAGGGTGGGCAGGGTGTGCTGCGGGGCGGGCAGCCAGGTGGCACCCGGCGGCAGGAATTCCGCGACGTCCACCACCTCGTCCCGGTCGACGGCCCGCAGCCGGTGGCGGGCGGAGCCGTTCGGGGCGGGAGCGGTGAGGGTGGGGGCGGAGGAGAGAGAACGAGTGGTCGCCATGAGAGGTCAGCTCTTTCGCGCGAGGAGTTCGTCGGGAAGGACGACGGCCGCGATTCGTGGTCGGGCTCGTCGAGGACGTACGTCGTGCGCGCTGGCCGAAGGCCGGGGTGTACGGCTTTAGAGGGCCCGCGCGTCCATCGCGCGACAACACACCCGGTCGAAGTCGTGGTGCTGACGGGAAGGCCAGAAGGGCTCGAGGTCATGGCGACCCGTCGCGGTGTACTTCTGGAAGCTGGCCATGGGCCTATTGAAGCAGACACACGCCTGTAGCAGGAGCCTTCTCTCACTGCTTGGACGCTTCCTTGGCGAGGAGTTGACGTCAGCCGACCGCCTTGGCCGTCTCCACGGAAGCGCGGGAAACACGGAAGGGGCGCCCGCCATGACGGCGGGCGCCCCTTCCGGGACGATCGGGGGATCAGACCTGGCCGGCCTTCTCCAGCGCGGTGCAGCAGGTGTCGACGATCAGACGCGTCACCAGGTAGGGGTCGACGTTGGCGTTCGGACGGCGGTCCTCGATGTAGCCCTTGCCGTCCTTCTCGACCTGCCACGGGATACGGACCGAGGCGCCACGGTTGGAGACGCCGTACGAGTACTCGTTCCACGGGGCGGTCTCGTGCAGGCCGGTCAGACGGTCGTCGATGCCGGCGCCGTAGTTCTTGACGTGGTCGAGCGGCTTGGAGCCCTCGCCGAGCGCCTCGCACGCGGTGATGATCGCGTCGTAACCCTCGCGCATCGCCTTCGTGGAGAAGTTGGTGTGCGCGCCGGCGCCGTTCCAGTCGCCCTTGACCGGCTTGGGGTCGAGGGTCGCGGAGATGCCGAAGTCCTCGGCGGTGCGGTAGAGCAGCCAGCGGGCGATCCACAGGTGGTCGGAGACCTCCAGCGGGGAGACCGGGCCGACCTGGAACTCCCACTGGCCGGGCATGACCTCGGCGTTGATGCCGGAGATCGCCAGACCCGCCTTCAGGCAGTTGTCCAGGTGGGCCTCGACGATCTCGCGGCCGAAGATCTCGTCGGCGCCGACACCGCAGTAGTAGCCGCCCTGGGGGGCCGGGAAGCCGCCCTCGGGGAAGCCCAGCGGACGGGCGCCGTCGAAGAAGGTGTACTCCTGCTCGATGCCGAAGATCGACTCCTGGGCGGCGAACTTCTCCGCGACCTCGGTCAGCGCGGCACGCGTGTTGGACTCGTGCGGCGTCATGTCGATGTTGAGGACCTCGCACAGGACGAGGACGTCGTCGCCGCCGCGGATCGGGTCGGGGCAGGTGAAGACCGGCTTGAGCACGCGGTCGGAGGCGTGGCCCTCGGCCTGGTTCGTGGAGGACCCGTCGAAGCCCCAGATCGGCAGCTCGGCACCCTTGGCGTCGTCCGCCAGGATCTTCGTCTTGGAACGGAGCTTCGCCGTCGGCTGGGTGCCGTCGATCCAGATGTACTCAGCCTTGAAGGTCACGGGCCACTTCCTTCGGGGGTGGGTCGTTAGACGCACTTGCGGGTGCTGCGGCGCTGCGGCACTGGGGCGCCGCACCTGATGCCCCGCAGCCTGTCAACAGGCCATTTCCCGGTCATTGCCCGATTGTGAACCCCGTGTTACCTGGCGGTGCTGTGGCGCGTTTCACGGTGTGAGGACACCCGGGCGGAGGATGGTTGCCGTTCGCGGTCGCAGAGCCCGGAGAGATCGTCCCGCATGCCGTCTCGTATGCGATGGGTGTGAGAAGCGCCCGGCCAGGTGCGCCGCCTGTTCCTCCTGGACCCGACCCAGTGCTTCGCCGGGTACAAGGCGGCGTACCTGCTTCACGCCCTGCCGGTCCTGCCGCTCCTGGCCGGGAGCAGCAGGACCGGTGACACGTACGAGGTGGCGGAACTGGGGCGCCACCTCACGGGTTTCCTCCAGCCCCGAGCCTCACCCCACCTTCTCGATCAGGGCCCGGCGGATCAGGAACTTGCCGGGCTCACGGACCTGTTCGAAAGCGGCGTTGTTGAGCAGGGCGCAGCTGCCGGAGACCCCGGTGACCTCCACCGTCGTGGACTTGTTGTTGTCCAGGTTGGTGACCTTCAGCTTCGTGCCCGCCGGGAACTGGTTGCTGGACGCGGCCGGAGCGCCGCCCTCACCCGAGAGGGTGACCGTCGAGCCGTTGCAGACCTGCTGACCGGAGGCGGCGGCGCCACCGGCGTTGTTGCCGGTGTTTCCCGTGTTCCCGGCGTTCCCGGCGTTTCCTGCGGGGGCGGTCTGTGCGGGGGCGGTCTGCGCCGGCTGGGTGGTCTGGGAGCCCTGAGCCGACTCCCCAACCGTGCATCCGGACGCCTTCTGCTGCACCTTGATCTGCGCGATGACCGCCTCGCGGTTGGCGATCCGGGCCGCGGACTGTGCGTCCGGAGCGGCCCGTTGACCGTCGATGAACTTCTGGTTGTTACCGAGGGCGGTGGCGAGCCCCTGACAGACGGTCGAGTCCCCGGCGGACAGGGTCCGGGGGGTCTGCGCGGCGTTGGAGGTGCTCGCCATGGCGAAGGCACCGCCGCCCGCCACCGCCGCGGCACTGACCAGCAGCGCGAGCTTCTTCTTCGTGCTGAGTGTTCTCCTGCGCGACATCCGCGCCTCCTGAGAGGTAGGGGAGCGTACGCCGCTATGTACGAGATACCGAACGAAGTTACTCAGCGGTTACAGGAGTCAACCGAAGTAACCTGCGTCACACCTCGGTTCGGGACAGGGCGTCCTGCACGGCCTCGTCGGTACGGGCCACGACCGCCGTGCCGTCGTCCGCGGTGATGATCGGACGCTGGATGAGCTTCGGGTGCTCGGCGAGCGCCCTGACCCACCGGTCACGCGAACCGGCGTCCCGTGCCCACTCCTTCAGACCGAGCTCCTTGGCGTCGGCCTCCTGGGTGCGCGTGATGTCCCACGGTTCGAGGTCGAGGCGGTCGAGTACGGCCCTGATCTCGTCCTCGGTCGGTACGTCCTCCAGGTAGCGGCGGACGGTGTAGTCGGCACCCTCGGCGTCGAGCAGGGTGAGGGCGCTGCGGCACTTGGAGCAGGCCGGATTGATCCAGATTTCCATGGCGCCCACGGTACGCGAAAACTCGTTTTCCACAGCCGCCACTGGGCCCCCGAAAGCCCTTGTGGCCAGGGGCTTTTGTCAGTGCCGGGCGGTAGAATAGAAGCAGTGTTCGAGGGTGTCGCCGGGAAGTCCGGACGGCGCCCTGACCGCGACAGGAGGATGCCTGTGCCCGCTGCCGCACTGAAGCCGAAGCCGTTGCCCACCCAGTCCACCGCGAAGCGTTCCGTCCTGCTCGACATGCCCTACGCGCCGGTCGAGAAGCGGCCGTTGCCGCCCGGGCGTCCACGCGAGTGGTACGTCACGCACAACCGCCGCCTCAAGGCCATGCGCCTCGCCATCGCCCTCCTCGACTCGGGCGTCTACGTGCCGAACCAGGCCCGCAACGAGACGATACGGAGCACAGCGGAACAGATCGGCGTCCACCCGCCGTCGGACACGACGTGCCACATGGTGCGCGCGCTGATGCGATACGCGAGGTGAGTCGTGGCGCCGGGTGCCGTCTCTCTTCGACGGCGCCCGGCGCCGTCGGTCCGCGGGCATGCGTGCCGCGGGACGGGTGGGTGCGGCACCCCGTGAGCGCCGGGCTGTGCGCCCCCAGCACCAACCCAGGTCACCCCGCCAACTCCCGCTCCACCGGCGTCCGGAACCGCGGCGTCACCCGCGTCGCCCCCACCCACCCCCGCACCCTCTCGGCCTCCGCCGAGATCATCGCCTCCGCCTCCCGGCCGACCCCCTCCGGGTCGAGGAGCCGCCAGACGATCTCCCCGTCCGCCCGCTGCGCCCAAGCCCCCACCACCCGCCCGTCCCACCACACCGTCGGCCCCACATTCCCGCTGCCGTCGAACAGCGCAGGACGCAACTCGGGCGCCAGATACCAGTCGCGCTGCTGCCAGCCCATCGCCGTCGGGTCGAGCCCCGGGAGCAGCGCTGCCCACGGCTCCCCGGGCCCCGCTACGGGAGCGACGTCGCCGCAGGTGACGTACCCCGTGCCCGCGTCCAGCTCCACCTCCCGCGCCCCGATCGCGGCCAGCGCCCGGCGGACATCCGTCACCCGCCACCCCGTCCACCACTTCAGGTCCGCCTCGGTCGCCGGACCGCAGGCCGTCAGCCAGTGGCGCATGAGCTCCGCCTGCGCCGCGGCGGCGTCCAGTTCGGGGTGCTCGGGGGCCAGGGCCCAGCGGAACTGGCTGGATGTCCAGGAGCCCAGCGGGCGGCCTCGGACGACCTTCCCCTCCACCCCAAGCACCCGCAGCAGCCGGGTCGAGACGGTGTGGACGCCCTCGTAGCTCTTCCCGGCCGCGTACACGAACTGCTCCCGCAACCGGGGCTCGTCCCCGGCGAGTTCGGCCGCCGTCGCCTGTCCGCGTCGGCCCAGCACGGCCAGGGCCGACTCCTCGACCTCCTTCAGCCAGGCCTCGTCGGGCGCGCCGGCCTTCGCCATGCCCTTGACCAGCGAGGCGCGCTCGCGGGCGGCGACCGCGAGGCCGGTCGAGGCGTGCACGACCGCAGTGAGGTCCGTGGGGAAGACGAACACCGTGTGCCGCATGCCGTGCATCCGGACCATCGTGCGGTCCTCGTACAGCGCCCGGTCGGTCGCGGAGACGGTCGTCGCCGGCTCCGTCAGGCGCGCGCCCACGGCCAGGTACACCGTCGCCGGGTCCGTGCCGTGCAGGGCGACCAGGGAGCGGGCGATGTCCTCGGGGGCCGCCGCCCGTGCCGTACCGGCCAGCCGGTGGCGCAGCGCCAGCCGGGCCCGCCGCTCCACCACGCCGATGTATCGCCGCTTCTCGCCCATGCCGACCTCCGCCCGCCGTGCACCGCCGTCCTGAGGGCATCCTCGCCGACGCCACTGACAACCGGGACCCTCCCATGACGATCGCGGCCCGTCACACGATCGCCGTACTGGGCATGCGGCACCCCCGCCCGGGGCCTTCACTGCCCTCAGAGGGTGAATGCGGCAGGGAGGTCGGATGAAGCTGCACGGCATGCGGAGACGGGCGCGGGCGACGTTCCCGGGAGCCGCCCCGGTGCTCGGCGCGGCCCGGCCCGGGCCCGGCCCATGACCACCCCGGCCGACCGCGCCCAGCGCGGCAAGGACGCCCGCAAACACGTACCCCGCTCCGCCCACGGCCTCTGGCTGCCCTCCGTCGAACGGCCCGACCCCGTCGCCGTACTGGAACGGCAGGGGCGGGACCGGCTGGCGGAGCTGCTGCCGGTGCGGTACGGGCGCATGGCCCGCTCGCCGTTCGCCTTCCTGCGCGGGGCGGCCGCCGTGATGGCCGGCGACCTCGCCTCCCAGCCGCACACCGGCCTGACCGTGCAGCTGTGCGGCGACGCCCACCTGCTCAACTTCGGTCTGTACGCCTCCCCGGAACGCGCCCTGCTCTTCGACCTCAACGACTTCGACGAGACGTTCCCCGGGCCCTTCGAGTGGGACGTCAAGCGGCTGGCGGCCTCCGTCGCCGTGGCCGCCCGGGAGAACGGGCACACCGAGACCAAGGTCCGCCACGGCGTCCTGGCGGCCGTGGCCGGATACCGCACCACCATGCGACGGCTGGCCGGGCGCGGTGAACTCGCCGTCTGGCACGAGCGCATTGAGGCCGAACGGCTGCTGCCCCTGGTCCGCTCCGGCCGCCGCGACCGCCGCGTCGAGTCCAGCCTCACCCGCGCCAGCCGCCGCACCAGCCTGCAGGCCCTCGGCAAGCTGACGGAGACCGTCGACGGCCGGCGGCGCATCATCCAGGACCCGCCGTTCCTGGAGTCCGCCGGAGCCTCCGACGCGGCCGCGCTGCGCAAGATCTTCAGCGACTACCGCTCCACGCTCTCCGAAGAACGCCGCCTGCTCCTCCACCGCTACCGCTTCGTCGACGCCGCCCGCAAGGTCGTCGGTGTCGGCAGCGTCGGCACCCGCTGCTTCATCGTGCTGCTCGCCGGACGGGACGACGACGACCCGCTGTTCCTCCAGATCAAGGAAGCCAGGGAGTCCGTACTGGAGGAGCATCTGCCGAGCGGGCCGTACACCCACCCGGGTCACCGGGTCGTCGTGGGGCAGCGGCTGCTCCAGGCCGCCGGCGACATCTTCCTGGGATGGATGACCGGTCCGCAGGGCCGCGCCTACTACTGGCGGCAGCTGCGCGACATGAAGGGCTCCGCGGACGTCGCCGGAATGAGCCCGGCCGCCCTCCACACGTACGCCCGCCTGTGCGGCTCAGCCCTGGCCCGCGGACACGCCCGCTCAGGCGACCGTATCGCCATCGCCGCCTACCTCGGCAGCGCCGACACCTTCGACCGGGCCGTCACCGACTTCGCCCTGAGCTACGCCGACCAGACCGCCGCCGACCACGCGGCCCTCGGCGCGGCGGTCGCGGCCGGGGTGGTGGCGGCCGCACCGGAGATCTGACCGCGACGACTCACTCATGCGCCCATTCGCTCACGCCGCATAAAAGGAGATGCACGCGGAGTGACCGGCTCCCTACGCTGGAGACGACCACACACCCACACATCCATGGACACGGAGATATCGGAGATACCAGTCATGGGCACAATCATCATGGCCGGAGCCGTCGTCCTGGTGGTCATGGGATTCGGAAACCACGTCTGGTGGCTGGCCGCCGCCGCTCTGCTCTACCTGTACACGCAGTACGGGCGGGGCTCGTCCTCGGCGTCCACGCCGGGCGCCGGCACCCCGACGGGATCGGCACCCGCCACCTACCAGGCGTACCGAGCCCGCCGTGACCAGCAGGCCAAGTGGGAGCGCCGCTACCGTCGAGAGCGCCCCTTCGAGGCCCGCCGCCAGGACCGCGGCAACTGAACCGGCAAACGAACCGGCAGACCAACCCTTCTACACGCCTCCGGCCGTCACAGGCCGGGGGCGCCCCACACCGGGAACCAGCGGCTCAGGTCCGCCTCGACCCGCAGGTCGTTCGCGAGCGCCGCCTTCACCTGGAGTTCCAGCGCGTTGTCGCGCCGCTGTCCCTGGCCGGGCAGCGGCGCGAAGGGGTAGAAGGTGCCGCGCTTGTAGAGGTACACCAGCGCCAGCCTGCGCCCCCGGTCGGTCCCCCGTTCCTCGAATCCGGCCAGCGAGCACAGCAACTGCGGCCCGAAGCCGTTGACCTCCATTGACGTGTTCACCGCGTGCAGGTCGTTGACCAGGAGCGACAGTTCGTCAGGGGCGCGGCGGGAGACCAGCCAGGAGTAGCCGTAGTCGTCCTGCGTCAGCTCCACCGGGGGGCCGGTGCGGTCGGCGTCCGCGTCGAGCAGTGCCTGGACCTCCCGGTGCGCCTGCTCGAAGGCCGCACCCTCGACCGTGGCGAAGCACACCGCACCCTGGCCGGTCGGCGTGAACCCGGCCGCCGCCTCCAGCGTCACCGCCGCCGACGGCAGCGCGAACAGCTGGTCGAGATCGGGCACGGCCGGCTTCGTACGGCCGAGCAGGATGTCCAGCAGCCCCATCCTCAGCCCGCCTTCCCGGGCGTCGCGGCCTCGCCCAGCTCAGCGGAGATCCGCCCCAGCTGGTCGAGCCGCTGCTCCAGGCTCGGGTGGGTGGAGAAGAGCTTCGCGATGCCGGGCTCGGCGCCCAGCGCAGGGGTGAAGTAGAAGGCGTTGAAGGCCTGGGCCGTGCGCAGGTCCTTCGTCGGGATCCGGGCGATGTCGCCGGAGACCTTCGTCAGCGCGGAGGCCAGTGCCGAGGGCCGCCCGGTCAGGTGTGCCGCCGCCCGGTCCGCCGCCAGCTCGCGGTACCGGGACAGGGCCCTGATCAGCAGGAAGCTGATCGCGTAGACCGCTGCGGAGATGCCCATCACGGCGGCGAACACGGCGAGGGTGTTCTGATCCTTGCGGCCCCGCCCGCCGAACAGCTCCGAGTAGAAGGCGAACCGTACGATCAGGCCGGCGATCACGCCGAGGAAGGACGCCACCGTGATCACGGCGACGTCCTTGTGCGCCACGTGCGACAGCTCGTGCGCCAGTACGCCCTCCAGCTCCGCGGGCTCCAGCCGCCGCAGCAGCCCGGTGGTCACGCAGATCACCGCATGGTCGGGATTCCGCCCGGTCGCGAACGCGTTCGGCATGTCCATCGCGGACACGGCGACCACCGGCTTCGGCATGTCCGCGATTGCGCACAGCCGGTCGATCACGGCGTGCAGCTCGGGATACTCCTCCCGCTCCACGACCCGGCCGTGCATCGCGTACAGGGCGATCCGGTCGGAGAACCAGTACTGCGCGGCGAGGGCACCCGCCGCGATGACGACGACCAGTACCCACGACTTCAGCAACACGATCAACGCGGCGACGAACGCCACGTACAGCAGTCCGAGCAGGAACAGCGTGACCGCCATCCGCACGGTCAGCCGCCGATCGCTTTGGAAGCGGCTCTGCATCTTGCCTCACCCCGCAGTCAGGCACTCGTCCCCACTGCCCAGTGTGCACCTGCGGATTCCCATGAAGTGGTTCCGAACGGCCCTAGGAGCAGCAAAAGGTCCCTGTGCGTCGCCGCCCGCCCGCGCTGCGTCAGCGCACGCCCGGTCTCCCTAGTAGGTCGCCCGCATCTGGGCGTACCCGAGCACGGCTATGACGGCGACCACGCAGCCGAGGACTATGGCCGTCGACACCCAGGACGACCGGCGGGGCCCGGCCGGGGCGGGGTGGGCGCGGAACGGCGCCGGGTCCGGGGGGTTCTCCTTCCAGCGGGCGGCGAGCATCCGGGCCCGGGCCGAGGGTTCCTTGTGCTCGGCCGCGCTCGCCCATCTGTGGTCGAACTCGCGCTCCCAGTCGTCCTGTTCAGTCATCCCCGTTCAACCTTTCTCGTCCAACAGACTCCAGGAGGGATGATCCCCCGACTGTAGGAAGTCTGTGAAGCGCGGAAGGTTGCCCGGGCCACCACGCCCCAGCAGCGCTTTTCGTCCAGGATGCTGAGCGATCGAGGGGCGGCTAGCATTGATCAGGAGAGAGCCGCAGTGCGGGGTACGCCCTTCGCTGGCGTCATCCCTGCTCACCAGGGCATCCGAATGCCCTGTTCCTGGTAACTCAGGCGGCCAGACCTACGACCGCGCCGGACTTTTCACTCTGAGGTCGCGGCCATCCGTTTCGTGCTTCGAGAACCGCACGAAGGGTGGAAGGAAGGTACGTCCATGAATGCACATCGTGCTAGGCGTCTCGCCGCGGCGTCCGCTGTCGGCATCCTGATGGCCGGTGGCGCCACGATCGCCGCGGCCGGCACGGCCTCGGCGGCCGCTCCGGCCCAGGTCTCCACCAACCGTGGCTGCTTCTACGGTGGCGGCTGGTGGAACAACTGCAACTACGGCTTCGGCAACCGCTTCGGCTTCAACAACGGCTTCAACAACGGTTTCAACAACGGCGCCGTCGTCGTGATCGTGGTGGGCTGAAGGTGAGGTGACCGGGAGCACGGCTGAGGGCCGCCACCTGAAGCGTTTCAGGTGGCGGCCCTCAGCCTGTGACGTCGAAGTGCAGGACTTCGGCGTCCTTCTTTACACGTCGAAGTACAGCTCGAACTCGTGCGGGTGCGGACGCAGCTGCAGCGGAGCGATCTCGTTCGTGCGCTTGTAGTCGATCCACGTCTCGATCAGGTCGGACGTGAACACGTCGCCCGCGAGCAGGAACTCGTGGTCGGCCTCGAGGCGGTCGAGGACGGCCGGGAGCGAGGTCGGGACCTGCGCGACGCTCGCGTGCTCCTCGGGCGCCAGCTCGTAGAGGTCCTTGTCGATCGGCTCGGCCGGCTCGATCTTGTTCTTGACGCCGTCCAGGCCGGCCATCAGCAGAGCCGAGAACGCCAGGTACGGGTTGCCGGAGGAGTCGGGCGCGCGGAACTCGACGCGCTTGGCCTTCGGGTTCGAGCCGGTGATCGGGATACGCATGGCCGCGGAGCGGTTGCGCTGCGAGTACACCAGGTTGACCGGGGCCTCGAAGCCGGGCACCAGGCGGTGGTACGAGTTCACCGTCGGGTTGGTGAAGGCCAGCAGCGACGGAGCGTGCTTGAGGATGCCGCCGATGTAGTAGCGGGCCATGTCCGACAGACCCGCGTAGCCGGCCTCGTCGTAGAACAGCGGGGCGCCGTTGCTCCACAGCGACTGGTGGACGTGCATGCCCGAGCCGTTGTCACCGAAGATCGGCTTCGGCATGAAGGTCGCGGTCTTGCCGTTGCGCCAGGCGACGTTCTTCACGATGTACTTGAAGAGCTGGAGGTCGTCGGCCGCGGCGAGCAGCGTGTTGAACTTGTAGTTGATCTCGGCCTGGCCGGCGGTGCCCACCTCGTGGTGCTGGCGCTCGACCTGGAGGCCGGAGGCGGCCAGCTCCAGGGAGATCTCGGCACGCAGGTCGGCGAAGTGGTCGACCGGCGGGGTCGGGAAGTAACCGCCCTTGTAGCGGACCTTGTAACCGCGGTTGTCCTCGATGGCACCGGTGTTCCAGGCGCCGGCCTCGGAGTCGATGTGGTAGAAGGACTCGTTCTCGGCGGTCTTGAAGCGCACGCTGTCGAAGACGTAGAACTCGGCCTCGGGACCGAAGTACGCGGTGTCCGCGATACCGGTCGAGGCGAGGTAGGCCTCGGCCTTCTTCGCCACGTTGCGCGGGTCACGGGAGTACTGCTCGCCCGTGATCGGGTCGTGGATGAAGAAGTTGATGTTGAGGGTCTTGTCCCGGCGGAACGGGTCGACACGGGACGTCGACAGGTCGGCGCGCAGGGCCATGTCGGACTCGTGGATGGCCTGGAAACCGCGGATCGACGAACCGTCGAACGCGAGCTCCTCGTCCGGGTCGAACGCCTCGACGGGCAGCGTGAAGTGCTGCATGACGCCCGGCAGGTCGCAGAAGCGGACGTCGACGAACTTGACGTCCTCATCCGCGATGAACTTCTTGGCTTCGTCGGCGTTCTGGAACATCCAGCTCCTCCTACTCCCGACCGTCTTGCCGGGGTGGTAGTTCGTTCGTGCGGCCAGTGCGGTGGCACACGCTGCCTCGACACTAGGGATGCGTGATTTCTCGGGCGTGACCCATTTGTTTCGCAGAAGTTAACCAGCCCTGGTTCCAAGGTAGCCCCGACACACCCCGACGTCCCCCGGTCATATACGGGCGCAGTACCGTGGACGGGTGGACAACAGGCAAGCAATCGGATCGTGGCTTTCCGGGCCGCGCGCGGCCATGGAAGACGCCGGTGCCGACTTCGGATACCGGGGCGAACAGCTCGGTCTGCCGGAGGAGGGGCCCGGCTCGATCGCCCGCCCGGGACGGCGGCTCGGCGCCCTCGCCGTGGACTGGGGCCTGTGCCTCTTGATCGCATACGGCCTGATCACGGACGGCTACGACCAGCGGACCGGCAACTGGGCGCTGCTCGTCTTCTTCGCGCTGGGCGTCCTGACCCTCGGCACGGTCGGCTGCACCCCCGGCAAGCGCCTCTTCGGCCTGCGGGTGGTCGCCCTGGAGACCGGCACCGTCAAGCCGCTGCGCGCCCTGCTGCGCACGGTCCTGCTGTGCCTCGCCATCCCGGCTCTGATCTGGGACCGCGACGGCCGGGGGCTCCACGACCGGCTGGCCCGCACGGTCGAGGTGCGCATCTAAGAGATCTAGGTGCGCATCCAAGAGGTCTGGAGGCGCGCACCCAAGAGACTGGAGACGAAGAACCTACGGGGCGGGACACGAAGTAGGGGGCGCCCGGAGTGATCCGGGCGCCCCCTACTTCGTAGAAGGTCGTCGTAGCGCAGGAGGGGTGTCAGCGGCCGTTCGGCCCGCCCTTCGGCAGGCGCATGCCCTTCGGCATCGGCCCCTTCGGCAGCGGCATGTTGCTCATCAGGTCGCCCATGGCGCGCAGCCGGTCGGTGGTCGTGGTGACCTGCGGGCCGGTCAGTACGCGCGGAAGCTTCAGCATGGTCGTGCGCAGCTTCTTCAGCTCGACCTGGCCCTCGCCCGTACCGACGATCACGTCGTGCACCGGCACGTCCGCGACCACGCGGTTCATCTTCTTCTTCTCGGCGGCCAGCAGGGACTTCACCCGGTTCGGGTTGCCCTCGGCCACCAGGACGATGCCGGCCTTGCCGACGGCGCGGTGCACCACGTCCTGGCTGCGGTTCATCGCCACCGCAGGGGTCGTCGTCCAGCCCCGGCCGATGTTGTCCAGTACGGCCGCTGCGGCGCCCGGCTGGCCCTCCATCTGCCCGAAGGCCGCCCGCTCGGCCCGGCGCCCGAACACGATCGCCGACGCGAGGAAGGCGAGCAGAAAGCCCAGGATGCCGAGATAGATGGGGTGACCGATCAGGAAACCGATCGCGAGAAAGACACCGAAGGTGATGATGCCGACAGCCGCGAGTACAAGACCGATCTTCTTGTCGGCCTTGCGGGTCATCTTGTAGGTCAGGGCGATCTGCTTCAGTCGCCCGGGGTTCGCGGCGTCCGCCGCGTTGTCCTTCCTCGCCATGCCACGAAGTCTACGTGTCCCCGGGAGTGCCGACGACGGCAGTGCCCGGAGAGCGGGAGGGTGTGTGTTTCAGGGGCGGGCGGACAGGGTCTCCTCGAGGACGCGCTGCGTCTCGACCCGGTCCTTGGCGCGGCGGCGGTCCTCCAGGACGGAGGTCCAGGCGTTGCGGCGGGCGGTGCGCTGGCCGCTGCTCATGAGCAGCGACTCGACTGCGCGAAGTGCGTCGGTGAAGGACGGGATCGCTGTGGCGCGAACGGGCGCGGCCTGCATGGTGTAGGTCCCCCCTCGGTATGGCTCCGGGTACGGGTGCGGGTGTACGTGCTGTGATACCAGCGTCACTGATTGGTGTTACCAGGGCATGACCGACCGGTCAAACACGAATGAAACCTTGATGCGGGGGCCCGAAAGACTGACGCGGCCCTGACGGACGCCCTCATCTGCGAGGACGGTCAGGACCGCGTCGTATCGGCCATTACCGGCCGGTAGTATCTTGTGCGCGAATTCACGCGTATGTCTCGCGCCCGTATGGGGCAAGGGGGGTGACGGTCTGTCAGACGGCCTGCGTGGCGACGTAGGTGCCCCGCTTCTCGATGGCCATCTGGTAGAGCCGGCCGGCACGATACGACGAGCGGACCAGCGGGCCCGACATCACGCCGGAGAAACCGATCTGCTCGGCCTCGTCCTTCAGCTCCACGAACTCGTGCGGCTTGACCCAGCGCTCCACCGGGTGGTGGCGCACGGAGGGGCGCAGGTACTGCGTGATGGTGACCAGCTCGCAGCCGGCGTCGTGCAGCTGCTTGAGCGCCTCGCTGACCTCCTCGCGGGTCTCGCCCATGCCGAGGATCAGGTTGGACTTGGTGACCAGGCCGTAGTCGCGCGCGGCGGTGATCACCTGCAGGGAGCGCTCGTAGCGGAAGCCGGGGCGGATCCGCTTGAAGATCCGCGGGACCGTCTCGACGTTGTGCGCGAAGACCTCGGGCCGGGAGGAGAAGACCTCCGCCAGCTGCTCGGGGACGGCGTTGAAGTCGGGCGCGAGGAGCTCGACCTTGGTGCGGCCGGCCTCGCGCCCGGCGGTCTGCGCGTGGATCTGGCGGACCGTCTCCGCGTACAGCCAGGCGCCGCCGTCCGCCAGGTCGTCGCGGGCGACGCCGGTGATGGTGGCGTAGTTCAGGTCCATGGTGACCACGGACTCGCCCACGCGGCGCGGCTCGTCACGGTCGAGCGCCTCGGGCTTGCCGGTGTCGATCTGGCAGAAGTCGCAGCGCCGGGTGCACTGGTCGCCGCCGATGAGGAAGGTCGCCTCGCGGTCCTCCCAGCACTCGTAGATGTTCGGGCAGCCGGCTTCCTGGCAGACCGTGTGCAGGCCCTCGCTCTTCACGAGGTTCTGCATCTTCGTGTACTCGGGACCCATTTTCGCCCGGGTCTTGATCCACTCGGGCTTGCGCTCGATGGGGGTCTGGCTGTTGCGGACCTCCAGGCGCAGCATCTTGCGTCCGTCGGGTGCGACTGCGGACACGTCGGCTCCCTGTAGCTTCGATTCGTCGGCGTACACCAGGGTACGCCCGTACTGTTTCCGGCCCTGCGTGTGGGCAACCTTGCGGAACGGGGGTGCATTCCCCCGTACGGCTAGACCGACGCCCGCTCGATCTCCCGCGGCTTCAGCTCCGCGTTCCCCAGTACGTCCTTCAGGTGCCGCTCGGCGACCGGCAGGACGTCGGCGATGGTGAGGTCGCGGCCCAGTTCATGGGCGAGGGAGGTCACACCGGCGTCGCGGATGCCGCACGGGATGATCTTGTCGAAGCTGGATGTGTCCGGGTTCACGTTCAGCGCGAAGCCGTGCATGGTGACGCCCTTGGCGACCCGGATGCCCATGGCGCAGATCTTGCGGTCCTCGCGCCGCTGGCCGGCGTTGGAGGGGGCGTACTCGGGGCCGTTGAGGCGGGGGTCGAACTCCTCGTCGGCCAGCCGCGGGTCGAAGTCCAGGGAGAGGCCGCCGATCGACGGACGCTGCTCCACCGGGTCGCCCAGCACCCAGACGCCGGCCCGGCCCTCCACCCGGCTGGTCTCGACGCCGAACTCCGCGCAGACGCGGATCATCGCGTCCTCGAGGCGGCGGAGGTGAGCGACGACGTCGACCGGACGCGGGAGCTTCTGGATGGGGTAGCCCACCAGCTGGCCCGGCCCGTGCCAGGTGATCTTGCCGCCGCGGTCCACGTCGACGACCGGGGTGCCGTCGAGCGGGCGTTCGTTGTCCGCCGTGCGCCGGCCGGCCGTGTAGACCGGGGGGTGCTCCAGGAGCAGTACGGTGTCGGGGACCTCGTCGGCGAACCGTGCCGCGTGCACCCGGCGCTGCTCGTCCCACGCCTCCTGGTACTCGACGGCATCGGCACCGAACCCCATGCGGACGAACCGCAACTCACTCACGGCAAGCGCCTCCCTAGAAGGTCGGGTCGTAAGGCACGAAACGTGCCCACGCCACTGTACGTCCGGCCGAATTCCGTCAGCCGCGCGGCCAATCCTCACACGATCGGATGAATGAGCGTCGAGATGTGCGATCGGATGCTTACGCTCCGCTACATTCGCGCCGTTCATGAGGCCATATGGGCTGCTCACAGGCAATCCGGGCACCGCAGGGCCTTAGTGAGGCCCGAAAGGCAGGAGACCGCACCGCAGATGACGGACCGACCCGCGCAGCGCACTCCCAACCGCCAGCTCGCCGCGCTCATCGCAGAAGCGGGGTTCTCCAACGCAGGTCTCGCCCGTCGCGTGGACCAGCTCGGTCTCGAGCACGGGCTCGACCTGAGATACGACAAGACGTCCGTGACGCGATGGCTGCGCGGACAGCAGCCCCGGGGCACCACGCCCGCGCTGATCGCCGAGGTCTTCACGCGCCGGCTCGGGCGCAGGCTCTCGGCCCAGGATCTCGGCCTGGACGCCTGCGCCCCCGTGTACGCGGGCCTGGAGTTCGCCGGTACCCCCGAGGAGGCCATCGACATCGTCAGCGGGCTGTGGCGCAAGGATTCCGGCAGCCACGCCGAGCTCCGCAAGATCGCGTTCACTCCGGCGGGGCTCGTCGTGCCCAGCCGGGACTGGCTGATCGGCCGGCCCGACGAGAAGGTCGCCCGCAGCGAACCACCCGCCCGGGTGCCCGCCCAGGGCCGCCCCGCCGTCCCCCGCCAGCGCGGCCAGGGCCAGTCCGAACGCGGCCCCGGGCAGCGCGTCACCGGCGGCGACATCGCCGCGCTGCGTTCGGTCGGCGAGCTGTTCCGCACCCTCGATGACGCCTACGGCGGCGGCCACGCCCGCCAGGCCCTCGTGCGCTACCTGGAGCACGAGTGCGAGCCGATGCTGCGCGGCACCTACGGTGAGCAGACCGGCCGCCGCCTGTTCGCCGCGGCCGCCGACCTGACCCGGCTCGCCGGCTGGACGTCGTACGACATCGCCGCGCACGGACTCGCCCAGCGCTACTTCGTGCAGGCGCTGCGGCTGGCGCAGGCGGCCGGTGACCGGGCCTACGGCTCGTTCGTCCTGGTCACCATGAGCCGGCAGGCCGTGTACCTCGCGCACGGACGCGAGGCCGTGCAGCTCGCGCGCGTGGCCCAGCAGGGGGTCGGCACCAACGCCCCGCCGGTCGTGCAGGCGCTGCTGCACTCGGTCGAGGCACGCGCGCACGGGGTGCTGGGCGAGGTGCGCGCCTGCACCTCCTCGCTCGTCCGGGCCGAGCGCGCCCTGGAGGCGGCCCGGACCGGGGACGAGGTGCCGTACTGGGCCCGGTTCTTCGACGAGGCGCAGCTCGCCGACGAGTTCGGGCACTGCCACCGGGACCTGCAACAGTTCCGGGCCGCCGCCCAGCACGCCGAGCGCTCCCTGCAACTGCGCGCCCCCTCCTTCGCCCGCAGCCGGGTCTTCTGCCGGATCGTGCTCGCCTCCGCCCGGCTCGGCCTCGGTGAACTCGACCAGGCATGCCAGCTCGGCGCCGAGGCGGCCGGGCAGGCGGCGGAGATGCGGTCGGTGCGGGCGATCGAGTACGTCAGGGACTTCGAGCGGAGGCTGGAGCCGTACAAGGACGCGGCGCCCGTGCGCGGCTACCGGGACAAGGTGGCCGCCGCCCTGGGGTGAGGGGCGGGCGCGGCCGCCCCGCTCAGGCCCGGGGCGGGTGGCCGCCCCGCTCAGGTCCAGGGGCGGGCGGCCGCCCGGCTCAGGCTGCCGACCGCAGCTGCTCCGCCGCGTGCATCGACCCCGCTGCCCCCAGGTCCGCCAGGATCGCCGCCGAGGCCCGCCGGCCCGAGTGCAGCGCCCCCTGCACCGTGCCGGTGTCGCGGTGGTCGCCGCACACGTACAGGCCCGCCAGCAGCCGCACCGGCCGCCGCAGGTCGTGCGGCGGCCGCATCGCGGGCACGGCCTCGGCCGTGTGGTGCACGGCGAGGGTCTCCCAGCGCGCGGTCGAGGTGCCGTACAGCCGGGCCAGGTGCGTCCGTACGGCGGTGTCGAGGTCGGCCGGGGGCGTGCCCAGCACCGTGGACGACACGAGCGCCCGGCCCTCGGGCGCACGGCTGGGGTCGACCCGGCTGACCACGGCGGTGTGCGCGACGGGACCGCCGCGGTCGGCGTCCAGCAGCAGGGCCGCGCCGGTCTCCGGCGGCTCGTCCGTGGCGTGGTGGACGACCGTCACGGGATGGAAGTCCGGCACGCGCAGCCCGGGCAGCAGCTCGGCGGCGCTGCGCGCGTCGGTGGCTACCAGGACGGCACGGCAGCGGAACTCGCCGTGCTCCGCCGTGGTCACCGAGTTGGTGGCGACCGAGGTGACCCGCACGCCGGTGCGCACCGTGCCCGGCGGCAGCGTCCGCGCCAGTAGCTCGGGCAGCACCTCGGCCCCGCCCTCCGGCAGACACAGCCGGCCGGACGCGAAGGAGTGCAGCGCGAGGTCCGCGCACCGGCTGGAGGTGGTGAGGTCCGGGTCGCACAGCAGGGCGGCGAGCAGCGGGCGCAGGAAGCCGTCGACCGTCCGGGCGGGGACGCCACGGGCGGCGAGGGCGAGGGCCGCCGGCGCCTCGGGGCGGGACAGCAGCCGTTCGACCGGGGTGTGCGCGATACGGGTGAGCGCGGCGCCCAGGCGGGCCTGGTCGACGGGGGTGCCCAGCGGGGCGCCCGTGCGGGCCCGGGGCACGGACGACGGCCGCGGGGTGCCGTTCCGGGGCCGGGGGAGCGGTCGGGGCAGGGGCCTGGGCAGGGGGGCGGGCCGGGGGGCGCTCGCGAGGGCGCGTACGGCGTGGAGTGCGCCCCTTGCGCCCCCTCCGCCCGCCGGGGCGCCCGCACGGCGCCGGTGGCCGTCGCTGTGCAGCAGGACCCCCGGCGCGAAGGGGCGCAGCACGAGCGCGTCGAGCCCCGGGGTCCGGCCCAGTTCGGGATACGACGTGGACAGCAGCTGTCCGATCCGGTCCAGCCGGAACCCGTCGACCTTCTCGGTCGACATGCGGCCGCCCACGCAAGGGGCGGCCTCCAGGACTGCGATCGTGACTCCTGCGCTGGACAGCCGATGCGCCGCCGTGAGTCCGGCGACCCCGGCTCCCACTACGACGACATCTGCCTGGTACGCGGGCTCAAGCACGTGCCCCTCCTCGAGGTTGCGCGGCCGGTGGAGACGTCATGCCCCCAACGGGCGTCCGGGATGCCCGAGTTCGGATCGAGGGTAGGGCTGTGTTCGGTCAGGGACAGTCGCGCATGTACAGGGCACGGTCGCACGGCGGTCGCATACGGTCGCGGCAGCTGTCACGCTGCCCGGATCGCGTCCTCGATCCCCGGAAACGCAAACGCGAACCCCGACTCCAGCAGCCGCTTCGGCACCACCCGTTGGCTGCCCAGCACGTCTCCGGCCATCTCCCCGAGGGCCGCCCGCAGCACCGGCTCGGGCACCGAGAAGAGCGCCGGCCGGCGCAGCACGCGCCCCATCGCCGCTGTGATCTCACGGTTCGTCAGCGGCTGCGGGGCCGTCAGGTTGAACGGCCCCGAAAGGTCGTCACGTTCGATGAGATGCCGGATCGCGGCGACCTCGTCGTGCAGCGAGATGTACGACCAGTACTGCCGCCCGTCGCCCAGCCGTCCCCCGAGCCCGGCTTTGAACAGCGGGAACAGCCGTCCCCAGGCCCCGCCCCCGCGCGCCACCACCAGCCCGGTCCGCGGGAACACCGTCCGCACGCCCGCCTCCCGCGCGGGCGCCGCGGCCGCCTCCCACTCCACGCACAGTTCGGGCAGGAAGCCGTGACCGGCCGGCGCGTCCTCGTCGACGACCTGCTCCCCGGTCTCCCCGTAGATGCCGATCGCACTGCCGTTGACGAACACCCGCGGCGGCCGGTCCAGCGTGGCCACCGCCTCCGCGAGCGCCGCCGTACCGAGCACCCGGCTGTCGTGGATCTTCTTCTTGTACGCCTCCGTCCAGCGCCGGTCACCCACCCCGGCCCCCGCCAGATTGACCACGACGTCGCACCCGTCGAGCCCGGCCGGGTCCACGTACCGCCCCGCGGGGTCCCAGCAGACCTCGTCCGCGCCATGGGCCGCACGGCGCACCAGGCGCACCACCTCGTGCCCGTCCGCGGTCAGGGACCGCACCAGAGCACTGCCGATGAGACCGGACGCACCGGCCACCGCGATTCGCGCACGTTCCATGCTCACCATCCTGCCGGGTGGGCCCACGAAAACCCCGCCGGGCGGCTCGTCGTCTTCGTCGTAGGGTGACATCCATGCCGGTGCCGTACATACGCCAAGCCACGTGGAACGACGAGGAGACCCTGGGCGGGCTCGACCGCGCCACCTGGTCGTACCTGCACGCGGTCACCCCGCCGCCAGGCCGGCCCCACGAGCCTTTCTTCACGGAGCGCGCCGGCCCTGTGACGCTCGCGAAGCTGCCCCTCGTTGCTCCTTCCGGGGCTACGAAGTGATCAGGTCGCCCGTGTCCACCGGCGCCGTCGCGCTCGACGCGCGCTCGGCGTCGGCGGAGACCTCGGCCACCGTCAGGACGTAACCGGTCCGGTCGTCCGAGGTGGAGCGGGCGAAGACGACGCCGTACACGCGGCCGTCGGTGGTCAGCAGCGGGCCGCCGGAGTTGCCCGGGCGGACGGTCGAGCGGATCGAGTAGATCTCGCGGGTGACGGTGGCGTCGTTGTAGATGTTCTGGCCGGTCGCCTTCACCCGGTTCGCGACCGTCGCCGCCTGCAGGTTCAGGTCGCCGTCCTGGGGATAGCCCGCGACCACCGCCTGGTCGCCGCGCGCGGCACTGCCGTCGAAGCGCAGCACGGGGGCGCGCAGACCGGGCACGTACAGCACCGCCACGTCCTTGTCCGGGTCGAAGAGCACGACCCGCGCCTCGTACGACTGCCCGACACCGCCGACGCGCACGGCCGGGCTGTCGATGCCCGCCACCACGTGTGCGTTGGTCATCACGTGCTGCGAGGCGTACACGAAGCCGCTGCCCTCGCGGCCCTGGTCGCCGGAGACGCCCTCGATCTTCACCGTGCTCAGCTTGGCGGCGTTGGTCGCGCTCGCCGTGACGCTGTCGCCGGAGGGCTCGGCGACCTCGGCCGTCGACTCGTTCTCGAACGGGTTGAAGACCTGCGGGAAACCCGCCTGGGTGAGCGCGGACGTGGCGTTCGAGAACCACGCCGGGGTGGTGTCCGGCATCGCCTTCTGCACGGTCCCGAGCAGCGCCGAGTCGCGGATCGCCGTCGTCACCAGCGGGGACGAGGACGCGCCCAGGACGCTCGCGGCCACCCACGCCACGATCAGCACGGCGACCGCGTTGGCCGCGGCCCCGCCGACCCCGTCCGCCACCCGCAGCGGCCCCCGGTCCAGCTCCCGGCGCAGTTTCAGCGCCAGCCGCCCGGCCAGCTCATGGCCCACCGCCGCCGGGACCAGCACGGTCAGCACGGCCGTCACCGTCGCCGCCGTCGTCCCCGGTGTCACCAGGTCCATCACCCACGGCAGGATCCACACGCCGACCACCGCACCGCCCACGAACCCGGCGAGCGAGACGCAGCCGGCCACCAGCCCGCGCCGGTAGCCGGACCCGGCGTAGGCCAGGATCACCAGCAACAGCACGATGTCGAGCAGGTCCACGGAGCCGCCTTTCTCTCGGACCCTCAGGGGGCGTCTCCTAGTACGCGCGGGACGGTCCCAGTGATCAGCCACGCGCGCGTGGCTGATCGGAAGCGGCCACGCGTGCGTGTACCCAGAAAAACGTCATGGACCGGGACGATGGTTCCACCGGGTGGCACAGCACACATCGCGGGCGGTGCGGTTCGCATCGACAGTGGGACCCATGCGTTTCTTCCGACCGGGCCTCCGAAGAACACGAGGGGCACGCGAGCGGCGGGTGCCGAGCGTCGTGCTGGTTCTGCTGGCCTGTCTGCCTGGATTCACCGCCGTCATCGCGCTGGCGCTGTGCGCGGGCGGTGTCGACAGCGCGGCGACGGCCGCCCTGGCCGCCCGGCCGGGGCGGCCGGACGTGGCCCAGCGTCCCGCCGGCCGGCACCTGGCGGACAAACCGCGCATCGTGCCGCGTGCGGCCTGGATGGACACCACCGCACCGCACTCCCAGCCGCCCCCGCGCTACGACGACAAGGTCCTCGCCGTCTTCGTCCACCACACCGACTCGCCCAACGGCTACGCCTGCGCCGACTCCCCCCGCATCATCCGCCACCTCTACGAGGGTCAGACGGGCGCCCGCCAGTGGGACGACATCGGCTACAACTTCCTCGTCGACCGCTGCGGCACGATCTACGAGGGCCGTGCGGGCGGCGTCGACCGCGCCGTCACCGGCGCCCACACCCAGGGCTTCAACCACCGCAGCGCCGGCATCGCCGCCATCGGCACCTTCACGGCCGGGGCCACCGTCCCCAAGGTGATGACCGACGCGATCGCGGCGCTGGCCGCCTGGAAGCTGGGCCTCGCCGACATCGACCCGCGCGCCTCCGTCCACCTGATCTCCAGCAACAGCCTCAGCCGCTACGCCGCCGGCCGCACCGCCACGCTCCCCGCCCTGGCGGGCCACAACGACGGCTACCCGACCAACTGCCCGGGCGCGGCCCTCAGTGCCCGGCTCCCGGACATCAGGCAGGCGGCGGCACGGCTGCAGGGCAGGACGTCCACAGGAACGCCATAGGCGGCACGCAGGGTCCACAGATCCCGGCCGCCTACGGTCATGGACAACACAAGCCGACTGGAGGTGGGGATCTCATGAGCAGCAGTCGTACGAACAGCCGTCCCGCGGAAGCCACGGAGCGGACGGCGGGCTGGGCCAGGGCCGCGCGCAGTCCCTGGGCGATGGTCTGCGCCGTCGCGACCGTCGTCCTGGGCCCGGCTGCGGTGACCGCGTCCGCCCTCGACCAGGCCAACCAGGCGCCGCTCCACCACGCGGTGAAGGCCGAGCAGACGCAGGCGTACATCCCGTCGGACCCGGGCCGCCGTCGGCTGTCCGTGTGAAGCTCAGTCCTGAACGTGAACCTCAGTCCCTGAACCGGTCCCACAGCTTGGGGTACCGCTCCGCGAGCGCGCTCTCGCTCTCGAAGTCGATCGGCGTGCCCTCGGGCTCCGCGGGCGCGGGCGGGATGCCCAGGTCCGGGGCGACGGTGCCGGTGAGCTGCTCGTACGCCTCGTCGGCCGCGTAGCCGAGCTCCTCGCCGTCGCCGTCGATCTCCTCGTCGAAGTCGTCCAGCAGGTCGGCCAGCGAGTCCGGGTCGTGCATCGCGCCCTCGAAGACGTCCCGGCCCTGGCCGATCAGCCAGCACCGGAAGAAGTCGAAGGCGTCGTCGCTGGCCCCGTCGAGCAGCACCCAGGCGGCGCCCCACAGATCCCAGGTGTAGGCGCGGTTGTAGCGGGACTCGAAGTGACGGGCGAAGTCGAGGACCGACTCCGGGTCCTGCTGGAGCAGGCGGTCCATGAGCAGGTCGGCCTGCTCCTCGGGATCGCCGTCGGCGGTCTCGCGGGCGGCGTCCACGAGCTCCCAGAACTCCATCTCGTCCATCACGGGTCCAGCATCGTGCCTGGCGCAGAGGGACGCACGTGGAGTGCGGCGGATTGTTATGGGCGGTACAGCCCGGCGAGCCGCGCCGCGTCCCGCGCGAACCGCTCCCGCAGCCCCTCCGGCGCCAGCACCTCGACCTCCGGCCCGAGCCCCGTGAGCTGCGTGTGCGCGACCTCCTCGGACTCCACCGGCAGGGTCACGGTCACCCAGCCATCACCGTCGGGGGCGCCGGCCGCCGCCAGTGCTTCCCGCGCGGACCGGGGACCGACGGCGTACGGCAACCTGCGCACCCCGTCCCCGGACAGCCGCACCACGACCTCGGCCCGCAGGATCGACCGCGCGAACTGCTCGGCCCGCTCCTCCCAGAAGGAGGGCAGATCGAACCGCTCGTCACGGGTGAAGCGCTCCTCGTCGGCGGCCACCGCCGTGAACCGATCGATCCGGTACACCCGGAAGGCCCCGTCGCCCGCCACCCGCGCGCACAGGTACCAGACACCCGCCTTGAGCACGAGCCCGTACGGCTCCAGCTCCCGTTCGACTTCCCGCTCCGCGCGCCGGTAGCGCGCGGTGATCCGCCGGTCGTCCCACATCGCGTCCGCCACGGCCGGCAGCAGCTCAGGCGTCTCGGGCTCCGCGAACCAGTTGGGCGCGTCCAGATGGAACCGCTGCGCCGCCGTACGGTAGGCGTCGCGCAGGGAGGGCAGCAGTGCCGCCGACACCTTCAGCCGGGCCGCCGAGGCCGCGTCCTGAAGCCCCATCTCCCGCAGCGCCCCCGGCACGCCGCTCAGGAACAGCGCCTCGGCCTCACCGCGGGCCAGCCCGGTCAGCCGAGTCCGGTACCCGCCGACCAGCCGGTACCCCCCGGCCCGCCCCCGCTCCGCGTACACCGGCACTCCCGCCTCCGACAGCGCCTGCGCGTCCCGTGTCACGGTCCGCTCCGACACCTCCAGTTCCCCGGCGAGTTCGGCGGCGGTCATGGCGGGCCGGGACTGGAGCAGCAGCACCATCTTGATGAGCCGGGCAGCGCGCATACGGCCATGATGCCGGGCCCCACTGACAGTGGAGGGGTACGGCGGTCGGTCGCCGTACCCCTCCACTGAGACCCGGTGTTACAGGCCGTACTTGTCCCGCGCTTCCTTCACCGCGGTCGCCTTGACCTCGCCGCGCCGGGCGAGCTGGGCCAGGGCCGCGACGACGACCGACTGGGCGTCGACGCCGAAGTGGCGGCGAGCCGCCTCGCGGGTGTCGGAGAGGCCGAAGCCGTCCGCGCCCAGGGACGAGTAGTCCTGCTCGACCCACTGCGCGATCTGGTCCGGGACCTGGCGCATGTAGTCGGAGACCGCGAGCACCGGGCCCTCGGCACCGTGCAGCGCCTGGCGGACGTACGGGACCCGCTCGTCGCCGCGCAGCAGGGCCGCGTCGGCCTCCAGCGCGTCGCGCCGCAGCTCGGTCCAGGACGTCGCGGACCACACGTCCGCCGCCACGCCCCACTCCTCGGCGAGCAGCTTCTGGGCTTCGAGCACCCAGTGGATCGCGGTGCCGGAGCCCAGCAGCTGGATGCGCGGGGCGTTGGCCACCGGCGAGAGCCCGGCCGACTCCGCCGTGTTGAAGCGGTACAGGCCCTTGATGATGCCCTCGTCGATACCGAGGCCGGACGGCTTGGCCGGCTGTGGCATCGGCTCGTTGTAGACGGTGAGGTAGTAGAAGACGTTCGGGTCCTCGCCCGGGGCCGCCTCGCCGTACATGCGGCGCAGACCGTCCTTGACGATCGTCGCGATCTCGTACGCGAAGGCCGGGTCGTAGGTCAGGGCCGCCGGGTTGGTCGCGGCGATGACGGGGGAGTGGCCGTCCGCGTGCTGGAGGCCCTCACCGGTCAGCGTCGTACGGCCGGCCGTGGCGCCGACGAGGAAGCCGCGGCCGAGCTGGTCGCCGAGCTGCCACATCTGGTCGGCCGTGCGCTGCCAGCCGAACATCGAGTAGAAGATGTAGAACGGGATCATCGCTTCGCCGTGCGTGGCGTACGCGGTGGACGCGGCGATGAAGTCGGCCATCGAACCGGCCTCGGTGATCCCCTCGTTGAGGATCTGGCCGTTCTTGGCCTCCTTGTAGTACATCAGCTGGTCGCGGTCGACCGGCTCGTACGTCTGGCCCTTGGGCGAGTAGATGCCGAGCGACGGGAAGAGCGACTCCATACCGAAGGTGCGCGCCTCGTCGGGAACGATCGGCACCCAGCGCTTGCCGGTCTCCTTGTCGCGGACCAGGTCCTTGATCAGGCGGACGAAGGCCATGGTGGTGGCGACGTTCTGGGAGCCGGAGCCCTTGTCGAAGGAGGCGAACGCCTTCTCCGCCGGGGTCGGCAGCGGCGCGAGGGCGTGCGTACGGCGGGCCGGGGCCGGGCCGCCGAGGGCCGCGCGGCGCTCCTGGAGGTAACGGACCTCGGGGGAGTCGGCGCCCGGGTGGCCGTACGGCACGACCCCGTCGACGAACTGGCTGTCCGAGATCGGCAGCTCCAGCAGGTCACGCATCGTCTTGAACTCGTCCACCGTCAGCTTCTTCATCTGGTGGTTGGCGTTCTTCGACGCGAAGCCCTCGCCCAGGGTGTGGCCCTTGACCGTCTGCGCCAGGATGACGGTCGGCGCGCCCTTGTGTTCGACGGCCGCCTTGTACGCGGCGTAGACCTTGCGCGCCTCGTGACCACCGCGGGAGAGGTGGAAGCACTCGAGGATCTTGTCGTCGCTCAGCAGCTTCGCCATCTCGGCGAGCGCCGGGTCCTTGCCGAAGAAGTCCTCGCGGATGTAGGCGGCGCCGCGGGTCTGGTACGTCTGCACCTGGGCGTCCGGTACCTCGCGCAGCCGGCGTACCAGCGCGCCCGTGGTGTCGAGCTGGAACAGCTCGTCCCAGGCGGTGCCCCACAGCGTCTTGATGACGTTCCAGCCGGCGCCGCGGAACTGGGCCTCCAGCTCCTGCACGATCTTGAAGTTCGCGCGGACCGGGCCGTCGAGGCGCTGCAGGTTGCAGTTGATGACGAAGGTCAGGTTGTCGAGACCCTCGCGGGAGGCGAGCGCGAGTGCCGCCGTCGACTCCGGCTCGTCCATCTCGCCGTCGCCGAGGAAGGCCCAGACGTGGGACGCGGAGACGTCCTTGATGCCGCGGTTGGTCAGGTAGCGGTTGAAGCGCGCCTGGTAGATCGCGGAGAGCGGGCCGAGGCCCATCGACACCGTCGGGAACTCCCACAGCCAGGGCAGGCGCCGCGGGTGCGGGTAGGAGGGCAGGCCGTTGCCGCCGGCCTCCTGACGGAAGTTGTCGAGGTGGTGCTCGCTGAGCCGTCCGTCGAGGAAGGCGCGGGCGTAGATGCCGGGGGAGGCGTGGCCCTGGATGTAGAGCTGGTCGCCCGAGCCGTCGGCCTCCTTGCCTTTGAAGAAGTGGTTGAAGCCGGTCTCGTACAGCCAGGCCGCGGAGGCGAAGGTGGCGATGTGACCGCCGACGCCGTGCTTCGCGCCGCGGGTCACCATGGCGGCCGCGTTCCAGCGGTTCCAGGCGGTGATCCGGCGCTCCATCTCCGGGTCACCGGGCGCGGACGGCTCGGCGGCGGTCGGGATGGTGTTGACGTAGTCCGTCTCGAGGAGCTTGGGCAGCGCGACGCCGTTGCCCTCCGCGCGCTCCAGCGTCCGGCGCATCAGGTACGCCGCACGGTGCGGTCCGGCCGCCTTGGCGACCGCGTCCAGTGAGGCCTGCCATTCGGCGGTCTCCTCCGGGTCACGGTCCGGGAGCTGGTCGAGCGCGCTCGGCTGGATGGCGTTGGGGTCGGTCATTTCGCCGCCTTCCTCAGTCGAAGGGGGTTCCCTATGAGGTGTTTCGGGTTTGCCCTTGGTCTTTGGCAGGACAGGGCATGGGCTCTGGTGGAAGCCCGTCGGAGACTCTAACTCGCTGATCGATGATCGATCAAAGGGTTGAGGGGCAAAACCTCTTGATTACGAGAAAGTCGGCACGGGGTGCCTGCGCCATAGGCACGCGGTGCCGTGTTTTTGGGGTGTTTCTCATAGGGTTTCCGCAGGTGAGCGCGTAGATGCTCGGCTGTGTCACGCCCGCGGCGCGCACCCCAGAACGTGAGCCTTCACCAGCTCCGCGATCCGCGGATCCCGGCGCCGGAACGCCTGCACCAGCTCCTCGTGCTCCTCGGCGTACGACTGCTGCACCGTCCCCAGCCAGCGGATCGACAGCGCGGTGAACACCTCGATGCCGAGCCCCTCCCAGGTGTGCAGCAGCACCGAGTTGCCGGCCGCCCGGACCAGCTCCCGGTGGAAGCCCACCGTGTGCCGTACCTGGGCCGTGCCGTCCGCCTTGCGGTCGGCCTCGTACAGCGCGGCGACATGCGGCTCCAGGGCCGAGCAGTCCTCCGACAGCCGCTCCGCCGCGAGCTCCGCCGCGATGGCCTCCAGACCGGCCCGGACGGGGTAGCTCTCCTCAAGGTCGGCCGCGGTCAGATTCCGCACCCGTACGCCCTTGTTCGGCGCGGACTCGATCAGCCGCAGCGACTCCAGCTCGCGCAGCGCCTCCCGCACCGGCGTCTGGCTGACCTCCAGCTCGGTCGCGATCCGCCGCTCCACGATCCGCTCGCCCGGCTGCCAGCGCCCGCTGACGATCCCCTCCACGATGTGCTCGCGGATCTGTTCGCGCAGCGAGTGGACGACGGGCGCGGTCATGAGAGCTCCTTAGGGAGAGGCCTACGGGCCCCCGGGGCGTTTGACGTTTAGACAATAAGGCCGCGGGCGCCTCCCGGAGGGGCGCATGGGGGCGCTTTCGCGCAGGTGAGACGAGGCTTACACGCTCCCACCAGGGCGTGACCCGTGACCTCCGCCCGCGCGACGGCCGACGGAAACGCCGGTGCCCCCGGCCGGAAAACTCCGGTCGGGGGCACCGTACGACTGCTCCTGAGGACTACAGCCCGAGCTCGACCTCGAACTCGCCGGCCTCCAGGATCGCCTTGACCGCGGTCAGGTAACGCGCGGCGTCGGCGCCGTCCACCAGACGGTGGTCGTAGGACAGGGTCAGGTACGTCATGTCGCGGACGCCGATGACCGTGCCCTCCTCCGTCTCGATGACGGCCGGACGCTTGACCGTGGCACCGATGCCGAGGATCGCGACCTGGTTCGGCGGCACGATGATCGTGTCGAAGAGCGCGCCGCGCGAGCCGGTGTTGGAGATGGTGAAGGTCGCGCCGGACAGCTCGTCCGGGGTGATCTTGTTGGCCCGCACCTTGCCCGCGAGCTCGGCGGTGGCCTTGGAGATACCGGCGATGTTCAGGTCGCCCGCGTGCTTGATGACCGGGGTCATCAGGCCCTTCTCGGAGTCCACCGCGATACCGATGTTCTCGGCGTCGAAGTAGGTGATCGTGCCCTCGTCCACGTTGATCCGGGCGTTGATGGCCGGGTGGGCCTTCAGCGCCTGGGCCGCCGCCTTCACGAAGAACGGCATCGGGGAGAGCTTGACGCCCTCGCGGGCCGCGAAGGAGTCCTTCGCCTGCGCGCGGAGCTTCATCAGGCGGGTGATGTCGACCTCGACGACCGAGGACAGCTGGGCCTGCTCGTGCAGGGCCTTGACCATGTTGTCGCCGATGACCTTGCGGATGCGGGTCATCTTGACGGTCTGGCCGCGCAGCGGGGAGACCTCGAGCGAGGGGGCCTTCTTGGCGGCCGGAGCGGCAGCGGCCGGAGCCGGAGCAGCGGCGGCGGCCTTCGCGGCCTCGGCGGCGGCGATGACGTCCTGCTTGCGGATACGACCGCCGACGCCGGTGCCCTTGACGGCGGCCAGGTCGACGCCGTTCTCGGCGGCGAGCTTGCGCACCAGCGGGGTCACGTAGGCACCCTCGTCGGTGGCCTGCGCGGCGACGGGTGCCGCAGCAGCCGGGGCCGGAGTGACCGGAGCCGGGGCGGCCGGAGCGGGGGCCGGGGCAGCCGGAGCCGGGACGGCGGCGACCGGGGCGGCCGGAGCCGGGACGGCGGCGACCGGGGCGGGCGCGGGAGCCGGAGCGGCGGGCGCCGGAGCCGCGGGGGCGGCCGGGGCGGGAGCCGGAGCGGCGGGCGCCGGAGCGGCCGGTGCCTCAGCCACGGCCGGGGTGGCGCCAGCCGCGCCGATGACGGCGAGCTTGGCGCCGACCTCAGCGGTCTCGTCCTCGGCGACCGTGATCTCGAGCAGCACACCGGAGACGGGCGCCGGGATTTCGGTGTCGACCTTGTCCGTGGAGACCTCGAGCAGCGGCTCGTCCTCCGTGACCTCCTCGCCGACCTCCTTCAGCCAGCGGGTGACGGTGCCCTCGGTGACGGACTCGCCGAGCGCCGGCAGGACCACGTCCGTGCCGGTGGCGCCACCGGCCGGAGCGGCCGGGGCCGCAGCGGGGGCGGGGGCGGCCGGGGCCGCGGCGACGGGCGCCGGGGCGGGCTCGGCAACCGGGGCCGGAGCCTCGGCGGCAGCGGGAGCCGGAGCGGCAGCGGGCGAACCCGTGCCGTCGTCGATGACGGCCAGCTCGGCGCCGACCTCGACGGTCTCGTCCTCGGCGACCTTGATGGAGGCCAGGACACCGGCGGCGGGCGAGGGGATCTCGGTGTCGACCTTGTCGGTCGAGACCTCGAGCAGCGGCTCGTCGGCCTCGACGCGCTCACCCTCGGCCTTCAGCCAGCGGGTGACAGTGCCCTCGGTGACGCTCTCACCGAGCGCCGGAAGGGTTACGGAAACCGCCATGGTTTCGGTTGCTCCTTACGAATTGCGGAAGTCTGTGTCGTCGCGTGGGTGACCGAGGGTCAGTCGTGCGAGTGGAGCGGCTTGCCGGCCAGGGCCAGGTGGGCCTCGCCCATCGCCTCGTTCTGCGTCGGGTGGGCGTGGATGAGCTGCGCGACCTCGGCCGGCAGCGCCTCCCAGTTGTAGATCAGCTGGGCTTCGCCGACCTGCTCGCCCATGCGGTCGCCCACCATGTGGACGCCGACCACGGCACCGTCCTTGACCTGGACGAGCTTGATCTCGCCCGAGGTGTTCAGGATCTTGCTCTTGCCGTTGCCCGCGAGGTTGTACTTCAGAGCGACGACCTTGTCCGCGCCGTAGATCTCCTTGGCCTTGGCCTCGGTGATGCCCACGGAGGCGACCTCGGGGTGGCAGTACGTCACCCGGGGGACACCGTCGTAGTCGATCGGGACGACCTTCTGGCCGGCCAGACGCTCCGCAACCAGCATGCCCTCGGCGAAGCCGACGTGCGCGAGCTGGAGCGTCGGGACCAGGTCGCCGACGGCGGAGATGGTCGGCACGTTGGTGCGCATGTACTCGTCGACCAGGACGTAGCCGCGGTCCATCGCGACGCCCTGCTCCTCGTAGCCGAGACCGGCGGAGACGGGGCCGCGGCCGACGGCCACGAGCAGCACCTCGGCCTCGAACTCCTTGCCGTCGGCGAGGGTGACCTTGACACCGTTCGCGGTGTACTCGGCCTTCGAGAAGAAGGTGCCCAGGTTGAACTTGATGCCGCGCTTGCGGAACGCGCGCTCAAGAAGCTTGGAGGAGTTCTCGTCCTCGACCGGAACGAGGTGCTTCAGGCCCTCGATGACGGTGACGTCCGAGCCGAAGGACTTCCACGCGGAGGCGAACTCGACGCCGATGACGCCGCCGCCCAGGATGATCGCGGACTGCGGCACGCGGTCCAGGACGAGGGCGTGGTCGGAGGAGATGATCCGGTTGCCGTCGATCTCCAGGCCCGGCAGCGACTTCGGCACGGAGCCGGTCGCCAGGAGGACGTGGCGGCCCTGGATCCGCTGACCGTTCACGTCGACGGAGGTCGGGGAGGACAGGCGGCCCTCACCCTCGATGTAGGTCACCTTGCGGGAGGCGATGAGCCCCTGCAGACCCTTGTACAGGCCGGAGATGACGCCGTCCTTGTACTTGTGGACGGCCGGGACGTCGATGCCCTCGAAAGTGGCCTTGACGCCGAACTGCTCGCTCTCGCGGGCCTGGTCGGCGATCTCGCCCGCGTGCAGCAGGGCCTTGGTGGGGATGCAACCCCGGTGCAGGCAGGTACCGCCGACCTTGTCCTTCTCGATCAGGGCGACGTCCAGACCCAGCTGGGCCCCGCGCAGGGCCGCGGCGTAACCACCGCTACCACCGCCGAGGATCACTAGGTCGAAAACGGTGCTGGCGTCGTTCGCCACGTCACGTCCTCCATGCATGTGCGCCACGCCGGTCTCCAGTGACCGGTCGGCGGCTGGTGTCCGGCCGCTCTGTTTCGGCCCTTCGGTGGGGGCCCTGTCCTGCCGAGCCCCATCTTCGCACTTGTAGGAGGCAGGCGAGACGCGGGGCCGGTGTGTGAGACACCCCACGCTCATTTGCAACGAGGGCAGACTGGTCCCGCTCAGGGGCGCGGGACTGTGCCGATCTGCGGCTACGCCGCGTGGGCGCGACCAGCTACGGGTCGGCCCGAGTGATCAGGCGCACAGTCCCCCGCACCCACAGGAACTAACCGAGGTCGCCCGCGGCCGTCAGCTCGGCCAGACGCACCAGCGTCCGCACCGCCGTGCCCGTACCGCCCTTCGGCGTGTAACCGAACGGCCCGCCCTCGTTGAAGGCCGGCCCGGCGATGTCGAGGTGCGCCCAGGTGACGCCCTCGCCGACGAACTCGCGCAGGAAGAGACCGGCGACCAGGCCGCCGCCCATCCGCTCGCCCATGTTCGCGATGTCCGCGGTGGGGGAGTCCATTCCCTTGCGCAGGTGCTCCGGCAGCGGCATCGGCCACGCCGGCTCGCCGACCTCCTCGGCGGCCTCGTGCACCGCGGAGCGGAACGCGTCGTCGTTCGCCATGATCCCGAAGGTGCGACTGCCGAGCGCCAGCATCATCGCGCCGGTCAGGGTCGCCACGTCCACGACGGCGTCCGGCTTCTCCTGGGAGGCGGCCCACAGCGCGTCCGCGAGGACCAGACGGCCCTCGGCGTCGGTGTTGAGCACCTCGACGGTCTTGCCGCTGTACATGCGCAGCACGTCACCCGGACGGGTCGCGGAGCCCGACGGCATGTTCTCCGCCAGCGCCAGCCAGCCGGTGACGTTGACCTCGAGGCCGAGCCGTGCGGCGGCGACCACCGCGGCGAAGACCGCGGCCGCACCGCTCATGTCGCACTTCATCGTCTCGTTGTGACCGGCCGGCTTCAGCGAGATGCCGCCCGAGTCGTAGGTGATGCCCTTGCCGACGAAGGCGAGGTGCTTGTCCGCCTTCGACGAGGTGTACGACAGCTTCACCAGGCGGGGACCGGCGGCCGAGCCCCGGCCGACGCCGAGGATGCCGCCGTAGCCGCCCTTCTCCAGGGCCTTCTCGTCGAGCACCTGCACCTTGAGGCCGTGCTCCTTGGCCGCGGCCTGTGCGATGGCGGCGAACGCCGCCGGGTCGAGGTCGTTCGGCGGCATGTTGATCAGGTCGCGGGCGCGGTTGAGCTCCTGGGCGACGGCCGTGGCGCGCTCGACCGCGGCCTTGTGCTCCTTGTCGCGGGGCTTGCCGCCGAGCAGCGAGGCCTCGGCGAGCGGGGCCTTGCCGGCCCGGGCCTTGGCGTCCTTGCCGTTGTCCTTGTAGGCGTCGAAGGAGTACGCGCCGAGCAGCACGCCCTCGGCGATCGTGCCGATGTCGGCGGCGTCGGTGAGCGGCAGCGCGAAGGCGGCCTTCTTGGCCCCGGTGAGGGTACGGGCGGCCACGCCGGCGGCCTTGCGCAGCGCCTCGGCGTCGTAGGAGGAGTCCTTCGCGGGCTCCGCGCCCAGCCCCACCGCCACCACGAGGGGTGCCTTGAAGCCCGTCGGTGCGGGCAGCTTCGTCACCTCGCCCTCGGCACCGGAGGCGCCGAGGGTCTCGAGGACGCCGGCGAGCCGGCCGTCGTAGGCCTGGTCCACGGCCTCGGCGCCCGGTGCGACGACCGGACCCTTCGGGCCCTTGGCGACACCGATCACGATGGCGTCGGCCCGCAGACCGGGCGCCGCGGCGGTGCTGAGAGTGAGAGCAGTCACGGTGGTGAAATCTCGCTTCCGATGTGAAGTTTCTGTGGTCGTTCTGTGTGGGTCGACCGGGCCCGACTGTCGACCCTAGATCCGGTCGGCGGGAGCGGTCTCCACCGGGGCCCTCACCGGTGCGGCGAACCGGTGCGGACACCTGGGAGGAGCCTACGCGCGTACGGGCGTCCGCTCATTCCGGCGGGCGTTCACCCGCCGGTGGCGTCCTGGTCACTTCCCGATCCTCGCACTCCGTGGCCTGAGTCACGCGCATCGGGTACAGATGAGCGCTTTTCGGTGCCTGGTGTCGGCGATCCTCCTGATGGCGGCCCGCCTTGCCAACCGGCTCCGTTACAACCACCTCATCGCCCAACTGGCCCACGAGCGTGGCATGTCGGTCGGTCCGAAGAGCGACCTCGACCAAATGCCCGACCTGGCCGACGACTTCGACTTCGCGGTCGACGAGCGGTCGATGAGCGGTCAACGAGCGGTCAACGAACAGTGCGCCGAGTCCCGGCGCCTGAAGATGAGTTCGTGCTCAAGAAGTGCGAACGGGGGGGCGCGGCGTCGCCCCTGCCGAGCCCGAGCCCGAGCCCGAACCCGGTCACCGTGGCACGGCGCAGCTTCGGCACGAACACCCCCCGATCGCGATCACCTGTCCGTGTACGGCGGAACAGATCAGCGACCGAGCGACTGGATCACGAACACAGCCGTCGCGGCCGTCTCCGCGAGGGCGCCGAACACGTCACCGGTGACCCCGCCGAAGCGGCGCGTGCAGCGGCGCAGCAGGAGTTCGGCGACGGCGGCTGCGGCGAGGACGGAGAGGGCCGTGCGGACGACGTCGTACGTCCCGAAGAGCGCGCCGCCGGTGCCGGAGGCGAGGACGACGACGGCCACCGCTCCCACCGCTCCGCGCACCGGAACCACCCCGGCGACCGCGGCCCCCAGCCCCTCCGGCCGGGCGGCCGGCACCCCGCCGCGTGCGGCCAGTGTCAGCACCAGCCGTGCGGCGGTCGCCGCGACGACGGCGGCGAGAGCGCCGCGGGCCCAGGAGTCGCCGTACGCCTGTGCCAGCGCGGCCACCTGCGCGAGCAGCACGAGGACGAGCGTGATCACCCCGAACGGCCCGATGTCCGACTGCTTCATGATCCGCAGTGCGTCCTCGGCGGGCTTGCCGCTGCCCAGCCCGTCGGCGGTGTCGGCCAGCCCGTCGAGATGCAGCCCGCGGGTGAGCACGGCCGGTACGGCGACGGTGGCGACGGCGGCGAGCAGCGGGCCGGCGCCGAGGAACAGCAGGAGCACACCGAGTGCGGCGGCGCAGACGCCGACCACCAGACCGGCCAGCGGAGCGCACAGCATGCCGCCGCGCGCGGCCTCCCGGTCCCACCGGGTCACCCGCACCGGGAGCACGGTCAGGGTGCCGAACGCGAAACGGAGGCCGTCCGGCCAGGTGGGGGTCTTGGGCACCGGCGCAGATTACCCGGCGGTCGGGAGAGTGCCCACGGCAGCCGTGGATAAAGTGCCTATATGGGACATTGGTTGCACCGGAACATCATCGAACCGGGCAAACTTCCGCTGCTCCTCGCCCTCACGTCCTTCGTCGTCACCTTCGTGGTCACCCGGGTCATCACCCGCACGATCCGGGCCGGAAAGGGTCCCTTCCGCAACGTCAAGGCCGGCGGCATGCACATCCACCACGTGGTGCCCGGTGTCGTGCTCACCGTCATCGGCGGCTTCGGGGCGGTCGCCAGCGGCCGGAACGGCTTCGGCTCGGTCCTGTGCGCGATCCTCTTCGGTGTCGGCGCGGGTCTCGTCCTGGACGAGTTCGCGCTGATCCTGCACCTCGACGACGTCTACTGGACCGAGGAGGGGCGCAAGAGCGTGGAGGTCGTGGTGGTCACGGCGGCCCTGGTCGGCCTGGTCCTCGCCGGCTTCGTCCCGTTCGGCGTCAACGACGTCTCCCAGGAGGAATTCCAGGACCGCGGCGGCGTCATCGTGACCGTCGCCACGAGCTTCCTCTTCTCCCTCGTCGCGCTGAGCAAGGGGAAGGCGCGTACCGCGATCTTCGGTGTGATCGTCCCCGTCGTCGCCCTGGTCGGCGCGATCCGCCTGGCCCGTCCCGGATCCCCCTGGGCCAAGCGCTTCTACCGCCGCCGCCCACGCGCCCGCGCCAGATCCCGCCTGCGCGCCTACCACCACGACCGTCGCTGGGCGGGTCCCCGCCGCGCCCTCGAGGACTGGATCGGCGGCAAACCCGACCCCCTGCCGACCCGGCTTCCCGGCCCGGGTCCGGGCCCTGGCGAGCGGTGAGGGTTTCGGTGGTGGGGTGGGGTTTCTCAGGGCGGGTTGGGCGGCGGGCCGGTGCCGGTGCCGGCCCGTTTCCCCGGGCCCCGGCCCAGGCCTGACGGTCGGTACAGTCCCGGTCCGCGGCCCCGTGGGCGGTGTCGTCGTGCCGAGGCGCCGCACAGCAGCACCGTCGCCGCGAGCGCCGCCAAGTGCTCCTTGCCGGCCAGGTTCTCCTTCAGGAGCACCTCGATGATTATCGCGAGGGCCACCGCACCCGCGGTCGCGTACGCGCCGTAGCGCCAGCCCAGGAAGATCGCCAGCCCCACCACGGCCGCCGACGGCCCGGTGTCCACGACGTGGGCGTCCGAGGCGGGCAGGCCCAGGGGGTGGTCGGGGCCGAGCCGGATGCCGAGGCGGGCGTAGAGCGTTCCGGCGAGGGTGGCGGCGTACGCGATGACCAGGGTCCGCGACCAGCCCAGACAGATCTCCGCGATCCCGAACACGAGCAGGAGCTGCGCGAGCGCACCCCACACCGGCAGGTCGAGCGCCGGAACGAACAGCGACAGGGGCGTACGGAGCAGGGCCGGCCAGAGCGGGTCCTCGGCACGCACGGCACCGATGTTCTGTACGAACCGGTAACCCCAGGACTGGTTCTGCACGACCTGTGCGACCGTCGTCAGGCACACCGCCCCGATGCTCATCGGGATCGCCCGCCAGTGCCGCTTCAGCAGCGGCTCCCGCACCGTGACGTACAGCAGGCCCCATTCGGCGTGGGCCCAGCGGGCGAGCCTGTTCATCCGGTGTTCCTCATCCCCGTGGTCTCATCTGTGCGTGTCCAGGTGCCTGCGGTGCAGCCACTTCGGCAGTCCCGGCGCTTCCAGGAACCCCTCCGCCCGCCCCGACGCGACGCCGATGCGCAGCAGATCCGCGCTCTTCTCGAAGAGCAGGAACCGCGGCTCCCAGATGGGCCGGTACTTGGCGTTGGCGCGGTACAGCGACTCGATCTGCCACCAGCGGGAGAAGAAGCTGAGCAGCGACCGCCACAGCCTCAGCACCGGCCCGGCGCCGAGACGCGCACCACGTTCGAAGACCGAACGGAACATGGCGAAATTGAGCGAGACCTGCGTGATCCTGATCTCGCGGGCCCGCCGCAGCAGCTCGATGACCATGAACTCCATCAGCCCGTTGTCGGAGTCCCGGTCCCGCCGCATGAGGTCGAGAGACAGCCCGTGCGGCCCCCACGGCACGAAGGAGAGCAGCGCCTTCAACTCCCCCTGCGCGTCGGTGCACTCGAGCATCACGCACCGCCCGTCCTCCGGGTCCGCGAGCCGGCCCAGCGCCATGCTGAACCCGCGCTCGGTCGCCCCGTCGCGCCAGTCGTCGGCGCGCCGGACGAGGTAGGCCATCTCGTCCGCGCCGATGTCCTCGTGGCGCCGGATCCGTACGCCGTAGCCCGCCCGCTTCACCCGGTTGTACGCCTGCCGCACGCTCCGCATGGCCCGGCCCTCCAGCGTGAACTCGGCGACCTCCACGATCGCCTCGTCCCCGAGTTCGAGCGCGTCAAGGCCGTGCCGCCGGTACACGGTCCCGGCCTCCTCGCTCGCCCCCATCACGGCCGGAATCCACCCGTGCACCCGGGCCTCGGCGAGCCACGGCTCGATGGCCCCCGGCCACGCCTCCGGGTCCCCGATCGGGTCCCCGGACGCCAGCGACACCCCGCCCACGACCCGGTAGGCGACCGCCGCCTTGCCCGTCGGCGACCAGACGACGCTTTTCTCCCGCCGCAGCGCGAAGTACCCCAGTGAGTCCCGCTCGCCCTGCTGTTCGAGCAGCACCCGCAGCCGTTTCTCGTCGTCCTCGGTGAGCGGGTCGACGGCGCGCCGGGAGCGGAAGGCGGCGTAGAACACGGCCGGCACCAGTGCCGTACTGAGTACGTTGACGGCGACGTTGGCCCAGTTGGGCGTCGAGATCCCCGGGAAGCGGGACTCGTCGGCCGCGACCGAGACCAGCCGCAGCGTCCCGTACCACCACCGCTCAGGGAACGTCGAACGGCCCGCGTCCGCCGCCTGGTTGGTGATGGTCACCAGCAGCGCGGCCAGCAGGGAGGAGAGCAGCAGCCCGCCGACGCCGACGACGGCGGCGAGCCGGGGATTGGCGCGGTCGCCCTTGGCGTAGAACTCGCGCCGCCCGACGAGGAGCACGCCGACGAAGGCCGCGGTGAGGCCCAGGGAGATCCAGTTCTGCGCGTACTGCCGGACCTCGGGGAACGCCATCGCGAGGGCGAACAGCAGCAGGAACGGCCCGCTGAGTCCGAGGTTCAGGATCCATGCGGCCCGCTTGCGGCGCCGCATGGTGACGGCCAGGAACGCGGTGAACACACCCGAGGCGAACCCGGCCGTCAGCAGGTACGGGGTGAAGAAGTTCTCCTGGTTGTGCCGCCGCACGTCCTGCCCCAGGGAGACCCACACCGCGCTGAGGAAGTTGACGAAGGCGACGGCCCGCAGGTACCAGACGGCGAGGCCGGCAGCCCGCCGCGAGACTCCGGTACTACGGCGATCCCGGACAGGCGCGATTCGGACATCTCCCATGAAGGGCGATCATATGGGGGTACCTCCCGTGAACCGCTCTTTCGCCGCCGCCCTTTCTGTTGGCTAGGCCTCCTGCTGCTCCGGCTCCTCCTCCTGCTCCTCCAGCTCCTCCTTCTTCGCCTCCGGCTTCTCCGGCAGCTCCGCCGCCAGTGCCGCCGCGGCCTGCACCAGGGGCAGTGCCAGCAGGGCCCCCGCCCCTTCGCCGACGGTCACCCCCTGATCCAGCAGCGGCTCCAGCGCCATCCGGTCCAGCGCCTTCGCCTGGCCCGGCTCCCCGCTGCTGTGCCCGGCCAGCCACCAGTCCGGCGCCCGGAACGCGACCCGCTGACCCACCAGCGCGCACGCGGCCGCCACGACCCCGTCCAGCACCACCGGCATCTTCCGCACCGCGCTCTGCAGCAGGAACCCGGTCATCGCGGCGAGGTCGGCGCCGCCCACCGTCGCCAGCAGTCGCAACTGGTCCCCGAGTACCGGCCGGGCCCGCCGCAGCGCGTCACGGATCGCCGCGCACTTGCGCATCCACGCGAGGTCGTCGATCGCGAGCCCGCCCCGCCCGGTCACCACGGACGCGTCGGTCCCGCACAGCGCGGCGACCAGCACCCCCGCCGCCGTGGTCCCGCCCACGCTCACATCGCCGAGCACCACCAGATCCGTACCGGAGTCGGCCTCCTCGTCGGCCACCGCGACGCCGGCCCGGAACGCGGCCTCCGCCTCCTCCAGGGTCAGCGCGTCCTCGACGTCGATGGACCCGCTGCCGCGCCGTACCCGATGCCGTACGACGTCCGCGGGCAGCGCGTCCGGCTCACAGTCCAGGGCCATGTCCACCACCCGTACGGGCACCCCCAGCCGGCGGGCGAGCACGGAGACGGGCCGGCCGCCCTCCAGTACCTCGCGCACCAGCTCCGCGGCACTGCCCGCGGGCCGTGCGGAGACGCCGCGTCCGGCGATCCCGTGGTCCCCGGCGAAGAGCACGACCCGCGGCTGTTCGACCGGGCGCACCGGCACGGCCGACTGCGCCGCGGCCAGCCACTCACCCAGGTCGTCGAGGCGCCCCAGCGATCCGGGCGGCACGATCTGGCGCTCCCGGCGCGCCTCGGCGTCGCGGCGCACCCCACCGTCGGGGCGCTCGATCAGATCGGTGAAGTCGTCGAGATTAAGCGAGCTCATTCGCCGAACAGTACCGGCACTGATCGAACGTGTCGGCGTCACATCGCCACCCCGTGGGCGCGACGTCGTTGCACCCAAGATCGCGATCCCATACGTTCCACTTTGCGGTGAATTGGCCAGCCTCCGATTCTGCCCCTGCCGTCGCCCTCTCGCCTCACCGGGAGCCGCACATGTCCTCGAAGCCCGTCCCGCCCCCTGTCCCGCACCCCGCCTCGCGTTCCGTCCCCCACCCGGCCGAGCACCGCCGCGCCCTCTACACCGCCGAACTCGCCCAGGGCACCGACCGCTTCCACGAGCCGCGCCGCGAGGACTGCCCCTGGTGCGGCTCGACCCGGCTGCGCACCCGCCTGCGCGCCCCCGACCTGCTCCAGGGGAAACCGGGCACGTTCGTCGTCGACAAGTGCGGGGACTGCGCGCACGCCTTCCAGAACCCCCGTCTGACCGCCGAAGGCCTGGCCTTTTACCACCGCGGCCTGTACGAAGGACGCCCCGAGGAGGTCGCCGTCCTCGCGGAACGTGCCCTCGGGGTTCGCGGCCGCCGCCGGCACCTGCGCGCCACCGCCCGCGCGATGCTGCGGTTCCCCGAGCCGGAGAGCTGGCTCGACGTGGGGACGGGCCACGCCCACTTCCCGGAGGTCGCGAACGAGGTGTTCCCCTACACCTCGTTCGACGGACTGGATCCCACGCCGCGGGTGGCGCGGGCCAGGGAGGCCGGCCGCGTCGAGGAGGCGTACGTGGGCCACCTGAGCATCCCGGAGATCACCACGCGGCTGCGCGCCCGCTACGACGTGGTGAGCATGCTCCACCACCTGCCACAGATCCCCCACCCCCGCGAGGAACTCCGCGCCGCCCTCACGGCCCTCCGCCCCGGCGGCCACCTCCTGCTCGAACTCCCCGACCCGCGCTGCGTGTTCGCGACCCTGCTGGGCAAGTGGTGGCTCCCGTACGGCCAGCCCCGCCACCTCCACCTGATCCCGCTGCCCAACCTGCGCACCGAACTCGAGTCCCAGGGCTGCACGATCGTCACCACCGACCGCCGCGCCTCCCACGTCCCGCACGACCTGGCCGCCGCGCTGGCCCTGGCCCTGACCCGGGCCCTCCCCACGCCGGACGCACCCTGGAGAGCGGTCCCGCCCGGCGAGTTCCAGCGCCGACTGCGCACGGCCCTGCTCGGGACGAGCACCCCCCTCGTCGCCGCGGCGGCAACCCTCGACCACACTCTGGCCCCGCTGCTCCGCCGCACCCGCTTCGCGAACACGTACCGCGTCATCGCCCGCAGGAACTGAACCCCGCCTCGACGCTCGCGCTCATCCGCGCAGCACCAGCGCCTGCCCCGCCACCACCAGCAGCACCTGCTCACACTCACCGGCGAACGCCGCGTTCAGCCGCCCGAGTTCGTCCCGGTACCGCCGCCCCGACGCCGTGGCCGGCACGATCCCCGACCCCACCTCGTTCGACACGGCGACAACGGTCCGCCGGGTGGCGCGCACCGCCGCCGTCAACTCCCGCACCCGCTTCCGCAGCGCCCGCTCACCGCCGTCCGCCCACACCGCGTCGTCCCACGCCCCGACCGAGTCCATCGCGTCCGTCAGCCACAGCGACAGACAGTCGATCAGCAGCGGCGCCCCGTCCTCCGCCAGCAGTGGCACCAGGTCGCACGTCTCCACCGTCCGCCACGACCCCGGACGCCGCTCCCGGTGCGCCGAGACCCGCTCCGCCCACTCCTGGTCGCCGCTGCGCGAACCGCCCGTGGCGACGTACAGCACGTCGGGAAAGGCCTCCAGCCTGCGCTCGGCCTCCACCGACTTCCCGGACCGCGCGCCGCCCAGCACCAGCGTCCGCCGCGGTACGTCCGGTACGTCCTCGTACACCCCCACGGTCAGCGTCGACCCGTCCGGCACCGCCCGCGCTCCGGCCGCCGCGAGCCGCCGCCGCAACTCGGGCCCCGGCGGCACATCGTGGTCGAGGTGGACCGCCACGACGTCGGTCGTCGCCCCCACCGCCCCCACCGCCCGCAGCTTCGCGAGCGCGTCCGGCCGCCCCACGACATCGCTGAGCACCATGTTGTACGGCGCCGACAGCTCGCTTCCCTCCTCCAGCCCCGCCGGCGCACACCCCGGCGGCAGATACAGCAGCCGCAGCCCGTCCGGCCCGGTCACCGCGTACCCCGTGCCGGGCGCGTCCATCGCCACCGCCCGCACCCGATGCCCCGTCAGCAGCGCCAACTCCCGCCCGTCCGGCACCCGCCCGGGCTGCGGCAGCCCCACCGGCACCTCCAGCGCGGGCCCGTTGTGCGGATGCGACAGCAGCACCTGCCGTACGCCGCCCAGCGAAAGCCCCGCACGCGCCGCCGCGAAGACCGCGCCGGGCGTCAGGTCCAGCAGCAGCGTGCCGTCCACGAGCAGCGCGGTGGCCGCCCGCGCATCCGCGCCGAGCGCGTACGCGCAGGCAGCGCAGGGACAGTCGGGGCGGGGGAGTCCCGCGGGGGCACCGGTGCCGAGCAGAGTCAGTTCCACGGACCCGATTTTCCCGTGTCGCCGGAGACAGCGCGCGTCCAGGTGCGGCCGGGCCGCGTGGGCGCGTCCGGCCGCGGATGAGCCGCAGCCGCGAACAACCCGCACTCCTCTGACCTCGCAACCGGCGGAGCGCATAGGCTCAGGGCAGGAGCCGGACCAAGATCCGGCTTCTGCTCTGCATGTGCTCACATCTGGGAGGCGTACATGGCGGCATGGCTGTGGCGGTTCGAGAAGGCCGACGGGACAGAGGTCCAGCCCGCGGTGCAGCCCGAGGAGTTCACGACGCAGGGGGACGCCGAGTCCTGGATCGGGGAGGTCTGGAAGGACCTGCTCGAAGGTGGCGCGGACCAGGTGCGGCTGTTCGAGGACTCGACGGAGATCTACGGGCCGATGAGCCTGCACGCCGAGGAGTCCTGAGCCCTGGGGCGAGGGCTGCCGGCCGGCCCTCGCCCGCCTCACTGCTCGCCCAGCGTCACATCCACCGTCTTCTCGATGCCGTTGCGTGTGAACGTCACCGTGGTCCTGTCGCCGGGCTGGTCCGCCACCAGTGCCTCCGACAGTGAGGTGATCGACGTGACGGCCACGCGGCCCAGCCTGGTGATGATGTCCCCGGGCTCGATGCCGGCCTTGTCGGCGGCGCCGCCGGTCTTCACCTCCACCACCGCGACCCCGGCGGCCTGGTAGGTCTCGTCGACGACCGTACGGCCGACGATGCCGAGCGCCGCCCGGCCCGAGTCGGTGACCTTGCCGTCCCTGACGATCTGGTCGGCGATCGTCTGCACCATCGACGCGGGGATCGCGAACCCGATCCCGGGCGCCGCACCGCCCCCGATGTCGGGGTCGGTGGCGGCGAGCGTCGGGATGCCGATGACCTGGCCGTCGAGGTTGACGAGCGCGCCCCCGCTGTTGCCGGGGTTGATGGCCGCGGAGGTCTGCACCATGTTGCCGATGGTGGCTCCGGTGCCCCCACCCGTCCGCCCCTCGCTGACCGTCCGCCCCGTCGCGGACACGATGCCCTGGGTCACGCTGGACGACAGCCCGAGCGGCGAGCCCATGGCCAGCACGATCTGCCCCACCTCGACCTTGGCGGAGTCCCCCAGGGTCGCGGCCTTCAGCCCCTCCGGCACCTGGTCGAGCTTGATGACGGCGAGGTCCTGCTCCGGGTACGAGTAGACGAGGCTCGCGGTCAGCGGGTCCTCGCTGTTGGCGGTCGTCACCTGGAAGGACTTCTCGTTCCCCACCACGTGCGCATTGGTGACGATGTGCCCCTTGTCGTCGTAGACGACCCCCGACCCCAGGTCACTTCTGGCCTGGATCTGCACGACCGACGGCAGAACGTCCTTGATCACCCTCTGGTAGTCGCTCTGCAGGTCGCTGCCCGACCTGGGCACGGCGGCCGCCTCCGCGGCTGTCTGCCTCGTCGAGTCCTCCTCCTTGCCCGGCGAACCGGACTCGGAACACCCGGAGACCAGCACGGCGAAGCAGACGAGAGCGACCACCCGACGGGCACGCGCAAGAGAAGCGTCCATGCCCCGAGTCTCTCTTCGGAGTGAATATCCGGCTTGCCCTGCTCGCCCGAACGAGCACACCCACCGAGGCCGGCCCCGCACCCGGCAAGGACTCAGTCCGGCACCCGCCGAGGACTCAGCCCCGCACCCCGCACAGATGCAGCAGCGCCGCGACGCCCCGATACGGATCCGTCCGCCCGGCCCGTTCCTCGGCCGCCAGGAGCGTCTCGACGTCGGCGGGTGATTCGGCGCCGTCCGCCGCGGTGTCCGTGAAGACCCGCACTCCGTACCAGGCGTGCAGGGGTGCGCCGATGCCGGCGAGTGTGGCGGTCAGTGTGGCGAGGCGGTCCGCGCGTACATCGAGGCCGAGCCGGTTGCGGTACGCCGTGGTGTCGAAGGCGCCCAGTGCTCCCGCCCAGTCCCCGGACAGGCCAGGCCGCATCGCGAGCGCGTCCGCGTTGCGCACCAGCAGCGACAGCAGGCCGCCCGGCGCGAGCATGCGCGCGAGCCCGGCCACCAGCGGGTCGGGCTCCTCGACGTACATGAGGACGCCGTGGCAGAGCACGACGTCGAAACTGCCCGGCAGGAAGTGCACCCCGGTGTCCCGGCCGTCGCCCTCGATGATCCGCATGCGGTCGCGGATCCCCTCCGGCTCCGACGCCAGTGTCTCCCGCGCGGTCGCGACCATCTTCGCGTCCTGTTCGAGCCCGGTCACCTGGTGCCCGGCCCGGGCCAGCCGCAGCGCCTGCGTGCCCTGGCCCATCCCGACGTCCAGCACGCGCAGCCGCTGCCCGACGGGAAACCGCCCGGCTATCTGCTCATCGAGCTGCCGAGCCACCAGCTCCTGCCGTACGACGTTCCGCAGCCCGCCCAGCTTGCTCAGCCAGGCATCGGCGGCGCCCCCGGAGAAAGACGTAGTGCTCAGGGCCGCTCTCCGCGCTTGACCTGCGGCTTCGGCAGCCGGAGCCGACGCATCTGGAGAGAGCGCATCAGGGCATAGGCGACCGCGCCCCGCCTGTTCTGGTCGGGGAAGCGCTCGGCCAGCCGCTTCTTCAGGCGGAAGCCCGAGAGGATCGAGTCCAGCACGATCAGCACGATCACGACGAGCCACAGCAGCAGCGCGATGCTCTGCAGCGAGCCCACCCGCACCATGCTCAGCACGAGGATGACCACGGCCATCGGCAGGAAGTACTCCGCGATGTTGAAGCGCGAGTCGATGAAGTCACGCGCGAACTTGCGGACCGGGCCCTTGTCACGGGCCGGGAGGTACCGCTCGTCGCCACTGGCCAGCGCTTGGCGCTGCCGGTCCATGGCTTGGCGGCGCTCCTCGCGCTGCCGCTTGGCGGCATCCTTGCGCGTCAGCGACGTGTTGGCGACGCTGCGGCGCTGGGACTGGGCCTCATTCCGCTTGGGAGTGGGCCTGCCCTTCGGGGCCTGCGGGTCACGGGTCTGCTTGGAGTCGGTCACCTGCGCCTTGTCGGCGGGGGCCTTCTCTTCCTTGGCACGGCTACGGAACACAAAACCCAAGGGTACGTGGTGCGGGGGCATGGACCCCAGCCCGGCCGGGAACGATCCGGCAACACCAGTCGTCTGTAAGGGGACAGAGGGGACGTTGCAGGCGGTTCACCCGGCGAACACCCTGGAGGCCACCGTCGGCAACCCCGGGGGCCACCTACTCCTCACGCCGGAGCAGGGCCGTCAGCAGTCGTCCTTGGGGATGAGCGCATCCGTCCCCGAACAGTGCGGTAATGGATGCAGGGCCCGTACTGTGGGTTCTGTTGCAGTCGCTGGAGCTGGAGTCCGTCAGAAGGGGGCGCGCGAAGCCCATGAGCGGTGTCATGAAGCGTATGGGGATGATCTTCCGCGCGAAGGCGAACAAGGCCCTTGACCGGGCCGAGGACCCGCGCGAGACCCTCGATTACTCGTACCAGAAGCAGCTGGAGCTGCTCCAGAAGGTGCGCCGCGGCGTCGCCGACGTGGCGACCTCGCGCAAGCGCCTGGAACTCCAGCTCAATCAGCTGCAGCAGCAGTCGACCAAGCTGGAGGACCAGGGCCGCAAGGCGCTCGCGCTGGGCCGTGAGGACCTGGCCCGCGAGGCGCTCTCCCGCCGCGCCGCGCTGCAGCAGCAGGTGACGGACCTCGAGACGCAGCACTCGACGCTCCAGGGCGAGGAGGAGAAGCTCACCCTGGCGGCCCAGCGCCTCCAGGCCAAGGTCGACGCCTTCCGTACGAAGAAGGAGACGATCAAGGCGACCTACACGGCGGCCCAGGCCCAGACCCGGATCGGCGAGGCCTTCTCCGGCATCTCGGAGGAGATGGGCGACGTCGGCCTGGCCATCCAGCGCGCCGAGGACAAGACCGCCCAGCTCCAGGCCCGCGCCGGCGCCCTCGACGAACTGATGGCCTCGGGCGCCCTCGACGACCCCACCGGCATGGCCAAGGACGACCTCACGGCCGAGCTGGACCGGCTCTCCGGTGGTACGGATGTAGAGCTGGAACTGCAGCGCATGAAGGCGGAGCTGGCCGGCGGCACGTCCTCGGGCCAGCAGGCCATCGAGGGCGGCACGGACCAGTCGCAGTCCCAGCAGCAGCCGCAGGACACCCCGCGCTTCGACAAGCAGTAATCAGCAGCAATCACCGGACCGCAGCCGGGGCCCACGCCGAGGAGGGCGACATGATCGTACGGATCATGGGGGAGGGGCAGGTGAGGCTGGCCGACAGCCACCTCACCGAGCTGAACAAACTGGACGACGAGCTTCTGGCCGAGGTGGAGAAGGGCGACGGCCCCGGCTTCCGCCGCACCCTCCAGGCACTCCTCACCAAGGTCCGCGACCTGGGCGAGCCCCTCCCGGACGACTCCCTGGAACCGTCGGAGCTCATCCTCCCCTCCGAGGACTCGACCTTGGAGGAAGTCCGGGACCTGCTGAGCAACGACGGCCTCATCCCGGGCTGACAGCTGCCATGCCGGGGCCCTTACGGGTGCCGTACCGGGGCCCTTACGGGGTCACGTCGACCGTGCGGGGGGTTACGCCGACACCTGTTCCGGCGCCGACGACTCCCCCGTACTGTTCAACCGTGAGCACCCTCGAACGCGCCCGCTGCCGGCTGAAAGCGCACCCCCTGGCGCTGGACGCGGCGCTGGCGGCGGGCGTGCTCGTCTGCATGGTGGCCGGTTCCTTCGTGGAGCCGCGCGGTGACAACGGCGTCAGCTGGAGCCTCCGCACCCCGGACCCCCTCAGCCTCGTCCTGATCACCCTCGGTGCCGTGGCCCTCGTCTTCCGCCGCAGCGCCCCCATGACGGTCCTCGCCCTCACCGGCACCTTCGCCCTCGTCGAGAGCGTCACCGGCGATCCCCGCGCCCCGGTCGCGATGTGCGCCGTCATCGCCCTCTACACCGTCGCCTCCGCCACCGACCGCCCCACCACCTTGCGTGCGGGCCTGCTCACCATGACCGTCCTGACCGGCGCGTCCATGCTCGCCGGCCCCCTCCCCTGGTACGCCCAGGAGAACCTCGCCATCTTCGCCTGGACCGGCATCGGCGCCACCGCCGGGGACGCCGTCCGCAGCCGCCGCGCCGTCGTCCAGGCCATCCGCGACCGCGCCGACCGCGCCGAACGCACCCGCGAGGAGGAGGCCCGCCGCCGGGTCGCCGAGGAACGCCTGCGCATCGCCCGCGACCTGCACGACGTCGTCGCCCACCACATCGCTCTGGTCAACGTCCAGGCCGGAGTCGCCGCCCACGTCATGGACAAGCGCCCCGACCAGGCCAAGGAAGCCCTCGCCCACGTACGCGAGGCCAGCCGCTCCGCGCTCAACGAACTGCGCGCCACCGTCGGCCTGCTCCGCCAGTCCGGCGACCCAGAGGCCCCCACCGAGCCCGCCCCCGGCCTCGACCGCCTGGACGAGCTCGCCGGCACCTTCCGCAGCGCCGGCCTCCAGGTCGAGGTGGCCCGCGCCGACCAGGACACCACCCTCCCCGCCGCCGTCGACCTGGCCGCCTACCGCGTCATCCAGGAAGCCCTCACCAACGTGCAGAAGCACGCGGGCTCCGAAGCCAAGGCCGAGGTCAGCGTCGTACGCGTGGGACCGCACATCGAGGTCACCGTCCTCGACAACGGCCGCCCCGCCGCGGTGCCGTCCGGGGCGGGCGGCACTCTCGACTCCGGCGGCGGCCACGGGCTGCTCGGCATGCGCGAGCGCGTCACCGCCCTGCGCGGCACCCTCACCACCGGTCCCCGGTACGGCGGTGGCTTCCGCGTCCATGCGATCCTGCCGGTCAAGACCCGCACAGCCGCCGCGGGAGAGCCGGGGGAGTCCGTATGACCATTCGTGTCCTGCTCGCCGACGACCAGGCGCTGCTCCGCAGCGCCTTCCGGGTACTCGTCGACTCCGAGCCCGACATGGAGGTGGTGGGGGAGGCGTCCGACGGCGCGGAGGCGGTCCGGCTGGCCAAGGAGGAACGCGCCGACGTCGTCCTGATGGACATCCGCATGCCCGGCACGGACGGCCTCGCGGCCACCCGCCTGATCAGCGCCGACCCGGCCCTGGACCAGGTCCGGGTGGTCATCCTGACGACCTTCGAGGTCGACGACTACGTCGTACAGTCGCTGCGCGCCGGCGCCTCCGGTTTCCTGGGCAAGGGCAGCGAGCCGGAGGAACTCCTCAACGCCATCCGGGTCGCGGCCGGCGGCGAGGCCCTGCTGTCCCCGGCCGCCACCAAGGGCCTGATCTCCCGCTTCCTCGCCCAGGGCGACGCGGCGGACGAGGCCGCCGACCCGGTCCGCTCCGAGCGGCTCGGGACGCTCACCGTGCGCGAGCGCGAGGTGCTCGTCCAGGTCGCCGGAGGCCACTCCAACGATGAGATCGCCGAACGCCTCGAGGTCAGCCCGCTCACGGTGAAGACGCACGTCAACCGGGCCATGGCCAAGCTCGGCGCCCGGGACCGGGCCCAGCTCGTCGTGATCGCGTACGAGTCCGGCCTGGTACGCCCGAGGGTGGACTGACCTCAACCCGGCCGTACTGCGCCGGGAGTATGCGCCGTATAAGGAAATGGACCTGGGGCTTAGGGATCGCCCCCTGGCGATGGCGCAGGGTGTAGGAGTGGGCGCTCACATGTGCATGTGCGTGCGTTCCATGACTTCTGCCGCTCCCAGAAGAGAGACCCGATCCATGTCCTGGCTGTCCAGGTTCAGCCTCGCGCAACGGGCCCTGATAGGCCTGATGTCCATCATCGCGATCGCCTTCGGCGCGATCGCGATCCCGCAGCTCAAGCAGCAACTCCTCCCCACCATCGAACTGCCCATGGTGTCGGTGCTGGCGCCCTACCAGGGAGCGTCCCCGGACGTCGTCGAGAAGCAGGTCGTCGAGCCGATCGAGGACACCCTCGACGCCGTCGACGGCATCTCCGGCGTCACCTCCACGGCCGGCGAGGGCAACGCCGTGATCGTGGCGTCCTTCGACTACGGCAACGACTCCAAGCAGCTCGTCGCCGACGTCCAGCAGGCCGTCAACCGGGCCCGGGCCCAGCTCCCGGACGACGTGGACCCGCAGGTCGTCGCCGGTTCGACGGACGACATGCCGACCGTCGTCCTCGCCGTCACCTCCGGCCAGGACCAGCAGGCCCTGGCCGACCAGCTCGACCGGACGGTCGTACCGGACCTGAAGGACATCGACGGCGTCGGCCAGGTCACCGTCAACGGCGTACGCGACCTCCAGGTCACCGTCACCCCCGACGACGCGAAGCTGGCGAAGGCGGGTCTGACCACGGCCGCCCTGGCCCAGGCCCTCCAGGCGGGCGGCGCGACCGTCCCGGCCGGTTCCTTCGACGAGTCCGGCAAGAACCGCACCGTCCAGGTCGGCGGCGGCTTCACCTCGCTGAAGCAGATCGAGGACCTGATGGTGACGGGCGGGAAGCGCCCGGTCAGTCTTGCCGACGTGGCGACGGTGAAGCAGCAGGAGGCCCCGGCCGATTCCATCACCCGCACGAACGGCAGGCCGAGCCTCGCCGTGATGGTCACCATGGACCACGACGGCAGCGCGGTCGCCATCTCGAACGCCGTCGACGACAAGCTGCCGGACATGCGCAAGGACCTGGGCTCCGGCGCGACGATCACCGTCGTCAGCGACCAGGGCCCCGCCGTGTCGAAGTCCATCAAGGGCCTGACCACGGAGGGCGGGCTGGGCCTGCTCTTCGCGGTCCTCGTCATCCTGGTCTTCCTGGCGTCGGTCCGCTCGACGCTGGTGACGGCGGTGAGCATCCCGCTGTCCGTGGTGCTGGCCCTGATCGTCCTGTGGACCAGGGACCTCTCCCTGAACATGCTGACGCTCGGCGCGCTGACGATCGCGATCGGCCGGGTGGTGGACGACTCGATCGTCGTCCTGGAGAACATCAAACGCCACCTCGGCTACGGCGAGGAGCGCCAGGCCGCGATCCTGAACGCGGTCCGCGAGGTGGCCGGCGCGGTCACCTCCTCGACCCTGACCACGGTCGCGGTCTTCCTCCCGATCGGCCTGGTCGGCGGCATGGTGGGCGCACTGTTCGGCTCGTTCAGCATCACGGTGACGGCGGCCCTGCTGGCCTCCCTCCTCGTCTCGCTGACGGTCGTCCCGGTCCTGTCGTACTGGTTCCTGCGCGCCCCCAAGGGCACCCCGGCGGACGCGGCGGAAGCCCGCCGCAAGGCGGAGGAGAAGGAGGCGAGCAGCCGCCTCCAGCGCGTCTACGTCCCCGTCCTGCGCTTCGCGACCCGCCGCCGCCTGACCAGCGTGGCGATAGCGGTGGTGGTCCTGATCGGCACCTTCGCCATGGCCCCGCTCCTGAAGACGAACTTCTTCGACCAGGGCGACCAGGAAGTCCTCACCGTCAAGCAGGAATTGGCGCCGGGCACGAGCCTGACGGCGACCGACGAGCAGGCGCAGAAGGTCGAGAAGCTGCTCGCCGGGGTGAAGGGCGTCAAGGACTACCAGGTCACCGTCGGCTCGTCCGGCTTCATGGCGGCCTTCGGCGGCAGCACCGACACCAACCAGGCGTCGTACCAGGTCATGTTGGACGACTCGGCGTCGTACGACGACGTGCAGAACCGCATCGAGGACGGTCTGAAGGCCCTGAAGGGCATCGGCACGACCACGGTCGCCGCCGGTGACGGCTTCGGCAACCAGGACCTGAGTGTGGTCGTCAAGGCGGCCGACGCGGACGTGCTGCGCAAGGCGGCGGGAGAGGTCCGCGACGCGGTGGCCGGTCTGGACGATGTCACGGACGTCACCAGCGATTTGGCGCAGAGCGTGCCGCGCATCTCGGTCAAGGCGAACCCGAAGGCCGCGACGGCGGGCTTCAACGACCAGACGCTGGGCGCGGCGGTGGCTCAGGCGGTACGGGGTACGACGGCCGCGAAGGCGATCGTCGACGACACCGAGCGCGACGTGGTCATCAAGTCGGCCAAGCCGGCCCAGACCCTGAAGCAGCTTCAGGAACTGCGCCTGGGCGCGGTGAAGCTGGGCGACATCGCGACGGTGAAGCTGGTGGACGGTCCGGTCTCGATGACCCGTATCGACGGCCAGCGAGCGGCGACCATCACCGCGAAGCCGACCGGCGACAACACGGGCGCGGTGAGCGCAGACCTCACCTCGAAGCTCGACTCCCTGAAGCTCCCGGCGGGCGCGACGGCGGAGATCGGCGGCGTCTCCCAGAACCAGGACGACGCGTTCAAGAACCTTGCCCTGGCGATGCTGGCGGCCATCGCGATCGTCTTCATGCTGCTGGTGGCGACGTTCCGCTCGCTGGCCCAGCCTCTGATCCTGCTGGTCTCCATCCCCTTCGCGGCAACGGGCGCGATCGGTCTCCTCCTGGCGACCGGTACCCCGATGGGCGTCCCCGCGATGATCGGCATGCTGATGCTGATCGGCATCGTGGTGACGAACGCGATTGTCCTGATCGACCTGATCAACCAGTACAGGCGACAGGGTTACGGCGTCGTCGAGGCCGTGGTGGAGGGTGGCCGCCACCGTCTCCGCCCGATCCTGATGACGGCGTTGGCGACGATCTTCGCGCTGCTGCCGATGGCGCTGGGCGTCACGGGCGAGGGTGGCTTCATCGCGCAGCCGCTGGCGGTGGTGGTGATCGGCGGTCTGATCACGTCCACGTTGCTGACGCTGCTGCTGGTCCCGACGCTGTACGCGATGCTGGAGCTCCGCAAGGAGCGCCGGGCGAAGAAGCGGGCGGCCAAGCGGGAGGCGAAGGTGGAGGTGCCGGAGCCGGTAGGGGTGTGACAGCGTGACGGCCGGGTCTCGAAGGAGGCCCGGCCGTCCTTGCTTTTATGCCTTCAGGGAGTGGACGAAAGCGTCCCAGGCGGAGGCGGGGACGACGAGTACGGGGCCGTGAGGGTTCTTGCTGTCGCGGACGGGGACGACGCCGGGGAAGTCCTCGGTGATCTCGACGCAATTACCCCCGTTGGCATTGCTGTAGCTGCTCCGGCGCCAATGGGCCGAGTTCAGCTCGGGGGTGTGTCGCATGGCTTGTAGTCCTCCATCGCCTGTCGGATCAGCTCCGCCGAGGCGGTCGGCGAGAGGGCGTTGGCGCGGAGCACTTCGTACCGCCGTCGCCATTTCTTCGCCGAGTCCCGGTCCTCGTAGAGGTGGCCGACCTCGATGCCCTCTTCGTAGGCCATGGTGGAGCCGTTGGGAAGGGTCAGCAGGGTCAGCGAGGCGCCCATCAGGTAGTGCGGACCGGCACTGAAGGGCATCACCTGGACCTTGCTGTCCGGAGTATCCACCTGGCCGAGCAGCGAGGCCAGTTGTTTGTGCATGCACTCCCTGCCGCCGAACGGCCGCCGGAGGACCGCCTCGTCGATGATCGCCCAGCGGAGCGGGGGCTGGGCCGCATGCAGCCGCTCCTGGCGGGACATACGGGCGTTGACGAGTTCCTCCACTTTCTCCCGGGCCAGCTCCTCCTGGAGGCTGAGCTGAGCGTCGGCGTACTCCTTGATCTGCAACAGCCCTGGGATGACCTGCGGTTCGTAGTTCTCGATGACCTCCGCCTGCGCCTCGAAGTCCATGAAGCGGCGGTACTGGTCCGGGTGGGCCTCGCGTTTGGCCAGTTCGTACAGCCCGTGGAAGTGCTTGTCCGTGCCGAACGCGGCGTCGAGCCGGTCCGGGAGGTCCGGCGGTGGCATCAACTCGGCCGTTTCGATGCGGGCGAGCGTGCTCTTGCTGGAGTTCACGATGCCGGCGAGCTGTACGAGTGACAGTCCCGCGGTCTCGCGGTGTCGGCGTTGCTCGGCGCCGAAGTAGTGGCGGGCTGACAGGTACGGGGTCAGCGTCTGCGGCCTGAACGTCATTGTCTCGCCTCTCTGTTGTCCCGCTCCTGATGTCGGGACGCGTCGTCCTTGTCGAGGGTCGTGTGCGCGGAGCGATGATTGCGTCGCACACAGTAATCATGCGGGTTCGAGTCCGCCCGAGGGGCTGTTTCGAAGAGAGAGGCGTCAGATGCTGCGCGACGGTACGGGTACTGCCCTCCGGTTACTTCCGTGGACCACGCCGGAGGGGCTGCCGTGCTACCTCAGCACGGATGATCCGAACAGCCGGCTGTCACGGCTGGCGGACGAGGTGGAGGCGGATCTGCTCGACTCCGCCGAGTCGGTCCTGTTCGCCGCGCGGGCGCTGCTCGACGAACCGGAGGCGCGCAGACGGGAGTTGCGGTTCGCGGGGGTTCGCATGGCCGAGGCGTTGGCGGACGCGTTGCGGATCGCGGGGAGTCGGGGGCACCGTTGGCCGGACCCGCTCCGTGACGACTGATCTGGGGTGGTCAGGAGTCGCGACGAGGGCTTTGGCCACGCGTTACAGGGCGATCAGCCCGGCTGCCGTCTCCTTGAAGCCACAGGCATCGAAGTAGAACGAACGCAGATGCTCTTCGAAGTCGACGTGAAGCCACTCGCACTTTGCGACACGGGCTTCTTCGGCGGCAGCGGCGACAAGGGCGGCGCCGACCCCTCTCGCTCGGCAATCGGGGGCGACCACCGTGTCCAGGATGAAGGCATGAGCTCCGCCGTCCCAGACAACGTTGACGGGTCTGAGCGACCCGGTGGCCGAAGCCGTCGGCGTGCAGCGCGTTGAGGGAGGCGTTGTCGAACTGGCCCCGCCACTCGTACGCAGAACGGTAGTGACAAGCCAACACCAAGATGCCCCTCCGGAAGGAAGGGGCATCTTGGTATCTCCTGGAAATCTGGGCCCTACGGCAGCGCCAGCATCCGCTCCAGCGCCAGCTTCGCGAACGCCTCGGTCTCCTTGTCGACCTCGATGCGGTTGACGAGGTTGCCCTCGGCCAGGGACTCCAGGGTCCACACCAGGTGGGGGAGGTCGATGCGGTTCATGGTCGAGCAGAAGCAGACCGTCTTGTCGAGGAAGACGATCTCCTTGCCCTCGGGTGCGAAACGGTTCGCCAGGCGGCGGACCAGGTTCAGTTCCGTGCCGATGGCCCACTTGGAGCCGGCCGGGGCGGCCTCCAGCGCCTTGATGATGTACTCGGTCGAACCGACGTAGTCCGCCGCGGCCACGACCTCGTGCTTGCACTCGGGGTGGACCAGGACGTTCACGCCCGGGATGCGCTCGCGCACGTCGTTCACCGAGTCCAGCGAGAAACGGCCGTGGACCGAGCAGTGGCCGCGCCACAGGATCATCTTCGCGTCACGCAGCTGCTCCGCCGTCAGGCCGCCGTTCGGCTTGTGCGGGTTGTAGAGCACGCAGTCCTCCAGCGACATGCCCATGTCGCGGACCGCGGTGTTGCGGCCGAGGTGCTGGTCGGGAAGGAAGAGAACCTTCTCGCCCTGCTCGAACGCCCAGTCCAGCGCCCTCTTGGCGTTCGACGAAGTGCAGATCGTGCCCCCGTGCTTGCCCGTGAACGCCTTGATGTCCGCGGACGAGTTCATGTACGAGACCGGGACGACCTGCTCGGCGATGCCGGCCTCGGTCAGCACGTCCCAGCACTCGGCGACCTGCTCGGCGGTCGCCATGTCGGCCATGGAGCAGCCGGCGGCGAGGTCGGGGAGGACGACCTTCTGGTCGTCGCCGGTCAGGATGTCCGCGGACTCCGCCATGAAGTGCACACCGCAGAACACGATGTACTCGGCCTCCGGGCGGGCGGCCGCGTCCCGGGCCAGCTTGAAGGAGTCGCCCGTGACGTCCGCGAACTGGATGACCTCGTCGCGCTGGTAGTGGTGGCCGAGCACGAAGACCTTGTCGCCGAGCTTTTCCTTGGCCGCGCGGGCGCGCTCGACCAGGTCCGGGTCGGACGGCGAGGGGAGGTCGCCGGGACACTCGACGCCGCGCTCGCTCTTCGGGTCGGCCTCACGGCCGAGGAGCAGCAGGGCGAGGGGCGTCGGCTGTACGTCGAGCTCCTGGGTCTGGGCGGTGGTCACGACACGCACCCTTTCTGTTCTGCGGCTCGCCGGCTCGGACATCGGGCCGGCGCTACTTTTCGTCGAAATGACGCTATCTATCATAACCGCTTCACGTCACTTTGACGATGGCCATAGTGTCGGTGTGACATGAATCCCGGTCAGCTGTTTTCCGCTTTCCGCCACGTGTGCGAGCATGAAGTGGGATCCGAAGGAAACAGAAGGAACCGAAGGAACCCGAAAGACACGCGCCCGGCCCGGAATGAATCCGCGGCCCCGCCGGTTGCAACCGTCGGCAAGCAGTCTCCGTACAACCCGGGAGAGATGTAGATGTCCGTATCGGACGAGACCACCACCGTCACCGACGGCATCATCCTGACCGACGCCGCCGCGTCCAAGGTCAAGGCCCTGCTCGACCAGGAAGGCCGCGAGGACCTCGCCCTGCGCGTCGCCGTTCAGCCCGGCGGCTGCTCCGGCCTGCGCTACCAGCTGTTCTTCGACGAGCGTTCCCTCGACGGTGACGTCGTCAAGGACTTCGGCGGCGTCAAGGTCGTCACCGACCGCATGAGCGCTCCGTACCTGGGCGGCGCGTCCATCGACTTCGTGGACACGATCGAGAAGCAGGGCTTCACGATCGACAACCCGAACGCGACGGGATCCTGCGCCTGCGGTGACTCCTTCAGCTAAGTCACTTGGCGACCTCAGCCAAGTCTGAGCAACGAGAAAGCGGCGGCCCCCTCCGGCGGGGCCGCCGCTTTCTCGTATCCGCAGTCCGCGTCACGCAACCACTACTGCGGCTGCGTCGACGCCCCCGGCAGCCGTGCCCCCGCCTTCTCCAGCGGGATCGCCTTGCCGTCCGACCCCACGACCTTCCGTCCGCCCAGCGGCTCGTCCAACAGCACCGTCTGGTGGAAGATCTCGGCGATCTTGATGCAGATCTTGTTCGGCCACGGCTTCGCGGTCACCGTCACCGTCACCTTGTCCGAGCTCTCGACCGCCGCCACCTTGTAGTCGGCGCACACCCCGCCCGTGTAGCTCACCGTGAGCTCCTTGCCGTCGGCCGTGTAGCCGTCCACCTTCACGTCGTACGACGTCGGCGCCGCGGTCGGCGCGGACGGGGTGGCCGACGCCGCCGGGGTCAGGTACTTCGGGTCCACCGCCGGATACGGCACCGTGAAGTCGTCCTGCGCGCCCGACCCCCGTGCCTCGAACAGCCAGGTCGGCACCAGGGCCTGCCGCCCGTTCGCCCCGCGCACCGCCAGCCCGAGCACCGCGTCCTCGATGGTGATCGTCTGCCGCCCGGCACCGGGCGACCCGGTCGACGACCCGCACGGCTGCTCCAGCCGGTCCTTCAGCGGTACGGGGCTGGCGCAGCCGCCGATGCCCATGCGGTGCTCGGTCCCGGGCGCCGCGTTCATCAGGTCCAGCGTCTTCCGCGCGCTCAGCACGGGATACGTGTCCCCCTTCACTGGCGTCTTCACCTGGCCGTTGCCGCCGACCACCTCGCCCTGCGCGCTCACGGTCAGCCCGGTCGTCAGGCCGTACGTGGGCAGCCCGCCGACCACCGGGTCGGCGTTCACCACCCGCTGGGCGCCCATGACCTGGCTCGCGTCGATCTTCGCGTCGTCCTGGTCCAGCGCCTTGAGGATCGGCGCGGCCGCCTTCTTCGCGGCCGCCTCGCTCACCGGGTCGGCGGCCGGGGCCCCGGGGTCCTGTGTGCAGACGGTGATGCTCTTGCAGTTGTCCGTGCCGGGCGCGTAACGGCTGAAGGTCCAGGTCCCCGGCGCCTCCTTGCTCACCTGGAGGCTCGGGCCCGCGCCGTCCTTGCCCGTCCCGACCTTCCAGACCTCTCCCCGCGCCACCGGCGTCCCGTCGACGCCGAGCGCCTCGGCCAGGCGGGCCACCTCGTCCTTGGTGACCTCGCCCTTCGCCCAGTACACCGGCGCCGAGCCGGGACCGTCGGGCAGCGTGCCCGCGGCCTGGTACGTCACGCCGTACGGATTCGGCTCGCCCGGCGCTATGCCGTTCGTGTCGCCGGTGCCGCCGCTGCCCGTACCGCCCTCGGAGTAACCGTCGAGGGCCAGCGGTGCGGGGGTGCCGTCGCCGGCGGGCGCCCTCGAGTCCGTACGGCCGCCGGAGCCGCCGGACGTGCTCGCGGCGAGGTACGCACCGCCGCCCCCGACGAGCAGCACGGCGGCGGCGACCGAGGCGACGACCAGGGGGGACCGCCGCCGGGACGCCGGACGCCCGGCGTGATCCTCGTCGGGGTGGGCCTTTACGGGACCCTGCTCGGCGTGGCCCTCCTCGGCGCGGGCCTCGGCGTGGGCCTCTTCGGGGTCCTCGGCGGGGTGGACGGCGGCGTTGCCCTCCTCGGCACGGGCCTCTTGGCGGCCCTCGTCGGCGCGGATCTCGGCGTCGCCCTCCGCGCCACCGACCTCCTCGCGGCCCTCCTCGGCCCCGACCTCCTCGGCCCCGACCTCCTCGGCCCCGACCTCCTCGGCCCCGACCTCCTCCTCACCGGCGGTCTCAGCGGTGCCCGGCTCGCGTGCGGCGTCGTCGTCGTTGGCGCCCGGCTCGCGTGCGGCGTCGTCGTTGTCGGGTCGCTCGGTGTTCACCGCATCGCTCCTTCAGCTGCTGTCCCTGTAACCAACCCTGACCCGGCCCTGTCAAAACGGCCTGCTGGAGGGTCGTATCCCGCATCCCCTATACGGGGGACAGCGATGGGACGCAGCGGGGGAGCGCACGGTTCCCTGGAACGAGCCGAGGGCGGATCCGGGCGCCGCTCAGTCCCCGTAGTCCGACATCGCGTCCAGCAGCCGCGCCGACTTCGACGGCACGGTCACGCCGTGGATGAGTGACGGGGACACCGGACGGGGAGTGGTCCGGTCGGGGGCCGCCCAGTGCGGAGCCATCCGGGCGCAGTCACCGCGCAGCGACGCGAGGTCGCCCTCGAGGTCGGCCGGGGCGGGGGCACAGCTCTTCAGGTTCGTCATGACGGCACCGTATGCGTGGGGGAGCCCGAGGAGAAAGATCTACTATTGGGTAGTTTCGGCTGCTTCAACGGTACCCCCGGACCGGGTAGCGTGAACTGTCAATGCCCCTCCCCCCAGGAGAGTCCACGCCGTGCGCATCGCAGTCACCGGCTCCATCGCCACCGACCACCTCATGACCTTCCCCGGCCGCTTCGCCGACCAGCTCGTCGCGGACCAGCTGCACACGGTCTCGCTCTCCTTCCTGGTCGACAACCTCGACGTACGCCGTGGGGGTGTCGGCGCGAACATCGCCTTCGGCATGGGACAGCTCGGTACGGAGCCGATCCTGGTCGGCGCCGCGGGCTCCGACTTCGAGGACTACCGCGCCTGGCTGGACCGGCACGGCGTCGACACCGACTCGGTGCGCATCTCCGAGACGCTGCACACCGCCCGCTTCGTGTGCACCACCGACGCCGACCACAACCAGATCGGCTCCTTCTACACCGGCGCGATGAGCGAGGCCCGCCTCATCGAGCTGAAGACCGTCGCCGACCGCGTCAGCGGCCTCGACCTGGTCCTGATCGGTGCCGACGACCCCGAGGCGATGCTCCGCCACACCGAGGAGTGCCGCTCCCGGTCCATCCCGTTCGCCGCCGACTTCTCCCAGCAGATCGCCCGGATGAACGGCGACGAGATCCGGATACTGCTGGAGGGCGCCACGTACCTCTTCTCGAACGAGTACGAGAAGGGCCTCATCGAGTCCAAGACCGGCTGGACGGACGAGGAGATCCTCGCCAAGGTCGGTCACCGCGTCACCACCCTCGGCTCGCGCGGCGTGCGCATCGAGCGGGTCGGCGAGGACCCGATCGAGGTCGGCTGCCCCGACGAGGAGCGCAAGGCCGACCCCACCGGCGTCGGCGACGCCTTCCGCGCCGGCTTCCTCTCCGGCCTGGCCTGGGGCGTCTCCCTGGAACGCGCCGCCCAGGTCGGCTGCATGCTCGCCACGCTCGTCATCGAGACGGTGGGCACCCAGGAGTACCAGCTGCGCCGCGGCCACTTCATGGAGCGCTTCACCAAGGCGTACGGCGACGAGGCCGCCGGCGAGGTCAAGGAGCACCTGGCCTAGCCAATGGCCTAGCCCATGGCCTGGCTACGGCCTGGTCATGGCCTGGCTACGGCCTGGTCATGGCCTCGGCACGGTCACGACAACCGGCGGACCACGTAAGCCGCACCGCGGTCCGCCGGTTCCTCACCCACGTACTCCTGCCCCCGCATCTCGCACCACGCCGGGATGTCGAGCCGGGCCGCCTCGTCGTCGGAGAGGACCCGGACCGTGCCGCCCACCGGCACGTCGCCGATGACCTTAGCCAGCTCGATCACCGGAATCGGGCAGAGCTTGCCCAACGAGTCGACCACCAGGGCGTCCTCGTGCACGACCGCCGCGGGTGTCGGTGCGCCGAGCTTCTCGCGCACCGCGGCCACCGTCCCCGGCAGCACCGACAGGAACCGCTCGACCTCCTCCGCGGGCGTACCGAGCGGCAGCGACACCCGGACGTTCCCCTCACTCAGCACCCCCATCGCCTTGAGCACATGGCTCGGCGTCAGCGTGCTGCTCGTACAGGACGATCCGGACGAGACGGAGAAGCCCTCCCGGTCCAACTCGTGCAGCAGGGTCTCCCCGTCGACATAGAGACACGAGAACGTGACGACCCCCGGCAGGCGCCGCACCGCATCGCCGACCACCTCCACATCCGGTACGACCGACGGCACCCGCGTCCGGATCCGGTCCGTCAGCTCCCGCAGCCGTACCGCCTCCTGTTCGGCCTCGGCCCGCACCGCCCGCAGCGAGGCCGCCGCCGCCACGATCGCCGGGATGTTCTCGAAGCCGGCCGCCCGCCCCGACTCGCGCTCGTCCACCGGCCCTTGGGACGCGAACCGCACACCCTTGCGGACCACGAGCAGCCCGACCCCGGACGGTCCACCCCATTTGTGGGCACTCGCCGTCAACACCGACCAGTCGCCCGGCACCCGGCCCCAGCCCAGCGACTGCGCGGCATCCACCAGGAGGGGGACACCCGCCTCGCGGCACAGCTCGGCCACAGCTGCCACCGGCTGCTCGGTCCCCACCTCGTGGTTGGCCGACTGCAGGCAGGCCAGCGCGGTGTCCGGGCGCAGGGCTTCGCCGTACGTCTGCGCGGTCACCGCGCCCGTGCGCAGCACCGGCACCCGGGTCACCGACCCACCCGCAGCCTCGTGCACCTCGGCCGAATGGAGTACCGAAGAGTGTTCGACCGCTGACACGATCAGGTGGTCTCCGGCGCGCCGTCGGCCCGCCAGCGCACCCGCGATCCCCGAGTGCACCGCCCGCGTCCCGGAGGCCGTGAACACCAGCTCGTCCGCCCGGCACCCCACCGCCTCGGCCGCCGCCTCGCGCGCCGCGTCCAGCAACAACCGGGCCCGGCGTCCCTCGCGGTACAGCCGCGCGGGATCGGCCCACCCCTCGTCGAGCGAGGCCTGCAGGGCCTGGCGGGCAACGGGATGGAGGGGAGCGGCGGATGCGGCATCGAAGTAGGACACACCGCAACGCTAAGCCCCCCCGACGGGGCGCGGGGCTGTGACATTGCGCGGCTTCACAGCGTGGGCGGGATCGGCCCCGTCGGCCCGCGGCCGCCATACGAGAGTCCCCGGGCCACCGGGACGCCGAACCCTCCGTCAGAAGTAGCCCGGAGCCGGGCAACTCACCCCCTTCGGCTGACCGGGCGGCGCGTTGGCCACCCTCCCCGCGCGACCCCAAAACGCGTCCAGTAGGGTTTGGTCCGCATAAACATCCAAACCCCTGCCCGACGCAGGGCGGCGACCGACCAGCGAGAAGGCCGCAGCCGAACAGCGCGGGCGAGACTCTCGGGAAGGCGCTACGTGAGTCCCAACGGCTCCGACCGCTCGCCGCGGCGCCCGATGCGGCGGAAGCTGCTGCAGGCAATGACCGCGGGCTTGGTCCTGTCGACCGCCACCGGTTGCACATACAAGGACTTCCCCCGCCTTGGCATGCCCACCCCGGTCACAGAAGAGGCTCCGCGGATCCTCTCCCTCTGGCAGGGCTCGTGGGCGGCCGCGCTCGCCACCGGCGTGCTGGTCTGGGGCCTGATCCTGTGGGCGACCATCTTCCACCGGCGTAGCCGCACCAAGGTCGAGGTTCCTCCGCAGACCCGGTACAACATGCCGATCGAGGCGCTGTACACGGTGGTCCCGATCATCATCGTCTCGGTGCTGTTCTACTTCACCGCCCGCGACGAGTCGAAGCTCCTCAGCCTCGACAAGAAGCCCGACGTCACGGTCAACGTTGTCGGTTACCAGTGGAGCTGGGGCTTCAACTACATCGAGAACGTCGACGGTTCCACCGGTGACGCGAAGACCGACAAGAACCTGGCCGCCATTCCGGACCGGTTCAAGGACGCCTTCCCGGCGAACGCCGGCGGTGTCTACGACGTCGGTACGCCCGGTACGCGTAACCCGCAGACCAACAACCCCGGTCCGACGCTGTGGCTCCCCAAGGGCGAGACCGTCCGCTTCGTCCTCACCTCGCGTGACGTCATCCACTCCTTCTGGGTGGTGCCGTTCCTGATGAAGATGGACGTCATCCCGGGCCACACGAACTCCTTCCAGGTGACCCCCAACAAGGAGGGCACCTTCCTGGGCAAGTGCGCCGAGCTGTGCGGCGTCGACCACTCCCGGATGCTGTTCAACGTGAAGGTCGTCTCCCCTGAGCGTTACCAGCAGCACCTCAAGGACCTCGCCAAGAAGGGGCAGACCGGTTACGTTCCCGCCGGCATCGCGCAGACGAGCCACGAGAAGAACCGGGAGACGAACAACCTGTGAGCATCGTCAACGAACCTCAGGGCGCCGCGGCGGCTGAAGCCTCGTATTACGAGGATGAGCTGCCCGTACGGCGCAAGCAGCCCGGAAATGTTGTGATCAAGTGGCTCACCACCACTGACCACAAGACGATCGGCACGCTGTATCTGGTCACGTCGTTCGCGTTCTTCTGCATCGGTGGCGTGATGGCGCTGCTCATGCGCGCCGAGCTCGCCCGGCCGGGTCTGCAGATCATGTCGAACGAGCAGTTCAACCAGGCGTTCACGATGCACGGCACGATCATGCTGCTGATGTTCGCGACGCCGCTGTTCGCCGGCTTCACGAACTGGATCATGCCGCTGCAGATCGGCGCTCCGGACGTCGCCTTCCCGCGGCTGAACATGTTCGCCTACTGGCTGTACGCGTTCGGCTCGCTCATCGCGGTCGGCGGCTTCCTCACCCCGCAGGGTGCGGCCGACTTCGGCTGGTTCGCCTACTCCCCGCTGTCGGACGCGGTCCGCAGCCCGGGCATCGGCGCCGACATGTGGATCATGGGTCTGGCCTTCTCCGGCTTCGGCACCATCCTCGGCGCGGTCAACTTCATCACCACGATCATCTGCATGCGTGCTCCGGGCATGACCATGTTCCGCATGCCGATCTTCGTGTGGAACGTGCTGCTGACCGCCGTCCTGGTCCTGCTCGCCTTCCCCGTGCTGGCCGCGGCCCTGTTCGCGCTGGAGGCAGACCGTAAATTCGGCGCCCACGTCTTCGACGCGGCAAACGGCGGAGCCTTGCTATGGCAACACCTCTTCTGGTTCTTCGGCCATCCAGAGGTGTACATCATCGCGCTACCGTTCTTCGGCATCGTCAGTGAGATCATCCCGGTCTTCTCCCGTAAGCCGATGTTCGGCTACATGGGTCTGATCGCCGCGACGATCGCGATCGCGGGTCTGTCCGTGACGGTGTGGGCGCACCACATGTACGTCACCGGCGGTGTGCTGCTCCCGTTCTTCTCCTTCATGACGTTCCTCATCGCCGTGCCAACCGGCGTGAAGTTCTTCAACTGGGTCGGAACGATGTGGAAGGGGTCGTTGAGTTTCGAGACCCCGATGCTGTGGGCGGTCGGCTTCCTGATCACCTTCCTCTTCGGTGGTCTGACCGGCGTCATCCTGGCCTCGCCGCCGATGGACTTCCACGTCTCGGACTCGTACTTCGTGGTGGCGCACTTCCACTACGTCGTCTTCGGCACCGTCGTCTTCGCGATGTTCGCCGGCTTCCACTTCTGGTGGCCGAAGTTCACCGGCAAGATGCTCGACGAGCGCCTCGGCAAGATCACCTTCTGGACGCTGTTCGTCGGCTTCCACGGCACCTTCCTGGTCCAGCACTGGCTGGGTGCCGAGGGCATGCCGCGTCGTTACGCGGACTACCTGGCCGCCGACGGCTTCACCGCCCTGAACACGATCTCGACGATCAGCTCGTTCGTCCTCGGCCTGTCGATCCTGCCGTTCTTCTACAACGTGTGGAAGACGGCCAAGTACGGCAAGCCGGTCGGCGTCGACGACCCGTGGGGCTACGGCCGCTCGCTCGAGTGGGCGACGTCCTGCCCGCCGCCGCGGCACAACTTCCTCACCCTGCCGCGGATCCGCAGCGAATCCCCTGCGTTCGACCTGCACCACCCTGAGATCACCGCTCTCGAGCAGCTGGAGCACGGCGGCCACGGCGGCGGCGCCATCACGGGCGGCAAGGAGGCCGGTAAGTGAAGATCCAGGGCAAGCTCTTCATGTGGCTGAGCGTCTTCGTCCTCGCCATGGCGGTCGTCTATGGCGTGTGGTCGAAGGAGCCGGCCGGTACGACGGCCCTCTTCCTGGCCTTCGGTCTGTGCATCATGGTCGGCTTCTACCTGGGCTTCACGGCCCGGCGGGTCGACGCGGGTGCCATGGACAACAAGGAGGCGGACGTCGCGGACGACGCCGGCGAGCTGGGCTTCTTCAGCCCGCACAGCTGGCAGCCGCTGTCGCTCGCCGTCGGCGGTGCCCTGGCCTTCCTGGGTGTCGCGATCGGCTGGTGGCTGCTGTACTTCTCCGCCCCGCTGATCCTGATCGGCCTGTGGGGCTGGGTCTTCGAGTACTACCGCGGTGAGAACCGCACCCAGTAACACGCGCAGCACGACCGGGAGCCCGGATACTCCGCCAGGAGTGTCCGGGCTCCTGTGTTTGCCGGACATCGGGTCCCTCTTCCGGCTTACCCAACGCGCCGGTGCCGACGAAGCTTCCTAGCGTGAAGCCATGAGCCACTCACCCCGCCCCCGCACCGTCGTCAGCTGCACGCTGCTGGTGATCGCCCTCTGCGCGGGCGTCACCGCTTGCGGCTCGGACGGAAATCCGCTCTCCGCCCGGCCCTACGACGCGGCCGAGGAGATCGCCTTCAACGGCCTGTCCACCGACGGGAAGAAGGCGGACCCGGACAAGCCCCTGGAGGTCACCGCCGAGAGCTCCGACGGGCGTCTCACGGACGTGACGGCGGTCGACGCGTCCGGCCGCTACGTGGCCGGCGAACTCTCCGCCGACGGCAGCCGCTGGCACAGCACCGAGCCGCTCGCCGCCAACGCCCGCTACACGGTGCGGGTGAGCACCGAGGACGACGACGGAGCGCCCGGCCGCAAGACCCTCACCTTCGACACCGGCAAGCCCACCACCAAGAAGAGCGTGGACGTCACCTTCGGCCCCAAGGCGGGCCAGTACGGCGTCGGCCAGCCCATCACCGCCCAACTCGGCATGCCCGTCAAGGACAAGGCCCAGCGGGCCGTCGTCGAACGGGCCCTCAAGGTGGACTCCACCCCCGCCGTGGAGGGCGCCTGGCACTGGGTGAACGACAAGGAACTCCACTTCCGCCCCAAGGACTACTGGCCCGCCCACGCCACCATCCAGGTGCACAGCAACCTGGAGGGCATCAAGGTCGGCGACCGTCTGTGGGGCGGCAAGGCCGCGTCCCTCAAGCTCACCACGGGCGACAGCATCATCGCCGTCACGGACGCCTCGGCGCACTCGATGAAGGTCTACAAGAACGGCGCGGAGATCAACCAGATCCCCGTCACCACCGGCAAGCCCGGCTTCGAGACCCGCAACGGCGTCAAGGTCGTACTGGGCAAGGAGTACTTCGTACGGATGCGCGGTACCACCGTCGGCATCGCCGAGGGCACCTCGGACTCGTACGACCTGCCCGTCTACTACGCCACCCGCGTCACCTGGAGCGGCGAGTACGTCCACGCCGCCCCCTGGTCCGTGGGCTCCCAGGGCTACGCGAACGTCAGCCACGGCTGCACCGGCATGAGCACCAGCAACGCCGAGTGGTTCTACGACACCATCCACGAGGGTGACGTCGTCCAGGTCGTCAACTCGTACGGCCACGAGATGGAGACCTTCGGCAACGGCTTCGGCGACTGGAACCTCGCCTGGAAGAACTGGCGCACGGGCAGCGCCCTGGTGGGCGGTACACCGGAGGGCCCGACGGCGGCGGACCGGGCCAGGCTGAGGCCGCAGGACGTATGAAACCTGCCTAGGAGCAGCAGACCCGAGGGGCGCGGGGCCGCATCGCTATGCGGCCCCGCCGCGTGGGCGCGACCAGCCGCGACCGGCCCGCAGTCGGCGTAGCACCTCGCGCCCCGAACTCCTAGGCGCTCAGCAGCCTCTTCTGCCGCAACAGAGAAGCCAACGCGCCCGCGAACTCCCCCGGATCCACCGGAAGCGTCACAGCCGCGTCTGCACGGCTCCACGTGGCCAGCCACGCGTCCTGCGGCCGTCCGATGAGCACAAGCACCGGCGGGCAGTTGAAGACCTCGTCCTTGATCTGCCGGCACAGGCCCATGCCGCCCATCGGCACGGCCTCGCCGTCGAGTACGCAGACGTCGATCCCGCCCTGGTCCAGCTCCCGCAGCACCGCTGCCTGGGTGGCGCATTCCACGAACTCGACCACAGGCACGTCCGGAGCGGGCCGGCGACCGGCCGCGAGCCGCACCTGTTCGCGGGTGTTGGAATTGTCGCTGTAGACCAGCACCGTGGCGGTCGGCTGCATGCTTCCTCCGAGACGTCAGCGTCGTACGGACAGAACCGATGCGGCGGATGCTACTCCCTTGAACAGCTTGTCAACACCTGTTGGAACACCGCTTCGATGGGCCATACGGGCAGTACACACGGTAGGAACACTCCGAACGGCACCCCCCGGAGTGAGGGCGGGATAAGGGACCGACATAATGTCGGTCGTGGCGACAGCAACGACAGTAGAAACCGGGCACGCGCACCCGTCGGTCAACCGGCCGAACCTCACCAGCGTCGGAACCATCATCTGGTTGAGTTCCGAGCTGATGTTCTTCGCGGCCCTCTTCGCGATGTACTTCACCCTGCGATCGGTGACGGGACCCGACCACTGGAAGGAAATGGCGTCCGCCCTGAACTTCCCGTTCTCGGCGACGAACACCACGATCCTGGTGCTCTCCTCCCTCACCTGCCAGCTCGGCGTTTTCGCCGCCGAGCGCGGTGACGTGAAGAAGCTCCGGGGCTGGTTCATCATCACCTTCATCATGGGCGCGATCTTCATCGGCGGTCAGATCTTCGAGTACACCGAGCTGGTGAAGAAGGACGGGCTCTCGCTCTCCTCCGACCCGTACGGCTCGGTGTTCTACCTGACCACCGGCTTCCACGGCATGCACGTGACGGGCGGCCTGATCGCCTTCCTGTTCGTCCTCGGCAGGACGTACGCGGCCAAGAGGTTCACCCATGAACAGGCGACCGCGGCCATCGTCGTGTCCTACTACTGGCACTTCGTCGATGTCGTCTGGATCGGCCTCTTCGCCACGATCTACATGATCAAGTAGCCGGGCCCGACCCGCGCACAATCCAGAAGCATCGACGCAGAAGATCCTGACACCGGGGTAATCCGTGAAAAAGCTCTCCGCACGACGACGCCATCCGCTGGCGGCGGTCGTCGTCCTACTCTTCGCGCTGGCGGCCACTGGGGGGCTGTACGCCGCGTTCGCGCCTGCGACCAAGGCGCAGGCCGATGACACCTCCCAGTCCCTCGCCATCGACGAGGGCAAGAAGCTCTACGCCGTAGGCTGCGCCAGCTGCCACGGCACCGGCGGTCAGGGCACCTCCGACGGTCCGAGCCTGGTCGGCGTGGGCTCCGCCGCTGTCGACTTCCAGGTCGGCACCGGCCGTATGCCCGCGGCGACCTCCGAGGGCCCGCAGGTGGTGAAGAAGAAGAACATCTACAGCCAGGCCGAGATCGACCAGCTCGCGGCGTACATCGCCTCGCTGGGCGCCGGCCCGACCGTCCCGACCTCGGCGCAGTACGGCCCCGAAGGCGCGGACATCGCCAAGGGTGGCGAGCTCTTCCGCACCAACTGCGCGCAGTGCCACAACTTCACCGGCAAGGGCGGTGCCCTGACCAAGGGCAAGTTCGCGCCGGACCTCGAGGGTGTGGACCCGAAGCACATCTACGAGGCCATGCAGACCGGCCCGCAGAACATGCCTTCCTTCCCCGACACCACGCTGTCGGAGCAGAACAAGAAGGACGTCATCGCGTACCTGAACGCGGTCAACAGCGATGAGACGAACAACCCCGGCGGTCTCGAGCTGGGCGGCCTCGGGCCGGTCACCGAGGGTCTGTTCGCGTGGATCTTCGGTCTCGGCGCCCTGATCGCGGTCGCCGTCTGGGTCGCCGCTCGGACCGCAAAGGCCAAGAAGTCATGAGTAGCCAAGACATTCCAGAAGAGAACCTGCCCGCTGAGCAGGACCACACGCACGGCGCCGTAAGCGTCGCGGACGAGAAGCACCCGTTCGCCGACCCGGGGCTGCCGCCCCACGAGCACCGGATCCAGGACATCGACGAGCGGGCCGCCAAGCGGTCCGAGCGTGCGGTCGCCTTCCTGTTCACGCTGTCGATGCTGGCCACCGTCGGCTTCATCGCCTCGTACGTGGCGATCCCGGCCGACAAGTCGATCTTCGTGTTCCCGATCGGTCACCTCAGCGCGTTGAACTTCGCGCTGGGTCTGACGCTGGGCACGGCGCTGTTCACCATCGGCGCGGGCGCGGTCCACTGGGCCCGCACCCTGATGTCCGACGTGGAGGTCGCCGACGAGCGCCACCCGATCGAGGCGTCGCCCGAGGTCCGCGCGAAGGTCCACGCGGACTTCAAGCAGGGCGCCAAGGAGTCGGCGCTCGGCCGCCGCAAGCTGATCCGCAACACGATGTTCGGTGCGCTGGCCCTGTTCCCGCTCTCCGGCGTCATGCTGCTGCGCGACCTCGGCCCGCTGCCCGGGACCAAGCTCCGCCACACCCTGTGGTCCAAGGGCAAGCTGCTCGTCAACATGAACACGAACCAGCCGCTGCGTCCCTCGGACGTGGCCGTCGGCTCGCTCACCTTCGCCAAGCCCGAGGGCCTGGAGGAGAACGACGAGGAGTTCCAGACCGAGATCGCCAAGGCGGCCCTGATGATCGTCCGGCTCCAGCCGGACAACATCAAGGACAAGCAGGAACTCGCGTGGTCGCACGAGGGCATCGTGGCGTACTCGAAGATCTGCACCCACGTCGGTTGCCCGATCTCCCTGTACGAGCAGCAGACGCACCACGTGCTGTGCCCCTGCCACCAGTCCACCTTCGACCTGTCCGACGGCGCCCGAGTGATCTTCGGCCCCGCCGGTCACGCCCTGCCGCAGCTCCGCATCGGCGTGAACGACGAGGGCTACCTCGAGGCGCTCGGCGACTTCGAAGAGCCCGTCGGTCCTGCATTCTGGGAGCGCGGATGAGCACTACGACCAGCACCGAGTCCCGCTCTCGCGGGAAGGCACCGGCCGGCGAGAAGATCGCCGACTGGGCCGACGGACGGCTCGGGATCTACTCCCTGGCCAAGTCCAACATGCGCAAGATCTTCCCCGACCACTGGTCGTTCATGTTGGGCGAGGTCTGCCTCTACACCTTCATCATCATCATCCTCACGGGTGTGTATCTGACGCTGTTCTTCCACCCGTCGATGAACGAGGTGGAGTACCACGGCAGCTACGTCCCGCTGCAGGGACAGCTGATGTCGGAGGCGTTCAGCTCGACCCTGCACATCTCCTTCGACGTGCGCGGTGGTCTGCTCATCCGGCAGATCCACCACTGGGCGGCGCTGATCTTCCTCGCCGGCATGTTCGTGCACATGATGCGCGTGTTCTTCACCGGCGCGTTCCGCAAGCCGCGTGAGATCAACTGGCTGTTCGGCTTCCTGCTGTTCGTCCTGGGCATGTTCACCGGCTTCACCGGTTACTCGCTCCCGGACGACCTGCTCTCCGGCACCGGTGTCCGCTTCATGGAGGGCGCGATCCTGTCCGTGCCGATCGTCGGCACGTACCTGTCGTTCTTCCTCTTCGGCGGCGAGTTCCCGGGCGGCGACTTCGTGGCCCGCTTCTACTCGATCCACATCCTGCTGCTGCCGGGCATCATGCTCGGCCTGGTGGTCGGCCACCTGATCCTGGTCTTCTACCACAAGCACACGCAGTTCGCGGGCCCCGGAAAGAGCAACAAGAACGTCGTCGGCATGCCGCTGCTGCCGGTCTACATGGCCAAGGCCGGAGGCTTCTTCTTCCTGGTCTTCGGTGTCGTCGCGGCCATCGCGGCGATCGCCCAGATCAACCCGATCTGGGCCATGGGCCCCTACCGTCCGGACCAGGTGTCGACCGGCGCCCAGCCCGACTGGTACATGGGCTTCTCCGAGGGCCTGATCCGCTTCATGCCGGGCTGGGAGATCAACCTCTGGGGTCACACCCTCGTCCTGGGTGTGTTCGTTCCGCTGATGATCTTCCCGCTGGTCCTGGTCGCGATCGGCGTCTACCCGTTCATCGAGGCCTGGATCACCGGCGACAAGCGCGAGCACCACATCCTGGACCGTCCGCGCAACGCCCCGACGCGGACTGCGCTCGGTGTGGCCTGGATGACCTGGTACCTGGGTCTGCTCGTCGGTGGCGGCAACGACCTGTGGGCCACGCACTTCCACCTGTCGATCAACTCGATCACCTGGTTCGTCCGGATCTTCTTCTTCGTCGGACCGGTCATCGCGTTCCTGATCACCAAGCGGATCTGCCTCGGCCTCCAGCGCCGGGACCGGGACAAGGTGCTGCACGGTCGCGAGACCGGCACCATCAAGCGCCTGCCGCACGGTGAGTTCATCGAGATCCACGAGCCGCTCAGCCAGGAGCAGCTGCACACCATCACGGCGCACGAGCAGTACCAGCCGCTCGAGATCGGCCCGACGGTCGACGAGAACGGTGTCGAGCGCAAGGTGAAGGGTTCCGAGAAGTTGCGCGCCAAGGTCAGCAAGGCGTACTTCAACGAGGACAGCCAGATCCCGAAGCCGACCGTCGACGAGTACAAGGAGATCACGAGCGGCCACGGCCACCACTGATCGCTGCGCTCGCCACGCGCACAGAAGGGCCCCGTCCGGTCTTCGGACGGGGCCCTTCGCCGTGCCCGGCGGATGGATAGGCTGTAACCAGCTTGTACGTGTCTACGAACCAGGAGCGGCTGATGAGCGCTGTGACCCCCGCTGGAGGCGACACCGCGGCGGGCCGTTCCTGGCCCGCGGTACTGAACGGTCTGCTGGAGGGCCGCGACCAGAGCGCGGAGAACACCGCCTGGGCGATGGACCGGATCATGCGCGGCGAGGCGACCGACGCGCAGATCGCCGGGTTCGCGGTGGCGCTGCGGGCCAAGGGCGAGACCGTCGAGGAGATCACGGGCCTCGTCCGGGCCATGTACGAGCACGCGAACGTGATCCAGGTGCCGGGCGCCACCGTCGACATCGTCGGTACGGGCGGCGACGGCGCGAAGACGGTGAACATCTCCACGATGTCCTCGATCGTCATCGCCGGCACCGGTGCCAAGGTCGTCAAGCACGGCAACCGGGCCGCGTCGTCGGCGTCGGGTGCCTCGGACGTCCTGGAGAAGCTCGGGGTCAATCTCGAGCTGACGCCGAAGCGGGTGGCGGAGGTCGCCGAGGAGGCCGGGATCACCTTCTGCTTCGCGGTGAAGTTCCATCCGGCGCTGCGTCATGTGGCGGCGGCGCGCGGTCAGTTGGGCATCCGGACGGTGTTCAACTTCCTGGGTCCGCTGACCAACCCGGCGAAGGTGAAGTCCCAGGCGATCGGCGTCGCCGATCTGCGCATGGCGCCGATCATCGCGGGCGTCTTCGCCGAGCGCGGCAACTCCTCGCTGGTGTTCCGCGGCGACGACGGCCTCGACGAGCTCACCACGACGTCCACCTCCCGGGTATGGGTCGTCCGGGACGGCAAGGTGAGCGAGGAGGCCTTCGACCCGCGGGACGTCGGCATCGAGCTGGTGCCGGTGGAGGCGCTGCGGGGCGCCGACGCGTCGTTCAACGCGGACGTGGCGCGCCGGTTGCTCAACGGCGAGACCGGCCCGGTTCGGGACGCCGTCCTGCTGAACTCGGCGGCGGCGCTGGTGGCGCTGGAGCCGGGCTCCGGGACGCTGGCCGAGCAGATCCGCGCCGGCATGGCCAAGGCGGCGGAGGCGATCGACTCGGGCGCGGCCAAGCGGACGCTGGAGCGCTGGGTGGCCGTCAGCAACGCGTAGCGGATGTGAGTGCGGTCCCGTAATCCGGACACGAGTTGCGGGACCGCGATCACTTCACGTACTTTCCTCTTCAGGTCATGAGTGACAGTCATGAGGCCCCGGCCGACTGTCCGGCAACCCTCCGTCCGTGGCGGGGTGCCCCGGGTGAAGACCAGGCCGTAGGCAGTGAGGTCTACGGCAAGCGCGGACCCCTCGCAAACCAGGGGTCCTGGTCGTCGAGGGAGCCTTCCGTGAGCAAGCGAATGCGATAGGGCGTAGAGCCCCGCCTCCGCATACCCCTTTCACCTTTCTCCGTGCTTGAGCCGTACCTGCTCGCGCGGTGATTCCTCTTGCTTCTCACAGGAGTTCACCATGTCCGTCTCCACCGCTGCCGCCGACCAGTCGCTTTGTGCCCCGCTGCCCGTTCTGGGCCGGGATGTCACCGTCCCGCTCGTCACGGGCGGCGAAGTCACCTACGCCGCGCTCGACTACGCGGCCAGCGCCCCCGCCCTCCAGCGCGTCTGGGACGACGTGGCGGCGTACGCCCCGTACTACGGCAGCGTCCACCGCGGCGCCGGCTACCTCTCCCAGCTCTCCACGGACCTCTTCGAGAACGCCCGCAGGACCGTGGCGGAGTTCCTCGGCTGCCGTACCGGCGACCAGGTCGTCTTCACCCGGTCCACCACCGACTCCCTCAACCTCCTCGCGGCCGCGCTGCCCGCCGACTGCCAGGTCTTCGTCTTCGAGACCGAGCACCACGCCTCGCTGCTGCCCTGGAAGGACGCCCGGGTCACCTACCTCGACGCCCCGCGCACCCCGCGTCAGGCCGTCGAGACCCTGGAGCGCGCCCTCGCCGACCGCGACCCCTACGGCCCGGCCCTGGTCTGCGTCACCGGCGCCTCGAATGTCACCGGCGAGCTGTGGCCCGTACGGGAGCTGGCCGCGGCCGCCCACGCGCACGGCGCCCGTATCGTCCTGGACGCCGCCCAGCTCGCCCCGCACCACCCGGTGTCGCTCCAGGACCTCGACGTCGACTGGGTCGCCTTCTCCGGCCACAAGCTGTACGCCCCGTTCGGCTCCGGCGTCCTGGCCGGCCGCGCGGACTGGCTGCGTGAGGCCGAGCCGTACCTGGCGGGCGGCGGCGCCAGCCGCAAGGTCACCCGGCGCGAGGACGGGGGAGTGGACGTGGAGTGGCACGAGAGCGCCGCCCGCCACGAGGCCGGCTCGCCGAACGTCATCGGCGCCTACTCCATCGCCTCCGCCTGCAAGGCCCTCACCGAGGCCGGCTTCGACACGCTCGTCGCCCGCGAACAGCACCTGATCGACACCGTCCGCGCGGGCCTCGCCGAGGTCCCCGAGGTCAGGATCCTGTCCCTCTTCGGCGACGACGCCCCGCGCGTGGGCGTGATCTCCTTCGTGGTGGAGGGCTGGAACAGCTCCCACTTCGCCGCGGCCCTCTCCGCCGAGTACGGCATCGGCGTCCGCGACGGCCTCTTCTGCGCCCACCCCCTGGTCCGCACCCTCCTGGGCAGCGACCCCCAGAGCCAGGGCGAGTGCGGCACCCCCGAGGCCGCGCCGGGCGAGAAGTCCCTCAACGCGATCCGGGTCAGCTTCGGCGCGGGCACCCCCGACGAGCACGTGGAGCGCTTCGTGAACGCGGTGAAGGAACTGGTCACGGACGGCGCGAAGTGGCAGTACCGCACGGAGGACGGCCGCTGCGTCCCGGCGGTCTGACCGGAAAGCTCCTACGAGGCGGTGTTCACGAGTCGAGACCGATCGCGAACGCCGCCTCGAGGTCATGCTGCGAATACGTACGGAAGGCGACGTGCGTGTCCGTGCCCTCCACCCCGGGGATCTTGCTGATCCGGCCCGGGATGACCTCCGCCAGATCCTCGTGCTGCCGCACCCGCACCATCGCGATCAGGTCGTACGTGCCGGTGACGGAGAAGACCTCGCTCACGGAGTCCAGCGCGGCGATCGACTCCGCGATCTCGGGAATCCGGTCCACGCTGGTCTTGATCAGGACGATCGCGGTGATCACGGCTGGTTCTCTCCCTCGGGGGCCGGAACTGGGGCGGACTTCACTCTAGTGGTACGGCCGAACCTGGCCCACGCGTACAAGAGGCCCAGGCCGAAGCCCACCAGGTGGGCCAGGTAGGCCACGCCGGGGCCCTGGGCGGCCCGGCCCGCCGCCACCCACTGGAGGGCCGCCCAGAAGGGCAGCACGACCCACGCCGGGAAGCGCAGCGGCAGGAAGAACAGGAACGGCAGGAGACTGGTCACCCGGGCCCTGGGAAACAGGTACAGGAACGCGCCGAGGACCGCGGAGATCGCCCCGGACGCGCCGACCAGTGACTGTCCGGAGCCGGCGTTGGCGGCCGCGTAGCCCAGGAGGGCGAGGTAGCCGCAGCCGACGTAGAACAGGGTGAACTCGACGCGGCCCATCCGTTCCTCGGTCATCGCCCCGAAGACGTAGAGGAAGAGCATGTTGCCGAGCAGATGGATCCAGCTGCCGTGGACGAACAGGGCCGTGGCGGGCGTCAGGGCCTGTCCGGGGGCGTCCTGGAACAGCTCGGCCGGGACGACGCCCCAGTGCCGGAAATAGGTCCGCTGGGCGGCCAGGAGTTCGTCGCCGGTGCCGTACGCCGGGTTGAGGCCCGAGGCCGGGCCGATCGCGAAGATCAGGCAGCACAGGGCGATCAGTCCGTACGTCATCGGCGCCGACGGCTTCCGGGTCGCCCTGTCCGCGGTTCCGTTCCAGTTGCTGATCATGGACAGAGCATGACGTAACAGGACGCACTCGCACAGACCGCCTCGCCGCCGTGGACGGACGGGCGGCGAGTCCCCGCCAGGCCGTAGGGTTACGAGCCACACGCACCGGGGATCCCGGTGGTCACGGACACTAGAAGGAAAGCGAACAGTCACGATGACGGTCCCCCTGCCAACCGCCTCGACGCGGTGGCGCTGCACCCTGTGCGGCAATCTCACGCGTTTCGACGTGACCCGCTCGTCGAAGGTGGTGGAGTACGTCCACCTCGATCTGGCCGGTGAGCCGAAGGTCGAGGAGCGCGAGGTGGTCAGTGAGACCATCGAGTCGGTGCGCTGCCGCTGGTGCAACGCCGTGGATCAGGTGGAACTCGTGGACAGGCCGGGCGCCGGCTCCTGACAGGGAGCGGCCCCGCACAGGTATTGGGGTGTGACGGATGGTGGAGACCGCAGGCGGGGGGCCGGGCGACGGCGCCGCCGAGGTGCTCGACCGTCCGCTGCCCGACGGCGTGCGCCGCCGGGTCGTACAGATCGTGTCGGACGGTTTCGGCGGACTGACCTTCGGTGAACTGCCCGCCCAGCTGCGGCAGTACGCCCGGTTCGCCCCGAACCGCCGGGCCAAGTTCGCGGGCAACGCCATGGCCGCGGCGCTGGAGACGGACACACTCTTCCGGCAGCGCATCGGCGAGAAGTTCAGAGAGGCGCAGCCGGAACTCGCCGGCGCCCTCGACTCCGGCTCGGCGCCCCCGGCCGCGGACCCGCTGGACGTGGCGGCCGCGGCCTATGTGCTGCGGCCCACCGGCTGGGTGAAGCTGGTGACCGCGGCCGGCGAGGAGGCCCTGCGCGCGGACGCCGAGCGGGCCGACGAGGAGAGCCGGGCCGAGCTGGAGCGGCTGCGCGAGGAGCTCGGCCGGGCCCGTGAGCAGACCCGGGCCGAGACCGAGCGGCTGCGGGCCGAGCTGGACACCTCGAAGCGGGAGGCCGAATCGCTTCACCGCAAGCTGCGTGCGGCCCTCAGCGACGTCAAGCGCGGTGAGGCGGCGCTGCGCAAGGTGCAGGGCGAGATGGAGGCCGTACGCACCGAGGCGCAGACGCAGGTGTCCGCCGCCGAGAGCGAGACCCGGCGCCTGAAGGGGCGCCTGGGTGAGGCGGAGGCCGCGCTGGAGGCGACCCGCAAGGCGGCCCGCGAGGGGCGCAGCGTCGAGGACATGCGGGTACGGCTGTTGCTCGACACCGTGCTCGAGGCGGCCCAGGGGCTGCGCCGGGAGCTGGCCTTGCCGCCCGTGTCCGTACGGCCCGCGGAGACCGTGGACGCGGTCGAGCCCGGGCGGATGACGCCGAAGGACATCGCCAACCGCGCGCTGTCCGAGGACGATCCGGCGATCCTCGACCAGCTGCTCGCGCTCCCTCAGGCGCACCTGGTCGTCGACGGCTACAACGTCACCAAGACCGGCTATCCGCAGATGCCGCTGGAGAAGCAGCGGTTGCGGCTGCTCGGGCAGCTCTCGCAGCTCGCCGCGCAGACCGGCGCCGAGGTCACCTGTGTCTTCGACGGCGCCGAACTGGCCGCACCAGTACTGCTCGCGCCGCCGCGCGGGGTCCGCGTGCTGTTCTCCAAGCCGGGCGTCACGGCCGACGAGCTCATCCGCCAGCTGGTGCGCGCCGAGCCGCCGGGCCGGCCGGTCATCGTCGCCTCGACCGACCGTGAGGTGGCCGACGGAGTGGCCCGGGCGGGGGCGCGGCCGGTGGCGTCGGCGGTCCTTCTCAAGCGGCTGTCCTGAACGTCAACATCCAGGTTTAATGCCCGAATTGACCGAACCGTCACGCAACGTAGCGTCAGGCGGGCATCACTGCATGTGAGTCGAGGGCAAAGAATGCGGTGCGTAACCGGGATTTTTCGCCAGGGGATTTGAACTGATCACAGAAACATCACTAAGGTCTGGCTTCGAATCTCCGTACGGGTGATCACTCACAAGAAGGAGCTCGTCTCCGTGGCGTCCCACCGTCGACCGAAGCAGCCGAGTCGTGCACGCGTGACCGTGCTGACCACCGCAGCCGCCGCCGCCGTCGTGCTGAGCGCCCAGGGCGCCAACGCCGCGCCGAGCGAGAAGCTGAGCAAGGACGAGGTCAAGTCCAAGGTCGACAAGCTCTACGAAGAGGCGGAGCAGGCCACCGAGAAGTACAACGGGGCCAAGGAGAAGCAGGAGAAGCTCCAGAAGGAGATCTCCACCATCCAGGACGACGTCGCCCGCGGTCAGGAAGAGCTCAACGAGCTGCGCGACAGCATAGGTCTGGCGGCCGCCTCCCAGTACCGCACCGGCTCCATCGACTCCTCCCTCCAGCTCTTCCTCTCGTCGGACCCGGACGACTACCTCGACAAGGCCTCCACGCTCGACCAGTTGAGCAGCCAGCAGGTCGAGTCGCTGAAGAAGATCCAGGAGAAGCAGCGCGAGCTCGCCCAGGAGCGCACCGAGGCCTCGGACAAGCTCAAGGACCTCGCCTCCACCCGTACCGAACTGGGCAAGAAGAAGAAGGAAGTCCAGGCCAAGCTCGCCGAGGCGCAGAAGCTCCTCAACACCCTGACGGCCAAGGAGAAGGCGGCCCTCGCGGCCGCCGACGCCCGCGCCAGCCGCTCCGCCAGCGACCGGGTGGACCTCGGCGACGACACCAGCGCCTCCAGCCGCGCCGCCGCCGCGTTCGCCGCCGCGCAGACCAGGCTCGGCCTGCCCTACGTCTACGGCGCCTCCGGCCCGTCCTCCTTCGACTGCTCGGGCCTGACCTCCTGGGCCTACGCCCAGGCCGGCGTCTCCATCCCGCGCACCTCGCAGGCCCAGGCCAGCGCCGGCACGCGCATCTACTCGCAGAGCGCCCTCAAGGTCGGCGACCTCGTCATCTTCTACGGCGACCAGCACCACGTCGGCCTGTACGCGGGCAACGGCCAGGTGCTGCACGCCCCGCGCACCGGCACCGTCGTGCGCTACGAGTCGATCAGCAACATGCCGTTCCAGTTCGGCGTCCGTATCTGACCCGGATCAGGCCGCTGGACCGCCCGATCGGGCGAATTGCGACACCGCCAACTGACCCCACGCCCCGCCTATGACCTGCGTCAGAGGCGGGGTGTCACGTTGTGTGCCCGCTGACGCCTTTGGCCGCCGCCTCGCGACGGGGCTACTGTCTGGCGCGTTTCCCCACACCGCCGTGGCACCTCCGCCCCGGCGCCCGGGGAGCAGTCCGTGTCCGCCAGCGGAAGGAGTGCGGTTTCCCGTGGGGTCCCATCGCCGCCTTGCACCATCCGGGTTCGACCGGGGTGCTGCCTGTGCAGCCCTCAGTGTCCTGTCCGCCGCCGCCGCCGCCCTCGGAGCCGTACCGGCGTCGGCCGCACCGCACGACGGCACCCGGGCCGAGGTGGACCGCCTCTACGAGGAGGCCGAGAAGGCGACCGAGTCCTTCAACAAGGCCGACGAGCGGGCCGACACCCTGCGCACCCAGGTGAGCAACGCCCAGGACCGGATCGCCCGGGAGCAGGAGCGCGTCAACTCCATGCGGGAGACGCTCGGTTCGCTGGCCGGCGCTCAGTACCGCTCCGGCGGCCTCGATCCCTCCCTGGCCCTGCTGTTCTCCGACGACCCGGCCGACTACCTCGACCGGGCCTCCGTCCTCGACCGCATCACCGCCCACCAGGCAGGGGAGTTGAAGGAGCTTCAGTCGGCCGTGCGTGAACTCAGCCAGGAGCGCGCGGACGCGACGCGGAAGCTGGCCGAGCTGGAGCAGAGCCGCAAGGCCGCGGCGAGCCACAAGCGGACCGTGGAGAAGAAGCTCGCCAAGGCACGGCAGCTGCTCAACTCCCTGCCGTTCGACGAACGCCTCGCTTTCGACCGGGCCTCCCGCTCCGGCCGTGTGGACCTGCCCGGGTTCGGCGGTGGCGCCCCGGCCACCGCCCGCGCGGCGTCAGCCGTCGCCGCCGCCCGTTCCGTGCTCGGCCGCCCCTACGTCTGGGGCGCCAACGGGCCCGGCGGCTTCGACTGTTCGGGCCTGATGCAGTGGTCGTACGCGCAGGCCGGGGTGCAACTGCCGCGCACCTCGCAGGCCCAGCGGTTCGCCGGGCACCAGGTCCCGCTCTCCCAGGCCCGGCCCGGGGACCTGGTCGTCTACCGGTCCGACGCCAGCCACGTCGGGATGTACGTGGGCAACGGCCAGGTGATCCACGCCCCCTATCCGGGCGCGCCCGTGCGCTACGACCCGGTGGGCATGATGCCGATCTCGTCGGTCACCCGGGTCTGACGCCCGGAGATTCACCGTACGATCGGAAGGATGGCTGGTCGAAGGCGGGCAATGAGATCCTCAGTGGTGGGGCTCTGTCTGCTGCTCGTCTCCCTGGTGGGGTGCGGCGGACAGCCCAGGGCCGACAGCGCGCGGGCCGAGGTGCAGCGGCTGCTGGACGAGCGGGCGACAGCCGTCCTCGACCACGACGAGTCGGCCTACCGCGCCACCGGCACCCGGGCAGGGTTCGCGAATCTGAAGTCGGTCCCGCTCGCGGCCTGGTCCTACCGGGTCACCGGCGTGCACCGCAGCGGGGGTACGGCCTCCGCGGACGCCGAGCTGAGCTACCGGGTCCGCGGGTACGACAAGGCGCCCGTCACCGCCGCCCGTGTCCTCGGACTGGCCCTCGACGCCGAAGGGCAGTGGCGCGTGACGTCCGACCGGCCCGCGAAGAAGGCCGGACAGCAACTGTGGGACCAGGGCACGGTGAGCGTCGTCCGGGGCGCGCACAGCCTGGTGCTGGGGGCCGGGCAGTCCGGTGAGCGGCTGCGTTCCTTCGCGGAGCTGGCCGACCGCGCCGTGCCGGCGGTGTCGTCGGCGTGGGGCACGGACTGGAGCGGGCACATCGTGGTGCTCGTGCCGAAGTCGCTGGAGGGTATGGCGGCGCTGCTGGCCTCGTCCGCCTCCTCCTACCGCGGGATCGCGGCGGTCACCACGGGCGAGACCGGCGGGCCGGCGAAGGCGCCCGCGGACCGGATCGTCGTCAACCCCGAGGCGTACAGCATGCTGGGCCCGCTCGGCCGGCAGGTCGTGCTCACCCACGAGACCACCCATGTCGCCACCCGCGCCCATACCAACGCGGCCACCCCGCTGTGGCTGTCCGAGGGGTACGCCGACTGGATCGGTTACCGCGGCACCGGGCGCACCGCGGCCCAGGCCGCGCCGGAGCTGGCGCGCGCGGTGGCCGACGGCCAGGTTCCGGCGGCGCTGCCCACCGACAAGGACTTCGGTTTCTCCGGGGACGCGACCGGGCTTGCGCAGGCGTACGAGGGCGGCTGGCTGGCCTGCCGGATGATCGCCGACCGCTGGGGCGAGGTCCGGCTGGGCGAGTTCTACCGGGCTGTGGGCACCCACAAGCAGCGGGCCGGGGCGGTCGAGGGCGCGATGAAGGACGTGCTCGGGACGACGCCGGAGAAGTTCACGGAGCAGTGGCGGGACTATCTGCGGGCCCAGTTCGGCTGAGCCCTTCGAGGTGTGCGACGGCCTCGGCGAGCCAGGCGCGCTCCGCCTGGCCCGTGGCCCGGGCGACCCGCAGCATGCCCTGCCGGAACAGGTCGTCCGTCTCCTCCGCCCGTACGGGCTCTCCGTCGCGGTAGAAGAAGCTCGCGGGCATCCGAAGGAACTCCAGGCGGCGGCGCAGCACCGCGGCCTGCTCCCGGGGGTCCGGCAGATGTCGTAGGAACGCCAGGACCGTGTTGAAGCGCACCTGGTCGGTGATCTCCGTCTGCTTGGGGTGCCTCAGCCGTTCCAGCAGGTCCTCGCGGCCGCGCTCGGTGAGGGACAGCATCCGGCGCGGGGCCGCGCTCGCGCCCTCCGCCATCCGCTGGTCGAGCTTGCCCGCGGTCACCAGGCGGGTGATCGCCGGGTAGAGGGCCCCGTCGCTGACCGGGCGGACATGGCCGCTCAGTGCGGTGACGCGCTCCTTCAGATCGTATCCGTGCAGGGGCTCTTCGGCCAGGAATCCGAGGATCGACAGCTCCAGCATCCGGTTCGGTCCCTCCTTGCGGGCGTCGGACCGCCATGGTACCTCTTATCGAGCTACCTCGTTTAGAGGTAGCTCGAATCGAGGGGGATGGTGTCGTGAACGACCACCGCAAACAGCTGATCTCGCTCGCCCACCCCGTCTACTTCTCGCTCCTGGCCTCCGTCGCCGCCGGGATCATCAACACCGTCTGGGTCTCCCGGCTCGGCGGCCCGGCCGTGGCCGCCGTGGCCGTGGCGACCAACACCGAGAACGTGCTGCTCGGCGTGGCCCTGGTCTTCGGCTCCGGTACGACCGTGCTGGTCGCGCACGCCAGGGGAGCGGGTGACCCCGGCGCGGTACGCAGGGCCGTGCGCGGCGGCTGGGCGCTGTGCGTGCTGATCACGCCCGTCGTCATGGCGGGCGGGTTCCTGCTGCGCGAGCCACTGGCCCGGCTGGTGCTGGGCGGCGACGACGGGGCCGCGCTGCCGCTCGCCGTCGCCTACTTCGCCATCTCGCTGCCGGGCATGGCCGTCTTCTTCGTCCAGAACCTCGTCGACGGCATCCTCAAGGGCACCGGCGACACCAGGACCCCGATGCGCCTCGCTCTTCTGGCCAACGGCCTGATCCTGGTCTGCGACCCGCTGTTCATCCACCTCTACGGCGTCCGGGGCGCCGCCGCGTCCACCGTGCTGTGCCGGTGTGTGGCCCTCGGGGCGGGGTTGCTCGCGCTGCGGCGCAACGCGCTGCTGCGTACGGCGGCCGGGGTACGCCCCGCCGAACCGGCGTTCGCCGCCCTGCGCCGGACGCTGACCACCGGGCTGCCGATGTCGGCCGACTTCACTGTGCGGCAGGGCGGCGCGCTGGTGCTGGTCGCGATCGTGGCGCGGCTCGGCGTGACCGCCGTGGCCGCGTACGCGATCGGCTACAAGGTCATGTACATCGCGACCATGGCCTTCTACGCGGTGCGCCAGGCAGCCTCGATCCACACCGCGCACACCCGCGGCGCCGGGCAGGACGCCCGGCGGGCCATCGGCCGGCAGGCCGTGCTCGTCTCCGGGACGGTGGGCCTCGCCGCGGCCGCCCTGATGTGCCTCACCGCTCCCTGGATCATGGCCGCCTTCGGCGCCGGGCCCGGCATCGCCCACGCCGGCGTGCTGTTCCTGCGCTGCGTCGGGCCCTACCTGCTGCTGATGGCCTGCTTCATCGCGCTCGGCGGGGTCTTCGAGGGCAGCGGTGGAGCACCGGTGCTGCTGAGGGTGACCCTGCTCGGCACGGCGGTCCAACTCCCGCTCGCCTACGGCCTGTCCAGGCTCGGCCTGCCCGGCATCTGCCTGGCACTGGCACTCGCCATGGCCGTGCAGTGCGGGGCGGTGGCGGTGCTGCTGCGGTGGGGGGTGCGGGGTCAGGAGGAGAAGGAGGTTTCCTTGGTGCGGGCGGCCTGAGTCAGGGAGAGACCGGGGTTTCCTTGGTTCGGGCGGCCTGAGCCGGGAGGGGTGCTCCAGAGGTTCGCGGCACCGTCGAGCGCCACAGCTGGACGGCCGCGGTGAGGGTGGCGGCCACCAGGAGGCCGTTGCGGACGAACAGCAGGGTGATGCCGCGCGGGTCGCTGGCGACGACGTGGGAGAACCAGAGGGGGAACTCCAGCACCGTCACGAACGTCGCTGCCAGCACCAGGCCGGCCGCCGTCCGCATCCGGCTGCCGCGGTAGCACAGACAGACCGCCGCGATCCCGACCAGCCAGACCAGGTACTGCGGGCTGATGACCCGGCTGGTGACGGTGAACGCCAGCACCGCCACGAAGGCCGCGTCGGCGAGCGTGTGCGGCAGGAAGCGGGTGGCCATCAGGCGCCACAGCAGCAGCCAGCCGAAGGCGGCGCCGGTCAGGGTCAGGGCCGCCGTGCTGACGACGTTCACGTACGGGCCGAGGAACTCCACCGAGCCGTAGTTGAGCAGTACCTCGCCGTTCCAGCCGAACTGCCGGGCCACATGGAAGACCAGCGCGCCCAGCGACTCCACCTCGGTCCCGCGGTTGCTCTGGAAGGTCAGGAACGCGAACGCGCCGGGCATGGCCAGGGCGAACAGCGCGGCCACCGCGGCCACGGTCGCCGCCGCCGCACCCCACGCCCGCCGCCGGACGGCACCCACCAGCAGCAGCACCGGCCACACCTTCAGCAGCGCCCCGAAGCCCGCCAGCGCCCCCATCACCCGCGGATGCCGGGCGCCCGCGAGCAGCGCGGCCACCGCCACCGCGGTCACCATCACGTCGTAGCGGGCGTACACCGTCGGCCCCAGCAGCGCCGCGCCCGCCACCCACATCCAGGCACCGCGCAGCGACCGGCCGGGGCGCACACCGGCGTACAGCAGCAGGAGGAGAACGGCCAGGTCGGCCAGGAAGGCGAGGACGAAGAAGGCGGTCGCGTAGTCGAGGAAGGGCAGGAGGGCGGGGGAGAGGATCGCCAGCGCCGCGGCCGGCGGGTACTGCCAGGTGACGTCGTCGAGCGGGAAGGTGCCGTGGCGCAGCACCTCGTACCAGCCCTGGTAGATCACGGACACGTCGCTGGTGACGTCCGGGCCCGGGAAGACGAACACCTTGAAGACGAACAGCAGGAGCAGCAGCCTGGTCGCCCCCCACGTCCCCAGCAGCCATGCCAGGGACCGCCCCGCGCCCACAGTCTCCACCTTCAAGCCCCTGTTCGTCGCGCCTGCCGTGGTGAGAGCCACATTGAGCCACATGATGACGTGCCGGACTGTGCGCGGGCCATGAGGCACGGCCGCGGGCGGCTGTGAGGAGCCGTTGGGTAGGGTCGGCGGCGATGGACAAGACCCTCATCGTGACGAACGACTTCCCGCCCCGCCCCGGCGGCATCCAGGCGTTCCTGCACAACATGGCGCTGCGACTCGACCCCGAGCACCTCGTCGTCTACGCCTCCACCTGGAAGCGCAGCCGGGAGGGCGTCGAGGCGACGGCAGCCTTCGACGCCGAGCAGCCCTTCACGGTCGTACGGGACCGTACGACGATGCTGCTGCCCACGCCCGGGGCGACCCGGCGGGCGGTCGGGCTGCTGCGGGAGCACGGGTGCACGTCGGTGTGGTTCGGGGCGGCGGCACCGCTCGGACTGATGGCGCCGGCGCTGCGCAGGGCGGGCGCCGAGCGGCTGGTGGCCACCACCCACGGCCACGAGGCCGGCTGGGCCCAGCTGCCCGCCGCGCGGCAGCTGCTGCGCCGGATCGGGGAGTCGACGGACACGATCACCTACCTCGGGGAGTACACGCGCTCCCGCATAGCGCCCGCGCTGACGCCGGAGGCGGCGGGGCGGATGGTGCAGCTGCCGCCGGGGGTCGACGAGAAGACCTTCCACCACGGGTCGGGCGGCGACGAGGTGCGGGCCCGGCTCGGGCTCACCGACCGCCCGGTGGTCGTGTGCGTCTCACGGCTGGTGCCGCGCAAGGGGCAGGACACGCTCATCCTCGCCATGCCCAAGATCCTGGCGGCCGAGCCCGACGCGGTGCTGCTGATCGTCGGGGGCGGGCCCTACGAGAAGGACCTGCGCAGGCTCGCCCACGAGACCGGCGTCGCCGGCTCCGTGCGGTTCACGGGAGCCGTGCCCTGGGCGGAGCTGCCCGCGCACTACGGCGCCGGGGACGTCTTCGCCATGCCGTGCCGGACCCGGCGGGGCGGGCTCGACGTCGAGGGCCTCGGCATCGTCTACCTGGAGGCGTCCGCGACCGGGCTCCCCGTCGTCGCCGGTGACTCGGGCGGCGCACCCGACGCCGTGCTCGACGGCGAGACGGGCTGGGTCGTGCGCGGCGGCTCAGCCGAGGAGGCCGCCGACCGGATCGGCACGCTCCTCGGGGACGCGGAGCTGCGCCGCCGGATGGGGGAGCGGGGCCGGCAGTGGGTCGAGGAGAAGTGGCGGTGGGACCTGCTGGCGGAGAAGCTGCGGGCGTTGCTGTAGCGGAAGCGGCGGACGTTGCTGTGGCAGCGGCAGGCGTTGTTGTGGCTGGAGGCCTGGGCGGAGGGAAATAATCCGCCGATGCCGCGTCCACGACAGCAAAACTGATGCAGCGTCAACTGACGAGACGTCAAATCCTGGGCCTCGCCGAACGCACGATGGCGCGGGTCCTCGCCGAGGACACCGCGCCATGACGCGTCGTACCGGGTGACTACTTCTGGTAGATCGCCTCGATCTCGTGCGCGTAGTCCTTCGCCACAACGTTGCGCTTGAGCTTCAGGGACGGCGTGAGGTGGCCCGACTCCTCCGTGAACTGGGAGGACAGAATGCGGAACTTCCGCACCGATTCCGCCTTCGACACCGCGGCGTTGCCGTCGTCGACCGCCGCCTGGATCGCCGCGAGCAGATCCGGGTCGTCGCGCAGTGACGCCGCGGTGGAGCCCGCCGGCTTGCCGTGGTCGGCCGCCCAGCGGCCCAGGAACTCGTCGTCGATGGTGACCAGCGCGCCCACGAACGGCCGTCCGTCGCCCACCACCATGCACTCCGCGACCAGCGCGTGCGCGCGGATGCGGTCCTCGATCACGGCCGGGGCGACGTTCTTGCCGCCGGCGGTGACGATGATCTCCTTCTTGCGGCCGGTGATCCTGAGGTAGCCGTCCTCGTCGAGGGTGCCGATGTCACCGGTGTGGAACCAGCCGTCGGCCAGCGCCTCGGCCGTCGCGGCCTCGTTGTTCCAGTAGCCCTTGAAGAGGTGCTCGCCGTGCAGCAGCACCTCACCGTCGTCCGCGATGCGCACCACCGAGCCGGGCAGCGGCTGGCCGACCGTGCCGATCTTCTGGCGGTCCCAGGGGTTGAAGGCGGTCGCGGCGCAGGACTCGGTCAGGCCGTAGCCCTCCAGGACCGAGAAGCCGATGCCGCGGAAGAAGTGCCCCAGGCGCTCGCCCAGCGGGGCGCCGCCGGAGATCGCGTACTCGCCCCGGCCGCCGAGCACCGCGCGCAGCTTGCTGTAGACGAGCTTGTCGAAGGTCTTGTACTTGATCTTCAGGCCGAGGGACGGGCCCGACGGGGTGTCCAGCGCCTTGCTGTAGGCGATCGCGGTGTCCGCCGCCTTGTCGAAGATCTTGCCCTTGCCGTCCGCCTGCGCCTTGGCGCGCGCCGAGTTGTAGACCTTCTCGAAGACGCGCGGGACGCCGAGGATCAGCGTCGGGCGGAACGCGGCCAGCTCGTCGGTGAGGTTCTTGATGTCCGGGACACAGCCCAGCTTGATCGGCGCCATCATCGGCGCGATCTCCACGAGCCGGCCGAAGACGTGCGCGAGCGGCAGGAAGAGCAGCACCGAGCACTCGCCCGTGCGGAACAGCGGGCGCAGGCGCTCCACGATGTTCCCGCACTCGGCGAAGAAGCTGCGGTGGGTGAGGACGCAGCCCTTGGGGCGCCCGGTCGTGCCGGACGTGTAGACGATGGTCGCCGGGTCGTCGGCCTTGGCGCGCGAGCTGCGCTCCTCGACCGTCGCGTCGGTGACGTCCTGGCCGGCCCGGACCAGTTCCTCCAGGCCGCCGGCCTCGATCTGCCAGACGTGCTTCAGCTCGGGGAGCCGGTCACGCACCGACTCGACCGCCGCCGCGTGGCCGTCCAGCTCCACGACGCAGGCGGTGGCACCCGAGTCGGAGAGGATCCACTGCACCTGCTCCGGCGAGCTGGTCTCGTACACCGGCACGGTGACCGCGCCGGCGCTCCAGATCGCGAAGTCCAGCAGCGTCCACTCGTAGCGGGTGCGGGACATCAGGGCGACCCGGTCGCCGGGCTGGACGCCGGAGGCGATGAGGCCCTTGGCGGCGGCGCGCACCTCGGCCAGGAAGGCCGTGGCCGTCACGTCCTGCCAGACGCCGCCCACCTTGCGGGCGATGACGGCGACATCGGGATGTTGCGCGGCGTTTCTACGGACGATGTCGGTGAGATTGCCGTCCGCAGGGACCTCGTACAAAGCCGGAAGGCTGAACTCGCGCAAGACTGCTGCTCCTCATAGGGCGCCGGCGCCACGACGTTGTGTGATGCGACGGTGCGGTCCAAGGCTCGGGCAGGTACTCCGGGGTCGCCAGAGGGCTGGAGCCCACTGGTTGAATTCCTGAGTACGACTGGACTGCCCGGACGTTACCCGCCGGTATGGCTTCTTCGACAGGGGGGACCGGCGAGATGTTCGCTGCGTCACACAGATTGGTGTTCCTTCGCGCACAGTAGTCCACGCATTAACTGACTAGCCAGTAACAGCAGGCCAGGCCGCCACTGTTCACAAGTGCACCGCTCCGCCTACCCTCGATCGACATGGCATCCACACCAATCGGTAACCACAGGACGCGCGTCCATGTGGTCAGTGACGTCCACGGCAACGCCCGTGACCTGGCCAGAGCCGGCGAGGGTGCCGACGCCTTGATCTGTCTGGGCGACCTGGTCCTCTTCCTCGACTACGCCGACCACTCACGCGGGATCTTCCCCGACCTGTTCGGCGTCGAGAACGCCGACCGCATCGTCGAGCTGCGCACCGCCCGGCGCTTCGCGGAGGCACGGGAGCTCGGGGCCCGGCTGTGGGCAGGGGTCGGCTCCGACCGGGCGTCCCTGATCGAGACGGCGGTGCGCAAGCAGTACGCCGAGATGTTCGCCGCGTTCCCGACACCTACGTACGCGACATACGGCAATGTCGACATGCCGACCCTGTGGCAGGAGTACGCCGGACCGGGCACGACGGTCCTCGACGCGCAGCGGGTGGAGATCGGCGGCTGGGTCTTCGGCTTCGTGGGCGGCGGCCTGAGGACGCCGATGCGGACCCCCTACGAGATCAGCGACGAGGAGTACGCGGCGAAGATCGAGGCCGTCGGCGAGGTGGACGTGCTCTGCACCCACATCCCGCCCGAGGTGCCCGAACTGGTCTACGACACCGTCGCGCGCCGCTTCGAACGCGGCAGCCGCGCCCTGCTGGACGCGATCCGGCGCACGCGCCCGCGCTATTCACTGTTCGGCCACGTCCACCAGCCGCTGGTGCGGCGGATGCGGATCGGGGAGACGGAGTGCGTGAACGTGGGGCACTTTGCCGGGTCCGGGCGGCCGTGGGCCCTTGAATGGTGAGGGGGCGCAGGTGGGGTGACGTCGGCCCGACCGGTGCGCGGTAGCCTTCACGCTGCACACACCTGCGCAGCACCAGGCACCACGATCTCTTACCGGCGCGCATCTGGAGGAGCCACGGCGATGGCGGAACACACCAGCTCGAGCATCACGATCGAGGCGGCACCGGCCGACGTGATGGGGGTGATCGCCGACTTCGCCCGTTATCCGGACTGGACCGGCGAGGTGAAGGAGGCGGAGGTCCTCAAGACCGACGACCAGGGCCGCGCCGAACAGGTCCGTCTCGTCATGGACGCCGGGGCGATCAAGGACGACCAGACGCTGGCGTACACCTGGACCGGCGAGCACGAGGTCTCCTGGACCCTGGTGAAGTCCCAGATGCTGCGCTCCCTCGACGGCTCCTACGTCCTCAAGCCGGCGGGCGCGGGCGCGACCGAGGTCACCTACCTCCTCACCGTCGACGTCAAGATCCCGATGCTCGGCATGATCAAGCGCAAGGCGGAGAAGGTCATCATCGACCGGGCGCTGGCGGGACTGAAGAAGCGGGTCGAGTCGGGGGAGAAGTAGCGGGAACGGCACGGGCGGCGCCCGGAGGTACCGTTCACCCTCATGCGCACCATCCTGATCACGGGCCCGGGCGGTTCCGGTCGTACGACCGTCGCCGCCGCCATCGCCCTGCGCGCGGCGCACGAGGGCACCAGGACCCTGCTGCTCAGCGCCGACCGCACCGACACCCTCGGCGCGGCACTGGGCACGGCGACCGGCGGGACCCCGGTGCGGGTCACCTCCCACCTCACCGCCTGGCGTCCCGACGCGGTCGCCCGCTTCCGTGACGACCTCGCCGCCTTCCAGGACCGTGCATCCTCCGTCCTCGACCTCCTCGGCGCCTCCCGTCTGGACCCCGAGGAGCTCACCCCGCTCCCCGGCGCCGAGGAGCTCACCCTGCTGCGTGCGCTGCGCGACGCGGCACTCTCGGAGACGCACGACCTGCTGGTCGTCGACCTGCCCCCCACCCCGCAGTCCCTCGCCCTCCTCGCGCTGCCCGAGGAGCTGCGCCGCTACCTGCGCCGCCTGCTCCCGCCCGAACGGCAGGCCGCCCGGGCCCTGCGCCCCGTCCTCGGCCGGCTCGCGGGCGTCCCGATGCCCACGGAGGCGCTGTACGAGACGGCCGCCCGGTGGGACGTGGAGCTCGCCGCCGTGGAGGCGGTCCTCGCCGACCGGAACACCGCCGTACGCCTGGTCGTCGAGCCCGGACCGGCCGGCGCCGACGCCGTACGCACCGCCGAGCTCGGCCTCGCCCTGCGCGGCCTGCCGGTCGAGTGCCTCGTCGCCAACCGCGTCCTGCCCGAGACCGTCGCGGACCCCTGGCTCGCCGGCCTCGTCGCCCAGCAGCGCAAGGCGCTCGCCGAGTGGCAGGGGTCGTACGTCCTTCACGAGGTCGCCCACCTGGGCAGTGATCCCCACGGCGCCGACGACCTCGCCGTGCTCGCCGCCCCCGGCGTCAACCCGGCGCCCGCCCCGGTCGAGTGGCCGGTCGCCGACCGGCTCGCCGAGGACGGCGTGCTCGTCTGGCACATCCCGCTGCCCGGCGCCATACGCGACGAACTCGACCTCGTCCGGCGCGGCGACGAACTCGTCGTCACGGCCGGGCAGTTCCGCCGGATCGTCGCCCTGCCCTCGGCCCTGCGCCGCTGCACCGTCGCCGGCGCCGCCCTGCGCGACGGTGAGCTGCGCGTCCGGTTCGCGCCCGACCCCGACCTGTGGCCGCGGACGAGGTGAACGAGGTACCGCCGTTCGGGTAACGTCGTAGAGACGAACCGTAGTCAGGAGTCCGTCATGAGCGAAGCCGAGAACTCGGGGGTCCGGGCGACCGACGACGACGCCTGGGCCAAGGCCTGTGCCGAGGACCTCGCGGCCGAGCGGGCCCGCCGCCGCACCGACTACGGCCGGCCCCCGGGCTCGGCCGCCGAGGAACTGCGCAAGCTCGTCGACGCCGTCGCCGACAAGCTGTCCGGCGTCCAGTCCCCGTTGCTCGGGGCGGTCGCGGGGCCGGCCGCGCAGCAGGTGCTGCGTCAGGTCGTGCAGCAGGCCAAGTCCGCCGTCGAACCCGTCATAGAGCGCAATCCGGATGTTTTCGACCATCTCGCGGCGGCCGGCGGCGAGCTGCTCGCCGCCTACCGCTCCGCGGTCCAGGCTCAGGAACACCGCTGGACGGCCCGGGCGAACGACCTCGACGCGGACCTGAAGGACCTCGGCGACCGCCGCGACCGCGGTGACGAGGGCGGTCCCGGGGAACGCATCGACTTGGACTGAGGGTTCGCCCACCGGGGTGACGGCGGAATCCGACGGCAGGGCCTCGGGTACGGTTGGCCGTAGCGGGGCTCGACCGAAACTGAGGGATTCATGGGACTCACCATCGGCGTCGACATCGGCGGCACGAAGATCGCGGCCGGCGTGGTCGACGAGGAAGGCAACATCCTCTCGACCTTCAAGGTGCCGACCCCCACCACGCCCGAGGCCATCGTGGACGCCATCGCCTCGGCGGTGGAGGGTGCGCGCGCGGGGCACGAGATCGTCGGTGTGGGCATCGGTGCGGCCGGTTACGTGAACCGGCAGCGCTCGACCGTCTACTTCGCGCCCAACATCGACTGGCGCAACGAGCCGCTGAAGGAGAAGGTCGAGGCGCGCGTCCACCTCCCGGTCGTCGTGGAGAACGACGCGAACGCCGCGGCCTGGGGCGAGTACAAGTTCGGCGCCGGCAAGGGTCATCGCAACGTCATCTGCATCACCCTCGGCACCGGCCTCGGCGGCGGCATCATCATCGGCAACAAACTGCGCCGCGGCCACTTCGGCGTGGCCGCCGAGTTCGGCCACATCCGCATGGTGCCGGACGGCCTGCTGTGCGGCTGCGGCTCGCAGGGCTGCTGGGAGCAGTACGCGTCCGGTCGCGCCCTGGTGAGGTACGCCAAGCAGCGCGCCAACGCCACCCCCGAGCACGCCGAGATCCTGCTCGGCCTGGGCGACGGCACCCCGGACGGCATCGAGGGCAAGCACATCTCCATGGCCGCCCGGCAGGGCGACCCGGTCGCCGTCGACTCCTACCGCGAGCTGGCTCGCTGGGCCGGCGCGGGCCTCGCCGACCTGGCCTCGCTCTTCGACCCCTCCGCCTTCATCGTCGGCGGCGGCCTCTCGGACGAGGGCGAACTGGTCCTCGACCCGATCCGCAAGTCGTACAAGCGCTGGCTGGTCGGCGGCAACTGGCGCCCGGTCGCCGACGTGATCGCCGCCAAGCTCGGCAACAAGGCCGGCCTGGTGGGCGCGGCCGACCTGGCCCGGGAGCCCGACCCGATCATGTGACCCCGGTTTCGTACGGCAGCGCCCGCCGAGCCCCGCATCCGGGGACGGCGGGCGCTGCCGTACCGGCCGCCGCCCTGTGCGCAGCCACGGGACGCCGCGGCGTATCTTGATCAGCATGGCGACCTCTCCGCTGCTCCCCAACTCGCATACCGAGCCCGACGGTTCGGCCGTCATCCGGGTCCTCTCCTACAACATCCGCTCGATGCGCGACGACACCGCCGCGCTCGCCCGGGTGATCGGCGCCTGCGCCCCCGATCTGGTCCTCGTCCAGGAGGCGCCGCGGTTCTTCCGCTGGCGCAAGAAGCTGGCCCGGCTCGCCGCGGCGTCCGGACAGGTGATCGTCTCCGGTGGCGGCACGGCCGCGGGGCCCGCGATCCTCTCCTCGCTGCGCGCGACCGTCGAACGGACCGAGGACGTGCTGCTGCCGCTCACCCCCGGGCTGCACCGGCGGGGCTTCTCGACGGCCGTCGTACGGTTCGGGCGCGCCCGGCTCGGCGTACTGAGCTGTCACCTCAGCCTGCAGCAGGACGAGCGTTACGGCCAGGGCGGCATGCTCCTCGACCGGCTCGCCGGGCTGGGCGTGGAGCACGTGATCGCCGGCGGCGACCTCAACGAACGCCCCGCCGGCCGCACCTTCCGGCGGCTGGCCGAGGGACTCCAGGACTGCTGGGCGACCGCGCCCTGGGGCGGCGAGTACACCTCGACGCCCACCGACCCCCACCAACGCATCGACGCGCTCTTCGCCACGCGGGGGGTGGAGGTGCTGGGGTGCGGAGTGCCGGCCGGCCAGCCGGGTGTGACCGACGCCGACCTGCGGGCCGCCACGGACCACCTTCCGGTGCTGGCCGCCCTCAGGGTTCCGGCGTCATAGGCGGGTAGCCGGTCGGCCGGGATCAGACCACCGCGCCCCGGCCCGGATCGCCGTCGTCCTCGTCGTCCGTCTTCATCCGCACCACGAGCGTGGCGAAGCCGCCCAGGAAGCCGCCGATGCCCAGCGTCGTCAGCCACCAGGTCATGTCCCAGCCGAGCAGGACCGCCACCAGGAGCAGGATCGGGCCGCCGACCACCCCCAGCCACGCGAACCGGGCGGTCGTGTCGGCGGCGGGCAGCGGCGGCGGCTCGGGCGGGACGAAGTGACCCTCGTCGTCCTCCTCGAAATCCTCCTCCGACGCCTCGGGCGCGGTGTAGTCGCGCGGACCGAGGCCGGGCGCGAAGGAGACCGAGCTGCCCAGCGGCTTGGCCGGCTGCTTCTCCTCCGGCTTGTCGTCGTTCGTCTCGGCCTCGAGCAGGGCCAGGTCCTCGACCGTCTTGAACGGCTTGGCGCCCGGCGGGTCCGGCGGCTCCTCGCCGTACCCCGCGACGATCGCCGCCCACGCGGCCTCCTCGTCGAAGGCGACGCCCGCGTCCTCCGGCTCGCGCTCCCCGCGGCCGTCGTGGCCCCCGGGGTCCTCCCGCTCCCCGCGGTCCTCGCGCTCCGAGTCGTGCTCAGCCACCTGCGGCCGTCCCTTCCTTGCCGACACTGGGTGCGAGCCGGCCGATGAAGGCGTAGCTCTCCTCGAAGACACGGTCCGCGTCGTGGTCCAACGTCGCCACGTGGTAGCTCTGTTCCAGCATGACCTCCGTTACGTCCATCGACGACACGCGGCTCAGGACGCGGGTCGAGTCGGCCGGCGGCACGACATGGTCCTGCGGGCTGCGCAGGAGCAGCAGCGGCTGGGTGACCTGCGGCAGCTCGCCGTCGACGAGCCGGAAGAAGGTCCGCAGGGAGTGGGCCGCGTGCAGCGGCACCCGGTCGTAGCCGAGTTCCGCGCTGCCGCTCTTCGCGATGTCGCTGGCGATCCCCTTGGTCGTACGGACGAGGTGCCGGGCGACCGGGAGGGCGTACGCGGACAGGCCGTGGACCTTGTTCGCCGGGTTGACGACCATCACGCCGGCGACGCCGTCCCCGTGCTTGGCGGCGAGCCGCAGGGCCAGCGCCCCGCCCATGGACAGGCCGGCCACGAACACCCGGGCGCAGCGGTCGCGCAGGGCGCGCAGCTCGCGGTCGACCTCCGCGTACCAGTCCTGCCAGCTGGTGAGCTGCATGTCCTCCCAGCGTGTGCCGTGCCCCGGCAGCAGCGGCAGCGACACGGTCAGCGCGCGCTCGGCGAGGAACTCCGCCCAGGGGCGCAGCGACTGCGGGGAACCGGTGAAACCGTGGCAGAGGAGGACACCTACCTCCCCGCCCTCATGGCGGTACGGCTCGGCTCCAGGAAGGACCGGCACCTTCGGTCTCCTGTTCATGTCAGGGGCGTGAACGCTTCCGGGTGTGGTTCACCGTACGCGACCGCACGGACACCGACCAGGGCCGTCGGCCTCATTGGCGGCACTCCGGGTTAAGGTCTGAGCGACACATATCAGGAGGCACTCGGTTGTTGTACGGCGCTATGAAGGTTTCCATCGGGGGGCCGCTGAAGATGATCTTCAGGCCCTGGGTGGAAGGCCTGGAGAACGTACCCGCCGAGGGGCCGGCGATTCTCGCGAGCAATCACCTGTCCTTCTCGGACTCGTTCTTCCTGCCCGCCGTCCTCGACCGCAAGGTCACCTTCATCGCGAAGGCCGAGTACTTCACCACGCCCGGTGTGAAGGGCCGGCTGACCGCCGCCTTCTTCAAGGGCGTCGGCCAGCTCCCGGTGGACCGCTCCGGCGCGCGCGGCGCAGGCGAGGCCGCCATCAAGAGCGGCATCGAGGTGCTGGAGAGCGGTGAGCTGTTCGGTATCTACCCGGAGGGCACGCGCTCGCCCGACGGCCGCCTCTACCGCGGCAAGCCCGGCGGCCTCGCGCGCGTGGCGCTCGCCACCGGCGCGCCCGTCATCCCCGTCGCCATGATCGACACGGAGAAGATCCAGCCGCCCGGGCAGGTCATGCCGAAGCTGATGCGGCCCGGCATCCGGATCGGCAAGCCCCTGGACTTCAGTCGCTACCAGGGCATGGAACACGACCGCTTCGTACTCCGCGCGGTGACCGACGAGGTCATGTACGAGATCATGCGGCTCTCCGGCCAGGAGTACGTCGACATCTACGCGACCGCGGCCAAGCGGCAGATCGCGGATGCGGCGAAGGCGGAGAAGGAAGCGGAGAAGGCGGCGAAGGCCGCGCTCGCGCAGGCGGCCAAGGACCAGGCCGAGAAGGACAAGTCGGAGACCTAGAGCCCGGGACACGGCAGTCCGGGCCGGGGCGGGGGTGGGGGAATTGGCCAGGCGCGTCCGAGTCATGACGATGTCGGTCGAGCAGCCGATGTGGCGTGCGCTCACCGGCTACCGGGTGCTGACCATGCTGTACGCGGTCGGCCTGTTCGCCACCGCCTACGACAGCTTCACCCGTCCCTGGGTGGCCATCTCCTATTACGTCGTCCTGTTCGTGTGGACCCTCGCCACCCTCCCGAAGGTCGCGAACGCGGCGAGCTGCACCAAGCGCTTCCTCGCCCTGGACTTAGCCGTCGCGCTCACCGGCATCCTGCTCACGCCGGTCGCCGACGCCCACGAGCGGATCCTCGACGGGGGCCCGACCCTGCCGTCGATATGGACCGCGGGATCCGTTCTGGCCTTCGCCGTCAAGGGCGGCTGGCGCTGGGCGGCCCTGGCCTCCACCCTCGTGGCCGCCGCGAACCTCGTCGAGCGCGGCGCCCCGGCCCGCGACACGGTCCACAACGTGATCCTCGTCTGGGTCGCCTCCATCGCCATCGGCTACGTCGTCGAGGTCGCCCGCGCCTCCGAGCGCACCCTCGCCCGCGCCCTGGAGATCGAGGCCGCGACCAGGGAGCGGGAGCGGCTCGCCCGGGACATCCACGACGGCGTGCTCCAGGTGCTGGCGATGGTCCAGCGGCGCGGCGCGGTCATCGGCGGTGAGGCGGCCGAGCTGGGTCGGATGGCGGGCGAGCAGGAGGTGGCGCTGCGCACCCTGGTCTCCGGCGGCCTGGTCCCGGTGTCCCGGGTGTCGGAGGACGCGGCCGACGGGGCGGTCGTACGAGCGGTCGACGAGCCCGAGGACGACGGTCCCGTGGATCTGCGCGCGCTGCTCGTCCCGTACGTCGCTGCCCGGGTCAGCCTCGCCGAGCCCGGCGCCCCGGTGCTGCTGGCCCCGGCCGCCGCGAGGGAGCTGGCCGCCGCCGTCGGGGCGGCCCTGGACAACGTACGCAGGCACGCCGGGGCGGACGCCCGGGCCTGGCTCCTGGTCGAGGACGAGCCCGGCTCGGTCGTCGTGACCGTACGGGACGACGGGCCCGGCATCCCCGAGGGGCGGCTCGCGCAGGCGGAGGGCGAGGGGCGGCTCGGGGTGGCCCTGTCGATCCGGGGGCGGCTGCGCGACCTGGGCGGCAGCGCCGAGCTGTTCTCGACTCCGGGGCAGGGCACGGAGGTCGAGCTGATGGTGCCGAAGGACGCGAAGAAGGGCGCGAAGACGTGAAGCGGATCCGGGGGAAGGTGGAACAGCAGCGATGAGTGAACAGCAGAGGCCGATCAAGGTCATGGTCGTCGACGACCATCCCATGTGGCGCGACGCCGTCGCCCGCGACCTGGCCGAGTCCGGCTTCGAGGTGGTCGCCACCGCCGGCGACGGCGAGCAGGCGGTGCGCCGCGCCAAGGCGGCAGTGCCCGACGTCCTGGTCCTCGACCTGAACCTGCCCGCGAAGCCCGGCGTCCAGGTCTGCAAGGAGGTCGTCGCCGCGAACCCGGCGCTGCGCGTGCTGGTGCTGTCCGCGAGCGGCGAGCACGCCGACGTCCTGGAGGCGGTGAAGTCCGGCGCGACCGGCTACCTGCTGAAGTCGGCGTCGACGGAGGAACTGCTCGACGCCGTGCGCCGCACGGCCGTGGGCGACCCGGTCTTCACGCCCGGGCTGGCCGGTCTCGTCCTCGGCGAGTACCGCCGCCTCGCCTCCGAGCCCGCGCCCGCGGCCGACGCCGGCGGACCTGACGCGCCCCGGCTGACCGAGCGCGAGACCGAGGTGCTGCGGCTGGTCGCCAAGGGCCTGAGCTACAAGCAGATCGCCGAGCGCCTGGTCATCTCCCATCGCACGGTCCAGAACCACGTCCAGAACACCCTCGGCAAGCTCCAGCTGCACAACCGGGTGGAACTGGTGCGGTACGCGATAGAGCGCGGGCTCGACGACGAGTGACACCGACGAGTAAGACCGACAAGCCCGGCCGACAGCCGAACGGACGAGTAAACCCGATGAGCAGACCCGGCGAGTAAACCAACGGCCCGACAATTCACCGGAATTGCCCTTCCCGCCCATGCCGAAGTGACCTGGATCACTATTACCGTGACCCTCACCAGGCAACCGCGGCGAAGGGACATTTCCATGCGGGTCGGAGTACTGACCGGAGGCGGCGACTGCCCCGGACTCAACGCCGTCATCCGGGGCATCGTCCGCAAGGGCGTGCAGGAGTACGGTTACGCCTTCGTCGGCTTCAGGGACGGCTGGCGAGGGCCCCTCGAAGGGGACACGGTCCGCCTCGACATCCCCGCGGTGCGCGGCATCCTGCCCCGCGGCGGCACCATCCTCGGCTCCTCGCGGACCAACCCCCTGAAGGTGGAGAACGGCATCCGCCGCATCAAGGACAACCTCGCCAAGCACGAGGTCGGGGCGCTCGTCGCGATCGGTGGCGAGGACACCCTGGGCGTCGCCGCGCGCCTGTCCGACGAGTACGGCGTGCCGTGCGTCGGCGTGCCGAAGACCATCGACAACGACCTGTCCGCCACCGACTACACCTTCGGCTTCGACACCGCCGTAGGTATCGCGACCGAGGCGATCGACCGCCTCCACACCACCGCCGAGTCGCACATGCGCGTCCTCGTCTGCGAGGTGATGGGCCGTCACGCGGGCTGGATCGCCGTCCACTCGGGCCTGGCCGGCGGCGCCAACGTCATCCTCATCCCCGAGCAGCGCTTCGACGTCGACCAGGTGTGCGCCTGGGTCACCTCCCGCTTCAAGGCGTCGTACGCGCCGATCGTGGTCGTCGCGGAGGGCGCCATGCCGAAGGACGGCGACATGGTCCTGAAGGACCAGTCGCTGGACTCCTTCGGACACGTCCGGCTGTCCGGCGTCGGCGAGTGGCTGGCCAAGGAGATCGAGAAGCGCACGGGCAAGGAGGCCCGTACGACCGTGCTGGGGCACATCCAGCGTGGCGGCACTCCGAGCGCCTTCGACCGCTGGCTCGCCACCCGCTTCGGACTGCACGCCATCGAGGCCGTCCACGAAGGCGACTTCGGCAAGATGGTCGCTCTGCGCGGCACCGACATCGTCCGCGTCCCGATCGCGGAGGCCACGGCCAAGCTGAAGACGGTCGATCCGAAGCTGTACGAGGAGGTCGGAGTCTTCTTCGGCTGAAACGGATGAAACGGCTGAAACAGCATTAAGGGGTTATGGGTCGTATATTCGGCCCATAGCCCAGCAGAACTGGAGAAGTCGTGGAGATCCTGGCCTTCGGTGTGCAGGCCGACGAGAAGCCCCTGATCGAGCGGGCCTTCCAGGGCCACGACGACGTCCACTGCCTGGACGTCTTCCTCAACGCGGACACCGCACCCATCGCGGTCGGCCATGAGGTCGTCTGCACCAGCGTCAACTGCGACCTCGGTCCCCGCGTCCTGCAGACCCTCGTGGCCGGCGGGACGCAGATGGTCGCCCAGCGTTCCACCGGCTTCAACAACATCGACCTCCAGGTCGCCGAGCGGCTCGGCATGACGGTCGCCCGGGTGTCGTCCTACTCGCCGTACTCGGTGGCCGAGTTCGCCTGGACCCTCGCCATGGCGGTCAATCGGCGCATCGTCCGCGCCTCCACCCGCACCAGGGACTTCGACTTCCGCCTCGACGGCCTGATGGGCCGCGACATGCACGGCCGCACCGCTGGGATCCTCGGCACCGGCAAGATCGGCGAGGCGTTCGCCCGGATCGCCCACGGCTTCGGCATGCGGCTGCTCGGCTGGGACGTCGCCGAGAACCCGGCCTGCATGGAACTCGGCATGACCTACGTCTCCAAGGAACAGCTCCTCACCGAGTCCGACCTGGTCACCCTGCACGTTCCGCTGATGCCGCAGACCAAGAACCTCATCGACGCCGACGCCCTGAGGGCGATGAAGGACGACGCGATCCTGGTCAACTCCAGCCGCGGCGGCCTCGTCGACACCGCGGCCCTCGTCGCCGAACTGCGCGAGGGCCGCTTCACGGGCGTCGGCCTCGACGTGTACGAGGCGGAGGCGGGCCTGTTCTTCCTCGACAAGTCCCTGGAGGCCATCGAGGACGACACCCTGGCCCGCCTGGTCACCTTCCCGAACGTCCTGGTCACGTCCCACCAGGCGTACTACACCGTGGACGCAGTGGGCCAGATCATCGCGGCCACGGTGAAGAACGTCCTCGACTACACGGCGGGCCGCCGCTCGGAGAACGTGCTCGTGCCGCGCAGCTGACCGACCAGCTCCCGTACGACGGCGGCTCCGTTCAGCGTCAGCACCGACTCCGGGTGGAACTGGACCCCGGCGACTGCGTTCATGGGCGCGCCTCCGGCACGACCTTGCCCCCGTACGGCGTGCACTTCCCCGGTCGCGCTGCGGCTGACCTCGAAGCCGCGCGCGGCCAGCTCCGTGAGCGCCTCCTCGTCGCAGCGCGCCACGAAGCTGTTGTAGAAACCGACGGTCTCGGCCCGCCCGAACAGGTCGATCTCCGTCTGCGCCCCCTGGTACGGCACCTCCTTCCGTACGATCTCCAGCCCCAGCTCGGCCGCGATCAGCTCGTGCCCGAGGCAGACGCCGAGGACGCCGTGCCGGTGCTCCCGGATCACCCGGGCGGTCAGGTCCCGCAGGAACCGCATCTTGGGGTCGGCCAGGTCCGAGGGATCACCGGGGCCGGGACCGAGGACGACCAGCCCCTCGTGCGCCAGCACCGCATCCCGCAGCCCCGGCTCGTCGTAGCGCCGCACGGTCACGTCCAGCCCGCTCGACCGCAGCACATGCGCGAGCATCGCCGTGAAGGTGTCCTCCCCGTCGACGACCAGGGCGTGCCCGCCGAGCTCGTCCGACCGCTCCTGCATCCGCAGCCAGAACGGCGCCAGTGACGCCCGCCGCCCGTCCAGCGCGGCCCGCACCCGGGGGTCGTCCGCGAGCCGGGGCCGAGTCTGTTCCGCACGCGGCCGGGACGGACGTACCCCCAGCGCCGCCAGCACCCCGGCCGCCTTGGCATGCGTCTCCGCGACCTCACCGGCCGGATCGGATCCCCGGACGAGCGTGGCGCCGACCGGCACCCGCAGCCGCCCGGCCGCGTCGATGTCTGCGGTGCGGATGAGGATGGGGGAGTCGAGGGTCTGGGCCCCGCCGGTGTCCCGGCCGATCAGCGCGAGCGCGCCCGCGTAGTAGCCGCGTCCGCCGACCTCGTGCCGCTCGATGACCCGGCAGGCGTTCTGCACCGGCGAGCCGGTGACCGTCGCCGCGAACATGGTCTCCTTCAGGACCTCCCGCACATCCAGCGACGACCGCCCCCGCAGCTCGTACTCGGTGTGCGCGAGGTGCGCCATCTCCTTCAGACGTGGACCGACGACGACCCCGCCCATGTCGCCGACGGTGCACATCATCTTGAGCTCCTCGTCGACGACCATCGACAGCTCCTCGATCTCCTTGCTGTCGGCGAGGAAGCCGAGCAGGTGCTCCGGCGTCGGCCCCGCGTCCGGGTAGCGGTACGTTCCGCTGATCGGGTTCATGACGACCGTGCCGCCGGACATCCGCACGTGCACCTCGGGGCTGGCACCGACCAGCGTGCGGTCCCCCGTGTGGACGACGAAGGTCCAGTACGCGCCCCGCTCGCCCGCCAGCAGCCGGCGGAACAGCGCGAGGGCGTCGGCACGCCCGAATCCGGGGAGCTCACCCGTGTACGTCCGCCGGATCACGAAGTTCGCGCCCTCGCCCCGCCCGATCTCGTCGCGCAGCACACGCCCGACGATCTCCGCGTACTCCTCGTCCTCGACGTCGAAGCCGCCGTCCTCGACGCGCACGTCGTGCGTCGGCAGCTGGGCCAGGGCATCGGCGAGCGGGACGGCGTACGTCTCCTCGGGCGTGAGGAACACCAGCGGCGTGCCGTCGTCCCGCACGTCGAATCCGCGCTCCCGGATCTGGCGGAAGGGGACGAGCGCGAGCCCTTCACCGGGGAGGTCGGCGAGGCGGTCGTACGTGCCGACCGGGCCGAGCAGCACCTCCACGACGGTGTCGTCATGGCCGGGGGTGCGGCGGCGCAGCAGGGCGAACGGGCGGGGATCGTCGATCAGGTCGAGCAGCTGCATGGGTCCGTGTCCTTCTCGGGAGGAGGAACGGCCCAGGTCTCGGAAAACACTGAAGGCCGCCCTCGGGCGGCCTTCGCGAAGTCTTGCGTACGCGCAGTCAGTGGGCCGCCGGATGAGCGGTCCACCACCAGTTCTGGGTCGAATGCGCGAACATGAGCTGCACCTTACCCCACGCGCCGCGCGTCCACAGGTGAGCGCGACACCGTCTCACCTGTCGAGCCGAGCGAAAACGACTCGACACGACCCCGTAATGTTGAGGGCGTGACCGTGAACGCTAAGACCAGCGCGAGCGCTGGCAACACCTGGCGAGACCTGCCCGCGGCGCAGCAGCCCGAGTACCCCGACACCGAGGCTCTGCGCGCAGTGATCGCGGACCTCGAGTCGTATCCGCCGCTCGTCTTCGCGGGCGAGTGCGACCAGCTGCGCGCCCGGATGGCGGCCGTCGCCAAGGGAGAGGCGTTCCTCCTCCAGGGCGGCGACTGCGCCGAGGCCTTCGACGCGGTGTCCGCCGACCAGATCCGCCAGAAGCTCAAGACCCTGCTCCAGATGGGCGCCGTGCTCACGTACGCCGCCTCGGTGCCGGTCGTGAAGGTCGGCCGTATCGCCGGCCAGTACTCCAAGCCGCGCTCCAAGGGCACCGAGACCCGCGACGGCGTGACGCTGCCGACGTACCGCGGTGACTCGGTCAACGGCTTCGACTTCACCGAAGAGGCCCGCATCCCGGACCCCGAGCGCCTGAAGCGGATGTACAACGCCTCCGCCTCCACGCTCAACCTGGTGCGCGCCTTCGCCACCGGCGGCTACGCCGACCTGCGCCAGGTACACGCCTGGAACCAGGACTTCGTGAAGTCCTCCCCGTCCGGGCAGCGCTACGAGCAGCTGGCGCGCGAGATCGACAACGCGCTGAACTTCATGCGGGCCTGCGGTACGGACCCGGAGGAGTTCAAGACGGTCGAGTTCTACTCCTCGCACGAGGCGCTGCTGCTGGACTACGAGTCCGCCCTGACCCGGGTCGACTCGCGCACCGGACAGCTGTACGACGTCTCGGCGCACATGGTGTGGATCGGCGAGCGCACCCGCCAGCTGGACCACGCGCACATCGAGTTCGCGTCGAAGATCCGCAACCCGATCGGCATCAAGCTCGGCCCGACGACGACGGCCGAGGAGGCGCTGCAGTACATCGAGCGCCTCGACCCGGACCGGGAGCCGGGCCGCCTCACCTTCATCGTGCGGATGGGCGCGGACAAGGTCCGCGACAAGCTGCCCGAGCTGGTCGAGAAGGTCACCGCCTCCGGCGCGACCGTGGCCTGGGTGACCGACCCGATGCACGGCAACACCTTCGAGGCGGCCTCCGGCCACAAGACCCGCCGCTTCGACGACGTGCTCGACGAGGTCAAGGGCTTCTTCGAGGTCCACAAGGGCCTGGGCACCCACCCGGGCGGCATCCACGTGGAGCTCACCGGTGACGACGTCACCGAGTGCGTGGGCGGCGGCGACGAGATCTTCGTCGACGACCTGCACCAGCGCTACGAGACGGCCTGTGACCCGCGTCTGAACCGCAGCCAGTCGCTCGACCTGGCGTTCCTGGTCGCGGAGATGTACAGGGACCAGTGACGGTCCTGTCTGTTACAGGGGCATGAGGTGGGGCGCGGATCACATACGATCCGCGTCCCCTTCCCCTTTTGCGACTCCTGGGCGGCGGGTAAGGTTAGGTTAGCCTTATTGATCTCGGCGGGAGGTGAGTCCGCGTGTTCGTCTGCAGCTGCTTCGGAGTGACCGAAGCGCAGGTCCAGCAGCACGCGGACAACGGCGCCTGTACTCCCCGCCAGATAGCCTCCGCCTGCAAGGCGGGCACGGACTGCGGATCCTGCGTCCGCCGTATCCAGACGATCCTCGGCCGCGGCGCCTGCCCGCGCCGGGAACTGGCCGACCAGGGCAAGTCGGTGCTGGCGGAGGTCGCGGACGTCGCGGAGACCGCCCGCCTGGACGAGGCGGCCTAGCTCGGGCCCAGCTCGTGCCTAGCTGTCCGGCTGCTCGATCAGCTGGGCGAGGTAGAGCGCCTCGCCGAGCTTCTCCACCAGCTCCAGCTGGGTGTCGAGGTAGTCGATGTGGTGCTCCTCGTCCTCGAGGATCGACTCGAAGATGTTCGCGGACGTGATGTCGCCCTTCTCGCGCATCACCTTGATGCCCCGCCGGAGGCGGTCGATCGCCTCGACCTCGACCTGCCGGTCCGCCTCGAACATCTCCTTGACGGTCTGGCCCACCCGTACGTGGAACAGCCGCTGGTAGTTCGGCAGCCCCTCCAGGAACAGAATCCGGTCGGTGAGCACCTCGGCGTGCTTCATCTCGTCGAACGACTCGTGCCGCGTGTACTTCGCGAGCTTCGTCCAGCCGTTGTTCTCCTGCATCTTCGCGTGCAGGAAGTACTGGTTGATCGCGGTGAGCTCGCCGGTGAGCTGCTCGTTCAGGAACTCGATGATCTCTGGGTCGCCCTGCATCGCGTCAGGCTCCTTCCACGTGGGGAACTGAGGAGGTTGCGGCCGCATGATTGCACCGGCGCCGAAGATCGTCCAGTAAGTGCGTACTTAGTAAGTAAGTGCATGCTTAGTACCAGTTGCCCGTTTCGTACTCCCTGGTCATGTGCACTGCCCGGGGTCTGTCAGGATGGAGACATGGGTCATCCGGTGGAGCGCGAATCTGGAGAAGCGGCACGGTCCGAGCTTCCGCCGGGGCAGCGACTGCAGCGCGGCTGGCCGGTCACGCACTACGGGCCGGTGCCCAAGTTCCGGCCCGAGCGCTGGGAGTTCAGGGTCTTCGGGGCCACCGCCGACGGTGAGAAGCACTGCTGGAACCACGAGGAGTTCACGGCCCTGCCGTACACCACCGTCGTGGCCGATCTGCACTGCGTCACGAAGTTCAGCATGCTCGGCGCCGAGTGGGGCGGCATCCCGGCCCGCACGCTCCTCGAGGTCGCCCCGCCCGCGCCGGCCGTCACCCATGTGATGGTGTGGGCGGAGTACGGCTTCAGCTCCAACCTCCGCCTGGAGGACTTCGCCGCCGAGCGCACCATCTTCGCCACCCACAAGGACGGCGAACTGCTCACCGCGGAACACGGCTTCCCGCTCCGCCTGGTCGTCCCCCACCTCTACGCCTGGAAGGGCCCCAAGTGGGTCCGCGGTGTGGAGTACATGACGGCCGACCGCCGCGGCTTCTGGGAGGAGCGCGGCTACCACAACATCGGCGACCCCTGGCAGGAGCAGCGCTACTCGTACCAGGAGAAGCCCGGGGACGGCCCCGAGCTCTGAGGGTCAGTGGTGGTACTGATGCACCACCGCGTGGCCCTTGCCGCGGCCGATCGTCCACTTGTTGACGGGCGTCGTGACCACGAAGACGATCACCAGGGAGATCGCCAGCGAGCCCCAGAACAGCAGGTCGCCGAGGTCCGCGTCCATCGCCTCCGGCCACAGCACGATCACGCCGTTGTCGATCAGTTCCATCACGGCGATCGACAGCGTGTCCGCGGCCAGCGCCACCTGGAAGGCGGTACGGAACCCGACGCCGGCTTTCAGCACTCCGCGCAGGGTGAGTGAGTAGCCGAAGAAGAACGCCAGGACGATCGCCAGGACCGTGGTCGCCACGTTGCCCCAGCCCAGCGCGGTGCCGATCACCATGCCCAGCACCTCGCCGATGGCGCATCCGGTCAGGCAGTGCAGGGTGGCCTGGACGGCCGTGGACCAGGTGGCGCCGGTCATGGCGCCGGTCATGGTGTCGGCTGTGTGGTGGTGCGCGTGCGCCTCGTGCTGCATGAGTGCCCCCAATGCCGGTCTACGGTGCCTGCGTCAAGCAAGAACCGTATACCCCCCAGGGGTATTCCGGAACGGGTCAGGAATCGCGAAGTTTCTTCAGCCGCTCCACATCCGCCGCATGCCCCTCCTTGCCGCCCGGCGTCTCGATGATCAGTGGGACGCCCGCCGTCGCGGGGTGCGTCATCAGTGCCCGGAACGGGTCCTCGCCGATGTGGCCGGCGCCGATGTTCTCGTGCCGGTCCTTGTGTGCGCCGGCCACGTCCTTGGAGTCGTTGGCGTGGATCAGCTTCAGCCGGCCCTCGCCGACGGTGTCCACCAGCAGGTCGAGCGTCTGGTGCATGCCGCTCGGCCCGGTCAGGTCGTGGCCCGCCGCGAAGATGTGGCACGTGTCCAGGCACACGCCCAGCTTCGGGTGGGCGTCCAGCGCCTCGAAGTACGGCCCGAAGTCCCAGGTCCGGGAGCAGAGCGAGGCACCCTGACCGGCGGTGGACTCCAGCAGGAGGTACGGGTCGTCGTCGTGGGTGAGCTCGTCGAGCAGCGGCAGCAGGTGCTCCCGCACCTGCTGCAGGGCCACCGACCGCTCCCGCCCGCCGGTCGCGCTCCCGGTGTGCACGACCACACCCAGCGCGCCGATCTCCCGCCCGCGGCGCAGCGAGTGCCGCAGGGACTCCACCGACTTCTCCACGGTCGCCTCGGTGTGCGAGCCGAAGTTGATCAGATACGGGGCGTGCACATACGCCGGGATCGACTCGGCCGCGCACGCCGCGCGGAACTCCTCGTCCTGCCGCGGGTTGCCGGGTGGTGTGGCCCAGCCGCGCGGGTTGGCGACGAAGACCTGCACGGTCTCCGCCTTCAGGTCGCGGGCATACGTCAGCCCCACGGAGCTCAGGCCGCCGGCCACGGGGACGTGACCGCCGACGGGGTTGCGGGAGGGGCCGGGCTGCTGGTTTTTCACCCGTTCAGGGTGTCATGCGGCCCGGCGTGCCCCGGCACCGGACGTCTGGCGGCACCCGACGTCCGGTGGCTCCGGTCACCGGATCGTGATCGTGACCGTCGACCCCTTGGGCGCCATGTCGCCGGCCTTCACCGACTGCTTCTTGACGGTGTCGCCGAAGAGACCGAGCAGACCCCGGTCCTCCTCGGCCTTGAAGCCGGAGGCCTCCAGCAGCTCCTTGGCGTCGTCGACACTGGCGCCGACCACGTCCGGGACCTCGACCATCTCCGGTCCCTTGGACACGGTCAGCGTCACCGTGTCGCCCTCGGCGGCCTGGCTGTCGGCGTCCGGAGTCTGCGCCGCGACCTGCCCGGCGTCGTACTCGGAGTTGACGCGGTCGGCGGCGATCTTCACCTTCAGGCCCGCGTCCGTCAGGTCGGCCTTGGCGTCCGCCAGGTCCTCGCCGGTGACGTCCGGCACGTCCACCGGACTGCCCTTGCTGACGGTGAGGGCGATCGCCGAACCCGCGTGCCGGGTCGTACCCGTCTCCGGGTCAGTGCCGATCACGAAGCCCCGGGGGACGTCGTCGCTGAACTCCCGGGTGACGAGACCCGGCTCCAGCCCGCTGTCCTTCAGCACGGCCCTCGCCTTGTCCAGCCGGTAGCCCTCCAGGTCCGGCACCTTCACGGTCTCCGGGCCCTTGGAGATGGTGAGCGTCACGGAGTCGTGGTCCCGGATCCGCTCGCCCGGCGCCGGGTCCGTGCCGATGACCGTGCCGCGCTTCACGGTGTCGCTGTAGGCCTGCTTGACCGTGCCGACCTCGAGCCCGGCCGCCTCCAGCCGGTCCTTGGCCTGCGTCTCGGTCTTCGCCAGCAGCGGCGGGACCTTGGTGAACTGGCCGGAGTTGATGTACCAGACGCCCGCGCCGACGCCGAACACCACCAGGACGGCGGCGATGATCGCGGCGAGCCGCTGCCGGGACCGGGAGAGCCGCCGTCGCGACGGGAGCGGCGGCGCGGTCTCCAGCCGACTGGTGCGGTTGAACTGGGCTTCGGGCTCTTCGTCCTCGTTGACGGGCAGCGGCCGGGGCACGGTCAGCGCGCGCGGGATGACGCTCGTACGGTCCTCGGCGTTGTCGTGCGCCGACGCGACCGCCTGCGGCGGTACCACGTCCAGCTGGTCGGCGCTCAGCGCGCCACGCGTCTGACGGACCTGCGACAGCAGCTCCACGGCGTCGTACGGCCGGACGGCCGGGGTGCGCGCGGTGGCCGTCGCGACCAGCTCGTCCAGCTCGTACGCCAGCCCCGGCACGACGGCCGAGGGCGGCGGCACGTCCTCGTGGAGGTGCTTGTAGAGCACGGAGGCGGGAGAGTCCCCCTCATGGGGTCTGGCGCCGGTCAGCATCTCGTACAGGACGACACCGCACGCGTACACGTCGACGCGGGGATCGGCCGTGCCGTGCTCTATCTGCTCGGGCGCCAGGTACGAGACGGTGCCCAGCACCGTCCCCGTGGTGTTGGTGACCGTGTCCACGGCACGCACCAGCCCGAAGTCGGCGACCTTGACCCGCCCGTCGTCCCCTATCAGGACGTTCTCCGGCTTCATGTCCCGGTGCACGAACCCGGCGCGGTGGGCGGCGCCCAGCGCGGCCAGCACCGGCTCCAGGATGTCCAGGGCGGCGCGCGGCTGCAGCGCCCCGCGCTCGCGCAGCACGTCGCGCAGGGTGCAGCCGGCGACGTACTCCATGGCGAGATACACGTACGACCCGTCGTTCCCCTGGTCGAAGACCTGGACGACGTTGGGGTGCGCGAGCCGGGCGACGGACTTCGCCTCCCGGATGAACCGCTCGACGAAGGAACTGTCGACCGCGAGCGTCGGATGCATCACCTTGAGGGCGAGGACGCGGTCCAGGCGGGTGTCCACGGCCCGGTAGACCGTGGCCATCCCGCCGACGGCGATCCGCGCGTCGACGCGATACCGGCCGTCGAGCACTTGCCCGACGAGGGGGTCCTGAAGGGTCGTATCCACGCAGGCGAGTGTACGAGCCGAGACTGACACCCCCCGCTGGTTCACCCGAGATCGGGGCGGTACTGCAGCCGACCTGTGACGCTTCCCACGATCTCGTAGCCGCCGACGGCGAACGACCTCCACGGGAAAGGTCCGCTTCGTCGCGTGCGGTGACGGGTGGTGCGCGGGTGGTGGACCGAGGGGGAAGGACAGCGCAGGGTGCCTAGAAAGCGGGCCGTTCCGGATCCAACCTGGCCAGCCCCGCCACAGGAGACGACGCCTCCGCGAAATGCCGCCGAGGAATCCGCCCGGCTCGGTACGCCAACCTCCCCGCCTCCACCCCGTTCCGCATGGCGGCAGCCATCAGTACCGGCTCCTGCGCCCGCGTCACCGCCGAGGCGAGCATCACACCGGCACACCCCAGCTCCATCGCCAGCGCCACATCCGAAGCCGTACCGGCCCCGGCATCAAGAATCACCGGCACACGCGCGTGCTCGACCATCAGCTGGAAGTTGTGCGGATTGCGGATCCCGAGCCCGGACCCGATCGGCGACCCGAGCGGCATGACCGCGGCGCACCCCACGTCCTCCAGCTTCCGCGCCAGCACCGGATCGTCGTTCGTGTACGGCAGCACCGTGAACCCGTCGTCCACCAGCGTCTCCGCCGCGTCCAGCAGCTCGATCGGATCCGGCAGCAGCGTCCGCTCGTCGGCGATGACCTCCAGCTTGACCAGGTCGGTGCCGAGCGCCTCCCGCGCCAGCCGTGCCGTCAGCACGGCCTCACCCGCGGTGAAACAGCCGGCCGTGTTCGGCAGCACCCGGATCCCGAGCTTCTCCAGCACCGACAGCACGGACCCGTGCACGGACGGGTCTACCCGCCGCATCGCGACCGTGGTCAGTTCCGTGCCCGAGGCGACCAGCGCCCGCTCCAGGACGTCGAGGCTGGGCGCCCCGCCCGTACCCATGATCAGCCGGGACGAGAGGGACGTACCACCGATGACAAAGGGGTCGTCGGCCATGGGTCAGCCTCCTTGGACGGCGGTGAGGACTTCGACGCGGTCTCCCTCGGACAGGGCCGTGGCCGACCACTGCCCGCGCGGGACGACGGTTTCGTTGAGCGCGGCGGCCACGCCGGACGGCGCCGCGGTGAGCGTGCGGACGAGGGTGTCGAGAGCCGTGCCGGGCGCGATCTCCCGGGGCTCCCCGTTGACCGAGATGGTGACGGAGATGTCGGAGGTGTTCATGCGGACTGCTCCGTGAGTGCGGCGGCGGTGAACCGCCGGGGCGTGAAGGGACGGGCCTCGTCCGGCAGCGAACCGGTGGCCAGTGCGTGGACCAGCACGTCACCGGTGACCGGCGTGAGCAGCACGCCGTTGCGGTAGTGCCCGGTGGCCAGCAGCAGCCCGTCCAGTCCGGTCGGGCCGAGCAGCGGCGCGTTGTCGGGGGAGCCGGGACGCAACCCGGCTCGGGTCTCCGTGAGCGGCAGCTCCGTGATGCCCGGCATCAGCTCGTGCGCGTCGCGCAGCAGCTCGTAGACGCCCCCCGCCGTCACTGTCGTGTCCCAGCCCAGCTCCTCGCTCGTCGCCCCGACGACCAGCTCGCCGTTCTCCCGCGGCACCAGGTAGACATGGCTGCCGCGCACCACGGCCCGCACGGTCCGGCTCAGGAAGGGCGCGTACCGCTTCGGCACGGTCAGCCGCACCACCTGCCCCTTCACGGGTCGCACAGGCGGCCGTACGTCCTCCGGGACCCCCGCGAGCCGCCCGCTGAGGCTGCCGGCCGCGAGCACCACCTGCCCCGCACCCAGCGCCGTGCCCTCGCGGGTGACGATGCCCGCCGCCCGCTCCCGCTCGACGGTCAGCCGCTCGGCCCACTCCCGGTGGAAGACCACGCCCGCCCGCTCGCACGCGGCCAGCAGAGCGGCCGCCAGTCGCCGCGGGTCGATCTGGTGGTCGCCGTCGACCCGGAGCCCGCCGCGCACACCCGGCGCGAGCATCGGCTCCAGGCGCCGGCAGTCCCGCCCGGACAGCCACTCGGACTCCAGGCCCGACTGTCGTTGCAGGGTGTGCAGTTCACGCAGATGGGCGCGGTCGTCGGCGTCCAGCGCCACGGCGAGCGTGCCGCAGCGGCGGTAGCCGAGGTCGTGGCCGGTGAGATCGGTCAGCTCCGCCGCGAAATCCGGGTAGCGGCGGGCCGAGGCGAGGTTCAGGCCCAGCAGGGTCTGCTCGCCGAAGTGCAGTTCCGTGACCGCGGCCAGCATCCCGGCCGCCACCTGCGCGGCCCCGCCGCCAGGGTCGGGATCCACGACGGCCGTGGCGAACCCGCGCTGCGCGGCCCGCCACGCCGTCACGAGTCCGATGATTCCGCCCCCCACGACGAGGACGTCTGACGTACGCGTACGCGTAGGCAACATGGGCGTCCAGCCCCTCCCTTCGCCGGCATGACCCGGATCAGGTTCGTACGGTCGGAGGCCGCCAGCCTCCCTCTCAGCCCGGTGCGCCCGGGCTCCCGCGAGTGCTTTACGTTGGCCACCCTAGCCCGACGCCGTAAGTCTCAGTAAGGGAGCCTCTGCCCATGGCCCGTTCGCTCGACGGACTCGTCCTCGCCCCCGTGGCCGACCAGGCCCCAGGTCAGGTGGGTACGCGCACCCGGTTCGCGTACCACGAGAAGGACGGCGAGATCTGGGCCGAGTACGCGGGCGGCGACGTCGTACGCGGGCAGCTGGTGGGTACTCGGACAGACGACCGGCTGGACTTCCGGTACGTGCAGCTCAAGCACGACGGCAGCACGTCGTCCGGGCACTGTGTGTCGACGGTCGTCGAACTGCCCGACGGCCGGGTGCGCCTGGAGGAGGCCTGGGAGTGGGAGTCGCAGCCGGGCAGCGGGACGAGCGTGGTCGAGCAGGTGACCGAGCCGGTTGTGGAGCAGGTCACTGAGCACGCCCCCTGACTGACAAATTGTCAGTTGTCTATGGTGATCAGGTGAGTGAGCAGACGCAGCAACGAGGTACGTCGGCGGAGCGTCGCGTGGTCGTCGTCGGCGCGGGCATGGCCGGGGTGCAGACCGCGGTCGCCCTGCGCGAGCAGGGCTTCACCGGTACGGTGACCGTGCTCGGCGCGGAGCCCCACCAGCCGTACGACCGGCCCCCGCTGTCCAAGGCGGTCCTGCTCGGCACGGCCGAGGGCTCCGCCTTCGATGTCGACTTCGAGGCGCTCGGCATCGAACTGCGGCTCGGGCTCGACGTGCTGGGTGCCCGCCCCGCCGACCGCGAGCTGGACACGGCCGCCGGCCTTGTGCCGTACGACGTCCTCGTCCTCGCCACCGGTGCTGAACCGATTCGGCTGCCGGGCACGGAGGGCGTTCCCGGCGTGCATCTGCTGCGTACCCTCGACGACGCCGAGCGGCTGCGGCCCGTGCTCGCCCGGCAGCACGACGTCGTGGTCGTCGGCGCGGGCTGGATCGGCGCGGAGTTCGCGACGGCCGCGCGGGAGGCGGGTTGCGCGGTGACGGTCGTCGAGGCCGCGGACCGCCCGCTCGCCGGCGCGCTGCCCGCCGAGGTGGCCGCCCCGATGGCCGCCTGGTACGCCGACAGCGGCGCCGAGCTGCGCACGCACGCGCGCGTGGAGCGCGTCGAGTCCGGCGCGGTCGTGCTCCACGACGGCACCCGGCTGCCTGCGGACGCGGTCGTGGTCGGCATCGGCGCCCGCCCCGCGACGGACTGGCTGGCCGGCTCCGGCATCGCCCTCGGCGCGCACGGCGAGGTCGTGGCCGACAGCCACCTGCGCACCTCCGTCCCGGACGTCTACGCCGTCGGCGACTGCGCCTCCTTCCCTTCGGCAAGGTACGGCGAGCGCCTGCTGGTCCACCACTGGGACAACGCCCTCCAGGGCCCGCGCACGGTCGCGGCGAACATCATCGGCGAGGCCACCGGCGAGATCCCCGTGGTCTACGACCCGGTGCCGTACTTCTGGTCCGAGCAGTTCGGCCGCTTCGTCCAGTACGCAGGCCACCACGCCTCCGCCGACACGACCGTCTGGCGGGGCGACCCCGCCGGGCCCGCGTGGACCGTCTGCTGGCTGCGCGAGAGCCGCCTGATCGCACTGCTCGCCGTGGGGCGCCCGCGGGACCTGGCCCAGGGCAGGAAGCTGATCGAGGCCGGTACGGCGATGGACGCCGGGCTGCTCGGGGACCCCGCGAGGCCCCTGAAGGCGGCGACGGCGTAGCCCGCAGGGGTCAGTCCGGCTACCCACTGTCAGTCCGGGATGGCAGTCTTGAAGGCGTGACCGAGATTGACGCAAAGATTGATGCTCTCGTCCCCGCCTGGCTCACCCTTCCCGACATCGCCGAGATGCTCGACGTCGAGGTGACGCGCGTGCGGCAGCTGGTCAAGGAGGGCCAGCTCATCGCCGTACGCCGTGGCGAGAACCGGGCGCTGCACGTCCCCGCCGCCTTCATCGACGAGGACAAGGTCGTCAAGGGCCTGACCGGGACCCTGACGCTCCTGCGGGACGACGGCTTCTCCGACGAAGAGATGCTGGAGTGGCTCTTCACCCCCGACCCGAGCCTGCCCGGCACCCCCGCGCAGGCCTTGAGCGAGAATCGCGGCACGGAGGTGAAGCGCCGCGCCCAGGCGCTCGCCGTCTGACCCACTGATCCGAACGACCGTCCGACGTACGGCCGCGGCCCACGACCGTGGCGCGCCGCGGCCGTACGCCACCGACAACCGCCCCCACCGGGGGCTCCGGGGGGACACCCGCATGCCCGACACCGCTGCCGCCACCGCTCGCGCCGCGCTCGCCGACGCCCGCCTCTACCTCTGCACGGACGCCCGCAGGCGCCAGGGTGACCTCGCCGAGTTCCTGGACGTGGTCCTCGCCGGCGGCGTCGACATCGTGCAGCTGCGCGACAAGGGCATGGAGGCGGCCGAGGAACTGGCCCACCTGGAGGTCCTCGCCGACGCCTGCGCACGCCACGGCAAGCTGCTCGCGGTCAACGACCGCGCGGACGTCGCCCACGCCGCCGGAGCCGACGTGCTCCACCTCGGCCAGGGCGACCTCCCGGTCCCCGCGGCCCGCGCGATCCTCGGCGAGGACGTCCTCATAGGCCGCTCCACGCACGCCGAGGCCGAGGCGGAGGCCGCCGCCGTCCAGGAGGGCGTGGACTACTTCTGCACCGGCCCCTGCTGGCCGACCCCCACCAAGCCCGGCCGTCACGCTCCCGGCCTCGACCTGGTCCGCCACACCGCCGCCCTCGGCACCGACCGCCCCTGGTTCGCCATCGGCGGCATCGACCTCGGCAACCTCGACGAGGTGCTCGACGCGGGCGCCCGCCGGGCCGTCGTCGTACGGGCGATCACCGGCGCGGACGACCCCGGCGCGGCGGCCGCGGAGTTCGCGAAGCGCCTGCGGCAGGCGTGACGCCCCTGCTGTCCGTTGCCTTCCGTCGCCTTCCGTTGTCGTCGGTTGCCGTCCGTCGCCGTCCGTCGTCCTGTCCAAGGGGTGGACAACAAGTCGACAATTCGGGCAAATTTCCTGCATTCGGTTGGGTGTCCACCGCCCCCTGGTTAACCTGCGGGTATGGCCCTCGGAACCGCATCCACCAGGACTGACCGCGCACGCACCGTGCGTGACATGCTCGCCACCGGCAAGACGGTCCACTCCTTCGAGTTCTGGGCCCCGAAGACGGAGAAGGGCGAGCGCAACCTGTGGAACGCGCTCCGCAGGGTCGAGGCCGTCGCCCCGGACTTCGTCTCCGTGACGTACGGCGCGGGCGGCTCCACCCGCGCGGGCACCGTGTGGGCGACCGAACAGATCGCCGCCGACACCACCCTCACCCCGGTCGCCCACCTCACCGCGGTCAACCACTCCATCGCCGAACTGCGCAACATCATCGGCCAGTACGCCGATGCCGGGATCCGCAACATGCTCGCCGTGCGCGGCGACCCGCCCGGCGACCCCATGGCCGACTGGGTGCCGCATCCGCAGGGCCTGACCTACGCCGCCGAACTCGTCCAGCTCATCAAGGAGTCGGGCGACTTCTGCGTGGGCGTCGCCGCCTTCCCGGAGATGCATCCGCGCTCCGCCGACTGGGACACGGACGTCGCGCACTTCGTCGACAAGTGCCGGGCCGGCGCCGATTACGCCATCACACAGATGTTCTTCGAGCCGGAGTCGTACCTGCGCCTGCGCGACCGGGTGGTGGCGGCCGGCTGCGAGACCCCGGTGATTCCCGAGGTCATGCCGGTCACCAGCGTCAAGATGCTCGAGCGGCTGCCGCAGCTCAGTAACGCCACCATCCCCTCCGGGTTGAAAGAACGGATCCTCACAGCAAAAGACGATCCGACCGCTGTACGCTCCATTGGCATCGAATTCGCCACGGAGTTCTGCGCTCGGCTGCAGGCCGAGGGAGTGCCCGGACTGCACTTCATCACGCTCAACAACTCCACGGCGACGCTGGAAATCTACGAGAATCTGGGCCTGCACCACCCGCCGCAGGCCTAGACCGGTCGCACCCAGATACGACACACTGCGTAGCGGCCACTGGGAGAGGGGCGTACATGGGCTGGACGGTCCTCTACATCGCGTTCGGTGTCGTCGCACTGTGGCTGCTCGGCGAGGTGCTGCTGCAGTACAAGGCGCGGCTCCGCTGGCGGCTGCTCGCGTTCGTCGGTTTCCTCGTCGTCGTGCTCGGTGTGCTCATCCCGTCCGTGATCGTCATCGGACTGGGCGCCGCCGCCTTCGCGGTCGGCCAGACCTACGTCACGCTCTCGTTCCGGCGCGGCTTCGCGGCCGGCTGGGCGGTCAGCCGCCCGGACGCCGACAACGGCGGCACCAAGCGCCGCCGTGGCAAGGCGGACCGCCAGGACCCGACCCTCGAGGTGTCCGACCTCGAGGCCGCGGAGGGTGGCTTCGCCGACGACGGCACGTACGCCCAGGGCGAGCCGGCCCACGGCCAGGACGACGAGTACGACCGCGACGACGTGTTCACCCCGGCACGCCCCGCCGAGCCCGCGGCCGCCGAGACCACCTCCGTGTACGAGCCGCAGCCCCTGCCCGACGACACCGGCTCCTACGGCATCTACGACAACTCCTTCGCCGCCGGCACCGACTCGTCCTACGCCGCCACGGGCCAGCCCCAGGATCAGTACGCGACGGCCGCCCAGGGCGCCGACCAGAGTTACGCGTACGACGGCTACGCCGGTTACCAGCAGTACGGCTACGACACGAACGGCCAGCAGCAGTACGCGGCCTACTCCGACCCATACATCGGCACGCAGACCTACGGTGGCGCCTCGTACGACACCACCTATGGCGGCCAGTACGGCCAGCAGGGCTACGGCCAGGACCAGTACGGCACCGGCATGTACGGCGGCGAGACCCCGGCCGGCGGGGTGTGGGTCCCGCAGCAGCGCAGCACCGACGACGCGTACGGCGGCGAACTCCCGCCGGAGCAGCAGTACCCGTACCAGGGTGACGGGCAGCAGCAGGGCAACGGCAACGGCTTCGACGAGCAGTACCGCTTCTGACGGCCTACGGGGCCGTCACTGCGAGCCCCGGAAGTCCGGCCCCTCCACGATCAGCCCGGCGACCAGCGCGCCCGACATACCGGTGTGCGGGAGACCACCGCCGGGATGCGACCAGCCGCCCACGCGGTAAAGCCCCGGCAGCGCGGTGGCGTTGGCCGGACGGAGGAAGCGGCCGCGACCGGCGGCGAGCGCGGGAGCGGGGAGGCCTCCGACCCCTGAATCCGTCTCGTCGTCGGTGTCGTCGGGTGTGTGCGTCTCCCGCCACAGGAGGCGCTCGCGCAGACCGGCTACGGCTGTCTCGGCAGCCCCGACGAGCAGGTCCGCGAACCGTTCTTCGGCGTCCTCGACATCCCACTCGATCCCGGCCGGCAACACGGCCGACAGGACCACGGACTCGTGCTCCTCGTCGGGGCGCAGGGCGGGGTCGTCCGGCCGCAGCACCGTCACGGTGGGCCGCGCCGGCTCTTCCGTGCGTTCGCGGAGGAAGTCCAGCTCAGCCGCGCGGTCGGGGGCGTGCACGATCGTTCTGTGGACCGCACCGGGCTCGCGCTGCCCGCGCAGCGCCAGGAGCACCGTGAATCGTCCGGGCTGGTACCCGTCCATGCGCTGAGGCCGCACGTCACCGGCTTCGTACAGCTGATGCCCGGTCATGGAGCTCAACCGATCGGGCTCCACCCCCGCCACCACATGGTCCGCCTCCGCCACCGACCCGTCGGCCAGCTCCACCCCCGCCGCCCGCCCGTCCTTCTCCAGGATCCGGCGGACCTCGGCACCGAACACGAACTCGACCCGTCGCGCCACGCACCGCTCGTACACCGCGCGCGCCAGCTCCCGCATGCCGCCGCGGACGTACCAGGTGCCGAAGGCGTGCTCCATGTACGGCAGCACGGCCGCGCTCGCCGGGGTGTCCCGCGGGTCCAGGCCGTACGCGAGGGCGTGGCTCTCCAGGAGTGCGGTGAGCCGGGGGTCGCGCAGCTCCCACTCGCCGACTTCGGCGAGCGTGCCGGCCCGCCGGGTGCGCAGCAGCCGCTTGTGCGGAACCGCCGGATAGGGCTCACGCTCGGCCAGCACCGACCAGTCGGACCACAGGGGCTCCTCGAGGAGCGGCCGGCGCGTGCGGTCCCAGGCTTCGCGGGCCCGCACCAGGAAGTCGCCCCAGCGCTGCCCGGCATCCCCCCCGAGCGCCTGGTCCAGGGCCGAGACGACGCCCGCGCGCGAGGCGTTCGGCAGGGACACCTGCGTGCCGTCCGCGAAGACGTGCCGCGAGGACGGGTCGACCTGGACCAGCTCGACGCACTCCTCCAGCGGCTCCCTGCCGGTCTTGACGAACAGGTCGCGGTAGACCGCGGGCACCGACAGCAGCCCGGGGCCGGTGTCGAAGGCGAAGCCGTCCCGCTCGAAGCGGCGCACCGCACCGCCGTACGTCTCCGTACGCTCGTACACCGCCACCCGGTGGCCCGCGACGGCCAGCCGGGCGGCAGCCGCCATCGCGCCCATCCCGGCGCCGATCACCGCAATCCGTGCCATGCCTGCGACTTTATCGACCCCCGCTGACAGTCCCGGCCGCGGGCGGTCAGTCGGGCGGTCGTCCCGGGTGCGCGGCCAGCCGCCGCTCCTCCCGCCGCTGGGCCCTGCGGCGCAGGAACCGCCGGATCCGCGAGACCAGGAAGAACAGCACGACCAGCCCGGCCAGCAGCAGCACGCCCGCGATGATCGCCGCCGGCAGCGGGTGGAACATCGCGAACGTGACGACCCCGCCGACCCCGAGATCCTCGGCCATGCTCACGATCACGTTGCTGAACGGCTCCGGCGAGGTGTTCACCGCCATCCGTGTCCCCGCCTTGACCGTGTGGCTGGCCAGGGCCGTCGAGCCGCCGATCAGACCCGCGGCCACATCCGAGAGCGAGCCGCTGTGCCCGGCGAGCAGCGCCCCGACCCAGGCGCCCGCGACCGGCCGGACCACCGTGTGCACCGAGTCCCACGCCGAGTCCACATACGGGATCTTGTCGGCGACCGCCTCGCACAGGAACAGCGCTCCGGCCACGGCGAGCACCTCGGGACGCTGCAACGTCTCGGGGACGTCGTCGCTCACCCCGGTCGCGCCGAATACGCCGAGGAGCAGGACGACGGCGTAGGCGTTGATGCCGCTGGCCCAGCCGCTGGTGAACACCAGAGGGAGTACGGACACGTCCGCGATCGTAACCACTCGGCAACCGTGCGTCCTGGGCACGCGTGCGCAGGGCTGAGTATCCGTACCTAGGGAGTGAGATGAGTACGCGCGCGGATGGGCCGCGACCTGCGTGAACGAGAGAGTGGAGGCACGGAAAGGGGCACGGTGCCGGCACCGCCGACACGGGGCGGCGGAACGGCCCGGCCCTCGACCGCTCCTTCCGCCGGCCCGGTCGGCGGGAGCGAGGCACGGGGGAACCCGGGGGACGACCGAACGGGGGCCCAACGGGGGACTACGGGGGAACAACGGGGGAGCACGAGGAATCGCCGGTTCGAGGTGGCTCGCGGGGGACGCGGCCACCGCGGACCGGCGCTTTCGTGTGTGCCGTGTGCCGTGTGTCCTACCGGCCGCCGCTGACCCTGCCCTGAAGCAGCCGGGACAGCGCCGCGTGCACGTCGTCCAGTGACCGTTCCGGCTGGAACGCCTGCCAGTCCAGGGCGGCCACCAGCACCATGCCGACCAGCGCGGCCGCGGTCAGCGGCACGTCGATCTCGTCACTGAACTCGCCGCCCTCGATGCCCTCGCGCAGCACGCCCTCGACGACGGCCACCGCCTGCTGCCGGACCACCATGAGCGTCGACTGCCACGCCCGGTTGGTGCGCCACAGCTCGGCCACGTACAGCTGGGTGAAGGCCGGATAGCGGTCGATGAAGACGAGTCCGGCGCGGATCATCGCGTCCAGGGCGTCCACCTTGGTGCCGCCCTCACGCTCGGTGCGCGTGGCCGCCTCCCGTAGGGAGGCGGTGAGGAGGCCCACGCCGTGCCGCAGCAGCTCCTCGAAGAGGACGGACTTGCTCGCGAAGTTGTAGTAGACCGTGCCCTTCGCGACCCCGGCACGCTCGGCGATCTCGTCCACCGTGGTGGCGGAGAAGCCCTGCTCGGCGATGAGCGTGACGGCCGCCTCGTAGAGCTTCTGCCGGGTGGCCTCGCGGCGCGTGCTGCCGCTCGACGTGGCGCTGCTGCTTTCCATGGCCCTGATTGTCACAGCAACCGTGTCCGCAGCCGTCCCTCGGGGGATCACAGGCTCAGCTCCGGGTGCAGCCGGTCGAGCGTCCACACCTGGCGGCGGCGCGCCGACAGGGCGGTCAGCGCGAGGGCGCCCGCGGTGAACACGGCGAGCACGACACACGCCTGCCACACCGGACCGAGACCGCCGCCCGTGATGAGCCTCCTGAGGGCCTCGACGACGTAACTCATCGGCAGGAAGGGGTGGATCGTGTTGAAGAAGCCGGGACTGGTCTGTACGGGGTACGTGCCGCCCGCGGAGGTCAGCTGGAGCATCAGCAGGGCCAGGACGAGGATCCGGCCCGCCGCTCCGAAGCGCGCGTTCAGCCACTGCACGAGCGCCGCGAAGCATGCCGTCACCAGGAACAGGAGGCCGACCGTTCCGGCCACCCGCGCCATCTCCAGGCCGATCGCCCAGTGCAGCACGGCCATCAGGGCCGTCGTCTGGAGCACGCCGACCGCGACCACCGGCAGCCAGCCGGCCAGCGCGATCCGCCAGGCCGAGGCGCCCGCGGCGAGCGCGCGCCGGTTCATCGGCGGGATCAGCATGTACGCCACCATCGCGCCCACCCACAGGGACAGCGGGATGAAGTACGGGGCGAAGCCGGTGCCGTAGTTGGGCGCCTTGTGCAGGTCCTTGGAGGCCAGCTGGACCGGGTCGGCCATGACCTCGGTGCGCTGGTCGCGGTCCTGCTTGTCGTAGTCGGGGATCTGTTCGGCGCCGTCGTGCAGGCCTCCCGCCAGCTCGCCGGAGCCGTCGACGAGCTTGTACATGCCGCCGTTCAGGTCCGCGGCGCCCGTCTCGAGCTTGCCGACGCCGTCGTCGAGCTCGCTCGCGCCGGTCCGGGCGGTACCGAGTCCGGTGTGCAACTGCTTCGCCCCCGCCGCGACCTTCGCGGCACCGTCGTTCAGCTTGTTGATCTTGGCGACGGCGTCGTCGAGATCCTCGGAGAGGTGCGGGGCGCGGTCGGCGAGTGCCTGGGCCTGCTTCTGGAGGGTGCCCAGGTCGGCATCGAGCTCCTTCAGGTCGCCGTCCTGGTCGGCGATCAGGGTGTTGAGATCGTCGGCGATCACCGCCACGTCGGCGGCGGCCTGCGCGGCCTTCTTCAGGTCGGCGCAGGCGGTGTCGGGCAGCACCGGGGTGTCGCAACGGCGCTCGTAGACGTCGTTCAGGGTGTCCGAGGCCGCGTGGGCGCCCTTGGCGGCGACCGGAGCGGTCTTCACCAGGGTGGCGAGGTTGCGGCGGATCGCGGCGGCCGAGTCGGCGACCAGCTGGGCGGTGTCACCGATGGTCTTCTCGTTGTCCGCCACGAACGGGCCCACCGTGTCCGCGATCCCGTTGACCCGGCCGGCGAGGGTTTGCGTGCCCTCGGCGACCTGCTGCGAGCCGTCCTCCAGGTCACCGGCGCCCGCATTGAGCTTCTGCAGGCCCTTCGACAGCTCGGTGCTGCCGGCCCGGGCGTCCTTCAGTCCGTCGGCGAGGTCCTTCGAACCCTGCTCCGCCTTCCCGACGCCCTTCTTGAGTTTGTCGGCACCGTCGGCGGCCTTCACCGTCTGCCCGTGGATGTCGGAGAACGAGACGAAGATCCTGTCCAGGAAGGACCGCGACGCCTTCGTCGACGCGGCCGTGCGCACCTCGCTGAACACCGTCCGCGAGATCTGTCCGACGATGTAGTTGTTCGCGTCGTTGGTACGCACCTGGAGTGCGCCCGTCTCGGGGGAGTCGCCCGCGCTGGAGGCGATGCGCCGGCTGAAGTCGGCCGGCATGGTCAGCGACAGGTAGTACGTGCCGTCCTCCACGCCCGCGCGTGCCTCGGCGGCACTCACCTCATGCCACTCGAAGGTCTTGCTGTCGCGCAGCCCCTCGGTGATGTCGTCGCCCGCCGCGATCTTCTGCCCGTCGGCGGTCGCCCCCTTGTCGTCGTTCACCAGCGCCACGGGGATGCGGTCGAGACGGCCGTACGGGTCCCAGAACGACCACAGGTACAGCGCGCCGTACAGCAGGGGCAGCAGCAGGAGCGCGACCAGGGCGGCACGAGGGAGCCGGCCCCGGCCGAAGCGGCGGAGCTCAAGCGCGGCCAGTTTCGGCGAGCGCATCGGCCGCCTCCTTCGCTTCGTCGTCGGTTTCGGTTTCGGTGTCGGTCTCGGCGCTGGTTTCCGTGCCGGTTTCCGTGCCGGTTTCCGCGCTGGTTTCAGTGCCCGGGGTGGGCCGGGCGGACACGGCGATCGCGCCCTCGGGGGCCTCGCTGCACACCGCGACGACCGTTGTCCCGGCCTCGGCGAGGGACTTCAACAGCGCCCATACGTCGGCCCGTTCGACCGTGGAGAGTTTGAGGTCGGCGTCGTCGACGCCGAGCAGACGGGGCCGGCCGATGAGCGCGAGCGCGACGGACAGGCGCAGCGCCTCCAGCCGCTCCAGGTCGCGTACGGCGGTGCGGGAACCCTTGGGCAGGGCCTCCCGGTCTAGTCCGGCGGCGGTCAGCGCGGTCTCGATGCGCAGCTCGGCCTCGGCCACCCGTTCGGTACGCGGCCGGAACAGCCCGCGTACCGAGTCGCCGAACCGCCGTTGGAGCAGCGCCCGTTCGCGCAGATGCTCCCCGACGGTCAGGGCCGGGTCGAGGTCGGTGACCCCGGCGACGTTGGCCAGGGCGCTGACGCGGCGCACGGCCGCCAACTGCTTCGGCAACCGGGCTCCGCCGACGGCCGCCGTGCCCTCCGTGGCCTTCATCCGCCCGGTGAGCGCGAGCAGCAGGCACGTACGCCCCGACCCGGACGGTCCCTCGATCGCGATCAGTGAACCCGGCTCCGCCTCGACGCGGACCCTGCGGAACGCCCAACCGCGGGGGCCCTCGAGCCCGAAGTCCCGGGCCGTGACGGCAGCGCCGTCTCCGGCTCCCCCCATGCCCATCCCCGTTCCATCCCCTGGAGTTTTTGAACTGACTGGTCAGTGCAAAAACTAGCCCGAACCTACGATCGAAGCAAAAGCCCAGGTCAGAACGGATTGTCAGTGGCATACCGCACGATGGGCACATACGGCCACAGTGCCGTCACCAGACGACAGGAGGTTCGTCATGGCCAGCTACCACGCAGCCGCCGCCCACCGGCGCCGCGCCACCGGCCCTGCCCCCTCACTGACCGGCCCGGCGAGCGACGTGCACCCCGTGCTGCGCCGGACCACGGCTCCGCCCGCCGCCCTCGACCTGCTCGCCCAGGCCCGCGTCGGACTCGACGAGGCCGCCGTCCTGGAAACGCCCAACGAGCGCTATGCGACGGCCCACCTCGCGGCCCTGCGTACCGCTGCCGCCGTGCTCGCCGCGCGCGGGCGCCCGGAGCCCACGCCCCGACGCCGGGCCAGGATCCGCAGCGCCTGGGAAGTGCTCCCCGAAATCGCGCCCGAACTCGCCGAGTGGAGCGCGCTGTTCGCCGCTGGGGCCCGGCGCCGCGCCCGGGCTGAGGCTGGCATCCAGGGCGCCGCCAGCCGCCGGGACGCCGACGACCTGATACGCGACGTGGCGATGTTCGTCCGCCTCGTCGAGCGGATGCTGGTACTCCAGCCGGTGCTTCCACAGCCACGCCAGGACGGGGGCGGCGCAGGCGGCACGGGCGGCATGGGCGGCATGGGCGGTACGGGCGGCACGGGTGGTACGGGCGACGGGGGCCGCGTGGACGATCCCCGGACCACCGCCCCACGCGACGACATGCCGGACGCGGGATGACCGGCCCAGCCGTGACGCACCGCGGTGACCAGGTACGGCGCCGGAGGCAATAGGGTGGTGGACGCCTGAAGCCTTCCCTCCGCCCGCATCCAGGCCGGGGGAGGCGCCCCGTTCGCTCCGCCGCGCAAGAGGCGGTGCCGCGCCGAGGAGTCAACTGCCGTGTCGGACCCGATGCGCCCCCGCGCTTCTCTCCGTACAGCCGTGGTCTGGGAGGTCCTCCAGGACGCCCTCGATCGCCGGGTCAAGGCCACGGGTCGCGAGTCGCTGGACGTCCTCGACACCGGGGGCGGCAGCGGCAACTTCGCGGTGCCCGTTGCCCGGCTCGGCCACCGGGTCACCGTCGTCGACCCCAGCCCCAATGCGCTCTTCGCGTTGGAGCGCCGCGCCGCCGAGGCAGGCGTCGCCGACCGCGTGCAGGGTGTCCAGGGCGACGCCCACGGCCTGTTCGACGTGGTCGAGCGCGGCGGGTACGACGCCGTGCTGTGCCACGGAGTCCTGGAGTACGTGGACGACCCCGCCGAGGGCGTCCGCAACGTGGTCGCCGCGCTGCGCCCCGAGGGCGTCCTCAGCCTGCTCGCGGCCGGGCTCGGCGGTGCCGTGCTCGCGCGTGCCCTCGCCGGCCACTTCAAGGAGGCCAGGCAGGCTCTGGGCGATCCGAATGGCCGCTGGGGCGCCGGTGACCCCGTACCGCGCCGCTTCACCGCCGAGCAGCTCACCGCGCTGGTCGAGGGCGCGGGCCTCAGGGTCGGCGCCGTGCACGGCGTGCGGGTCTTCGCCGACCTCGTCCCCGGCGTGCTCGTCGACACCGAGCCCGGCGCCCTGGAGGCCCTGCTGAAGCTGGAGGAGGCCGCCGCCGAACTGCCCGCCTTCCACTCCGTGGCCACGCAGCTTCATGTGCTCGGCGAGACGCAGGGGGACACCGAGGCCTGAGCGGTGCGCCGCTGATCAGGGCCTTGGCCGCAGATGGAGTACGCCACAGGCCCTCCGTTCGGGCGGTCTCCGCCGTATGATCGAGGGAGACCGCCCGGCATGACGGGACGGCCGCTGGGGAATGGAAGTTTCAGCGAGCCGGACGTCCATGGCGGAGTCCGGTTGGCCAATTGGCGCAGAGGGGCGGGTTTCACGGGGGCGATTCCCTGCCTATCCTGAAGGGACCCCCCGGGTCGCCCCGGCGACTGCACGATGAGGAGGACTCCGTGCCGCTCTCGGAGCACGAGCAGCGCATGCTCGAGCAGATGGAGCGAGCGCTGTACGCCGAAGATCCCAAGTTCGCGTCGGCGCTCGAGGGAAGCGGGCTGCGTACGTACACCCGGCGGCGGGTCTACCAGGCGGTCGCGGGCTTCCTCGTGGGTATTGCGCTCCTCATGGCCGGAATGGTCGCCAAGCAGGTCTGGCTCAGTGTGGTCGGCTTCCTTGTCATGCTGGGGTGTGCGGTCCTCGCCGTGACCGGCTGGCGCAAGGCCCCCAAGCCCGGCGAGCAGCCGGCCGGGAGCCCGCCGCACGCGGGCCGGCAGGGACGACCCAAGCGGTCCATGATGGACCGCATCGAGCAGCGCTGGCAGCGGCGCCGCGACGAACAGGGCCATTGAACGCGATGAACAGGGCCATTGAATCTGCAGCGTCTGATTCCGCAGCGCCGCTGATTCCCTGACAGCTCCCCAAGACATAGCCGAGGGGGTGACCACCGGATGGTGGTCACCCCCTCGGCGTGCGCTTCGACCGACCCGCGATGGCCGGCCCTCAGCCGCTCTGCTGCCCTGACGGGCGGCCGCGGCGCACCAGGGCCGCCCACCGCGTGGTCCAGTCGGCCCGCAGCGCCGTCCAGCGGTCGCTGAGGTCCCACACCGCACGGACGGCGGAGCGGGGCGCGACGACCGCCCGCAGCCGGGTGGTCCAGCTCGACCGCGACCGCAGTGCCGTACGCAGCCCGCGCACGTCACCGGCCAGACCGGCCTCGGCCCGCGGCTGCGGTGCGAACAGGACCTGCTCCACGGCCGACGCCACCCGGCGCACCGACTGGGCCGTGGGCTCGTCCAGGTGCCCGAGCCGTACGATCCGCGCGGCTGCTTTACGCGGGGTGAGGGCGTCGTCCGGCGGGATGCCGTAGTCCCAGGCCGTGTCGGTGAGCTCGCGCCACACGGCCAGGACGTGCCCGACGGCCACCTCGGTGGCCTGCTGCGACGGCGTTTCGCCCGGCAGGACCGTCATGCCGAGTTCGTCCGTGTGCTGCTCGCCGGCGCGACCCCGGCGGCCCAGCCGGGCCGGTCCCGCCGCCGACGGTGCGTGCTGGGCCGACGCCAGCCGCACCGACCGGCGCCTGAGCCGCCACAGCATGGGCAGCAGCGGCAGTATCAGCGCCGCGAGCCCCAGCAGCGTCCAGCCGAGGATCTCGTACCAGGGAGTGCCGCTGTCGCTCCTCTGCTGCGGGTTCAGCGGCAGCGCGCCCGCGCAGCCCCCGGCGTTCTTGTCCTGCGTCGAGCAGCTCGTGCTCGCCGAAGGCGCGTCCGACGGGGCCGCGCCCGCGGACCGGGTCGCCTGCGGCAGGTCGGGAACGCTGCTCCCCGACGACTCCGGCAGCGTGTACGACGGCGTCGTGCCCCGGGTGGGGGTCGGCTCGAAGCGGGTCCAGCCGACGCCCTCGAAGTACAGCTCGGGCCAGGCGTGCGCGTCTTTCAGGCCCACCGACACCGAACCGTCCGCCTGCGGGGAACCCGGCGCGAAGCCCACCGCCACCCGCGCCGGAATGCCCAGCGTGCGGGCCATCGCCGCCATCGCGAAGGAGAAGTGGACGCAGAAGCCCTGCTTGTCCTTCAGGAAACGGGCTATCGCGTCGCGGCCGCTGCCGACCTCCACGGAGGTGTCGTACTGGAAGCCGCCGTTGACGGCGAAGTAGTCCTGGAGCGCGACCGCCTTCGCGTAGTCGGTCGTCGCGCCCTGGGTGACCTCGCGGGCGGTCTCGGCCACCACCGCCGGCAGCGAGTCCGGCACATCCGTGTACTTGCCCCGCACCGCTTCGGGTGCCTCAGGAGCCGTGGCGAGCTGCTCCGCCGTCGGCTGCACCTCGAGGCTCTTCACCTCGTAGGTCGCGCCGCGCGTGGTCTGGCCGTGGTCGCCGACGAGCGTCATGCCCTCGGGCTCGTAGCGCCAGTTGCCCTTGATGCTCACATCGCTCGGCGGGTACGGCATCGGCAGCCAGTCCTGGGCGTACCAGTCGGCGGCCGAGACCCGGGTCGTGATCTCCGCGCGCTTGATGTCGGCGCCCAGCCCGGTCGGCGTGGGGAACTCGTCCGGCACGGCGACGATGTGCCGCTTGGACGGCTTCCACGTGGTGCCGTCGAAGTCGTCCAGGGACACGATCCGCAGATACATGTCCGAGAGGTCGTCGGAGTTGGTACGCAGGACCATGACGGTGCGGTCCTCGTCCACGTTCAGGCTGTCGCGCAGCGACACCAGCGGGTTCACCGCCGAGATCGTGCCGCCGCCCCCGGTGCCCGCGCCCACCCCGGTTCTGGCGCTGTCCAGCAGACCGCCTTGTATCTCGGGCAGCGGCAGCAGCGGCACCACCAGGGCGATGCCGAGCGAGACCGCGCCGATGCGCCGGCCGGTGCGCACCGGCGCCGACGGGCCGGGTTCGCCGCCCGGAACGCGCGCCGCCCCGCCGAAGACCCGGCCCCACTGCGAGAGCCGCTCGCGGCCCTCGGCCAGCAGCAGCATCAGATAGCCGGCCGCCGCGAGCAGGAAGAAGAACCAGTCGGCGGCGCCGGCCGACAGGCCCGCCGCCACGGAGTAGAGCGCGAGCAGCGGCAGACCGGCCGGGGCCGCGCTGCGGAAGGTCACCGCGAGGGTGTCCACCAGTAGCCCGATCACCAGCACACCGCCGACGAGCATCAGCCGGATGCCGTCGGACAGCGGTGCCGGGATCGCGTACCGCCCCACGTCGTCCGCGCCCATCTGCAGCAGGTCGCCGAGGTAGCGGAAGGCGTCAGGGCCGGGAATCAGCCCGCCGAGGGCCTGCTGCCGGGCGAAGACCAGGGTCAGCAGCACCAGCGTGACCAGAGTCTGTGCCGCCACGGTCAGCGGCCGGGCCAGGGGTATCCGCCGGGCCGCAGCGCCCACTCCCGCCTGAACAGCCAGCAGGACGGCCGCCTGAAGCATCCAGCCGACCGACTCGACCAGCGGCAGCAGGGCGCTCGCGGCCATCAGGGTGGCCGCCCAGGCGCACAGTGTCAGTCGTGCCCGCCCGCTCATGACCTGCTCTCCCCACCGCTTGTCGCGCTCGCCGTCGCGATGCCCGTGCGGTCCCGTTCCGCGAGGCGCCAGAGGTCCTCCAGCGAGGCGCCCCGCCGCACGCTCAGGGCCGTCCAGCCCGCCTCGCGCAGCATCCGCAGCCGTTCCTCCGGCCTGTTCGCCGGAGCGGGCACGTCGTTCGGTTCACGCACCCATGTATCGCTGTCCAGCAGGAAGGCGAGCGCGCCGCCGCTGCGCTGGCGCATTCTGGCGGCCACCGTGGCCTGTTCCTCGTCGAGGTCGCCGAAGAAGGCCACCAGCAGCCCTTCGTTCCCGCCGCGCAGCAGGTCGTACGCCCGGGACAGGCCCGTGCCGTCCGAGTGGTCGATCACCGCGAGCGTGTCCATCATCAGTCCGGCCGCGTCCGCCGACTCCTGGCTGGCGCCCGCGAAGCCGTCGGCGCCCTCCCCGGGCACCGAGTTGCCGGTGTCCGTGAGCAGCCGCACGGAGAAGCCCCGCTCGAGCATGTGGACCAGCACGGACGCGGCGCCCGCGACGGCCCACTCGAAGGCCGAGTCCGGGCCGGCGCCCCGGAAGGCGAGGCCCCGGGTGTCGAGGAGCACCGTGCAGCGGGCGCGCTGCGGCTGTTCCTCGCGGCGCACCATCAGCTCGCCGTAGCGCGCGGTGGAGCGCCAGTGCACGCGGCGCAGATCGTCGCCGTAGCGGTAGCCCCGCGGGATCACGTCGTCCTCGCCCGCCAGTGCCAGCGAACGCTGCCGCCCGTCGCCGTACCCCTTGGCCTCGCCGCTCAGCCGGACCGGCGGCAGCGGCTCCACGCGCGGGATGACGGTCAGGGTGTCGTACGTCGAGAAGGACCGGGTCAGCTCGCACATCCCGAACGGGTCGGTCAGGCGCAGCTGCAACGGGCCCAGCGGATAGCGGCCGCGCAGGTCGGAGCGGACCCGGTAGGACACCTCGCGGCGGCCGCCCGCCTCCACCCGGTCGAGTACGAAGCGGGGGCGCGGGCCGAGCACGTACGGCACCCGGTCCTGAAGCATCAGCAGGCCGGTGGGCAACCGCGAGACGTTGTCCATCCGCAGATGGACGCGAGCCTCGCTGCCGGCCGGCACGCGCGCGGGGGAGAGCCGACGGCTGCCGGCGACCCGGTAACGCGTGCGATAGAGCATGGCCGCGCACACCAGCGGCAGCACCGCCAGCAGCAGGCCGACCCGGAGCAGATCGGCCTGCCCGAGGACGTAGGCGCAGACGGCGGCCGCGACTCCGGCCGCCAGGAACGAGCGGCCTCGGGTGGTCAGCCCGCCCAGGGCCGTGCGGATACCGCCCTTCTCGCCCCGGTCGGCCTCCGCGTGACCCGTCCCCCCGGCGGTCATCACAGCCTCCGCGGCGGCCGCTGGGGGTAGGCCGGGGCGCCGTGTGCCAGGCCGTAGCCGCTCTGCTGCTGAGGAGCCGCGGGCACCGGGGTGCGCTGGAGGATTTCCTGGACGACCTGTTCCGACGTGCGGCGGTTGAGCTGGGCCTGCGCGGTGGGCAGCAGGCGGTGGGCGAGAACGGCGACCGCGAGTGCCTGCACGTCGTCCGGCAGGGCGTACTCCCGGCCGCTGAGTGCCGCGGACGCCTTCGCCGCGCGCAGCAGGTGCAGCGTCGCGCGCGGCGAGGCGCCGAGTCTGAGGTCGGGGTGGGTGCGCGTGGCCGCGACCAGCTCCACCGCGTACCTGCGGACCGCCTCGGCGACGTGGACGCCCCGGACGGCCTCCACCAGCTTCACGATGTCGTGCGCGTGCGCCACGGGCTGGAGGTCGTCCAGCGGGTTCACCCCGCCGTGGATGTCGAGCATCTGCAGCTCGGCCTCCGCGCTCGGGTAGCCGATGGAGACGCGAGCCATGAAGCGGTCGCGCTGGGCCTCCGGCAGCGGGTAGGTGCCCTCCATCTCGACCGGGTTCTGCGTGGCCACCACCATGAAGGGGCTGGGCAGCTCGTACGTCTGCCCGTCGATGGTGACCTGGCGCTCCTCCATCGACTCCAGCAGCGCGGACTGGGTCTTGGGCGAGGCCCGGTTGATCTCGTCGCCGATCACGATCTGCGCGAAGATCGCCCCCGGCTTGAACTCGAAGTCCCGTTTCTGCTGGTCCCAGATGGACACGCCGGTGATGTCCGACGGCAGCAGGTCGGGAGTGAACTGAATGCGTCGCACCGAACAGTCGATGGACCGTGCAAGAGCCTTCGCCAGCATCGTCTTGCCCACGCCGGGGACATCCTCGATCAGAAGATGTCCCTCGGCGAGCAGCACGGTCAGCGAAAGCCGTACGACCTCGGGCTTGCCCTCGATCACTCCTTCCACCGAACTGCGGACACGCTCCACAGTGGCGGTCAGATCAGTGAGGCTCGCTCGATCGTCATAGGTCGTCACCCGGCCCTCCTCGGCCCGTTCTTCCCGGGCCGACGCTCTGCGACGCGGACCGGCCCACCCCGAAACACGGACACCACGCGTGAAAGGTTCCGCGTGACGTCACACCCGCATTCTTGCTGCCGTTACCGATTCGTGTCACTCGCCTGTGGACAACTGGCCGCGATATGTCGGGTCTTACGGCGGTTGTTACGTGGGTCAGGCCGGGTCGATCTCACGCAGCAGGCCTGTCTTCACGTCGAAGACGAAGCCGCGCACGTCGTCGGTGTGCAGCAGGAACGGCGAGGTGCGCACGCGCTGCATCGACTGCCGTACGTCCTGTTCGACGTCCCGGAACGCCTCCACCGCCCAGGCGGGGCGCTGGCCGACCTCCATCTCCAGTTCGTGGCGGAAGTCCTCGGTGAGGCTCTCCAGGCCACACCCGGTGTGGTGGATGAGCGCGATGCTGCGGGTGCCGAGCGCCCGCTGGCTGATGGTGAGGGAGCGGATCACGTCGTCGGTGACGACGCCGCCCGCGTTGCGGATGGTGTGGCAGTCGCCCAGTTGCAGGCCGAGGGCGGCGTGCAGGTCGAGGCGGGCGTCCATGCACGCCACGATGGCGACGCGCAGGACGGGTCGGGCGTCCATTCCGGGGTCGGTGAACGCGGCGGCGTACCGCTCGTTCGCGTCGACCAGTCGGTCAGTGACCGTGCCGCCAGATATGGCGGCCTCGGAGCCGGTGGGAACCGATGCAGAAGTCGTCATAGGTATGACGGTACTGGTCACAGTCGATTCAGTCGCGGTGTGAGAGCGGGAAAAGAGCGTCATCGCGTCGTCTTGTGAGCTAACCCACACAGGTGGCCGCGATGCATCCGCAGGGGTGATTTTCCCTGGTTTGCCGCTTCGCGGTCACACCGGGGCGCGACGCGCAGGCCGGTTGATTGACCGCGCGACACGGTGGACTAAAGTGACGCGAAGCGGGAGGCGAGGCTCTCCCCGCTGGACTGAATACCACAGGAGACCCCGGCGTGCTGTCCGGAGATCTCCCCACGTGCGCGGCGCGTACGTACGGCTCGGCCTCCTCCCGCTCCCGGCCGGCTGACGCTTCCGGCGCCGGCAGGCCTCCCCTTCACTGGGGGTCCCCCCAGCTTGCTGGGGGAGGGCGGGGACCCGGCAGTGCGTACCGGCGCGCCGGACCTGAGAGGGCCCCTTGAGCAACAGTCGACACGTCCCGGTGATGCTCCAGCGGTGCCTGGACCTGTTGTCCCCCGCCCTGGAGCAGCCGGGCGCGGTGGTCGTCGACTGCACCCTCGGCCTCGGCGGCCACAGTGAGGCGCTGCTGACGCAGTTCCCCCAGGCCCGGCTCGTCGCCCTCGACCGTGACAAGGAGGCCCTGCGGCTGTCCGGCGAGCGGCTCGCCCCCTTCGGTGAGCGCGCCACCCTCGTGCACGCGGTCTACGACGAGATCCCCGACGTCCTCGACCGCCTCGGCATCCCGCGCGTGCAGGGCGTCCTCTTCGACCTCGGCGTCTCCTCCATGCAGCTCGACGAGGCCGACCGCGGCTTCGCCTACGCCCAGGACGCCCCGCTCGACATGCGCATGGACCAGACGACCGGCATGAGCGCCGCCGAGGTCCTCAACACCTACCCGCCCGGCGAACTCGTCCGGATCCTGCGGGCCTACGGCGAGGAGAAGCAGGCCAAGCGGATCGTGGCCGCGATCGTGCGCGAGCGCGCGAAGGAGCCGTTCAGCAACAGCGCACGGCTGGTGGAGCTGATCCGGGACGCGCTGCCGCAGGCCGCCAAGCGCACCGGTGGCAACCCGGCCAAGCGCACGTTCCAGGCCCTGCGCATCGAGGTCAACGGTGAACTCTCCGTCCTGGAGCGGGCGATCCCGGCGGCGGTGAAGGCGCTCGACGTGGGCGGCCGGATCGCCGTCCTGTCGTACCACTCGCTCGAGGACCGCCTGGTCAAGCAGGTGTTCGCGGCCGGTGCCGCCAACACCGCGCCGCCCGGCCTGCCGGTCGTCCCCGAGCGCTACCAGCCCCGGCTCAAGCTGCTCACGCGCGGTGCCGAACTTCCCACCGAGGAAGAGGTCGCCGAGAACCGGCGGGCCGCTCCGGCCCGGCTGCGCGGGGCGGAGCGCATCAGGGAGGACGTCGAGTGAGGCGGGCGCAGGGGCGGGCGGGCCGGCGCCACTCCCGGACCCGGGTTCGGAATTCCAACTCAGTGGAGGACGAGTGAGTGGGAAACCCGAACTGAAGGGGAGGGCCGCCCGTCTCGCGCGGCTCTTCCCGGCAGGTCCGCGCCGGGCGGCCCGGACCCCGTTCGTCCTCCTCGTCGTCCTCCTCCTCGGCGGCGGCCTCATCGGTCTCCTCGTGCTGAACTCGGCGCTCAGCGAAGGCTCGTTCAAGCTGGACGACCTCCAGACCGACACCAAGAAGCTCACCGACGAGGAACAGGCGCTCCAGCGCGACGTGGACTCCTACTCCGCCCCCGAGGCCCTCCAGCGCCGCGCCCGCGAACTCGGCATGGTCCCCGGCAGCGATCCGGCCTTCCTGAACCCGGACGGCACGGTGAAGGGCGTCCCCTCGGCCGCGGCCCAGCAGTCCTCGGTACAGATCCCGCTCGCGCTGCGCCCGCCGGAGACGGTCGCGTCCTCACCCGCCCCCAGCGTTCCGCCCACGCCCAGCGCGCCCCCCACCCCGACCACGACCCCCGGCAGGTGACGGAAGTGTCCGACAGGGAACCGCCACGCCGCCGTGTCCCCGGACCGGCTCGGCCCGCACGGCCGGGGGCCGGTCAGCGGCGGCCCGGGCCCGGGGCCCGGCCGGCTCGTCGGCCCGCTCCGGCCCGGCCCGCGGCACCGCAGGCGCTGCGGCTCGGGAGCCCCCGTCCCCGGCTGCGCATGGTCAGCCTCGCGCTGACCCTGGTGCTGATCGCGTTCGTCGTGCGGCTGCTTCAGGTGCAGGCCGTCGATGCCAGCGCGTATGCCGCCAAGGCCGAGCAGAACCGGTATGTCGTGCACACCCTGGCCGCCGAGCGCGGTGGAATCACCGACCGCAACGGCGTGGCGCTGGCGGCCAGCGTGGACGCGTACGACATCACCGCCGACCCCACGATGTTCACGCGCAAGCAGCTCAAGATCGGCGACGGGCCCGAGCAGGCGGCGGCGCTCCTCTCCCCGATCCTCGGCCTGGACCAGGCCGCGCTCACCGAGAAGCTCAGGCCCAAGGACAAGAAGCTCCAGTACGTCAAGCTCGCCGGCCGTCAGACCCCGCAGGTCTGGACGCAGATCAAGGACCTGAAGACCGCGCTCGCCAAGAAGGGGCAGACGGACGCGACCACCGTCAACGTCCTCGCCGGCGTCTTCGCCGACCCCACCAGCAAGCGTGTGTACCCCAACGGCGACCTCGCCGCCGGGATACTGGGCTGGGTCAACGCCGACGGCAAGGGTGGCGGCGGTGTCGAGCAGCAGCTGAACAAGCTGCTGACCGGCAAGGACGGCAAGATCCGTTACGCCCAGTCCGGCGGCCGGCAGGTGCCGACCGTGGGCTCCACCGAGACGCCCGCCGTGTCCGGCAGCGACGTCGAGCTCACCATCGACCGCGACATCCAGTGGGCCGCGCAGAACGCCATCACCGAGCAGGTGAAGAAGTCCAAGGCGGACCGCGGTTACGTGATCGTGCAGGACACCCGCACCGGCGAGATCCTGGCCATGGCCAACTCGCCCGGCTTCGACCCCAACGACCTCTCCGAGGCGAACCCGGACGCCCTGGGCAACGCGGCCCTGCAGGACGCCTTCGAACCCGGCTCCACCGCCAAGGTCATGTCGATGGCGGCCGTACTGGAGGAGAACGCCGCCACACCGCTGACGCACGTCACCGTCCCCAACCGGCTGCACCGCGGCGACCGGCTTTTCAAGGACGACATCGACCACCCGACCTGGTACCTGACGCTCAACGGCGTCCTGGCCAAGTCCAGCAACATCGGCACGATCCTCGCCACCGGCCAGCTCGGCAAGACGCAGCCCGAGGCCAACCAGGTCCTCTACTCCTACCTGCGCAAGTTCGGCATCGGCAGCTACACCGGACTCGACTTCCCCGGCGAGACGAAGGGCATCCTCGCGCCGGCGGACACGTGGTCGACGTCCCAGCAGTACACGATTCCTTTCGGCCAGGGCGTGTCCATCAACGCCATGCAGGCGGCCTCCGTCTACTCGACGATCGCCAACGGCGGCGTCCGCGTCGAGCCCACCCTCGTCCGCGGTACGAAGGGAGCGGACGGGCGCTTCACCCCCGCCGCGCAGCCCAAGAAGACCCGGGTCGTCAGTGCGAAGACGGCCAAGAGCCTCGCCCAGATGCTGGAGTCGGTCGTGGACGACGAACAGGGCACCGGCGCCAAGGCGCGTATCCCGGGCTACCGTGTCGCGGGCAAGACCGGTACGGCCAACCGCGTGGATCCGGCCACCGGCACGTACAAGGGATACACGTCGTCGTTCGCCGGATTCGCACCCGCGGACAACCCGCGCGTCACCGTCTACTGCGCGATCCAGAACGCCACCGAGGGCAGCTACTTCGGCGGTCAGATCTGCGGCCCCGTCTACAAGCAGGTCATGGAGTTCGCCCTGAAGACCCTCCAGGTCCCGCCCACCGGGGCGAAGGCCGCCAGCCTCCCCGTCTCCTTCACGCCCTGACCGGCACGGAAAACAGCACCGCAGCACCGAACCAGCCAGGAAAACAGACCGTGACCATGATCACTCCCCAGCCCGGCAGCCAAGGCGGGCCAAGCCCCTCGCTTCGCCCGCAGGCGGGTGCGCCCGGTACGCTCACCGCCGTGCCACACGCTGATCAGTCCCAAACCACCCAGAAGGGCGTTCCCGTGACATATCCGGGCCCGCCCCGGCCGGTCCAGGTCTCCGCCACACCCCTCGCGGAGCTCGCCGATCAGCTGGGCGCCACCACTCCGGACAATGCCGCCGAGGTCACGGGCATCACCCATGACTCGCGCGCCGTCCGCCCCGGCGACCTCTACGCCGCCCTGCCCGGCGCCCGCGCCCACGGCGCCGACTTCGTCGTACAGGCGGCCGGACTCGGCGCGGTCGCCGTACTGACCGACCCGGTCGGCGCCGACCGCGCCGCCGCCACCGGCCTGCCGGTCCTGGTCGCCGACGACCCGCGCGGGCGGATGGGCGAGCTGGCGGCCACGATCTATGGCAGCCCCGGCCAGGACCTGCTCCAGATCGGCATCACCGGCACCTCCGGCAAGACCACGACCGCCTACCTGGTCGAGGGCGGCCTGATGGCGGACCGCGCCACCGGACTGATCGGCACCGTCGAGATGCGCATCGGCGACGAGCGCATCAAGTCCGAGCGCACCACCCCCGAGGCCACCGACCTCCAGGCCCTGTTCGCCGTCATGCGCGAGCGCGGTGTCGAGGCGGTCGCCATGGAGGTCTCCAGCCACGCCCTGGTCCTCGGCCGGGTCGACGGCTGCGTCTTCGACATCGCCGTCTTCAACAACCTCAGCCCGGAACACATGGAGTTCCACTCCGACATGGAGGACTACTTCCGGGCCAAAGCGCAGCTTTTCACCCCTGAACGCAGCAAACTCGGCGTCGTCAACTTCGACGACGAGTACGGCCGCAGGCTGGCGCACGAGGCCACCGTCCCGGTCGTCACCTTCTCCGCCGAGGGCCACCCCGACGCCGACTGGCGTGCCGAGGACGTCCAGGTCGGCCCCATGGACTCGACGTTCACCGTGACCGGCCCCGAGGGGCAGCAGGTCGCCGCCAGGTCCCCGCTGCCGGGCCCCTTCAACGTCGCCAACACCCTCGCCGCGATCGTCGCCCTCGCCGTCGCGGGGCTCGACCCGCAGACCGCCGCCGACGGCGTCGCGGCGGTGCCGGGAGTGCCGGGCCGCCTGGAGCGCGTGGACGCCGGACAGCCGTATCTCGCGGTCGTCGACTACGCCCACAAGACCGACGCCGTCGAATCGGTGCTGCGCGCCCTGCGCAAGGTCACCAAGGGCCGGCTGCTCATCGTGCTCGGCTGCGGCGGCGACCGGGACAGGACCAAGCGGCAGCCGATGGGCGCCGCCGCGGCCCGGCTCGCCGACACCGCCGTACTGACCTCCGACAACCCCCGCTCCGAGGATCCCCTGGCGATCCTGGCGAGCATGCTCGAGGGCGCGGCGTCGGTACCCGCGCACGAGCGTGGCGAGGTGCTCCTCTTCGAGGACCGGGCCGCCGCGATCGCCGCCGCCGTCGCCCGCGCGCAGCCCGGGGACACCGTGCTGGTCGCGGGCAAGGGCCATGAGCAGGGCCAGGACATCGCCGGAGTGGTCCGTCCCTTCGACGACCGCCAGGTGCTTCGCGAAGCTATCCAGAAGACCCAGGGATGAACTTGTGATCGCCCTCTCCCTCGCCGAGATCTCAGCAGTCGTCGGCGGGCAGACGCACGACATACCGGATCCGTCCGTCCAGATCACCGGGCCGGTCGTCCGGGACTCCCGAGAGGTGGTGCCCGGCAGTCTCTTCGTCGCCTTCGCCGGCGAGCGCGTGGACGGCCACGACTTCGCGCAGGCGGTCGTCGGGGCCGGCGCGGCCGCCGTACTGGCGTCCCGGCCCGTCGGCGTCCCCGCGATCGTGGTCGAGGACGTCCAGACGGCCCTCGGCGCCCTCGCACGGCACGTCGTGCAGAAGCTCGGCACCACCCTCGTCGCCCTCACCGGCTCCGCGGGCAAGACCAGCACCAAGGACCTGATCGCCCAGGTACTCCGACGCAAGGCCCCCACGGTGTGGACCCCCGGCTCGCTCAACAACGAGATCGGGCTGCCGCTGACCGCGCTCAGCGCCACCGAGGAGACCAGGTTCCTCGTGTTGGAGATGGGCGCCCGCGGCATCGGCCACATCCGCTACCTGACGCACCTGACGCCTCCGAAGATCGGCCTCGTGCTGAACGTCGGCACCGCCCACATCGGCGAGTTCGGCGGCCGCGAGCAGATCGCCCTGGCGAAGGGCGAACTCGTGGAGGCGCTGCCCCCGTCGGAGGACGGCGGCGCCGCGATCCTCAACGCCGACGACCCGTTGGTACGGGCCATGGCCTCCCGTACGAAGGCGAAGGTGGTCCTTTTCGGAGAGTCCGACGAAGCGGACGTACGCGCCGAGAACGTGCGACTCACGGACAGCGGACAGCCTTCCTTCAGCCTTCACACACCCTCCGGGTGCAGTGATGTGACCATGCGCCTGTACGGTGAGCACCACGTGTCGAACGCGCTCGCCGCGGCCGCCGTCGCCCATGAGCTGGGCATGTCCGCGGAAGAGATCGCCACCGCGCTTTCCGAGGCGGGCTCCCTCTCCCGCTGGCGGATGGAGGTCACCGAGCGCCCGGACGGCGTGACGATCGTCAACGACGCCTACAACGCGAACCCCGAGTCCATGCGAGCCGCTTTGCGTGCGCTTGCGGCCATGGGCAAGGGGCGGCGGACCTGGGCGGTGCTCGGCAAGATGGCCGAGCTCGGGGACGAGGCGCTCGCCGAGCACGACGCGGTCGGACGGCTCGCCGTCCGGCTCAATGTCGGCAAGCTCGTCGCGGTCGGGGGCAGGGAAGCCGCCTGGCTGCAATTGGGCGCATACAACGAGGGTTCGTGGGGTGAGGAGTCGGTGCACGTGTCCGACGCACAGGCGGCTGTCGACCTGTTGCGCAGCGAGTTGCGCCCGGGGGACGTCGTACTCGTGAAGGCGTCCCGTTCGGTCGGCCTCGAGAGCGTGGCGCAGGCGCTGCTCGAGTCCGGGGCCGAGGGTGAGGTTGCCGCCCGATGATGAAGCAGATCCTGTTCTCAGGAGTCATTGGCCTCTTCCTGACCCTGGTCGGCACCCCGCTGCTGATCAAGCTCCTCGCCCGCAAGGGCTACGGCCAGTACATCCGGGACGACGGCCCGCGCGAGCACGCCAGCAAGCGCGGTACGCCGACGATGGGCGGTATCGCCTTCATCTTCGCGACGGTCGCCGCGTACTTCCTGTCCAAGGTCATCACCGGCTACCCGCCGACCTACTCGGGTCTGCTGGTGCTCGGCCTGATGGTCGGCATGGGTCTGGTCGGCTTCCTCGACGACTACATCAAGATCGTCAAGCGGCGTTCGCTGGGCCTGCGGGCCAAGGCGAAGATGGCCGGCCAGCTGATCGTCGGCATCAGTTTCGCGGTGCTCGCCCTGCAGTTCCAGGACGCCCGCGGCAACACCCCGGCCTCCACCAAGCTGTCGTTCATCACGGACTTCGGCTGGTCGATCGGCCCGGTGCTGTTCGTCGTCTGGGCGCTGTTCATGATCCTCGCGATGTCGAACGGCGTGAACCTGACCGACGGTCTGGACGGTCTCGCCACCGGTGCCTCGGTGCTGGTCTTCGGTGCCTACACGTTCATCGGCGTCTGGCAGTTCCAGGAGTCCTGCGCCAACGCGCAGACCCTCACCAACCCGAACGCCTGCTACGAGGTGCGTGATCCCCTCGACCTGGCGGTCGTCGCCTCGGCGCTGATGGGTGCCTGCCTCGGCTTCCTGTGGTGGAACACCTCGCCGGCCAAGATCTTCATGGGTGACACCGGTTCGCTCGCCCTCGGCGGTGTCCTCACGGGCCTGGCCATCCTCTCCCGCACGGAGCTGCTGGTGGCCATCATGGGCGGCCTGTTCGTCCTCATCACCATGTCGGTCGTCATCCAGGTCGGCTCCTTCAAGCTCACCGGGAAGCGCGTCTTCCGAATGGCGCCACTCCAGCACCACTTCGAACTCAAAGGCTGGTCCGAGGTACTTGTGGTGGTCCGTTTCTGGATCATCCAGGGCATCTGTGTGATCGTCGGACTGGGCCTCTTCTACGCGGGATGGGCAGCGGACAAGTGACCGACTGGCAGGGGAAGAACGTCACCGTCGCCGGGCTCGGCGTCTCCGGCGTCCCGGCGGCCAAGGTGCTGCACGGGCTGGGCGCGAAGGTCACCGTCGTCAACGACGGCGACGACGCACGCGCGCGTGCCCAGGCCGCCGAACTGGAGGCGCTCGGCATCACCGTGCGCCTCGGTGACGGGGACACCCTGCCCGAAGGAACCCAACTCGTCGTCACCGCGCCCGGCTGGAAGCCGGACAAGCCGCTGTTCGCCGCGGCCGCCGACGCCGGCGTGCCCGTCTGGGGCGACGTCGAACTTGCGTGGCGGCTGCGCGGCCCCGACGCGGCGCCCTGGCTGGCCGTCACCGGCACCAACGGCAAGACCACGACCGTCCAGATGCTCGCCTCCATCCTGAAGGCGGCGGGCCTGCGTACGGCCGCCGTCGGCAACATCGGCGTCTCGCTGCTGGACGCGGTCCTCGGCGACGAGGAGTACGACGTCCTCGCGGTCGAACTGTCCAGCTACCAGCTCCACTGGGCGCCCTCCCTGCGCGCCCACTCCGCCGTCGTCCTCAATCTCGCCCCCGACCACCTCGACTGGCACGGCTCCATGGAGGCGTACGCCGCCGACAAGGGCCGTATCTACGAGGGCAATCGCATCGCCTGCGTCTACAACGTCGCCGACAAGGCCACCGAGGACCTGGTGCGCGAGGCGGACGTCGAGGAGGGCTGCCGGGCCATCGGCTTCACCCTCGGCACGCCCGGGCCGTCCCAACTCGGCGTGGTGGAGGGCATTCTGGTCGACCGCGCCTTCGTGGAGAACCGGCAGAAGAACGCCCAGGAGCTGGCGGAGGTGTCGGACGTCAATCCGCCGGCCCCGCACAACATCGCCAACGCCCTTGCGGCGGCGGCCCTCGCGCGCGCCTTCGGGGTGCCCGCCACGGCCGTACGGGACGGGCTGCGGGCCTTCACACCGGACGCCCATCGCATCGCGCACGTGGCCGACGTGGACGGGGTCGCGTACATCGACGACTCCAAGGCGACCAACACGCACGCGGCGGAAGCCTCTTTGGCGGCGTACGAGTCGATCGTCTGGATCGCGGGCGGACTGGCGAAGGGCGCGACCTTCGACGAGCTCGTCGCCAAGTCGGCAAAGCGACTTCGTGGAGTCGTGCTCATCGGCGCGGACCGCGCCCTGATCCGTGAAGCCCTGCTGCGACACGCCCCGGAAGTACCCGTCGTCGACCTCGACCGGACAGACACTGGGGCGATGCTCGCGGCTGTCCGGGAAGCGCAGCGGCTCGCCGCCGCCGGCGACACGGTGCTGCTGGCCCCGGCCTGCGCCTCCATGGACATGTTCGCCAACTACAACAAGCGCGGTGACGCGTTCGCGGAGGCGGTTCGCGAACTCGGAGCCTGACCGGCCGCCTGCCGGGCGACTTTGGGAGGGACGCGTGGGACCGTCGAGGCCGATGTACAGCGGAGGTACCGATGCCCGCTAGCCGCACCGGCCGACCGCCCGTGCCGCGGGCCGCACGCAGGCCCGCCGGCTCCCGGCCCCCGCGCAACAACCCCGTACGCGTTCTCCATCTGCGCGTGCGCAGAGCGTGGGACCGGCCGCTGACCGCGTACTACCTGATCCTCGGCGGCAGTCTGCTGATCACCGTGCTCGGTCTGGTGATGGTCTACTCGGCCTCCCAGATCACGGCGTTGCAGATGGCGCTGCCGGGGTCGTTCTTCTTCCGCAAACAGTTCCTGGCCGCCTCCATCGGCGCCGGACTGCTGCTGATCGCGTCCCGGATGCCGGTGAAGCTGCACCGCGCGCTGGCCTACCCGATCCTGGCCGGAGCCGTCTTCCTGATGGCGCTGGTGCAGGTGCCGGGGATAGGAGTCGCGGTCAACGGCAACCAGAACTGGATCTCCCTCGGCGGCTCCTTCCAGATCCAGCCCAGTGAGTTCGGCAAGCTCGCGCTGGTGCTGTGGGGCGCGGACCTGATCGCGCGCAAGCAGGACAAGAAGCTGCTGGCCCAGTGGAAGCACATGCTGGTGCCGCTCGTCCCGGTGGCCTTCCTGCTGCTCGGGCTGATCATGCTCGGCGGCGACATGGGCACCGCGATCATCCTGACGGCGATCCTGTTCGGGCTGCTGTGGCTGGCGGGCGCGCCGACCCGGCTGTTCGTGGGGGTGCTGTCGATCGCGGCCACGATCGGTGTGATCCTTATCAAGACGAGCCCGAACCGTATGGCCCGGCTCTCCTGCATCGGCGCCACCGAGCCGCAGAGCGGTCCCGTGGACTGCTGGCAGGCCGTGCACGGGATCTACGCCCTCGCATCCGGCGGAATTTTTGGTTCCGGGCTCGGTGCGAGTGTGGAGAAATGGGGTCAACTCCCCGAAGCGCACACCGACTTCATCTTCGCCGTCACCGGTGAGGAACTGGGCCTGGCGGGGACACTGTCGGTGCTCGCCCTGTTCGCGGCTCTAGGCTATGCGGGTATCCGCGTGGCCGGACGCACGGAGGACCCCTTCGTCAGGTATGCCGCGGGAGGCGTGACCACCTGGATCGTCGCACAGGCGGTGATCAACATCGGTGCGGTGCTCGGCCTGCTGCCGATCGCCGGCGTTCCCCTCCCGCTGTTCTCCTACGGGGGATCCGCCCTGCTGCCGACCATGTTCGCCATCGGGTTGCTGATCGCCTTCGCGCGCGACGAGCCTGCTGCGCGGGCAGCGCTTGCGATGCGGCAGCCCCGCTTTGGTAGAAAGCGGGCTGGAGGCCCTGTGCCCGACCGGGGGCCTCGGAGATGGAACACGATGAGACGGCGTGCCTCGGCGGCGCGCTCGTCCGGAGAGCGGTGAATTTCGGTGCATGTCGTACTCGCTGGTGGGGGGACCGCCGGCCACATCGAGCCCGCGCTCGCCCTCGCGGACGCCCTGCGCAGGCAGGACCCCACCGTGGGGATCACGGCCCTGGGCACGGAGCGGGGCCTGGAGACCAGGCTCGTACCGGAGCGGGGCTATGAGCTCGCGCTGATCCCCGCGGTGCCGCTGCCGCGCAGGCCGACCCCCGAGCTGATCACCGTCCCGGGCCGGCTGCGCGGCACGATCAAGGCGGCCGAGCAGATCCTGGAGCGCACCAAGGCGGACGCCGTCGTCGGCTTCGGCGGCTACGTCGCCCTGCCCGGCTACCTCGCCGCCAAGCGCCTCGGTGTGCCGATCGTGATCCACGAGGCCAACGCCCGCCCCGGCCTGGCCAACAAGATCGGCTCCCGCTACGCCGCCCAGGTCGCCGTCTCCACCCCGGACAGCAAGCTCCGGGGCGCCCGCTACATCGGCATCCCCCTGCGCCGCTCCATCGCCACCCTCGACCGGGCCGCCGTACGCCCGCAGGCCCGTGCGGCGTTCGGGCTCGACCCCAACCTGCCGACGCTGCTCGTCTCCGGCGGCTCGCAGGGCGCCCGCCGGCTCAACGAGGTGGTCCAGCAGGTCGCTCCCTGGCTGCAGCAGGCGGGCATCCAGATCCTGCACGCGGTCGGCCCGAAGAACGAACTGCCGCAAGTGCACCAGATGCCCGGGATGCCCCCCTACATCCCGGTACCGTACGTGGACCGGATGGATCTCGCGTACGCCGCGGCCGACATGATGCTCTGCCGTGCGGGCGCGATGACCGTCGCCGAACTCTCCGCCGTCGGACTTCCGGCCGCCTACGTCCCGCTGCCCATCGGCAACGGCGAACAGCGGTTGAACGCCCAGCCGGTGGTCAAGGCCGGTGGCGGCCTCCTCGTCGACGACGCGGAACTGACGCCCGAGTGGGTGCGGGAGACCGTCCTGCCCGTGCTCGCCGACCCGCACCGGCTGTACGAGATGTCCCGCGCCGCCAGCGAGTTCGGCCGCCGGGACGCCGACGACCTGCTCGTCGGCATGGTGTACGAGGCGATTGCCTCGCGTCGTTAGGCGTATGTGACGAAAGGGTAGGGAGTGTGGCCGGACCCACCACCGCCGAACGCGGTGAACGCCAGCAGGAGTCGTCCGGCCCGCCCCTCGTCCGGAGGTTCGGGCGGCGTCGGCTTCGTGTGATCATCATCCTTGTGCTCGGCTCCCTCCTCGGAGCGGGCTGCGTCTGGGTGTTGTACGGCTCGCAGTGGCTGCGCGCGGAGCGCGTCTCGGTCTCGGGCACCCGCGTTCTGACGCCGGAACAGGTGCGCGAGGCGGCTGGCGTTCCGGTCGGGGCACCGTTGATTTCGGTCGACACCGATGCGATCGAGGCGCGACTGCGCCGGAAATTGCCCCGAATTGACTCGGTTGACGTGTTCCGTTCCTGGCCCCATGGAATCGGGCTGAAAGTGACCGAGCGTTCTCCGGTCGTGGTTGTCCGGAAGGGCACCGCTTTCGTCGAAGTGGACGACGAAGGCGTCCGTTTCGCCACGGTTTCTGATGCTCCGAAAGGCCTTCCGACGCTGGAATTGACGGTATCCCGGTCGGATTCGTCCGCCGCCAGTCTGCGGCGCTTCGGCGAGGACCGGCTGGTGCGGGAGGCCGTCCGCGTCGTCGCCGGGGACATTCCGGCCGCCGTCGCGCGCGAGACCCGGATCGTCAAGGTGCGTTCCTACGACGACATCTCGCTGGAGTTGAGCGGCGGCCGGACCGTCGCGTGGGGGAGTGGCGAGAAGGGCCGAGCGAAGGCCCGTACCCTGACCGCCCTGATGAAAGCGGCGCCCGGTGCGCGGCACTTCGATGTCAGCACCCCCACCGCCCCTGCGTCAGCGGGGAGTTGACGCACATCAGCGCAGGCCAGCACCCTGGTTGGGCAGCGCTACGCCTGATCACATAGGGTGAAAAGAAAAACGGGAGGTTCGGCGTGTTCGTTGAACGTGCGCCACTTGTCGACTTAGTGTCCTGTTCAGAAGACTCCAGGGAACGGACACACTGGTAACCCTAAACTTCAGGGTTAGGGTTCGGGTCGGCGCTACGGACCGTCCCATTCGGCATCAGTCGTCGGATCGCAACACGGCGAGGCGGCGACACGTAACTCGAGGCGAGAGGCCTTCGACGTGGCAGCACCGCAGAACTACCTCGCAGTCATCAAAGTCATCGGTGTCGGCGGCGGTGGTGTCAATGCCATCAACCGGATGATCGAGGTCGGTCTCAAGGGCGTCGAGTTCATCGCCATCAACACCGACGCGCAGGCGCTGTTGATGAGCGACGCCGACGTCAAGCTCGACGTCGGCCGCGAACTCACCCGCGGACTCGGCGCCGGCGCCAACCCGGCCGTCGGCCGCAAGGCAGCCGAGGATCACCGCGAGGAGATCGAGGAGGTCCTCAAGGGGGCCGACATGGTCTTCGTGACGGCCGGCGAGGGCGGCGGCACCGGCACCGGCGGCGCGCCCGTCGTGGCCAACATCGCCCGCTCGCTCGGCGCCCTCACCATCGGCGTGGTCACGCGCCCGTTCACCTTCGAGGGACGGCGCCGCGCGAACCAGGCCGAGGACGGCATCGCCGAACTCCGCGAAGAGGTCGACACCCTCATCGTCATCCCGAACGACCGGCTGCTCTCCATCTCGGACCGCCAGGTCTCCGTGCTCGACGCGTTCAAGTCGGCGGACCAGGTCCTGCTCTCCGGTGTTCAGGGCATCACGGACCTCATCACCACCCCCGGTCTGATCAACCTCGACTTCGCCGACGTCAAGTCGGTCATGTCCGAGGCCGGTTCGGCCCTCATGGGCATCGGCTCGGCCCGCGGCGACGACCGCGCGGTGGCCGCGGCCGAGATGGCGATCTCCTCGCCGCTGCTCGAGGCGTCCATCGACGGCGCCCGGGGCGTGCTGCTCTCCATCTCCGGCGGCTCCGACCTCGGTCTGTTCGAGATCAATGAGGCCGCCCAGCTGGTCAGCGAGGCCGCCCACCCCGAGGCGAACATCATCTTCGGCGCGGTCATCGACGACGCCCTGGGTGACGAGGTGCGGGTCACGGTGATCGCGGCCGGCTTCGACGGCGGGCAGCCGCCGGCCCGCCGGGACACCGTCATCGGTTCGTCCTCGTCCTCGGCCAGGCGCGAGGAGCCCACTCCGGTACGGCAGCCCGAGAGCCGCCCGAGCTTCGGCTCGCTCGGCAGCGTCACGCCCAAGGAGGAGCCGGAGCCCGCGCCGGAGCCGGTGCAGGACCTCCCGGTCGGCCCGCCGGTCCCGCCGTCGCGCAGCTACTCGGACAGCGCGGCCGAGGAGCTGGACGTGCCGGACTTCCTGAAGTGATAGGGCAGCGCTCCGGAACGAGCACTGTGAACGGCGCGCACTTCGCCTTCACCGACCGGTGGGGCGGGGTGAGCGCCGTTCCGTACGAGGACCTCAACCTCGGCGGCGCGGTCGGCGACGACCCCGACGCCGTACGTACCAACCGCGAGTTGGCGGCGAAGTCGCTGGGGCTCGACCCGGCCCAGGTGGTCTGGATGAACCAGGTGCACGGGCCGGACGTGGCGGTGGTGGACGGGCCTTGGGGCTCCGCCGCCGAGATTCCGTCGGTCGACGCGATCGTCACCGCCCGCCGCGGACTGGCTCTCGCCGTCCTCACCGCCGACTGCACGCCCGTTCTGCTCGCCGACCCGGTTGCCGGAATCGCCGCCGCGGCCCACGCGGGCCGGCCCGGCATGGTCGCCGGGGTCGTCCCCGCCGCCGTACGGGCCATGGTGGAACTCGGCGCCGAGCCGGGCCGGATCGTCGCCCGGACCGGACCCGCCGTCTGCGGCCGGTGCTACGAAGTGCCGGAGGCGATGCGTACCGAGGTCGCAGCCGTCGAACCGGCGGCGCACTCCGAGACGAGCTGGGGCACTCCCGCGGTCGACGTGACCGCCGGAGTGCACACGCAGCTCGAACGGCTCGGGGTGCACAACCGGGAGCAGTCGCCGGTGTGCACGCTCGAGTCCGGCGACCACTTCTCGTACCGCCGCGACCGCACCACGGGGCGGCTCGCGAGCTATGTCTGGCTGGACTGATGGGACATGACGGACCGTAAGCGCGAACTCGCCGCAAATCTGGCGAATGTGGAACAGCGCATCGCCGCCGCGTGCGCGGCCGCGGGCCGCAAGCGCGAGGAAGTGACCCTGATCGTGGTCACCAAGACCTACCCCGCGAGTGATGTGCGGGTCCTGTCGGAACTCGGCGTGCGTCATGTGGCCGAGAACCGGGACCAGGACGCGGCGCCCAAGGCCGCCGAGTGCTCGGATTTGCCCCTTACTTGGCACTTTGTCGGCCAGTTGCAGACCAACAAGGTGCGATCCGTGGTCGGTTACGCGGGTGTCGTGCAGTCAGTCGACCGAGCCAGGCTCGTGACGGCCCTGTCGAAGGAGGCCGTACGCGCCGGGCGCGAGCTGGGGTGCCTCATCCAGGTCGCCCTCGATGCGGGAGAGGGCGCGAGAGGTGAGCGGGGTGGCGTGGCGCCCGCCGGAATCGAAGAGTTGGCCGATCTCGTCGCCGCGGCTCCGGGGCTGCGGCTTGACGGACTGATGACCGTCGCTCCACTCGCCGGGGAGTACGCGGGGCGCCAACGGGCGGCGTTCGAGCGGTTGATGGATTTGTCGACTGACCTGCGCCGAGCCCATCCGGCTGCGAACATGGTCTCGGCAGGGATGAGTGCGGACCTCGAGGAGGCTGTGGCTGCCGGGGCGACACATGTGCGCGTCGGCACTGCGGTACTCGGCGTCCGCCCCAGGCTCGGGTAACGTCGCCAGGAAGTCGGACCACAGCAGAAAATATGGTCATTACCGCCGATAGGCGGGTGTAAGGGCCACGTGGATCGCGGGACTTGGCAGTCGTCAGCGGATCCACCACAGAGCGGAGGACTCAGAGCATGGCCGGCGCGATGCGCAAGATGGCGGTCTACCTCGGCCTCGTGGAGGACGATGGGTACGACGGCCGGGGCTTCGACCCCGACGACGACTTCGAACCCGAACTGGACCCGGAGCTCGAGCGGGACCACCGGCGGCACGAGCCGTCACACCAGTTGCACGGCGCACATCAGTCCCAAAGGGACGAACCGGTGCGAGTGGTGCAACCTCCCGCGCCGCGCGACCCGGTGCCCCGTTCCGCTTCGCTCGCCGCGGAATCCGGGCGTCCGGCGCGCATCGCGCCCGTGGCATCCATCACACAAGAACGTCAGAGCCTGGAGAAGAACGCCCCGGTGATCATGCCCAAGGTTGTGTCGGAACGAGAGCCGTACCGGATCACCACACTTCACCCTCGGACCTACAACGAGGCCCGTACCATCGGGGAACACTTCCGTGAGGGCACGCCGGTGATCATGAATCTGACTGAGATGGATGACACAGACGCGAAGCGACTTGTCGACTTTGCGGCCGGTTTGGTGTTTGGTCTTCACGGCAGCATCGAGCGGGTGACGCAGAAGGTGTTCCTGTTGTCGCCTGCTAACGTCGATGTCACGGCGGAGGACAAGGCCCGCATCGCAGAGGGCGGGTTCTTCAACCAGAGCTGAGACGCGGGACCGGAACGAAGTACGGAACAGGGGAGAGGGAAGCACCAGTCATGAGCGTGTTCGCGCAGGTGGTTTACTACGCGCTGCTGCTTTTCCTCGTCATTCTCATCTTCCGGCTGGTCATGGACTACGTCTTCCAGTTCGCCCGCTCGTGGCAACCCGGCAAGGCGATGGTGGTCGTTCTGGAGGCCACCTACACTGTCACCGATCCACCGCTGAAGCTTCTGCGGCGGTTCATCCCGCCGCTGCGTCTCGGGGGCGTGGCGCTAGACCTGTCCTTCTTCGTACTGATGATCATCGTCTACATTCTGATCTCCGTCGTGGGAAGTCTCGCGAGGTGACTGTGGACGATACGGTCTTGCCGACTGCCGATGACTACGTTGAGGTGAAGAGATGCCGTTGACCCCCGAGGACGTGCGGAACAAGCAGTTCACGACCGTCCGCCTCCGAGAAGGCTATGACGAGGACGAGGTCGATGCCTTCCTCGACGAGGTCGAAGCCGAACTGACCCGCCTGCTCCGCGAGAACGAGGACCTGCGCGCCAAGCTGGCCGCGGCCACGCGTGCTGCTGCCCAGAACCAGCAGAACATGCGCAAGCCCCCGGAGCCGCAGGACCAGCAGCAGGGAATGCCCCAGCAGGGAATGCCCCAGCAAGGCATGCCTCAGCAGGGAATGCCCCAGCAGGGAATGCCTCAGCAGGGCATGCGCGGTCCCGGCGCTCCGGTACCCGCCGGCATATCGGGCCCGCCGCAGCAGCAGATGGGTGGCCCCATGGGAGGCCCGCCCCAGCTGCCTAGCGGTGCGCCGCAGCTGCCCGCCGGCCCCGGTGGCGGTCAGGGCGGCCCGCAGGGTCCCGGCCCGATGGGTCAGGGGCCGATGGGGCAGGGCCCGATGGGTCAGGGCCCCATGGGTCAGGGCCCGATGGGTGGCCAGTCCCCCATGCAGCAGCAGATGGGTGGCCCGATGGGCGGCCCCATGGGTGGCCCGATGGGCGGCCCCGGTCAGGGCCCCGGTGGCGACAGTGCCGCCCGTGTCCTCTCGCTGGCCCAGCAGACCGCCGACCAGGCGATCGCCGAGGCCCGTTCCGAAGCCAACAAGATCGTCGGCGAGGCCCGCAGCCGCGCCGAGGGTCTCGAGCGTGACGCCCGTGCCAAGGCCGACGCCCTGGAGCGGGACGCGCAGGAGAAGCACCGCGTCGCGATGGGCTCCCTGGAGTCCGCCCGCGCCACGCTGGAGCGCAAGGTCGAGGACCTGCGCGGCTTCGAGCGCGAGTACCGCACGCGCCTGAAGTCCTACCTGGAGTCGCAGCTGCGCCAGTTGGAGACCCAGGCCGACGACTCTCTCGCCCCGCCGCGCACCCCGGCGACGGCCTCTCTCCCGCCGTCCCCGGCGCCTTCCATGGCACCGGCCGGCGCGAGCGCCCCGTCGTACGGCACCAGCCAGGGCATGGGTGGCGGGCCGAGTCCCGCTGGCCCGTCCTACGGCGGCCAGCAGCAGATGACGCCGGCCATGACTCAGCCCATGGCGCCGGTGCGGCCGCAGGGTCCGTCGCCGATGGGCCAGGCGCCCTCGCCGATGCGCGGGTTCCTGATCGACGAGGACGACAACTGACGGCCTCTAGTACGCCTTAGGCGTCGGCAGCGTTCAGGGCGAGGCCCCGGATTTTCATCCGGGGCCTCGCCCTTTTTACGCGTGTTGACAGGGGTGGGTCGTAGCGTGCGCGCCATGAGTGGCGAGGACGACGATCCGGGCTACCGCCGGGCCGACCCGGAACCGCTACTGGAGAAGCTGGGGCTCGACGCCCTGCGGCTCGCGGGCGTCCGGCGAAGGGACTGACGGCCGGGTGACGGACGAGGGCCCGGACTCCCCCAGGGGAGGCCGGGCCCTCGTCGCGACGGATTACGCCTTGCGCAGGCGGAACGTCAGGGACAGGCCCTCGTCCGTGAACGGCTCGCCGTAGGAGTCGTCCGCCTCGCCCTGGGCGCTGTGCTCATTCAAGAAGGCCGTGGCGAGGACCTCGTCGGCGATCAGGGCGGTGTGCTCGGTCAGCGCCGCGATGACCGCTGGGTCCGTGGAGGCCCAGCGCAGCGCGATCCGGTCGGCCACGTCGAGGCCGCTGTTCTTACGGGCCTCCTGGATCAGCCGGATCGCGTCACGGGCCAGGCCCGCCTGCCGCAGCTCCTCCGTGATCTCCAGGTCCAGGGCCACCGTGGCGCCCGAGTCGGAGGCCACCGACCAGCCCTCGCGCGGGGTCTCGGTGATGATCACCTCGTCCGGGGCGAGGGTGATCGTCTCGCCGTCGACCTCCACGGATGCCGTGCCCTCGCGCAGGGCCAGGGACAGCGCGGCCGCGTCCGTGTTCGCGACGGCCTTGGCGACGTCCTGGACGCGCTTGCCGAATCGCTTGCCCAGGGCGCGGAAGTTGGCCTTCGCGGTCGTGTCGACCAGCGAGCCGCCGACCTCGGAGAGGGACGCGAGCGCACTCACGTTCAGCTCCTCCGTGATCTGCGCGTGCAGCTCGGGGTCGAGGGCGTCGAAGCCCGTCGCCGCGACCAGTGCGCGGGACAGCGGCTGACGCGTCTTGACGCCCGACTCCGCGCGCGTGGCGCGGCCCAGCTCCACCAGCCGGCGGACCAGGACCATCTGCTTCGACAGCTCCGGGTCGATCGCCGACAGGTCGGCCTCCGGCCAGGACGCCAGGTGCACCGACTCCGGGGCGCCCGGGGCCACCGGCACCACAAGGTCCTGCCAGACCCGCTCGGTGATGAACGGGGTCAGCGGGGCCATCAGCTTCGTGACCGTCTCCACGACCTCGTGCAGGGTGCGCAGCGCGGCCTTGTCGCCCTGCCAGAAGCGGCGACGGGAGCGGCGTACGTACCAGTTGGACAGATCGTCGACGAACGCCGACAGGAGCTTGCCGGCGCGCTGGGTGTCGTACCCCTCCAGGGCCTGCGTCACCTGGTCGGTGAGCGCGTGGAGTTCGGACAGCAGCCAGCGGTCGAGGACCGGGCGGTCGGCCGGGGCCGGGTCCGCCTCGCTCGGCGCCCAGCCGGACGTACGGGCGTACAGGGCCTGGAAGGCGACTGTGTTCCAGTACGTCAGGAGCGTCTTGCGGACGACCTCCTGGATGGTGCCGTGGCCCACGCGGCGGGCCGCCCAGGGGGAGCCGCCGGCCGCCATGAACCAGCGGACCGCGTCAGCGCCGTGCTGGTCCATCAGCGGGATCGGCTGCAGGATGTTGCCCAGGTGCTTGGACATCTTGCGGCCGTCCTCGGCGAGGATGTGGCCGAGGCAGACGACGTTCTCGTACGAGGACTTGTCGAAGACCAGCGTGCCGATCGCCATCAGCGTGTAGAACCAGCCACGGGTCTGGTCGATGGCCTCGCAGATGAACTGCGCGGGGTAGCGGGCCTCGAACAGCTCCTTGTTCTTGTACGGGTAGCCCCACTGCGCGAACGGCATCGAACCCGAGTCGTACCAGGCGTCGATGACCTCCGGTACGCGCGTGGCCGTCTGCTCGCACTGGGGGCACGCGAAGGTGACGTCGTCGATGTACGGGCGGTGCGGGTCCAGCTCGGACTGGTCGGTGCCCGTCAGCTCGGACAGCTCCGCTCGGGAGCCGACCACGGTGAGGTGGTCGTCCTCGCAGCGCCAGATCGGCAGCGGGGTGCCCCAGTAGCGGTTGCGGGACAGCGCCCAGTCGATGTTGTTGTTCAGCCAGTCGCCGTACCGGCCGTGCTTGACCGTGTCCGGGAACCAGTTGGTCTTCTCGTTCTCCTGGAGGAGGCGGTCCTTGACGGCCGTCGTGCGGATGTACCAGGACGGCTGCGCGTAGTAGAGGAGCGCGGTGTGGCAGCGCCAGCAGTGCGGGTAGCTGTGCTCGTACGGCAGGTGCCTGAAGAGCAGACCGCGGTTCTTGAGGTCTTCCGTGAGCTGTTCGTCCGCCTTCTTGAAGAAGACACCGCCGACGAGTGGGACGTCCTCCTCGAAGGTGCCGTCCGGGCGGACCGGGTTCACGACCGGCAGGCCGTAGGCGCGGCAGACCTTGAGGTCGTCCTCACCGAAGGCGGGGGACTGGTGGACCAGGCCCGTACCGTCCTCGGTCGTGACGTAGTCGGCGTTGACGATGTAGTGGGCCGGTGCCGGGAACTCCACCAGCTCGAACGGACGTCGATACGTCCAGCGCTCCATTTCGGCGCCGGTGAAGGTCTGGCCGGTCGTCTCCCAGCCCTCGCCGAGTGCCTTGGCGACGAGCGGCTCGGCGACGACGAGCTTCTCCTCGCCGTTCGTCGCGACGACGTAGGTCACGTCGGGGTGCGTGGCGACGGCGGTGTTGGAGACCAGGGTCCAGGGGGTCGTCGTCCAGACGAGGAGCGCGGCCTCGCCGGCGAGTGGACCTGAGGTGAGCGGGAAACGGACGTACACGGACGGGTCGACGACCGTCTCGTAGCCCTGGGCCAGCTCGTGGTCCGACAGGCCCGTGCCGCAGCGCGGGCACCAGGGGGCGACGCGGTGGTCCTGGACCAGCAGGCCCTTGTTGAAGATCTCCTTCAGCGACCACCAGACCGACTCGATGTACTCGGGGTCCATCGTGACGTACGCGTCGTTCAGGTCGACCCAGTAGCCCATGCGGGTCGTGAGCTCTTCGAACGCGTCGGTGTGGCGGAGCACGGACTCGCGGCACTTGGCGTTGAAGGCGGCGATGCCGTACGCCTCGATCTCCTGCTTGCCGCTGAAGCCGAGCTCCTTCTCGACCGTCAGCTCGACCGGGAGCCCGTGGCAGTCCCAGCCGGCCTTGCGGGCCACGTGGTAGCCGCGCATGGTGCGGAAGCGGGGGAAGACGTCCTTGAAGACGCGCGCCTCGATGTGGTGGGCGCCCGGCATGCCGTTGGCGGTGGGCGGGCCCTCGTAGAACACCCACTCGGGGCGGCCCTCGGACTGGTCCAGGCTCTTGGCGAAGATCTTCTGCTCGCGCCAGAAGTCGAGCACCGCGTGCTCGAGCGCGGGCAGGTCGACCTGGGCGGGCACCTGGCGGTACGTCGGCGCTGTCATCAGCGAGCTTCCTCCAACGGACTTGCGGCCTTCCGTCGGAGGGACGAGAGCCTTCTTGCCTGTCTACGCCGTGTGCGGCGCGCTCCCGCGGTACCACCCTCCTTGGCCCCCCGGTGCGCCCTGTGCGCCGGTGAGCCCCCTCATTGGGGTCGCGAGCCGGTTCTACTGGCCGCTGCTGTCCTGCTGCGGTCTTCTTCCGGCGGCTCCGGGGTGATCTTCACGTCGCGCTCGCCCCCGGGCTTCCACCGTCCCCGGGTCGCTCTGGGCTGCGTACGCCGCTACTCGTCCCCATCCATGCTTTTCGCTCCGCCCAGTGTACGGCGCCGCGCGGACAGCGGCAGACCGGTTTTCGGGGGCTCGGGACACTGGCTCGCCCGCTGCCCGGGATGACCCGAATGGCGAGGTACGCGTGTTCGGATTCCGGGGCGTCGGGCTTGGCGGATTACCCGGCGGGGAGCTGGGCACAACGCTTGCATGTCAGCCGCGCGGCACTCGCGGGGCGCGCGAATCGGGCGGCGTGCCCCGTTGCCGCGGGACTCAAGTCGATTTATCGTCCCAGCACGATTCGCGAGCGAGATCACAATATGTGAAGGGGCCGCGACCATGGTGGCGAAAAAGACCGCCGTACAGCAGGTATCGGCGTCCGGCAGGTCCACGAATGCGGTCGCCTCCGGCGGTGCGGCCAAGGACGTGGGCGGGAAGAAGAGTGCCCAGGGAGCGACGGGGGCGCGCGCCACGAAGTCGGTCGGGACCGTGCGGAGGGCCGACGCCGAGGAGACGGAAACGGCTCCTTCGAAGGCGACCGCCAGGAAAACCGTGACCAAGAAGGCGACGGCTTCGAGGACGGCTCCTTCGAAGACGGCTCCTTCGAAGAAGACGGTCGTGGGGGAGGAGGCCGGGGGACCGCCGGGCGGGAAGTCTTCGGCGAAGACGGCCGCTCCGAAGAGGTCTGCTGAGAAGGCGGCTACTGAGAAGGCGACGGCGGGGAGGAAGACGGCGGCCACCAAGGCGACAGCGGGGAGGAAGACGGCGGCCACGAAGACGGCCGCCAAAGCGACCGCGGAGAGGAAGGCGGCGACGAAGACCGCTGCCGCGAAGAGCACGTCGGTGACGGGCATCACGAAAAATACGGCTGCCACGAACAGCGCGGCCGCCACGAAAAGCACGGCTGCCACGAACAGCGCGGCCGCCACGAAAAGCCGGGCCGCCGCCGAAAGCACGGCCCGGAAGAGCACGGACGTCGCGAACAACGTGGTCAGGAAGGGCAGGCCGGCCGCCAGGAAGAGCGCGGCCGGGAAGAGCACGGCCAAGAAGGTGGGCGCGGCGCAGGCCGCGGAGCAGACGGGAGCCACGACAGTGGTTGCGAAGAAGACTCCTGGCCCGGCCACGGCGGCGAAGACCGCTGTCCCCAAGGCACGGATCGCCGCGGTGGAGCCGGGCGAGCTCGCCGTACGCCCCGGTGAGGACCCCTGGACCCCGGAGGAGGTCGAGGAGGCCCGCGCCGAACTGCTGTCCGAAGCGGAGCGGCTGCGGGCCGAGATCACCTCGTCCGAGGAGTCGCTCGCGGGCCTGATGCGGGACTCCGGGGACGGCGCCGGCGACGACCAGGCGGACACCGGCACCAAGAACATCACGCGCGAGCACGAGATGGCGCTGGCCGCCAACGCGCGAGAGATGCTGATCCAGACCGAGCGCGCCCTGCAGCGGCTGGACGCGGGCACGTACGGCCTGTGCGAGAACTGCGGCAACCCCATCGGCAAGGCCCGTATGCAGGCCTTCCCGCGGGCCACCCTGTGTGTCGAGTGCAAGCAGAAGCAGGAGCGCCGGTACTGATCGCCACCGGGCGACTGTTCGTACGCCTCCTGCGCACATGGGTCCCAGGAGGCGTGCCGTACCCTCGTGCTCAGTCAGGCACCTAGGTTGAGGGACTCACGTGGCAGAGGCGGAGCGGATCATCGGTACGCCGGACACTCCGGACGCGGCGCGGGCGGGGCAGGACCAGCCCGGCGAGAATGCGGCGTCGGGGGAGCGGTCCGGCTCCGAGGGGGCCACGGCCCCGGCCGGCGGGTCCGGCACCGAGGAGACGGCGGCGGCCGGGCCGGGGGCGTCGGAGACCCCCGCAGAGCGGCCCAGGGGCAAGCGGCGCATCGCCGTGCTGTTCGCGGTCGCCGCGTTCGCGTACCTTCTCGACCTGGTCAGCAAGTTGATCGTGGTGGCCAAGCTGGAGCACCACGCGCCGATCGAGATCGTCGGGGACTGGCTGAAGTTCGAGGCCATCCGCAACGCGGGCGCCGCCTTCGGGTTCGGCGAGGCCTTCACCGTGATCTTCACGGTGATCGCGGCGGCGGTGATCGTGGTGATCGCCCGGCTCGCGCGCAAGCTCTACAGCCTGCCCTGGGCGATCGCGCTCGGCCTGCTGCTCGGCGGCGCGCTCGGCAATCTCACCGACCGGATCTTCCGCTCGCCGGGCGTCTTCGAGGGGGCGGTCGTCGACTTCATCGCGCCCAAGCACTTCGCCGTCTTCAACCTCGCCGACTCGGCGATCGTGTGCGGCGGCATCCTGATCGTGCTGCTGTCCTTCCGCGGCCTGGATCCGGACGGGACCGTCCACAAGGACTGAGCGCGCGGTCGGGGCTGTCGGACCCGTCCGGCATACTCGACGGGTGAGCACGATTCCCGAGATCCGAAACCTGCCCGTACCCGACGGCCTGGAGGGCGAGCGCGTCGACGCCGCCATCTCACGCATGTTCGGCTTCTCCCGCACCAAGGCCGCGGAGCTCGCTGCGGCGGGGAAGGTCACGGTCGACGGCTCGGTGGTCGGAAAGTCCGAGCGGGTGCACGGCGGGGCCTGGCTCGAGGTCGAGATGCCGCAGGCGCCCGCGCCCGTGCAGATCGTCGCCGAGCCGGTCGAGGGCATGGAGATCGTGCACGACGACGACGACGTGGTCGTGATCGTCAAGCCGGTCGGCGTCGCCGCACATCCGAGCCCCGGCTGGACCGGCCCGACGGTCATCGGCGGGCTCGCGGCCGCCGGGTACCGCATCTCGACCTCCGGCGCCGCCGAGCGCCAGGGCATCGTGCACCGCCTCGACGTCGGCACGTCCGGCCTGATGGTGGTCGCCAAGTCGGAGTACGCGTACACGTCGCTCAAGCGCCAGTTCAAGGAGCGCACGGTCGACAAGCGCTACCACACGCTCGTGCAGGGCCACCCGGACCCCACCAGCGGCACCATCGACGCGCCCATCGGCCGCCACCCGAACCACGACTACAAGTGGGCGGTCACGGCCGAAGGCAAGCCGTCCGTCACCCACTACGACCTCATCGAGGCCTTCCGCTCGGCCTCCCTCCTCGACGTGAAGCTGGAGACCGGCCGCACCCACCAGATCCGCGTCCACATGGCCGCCCACCGGCATCCGTGCGTGGGCGACCTGACGTACGGCGCCGACCCGACGCTCGCCAAGCGGCTGCGCCTGACCCGTCAGTGGCTGCACGCCGTACGGCTCGGCTTCGAGCACCCCGGCGACGGGCAGTGGGTCGAGTTCGCGTGCGACTACCCCGAGGACCTGCAGCAGGCCCTGGACCAGGTGCGTGAGGAGACCTACGCATGAGCCTGTCGGTCGTCTCGTACGACGTGCGCGTAGCGGAGGAGCCCGCCGACCGTGAGGCCTGCTTCGCGGTGCGCAAGGAGGTCTTCGTCGGCGAACAGGGCGTGCCCGAGGACATCGAGTACGACGCCTACGACGCCGTGGCGCTGCATGTGCTGGCGGTCCGGGACGACGGGGTGCCGCTGGGATGCGGGCGGCTGCTGTACGGCGAGGCGGCCGCGGCGAAGACCGGCGGTGACCCGTCGGTGGGGTCGCTGGGGCGGCTCGCCGTCGCCCAGGCGGCGCGCGGGCTGGGCGTCGGGGCCGCGCTGGTGCGGGGCATCGAGGAGGCGGCACGCGCGCGGGGGCTGGCAGCGGTGGACCTGCACGCGCAGACGCACGCGCTGGGTTTCTACGAGCGGCTCGGGTACGAGGCGTACGGCCCGGAGTTCCCCGACGCCGGGATCCCGCACCGGGCGATGCGGCGCGCTCTGTAGTCGCGGGCCGCGAACGGGCCGGTGGGAGGGGTGGCATGGCAGGCTGAAGGTCTGCTGTGTGAACGTCGACTCCCGGAGCGCTGACCGTGGATCAGTTGGCCCTGCTGTTCGTGCTCTTGCTCGGGGCCGTGGTGAGTGTCCCGGTCGGGGACCGGCTCGGGTTGCCGGCGCCGGTGCTGATGACGCTCCTCGGGATCGCCCTCGCGGTGCCGGACTTCGTACCGAATGTCGATATTCCGCCTGACCTGATCCTGCCCGCGCTGCTGCCGCCGCTGCTGTACGCGGCGGTGCGGCGGACGTCGTGGCGACAGTTCGCGGCCAACAAACGGCCGATCTTCCTGCTGGCCGTGGCCCTGGTGTTCGTCACCACGGTGTGTGTGGCGGCCGTCGCGAACGCGATCGTGCCCGGGCTGCCGATCGCCGCGGCCGTGGCGCTGGGCGCACTCGTCGCCCCGCCCGACCCGGTGGCCGCGACAGCCGTCGCCGGACAGCTGGGGCTGCCGCGTCGGCTGGTCTCGATCCTCGAGGGCGAGGGGCTGTTCAACGACATCACGGCCATCGTGCTGTACCACGTGGCGATCGCCGCCGTCGTCAGCGGGACGTTCTCGCCGTGGCGGGCCGGCCTCGACCTGGTGCTGTCCGCCGTTGTCGCGGTCGCCGTCGGGCTGCTGCTCGGCTGGGGCACCAACAAGCTGATGGACCTGCTGGACGACCCGACGCTCCAGATCGGGCTGACGCTGCTGGTGCCGTACGCCTCGTACGTGCTCGCGGAGGAGCTGCACGGGTCCGGGGTGCTCGCCGTGCTCACCATCGCGCTCTTCATCGCCGAGTACGCCTCCGACGCCGACGACGTGATGGCGCGGTTCGCGGGACACACGTTCTGGGACATCGTCGACACCCTCGTCACGGGTGTCGCGTTCGGGCTGATCGGGCTCGAACTGCACAACGCGATCCGCACGGCGGCGGGGCGGTGGGGCGAGATGCTGGGGTGGGCGGCCGCCGTGGTGGGTGTGGTGGTGCTGGTGCGGCTGGTGTGGCTGTTGCCGGCCACCTGGCTGACCAAGCGGCTGCACGCCAAGCGGGACTACGACGAGGACATCCCGACGAGCTGGCGGGAGACCGTCGTCATGTGGTGGGCGGGGATGCGGGGAGTGGCCTCGGTCGCGTTGGCGCTGGCCGTTCCGCTGGAGACCGCGGACGGGTCGCCGTTTCCGGACCGGGACGAGATCGTGTTCGTCGCGTTCGGAGTGATCATGGCGACGCTGGTGCTCCAGGGACTGACGCTGCCGTGGCTGGTGAAGCGGCTCGGGGTGCGCGCGGACACGGACCTGGAGAAGGAGTTCGAGAGGGAGCTGGCGGTCCGGGCGGCGAAGGCGGCGAAGCGGAGGCTGCGGGAGATCGAGGAGGTCGAGGATCTGCCGGAGGAGCTGTCCGAGCAGATGCTGCGGCGGGCGTTCGACATCGGGGTGCGGATCAGTCCGGAGATGGGGGAGGAGGAGCGCCGGGAGGCGCATGAGCAGCGGGTGCGCAGGCTCAAGCGGGTGCGGCGGATCCAGGCGGAGCTGCTGAGTGCCGCGCGGCACGAGGTGTTGGCGGCGCGGAATGAGCCGGGGGCGGATCCGGAGATCGTGGACCGGGTGTTGCGGCACTTGGACGTGCGTAGTCTTCGGTGATCTGCGGATGGCAGTCGTGTAAACGCAGCCGAATGCAGCGACCTGGCCGGTGTCCCGTGCATAGGCTCGGATCATGGCTCGCAATGTCGTGATCAGTGGTGGCGGTACGGGGATCGGGCTCGCGGCGGCACACGTGTTCGCCGCGGACGGGGATCAGGTCCTGCTGCTCGGGCGGCGGGCCGAGGTGCTGGAGAAGGCCGGGGTGCCGGGGGCGTTGACGTACGCGGCCGATCTCAGCGATCCGCGTGAGGTGCGGGGCGTCGCCGACTTCGTGGCACGGGAGCTGGGGACCGTGGACGTCCTCGTGCACAGCGCCGGAGGCACCGGACAACTCGAGCCCGGGAGCGACAGTGACGATCCGCTCGATGTCGTCGCGCACAACTGGACCGTCAACTTCCGGATCAACACCCTGACCGCCGCTCTCCTCACGGAGGCCCTGCGGGACCGCCTCGCCGAGCCGGGCGGGCGGGTGCTGTTCATCAGTTCCATCGCCGCCTACCGGGGGTCGGGCAGTGGGGCGTACGCCGGCGCCAAGGCCGCGCTGCACCCGTACGCCCACGACCTGGCCCGGGATCTCGGGCCGCGCGGGATCACCGTGAACGTCGTCGCCCCGGGCTATGTCGAGGACACCGGCTTCTTCGGGGACGCGATCGAGGCCGCCCGGCGGGAACGGCTCATCCGGGAAACCCCCACCGGGCGTGCCGGTACGCCCGGGGACGTCGCCGCGACCCTGCACTGGCTCGCGTCCCCGGCCGCCGGGCATGTCACCTCGCAGGTCATCCAGGTCAACGGCGGCGCCGAGCGGGGACACTGACGGTCAGCCGCGGCCCGTCCGCGGCGGCTCGTGGGCGCGGCGCACGGCCCCGTCGCGGGACTCCCCGTCGGGGGACCGGCGGCCCGGCGGCAGCACCGAGTCCGCCGTGTTGACCCGGGGCAGCGCGTACGGGTGCTCCGCGCTCAGCCAGCGGATCATCTGTTCGCGGACCGTGACCCGTACCGTCCAGATGTCGTCCGCGTCCTTCGCGGTCACCAGGGCGCGCACCTGGATGGTGTTCGGCGTCGAGTCGGTGACCGCGACGCCGTAGTCACGGCCGTCCCAGGCCGGGCACTCGCGCAGGATGTCGCGGAGCTTCTCGCGCATCGCCTCGACGGGCGCCGCGTGGTCGAGATGCCAGTAGACGATGCCGGTCATCTGCGGGGTGCCGCGCGACCAGTTCTCGAACGGCTTCGACGTGAAGTACGACACCGGCATGGTGATCCGGCGCTCGTCCCAGGTCCGTACGGTCAGGAACGTCAGCGTGATCTCCTCGACCGTGCCCCACTCGCCGTCCACCACGACCGTGTCGCCGATCCGCACCATGTCGCCGAAGGCGATCTGCAGCCCCGCGAACATGTTGCTGAGCGTGGACTGCGCGGCGACACCGGCGACGATGCCGAGGATGCCGGCCGAGGCCAGCAGCGAGGCGCCGGCCGCGCGCATCGCCGGGAACGTCAGCAGCATCGTGGCCGCGGCGACCACGCCGACGACCGCCGACACCACGCGCATGATCAGCGACACCTGGGTGCGGACGCGGCGGACCCGGGCGGGGTCGCGGTGGGCGCGGGCGTAGCGGCTGTACGACGTCTCGACGATGGCGGCCGCGATCCGGATCACCAGCCAGGCCGCGGACCCGATCAGCACCAGGGTCAGCGTCCGGCCGACGCCGACCCGGTGCTCCTCCAGCACCTTCGCCTCGTCGTACGAGCCTCTGAGCATGGCCGCCCAGAGCACGAGCTGGTAGGGGATGCGGCCACGGCGCAGCAGACCCCACAGCGGGGTCTCGCGATGCCGTTCGTCGGCCTTGCGCAGCAGCCGGTCCGTGGCCCAGCCCAGGGCCAGCGTGAGGATGACCGAGCCGCCGATCACGATCAGCGGGCGGAGTACGTTCTCCATGCTTCCGAACCTAACCAGGCCCGGCGGGTCATGAACATGTGAGTTCCGCGTCGTCGTGGGTATGGGCGCCCGGGAGTTGTCGTACCCGGCTGGCACCATGGCCTCATGAACATCATGCTCTTTCACTCGACGTACGGACTGCGGCCCGCGGTGCGTGCGGCGGCGGACCGGCTGCGCGCGGCCGGGCACGAGGTGTGGACGCCGGATCTCTTCGACGGACGTACGTTCGAGACGGTCGAGGAGAGCGTGGCCTTCAGCGAGGAGCTCGGCAAGGACGAGCTGCTCAAGCGGGCCGTCCTGGCCGCCGCGCCCTACTCCGAGCGCGGGCTCGTGTACGCGGGGTTCTCCCTCGGCGCCTCCATCGCGCAGACGCTGGCCCTCGGCGACGAGAAGGCGCGCGGGCTGCTCCTCCTGCACGGCACGTCGGACATCGCGGCCAACGCCAAGGTGGACGAGCTGCCGGTCCAGCTGCACGTGGCCCAACCGGACCCGTTCGAGACGGACGACTGGCTGAGCGCCTGGTATCTCCAGATGCTCCGGGCCGGCGCCGACGTCGAGGTGTACAGATACGACGGGGCCGGTCACCTCTACACCGACCCCGACCTGCCGGACTACGACGAGGAGGCCGCCGAGGCCACCTGGCGGGTGGCGCTCGGCTTCCTCGAGACGCTCTGAGCGCTCCGCTGGAAGCGCGATGCGGGGCGCGATACCGCACCGGACTTCGTCAAGGCCGCTCAGACCGGGTCGTACGTCCGCTCGACCTTCTGGGTGCCGGTGCGTGTGCGGTACGAACGGGTCCAGGACGAGGTCGCGTTCGCGTCCGTGCGGTCGGACAGGACGTAGTAGTCCATCTGCGCGCGCTCGGCGGTGATGTCCAGGACGCCGTAGCCGTGGCGGTCGGTGTCGACCCAGTGGACGTGCCGGTTGGCGGCGCGGATGATCGGCGAGGCGATCGTGGAGACGGTGCCCTCGGGGACCTTCACGATGTCGTCGAGGTTGTCGGAGGTCACCGAGGTGACGACGAACTCCGCGGCGGCGGACGCGGACAGCGGGTACGTGCCGGCGTCCACCGGTACGTCGTTCGCCCACGCCATGTGGATGTCGCCGGTGAGGAAGACCGTGTTCCCGATCGCGTTCGAGCGCAGGTGGGCCAGCAGTTCGCGGCGGTCGTCGGTGTAGCCGTCCCACTGGTCGGTGTTGAGGGCCAGTCCCTCCTGCGGCAGGCCGAGCAGCTTGGCGAGCGGCTTCAGCAGGTCCGCGGAGAGCGAGCCGACCGCGAACGGCGAGATCATCACCGAGTTGCCGACCAGCCGCCAGGTGGTGTCTGACGCCTTCAGGCCCGCCTTCAGCCAGTCGAGTTGGGCGCGACCGGTGAGCGTACGGTCCGGGTCGTCCACCGAACCGCTGGCCGTGGAGGCCTGCTGGGAGCGGAACGAGCGCAGGTCGAGCAGGGAGAGGTCGGCGAGCTTGCCGAAGCGCAGTCGGCGGTAGGTCGTGCCCGCGATCGCCGGGCGGACCGGCATCCACTCGAAGTAGGCCTGCTTGGCGGCTGCCTGACGGGCCGTCCAGGTGCCCTCGGCGCCCTCGGTGTGGTTGACCGCGCCGCCCGACCAGGCGTTGTCGGCGAACTCGTGGTCGTCCCAGATCGCGATGACCGGCGCCTTGTGGTGCAGGGTCTGGAGGTCCGGGTCGGTCTTGTACTTGCCGTGCCGGATGCGGTAGTCGGCGAGGGTGAGGATCTCGTTCGCGGGCGCGTGCGGGCGGACGACCGTGTCGCGGGCCGCGTACTCGCCGGACTTGTACTCGTAGATGTAGTCGCCGAGGTGCAGCCAGGCATCGAGATCGTTGCGGGCCGCGAGGTGGCGGTACGCGGAGAAGTAGCCGGCCTCCCAGTTGGCGCAGGAGACCACGCCGAAGCGGAGGCCGGAGACCGCGGCGTCGGTGGCCGGAGTGGTGCGGGTGCGGGCGACCGAGGAGTCGGCACCGCCGGCCGAGAACCGGAACCAGTAGTCGGTGGCCGGTTCCAGGCCGCGGATGTCGGCCTTGACGGTGTGGTCGGAAGCGGCCGTCGCGGTCAGGGAGCCCTTGGCGACGATGTTCGTCAGCGCCTTGTCCTTGGCGACGATCCAGCTGACCTCGGTGTCCGGACCCAGCCCTGAGCCGGGTATCGCCTCGGCGGTGGGTGTCACGCGCGTCCACAGCAGGATGCCGTCGGGCAGCGGGTCACCGGAGGCGACGCCGTGCAGGAAGGCGGGGGCCTCGCCGGCGGCACGCGCGGGCAGCGCGGCGGCGAGCGGGCCGGCCAGGACAGCAGTGGCCGCCGCGGCCTTGACGACCGTACGGCGGCGGGGCGAAAGGGAGTTGATGCCCTCGGATGATCTGTATCGACTGGTCACGAGCGATCAGGTTACTGATCGGTATGAACGAGAGCGGGCGAACTCACAAAAGTTCGCCCGCTCTTCGTGTGCCGGTCGGACCAGACCAGCGGCGGATCAGGCAGTAAGGCGGATCAGGCCTTGAGTGCCGCCTCGATCGCCGTGTTGAAGTCGGCCACCGTCATCGGCGCGTTCTGGCCGTCAGAGCCGGTCAGCGCCTTGCCGTCCATCTTCAGGGTCGGGGTGCCCGACACCCCGCTGTCGTCGAAGGTGGCGGACATGTCCAGCGCCCACTTGTCGTAGGTGCCGTCCTTCACGGCCTTCTGGAACTTCGTGTTGTTCTTCAGGGCGGAGACCGTGTTCGCCACCTTGATCAGGTAGGCGTCGTCCTTGAACTTGTCGTCGGTCTCCTCCGGGTGCCACTTCGTCGAGTACAGCGCGGTCTTGTACTCGACGAACGCCTCGGGGCTGACGTTGAGCGCGGCGCCCAGGGCGCTGAGCGCGTTCTTGGAGCCCTCGCCGGAGAGGCTGTTGTCGAGGAACGTGGCACCGACGTACTGGATCTTGAACTTGCCGGCGTCGAGGTCCTTCTTCACCGTCGAGCCGACGGTCTGCTCGAACTGGGCGCAGATCGGGCAGCGCGGGTCCTCGTACATCACGAGGGTCTTCTTGGCGCTGCTCTCGCCGATGACGACGGTCGTGCCGTTCTTGCCGGTGGTGTTGGCCGGCTTGACGAGCGTGTCCTTCTTGGCCGCTTCCCAGTAGCCGGGCTTGTTGGCCTGGACGACGGCGTAACCTATGCCGCCGGCTATCGCCAGGATGGCGACCGCGGAGGAAGCGACGATGACCTGCCGCTTGACCTTGGCCTTCTTGGCCTGGCGCTCACGCTCGAGGCGCAGCCGCTCCCGGGCCGCCGTCTTCGCCGCCGCGCTGTTCCGCTTGCTCATGTCAGTGGTCTCCATAGGGAACACGCACATGTCGTGCGTGGAATAGGTGTGGGGACTGGGTGTGCCAGGACCTGTCCGGCCGATCAAGTCGCAGGAAAGCGACGGTGCCTCGGGAGTGCCGGTGAGCTGGGGCTGGTGCGTGCAGCTGCAAGGCGGAGGAGGGCGTCGACGCGATGGGGGTTCCCCCGCTCGAGCGAAGCCGAGAGTGGGGGAGTCGGCGAGTGACGCCAACGCGGCAGATGTGCGTGCCGACCCCCGCGTCCGCGGCATGATCGGCCGGACAGGTCCCTAGGCGAAGGTGGCCGAGCACGGCGGTCCACGCCGTCCCAGGGAGTGTGCGAGGAGAGGACCACGAGCGGTGGCCGCGCGGAGGACCGGGCGCGGCAGGCGGCGGGCCGCCGGGGCGGGCTGTACGGTCACCGCGGCGACGGCCAGCAGCAGCGGCCGGAACGTGGTCGCGGCCATGGCCCGCAGCACCTGGGCCAGGGCCCGCTCGCCGCGACGCAGCCAGGCGGTCGCGAGGAGGCCGACGACGATGTGCGTGCCGAGCAGCAGCCAGGCCGTGGCCGGGTCGGCGTGGGCGAGCAGGGCCGCGACCCGGTCGGTGTCGGCTCCGGTCACGCGGGCCAGCGGGATGCCGACGTCGGAGCCGCCGCCGCACAGCACGTCGAAGCCGACCGAGCGCAGCGGGCCGGCGACCGGGCCGCCCGCGCGGCCGTAGCAGACGTGCTGGCCGGTGGTGAAGACGGTGTCGGCGGCCAGCTCCAGCGGGACCAGCAGGGCGGCGATCCGCCCGAAGCTCCGCTCGCGGCCCGCCAGCGCGTACGCGAGGACGAACACGGTGACCGCGACCGCGGCCACCGTGTTCACCGGCAGCGGGACCCGGGACAGCAGCACGTGCGACGCGGTGCTGAGCGTCACGACGACTGCCGTGAACAGCGCCGCGCGTACGGCTCTGAGGTGGGTCCCGGATATGTCCATAGCGGAGGAGAGTGTGTCACGTGCTCCCGTAAGAGACCCCTAAAGGGACCCTGTGAGCGGCCGGTCGGTTACAGACCCGGAATCCGTCCGTTGCGGAAGAGGTCCACGAAGATCTGGTGGTCGGCACGCGCGCGTGCCCCGTAGCCGTGCGCGAAGTCGACCAGAAGCCCGGCGAAGCCGTCCTCGTCGGCCGCGATCGCCGCGTCGATGGCCCGCTCCGTGGAGAAGGGCACGAGGGACTCGCCGGACTGGTCGTCCGCCGCCCCGTGCATCGTGGCCGTCGCGCGGCCCAGGTCGGCGACGACCGCGGCGATCTCCTCCAGGTCGTCGATGTCGCCCCAGTCGAGGTCGACCGCGTACGGCGAGACCTCGGCGACCAACTGGCCCGCGCCGTCCAGCTCGGTCCAGCCCAGCCACGGGTCGGCGTGTGCCTGGAGGGCGCGCTGGGAGATCACCGTGCGGTGGCCCTCGTGCTGGAAGTAGTCGCGGATCGCCGGGTCGGTGATGTGGCGGGAGACGGCCGGGGTCTGGGCCTGCTTGATGTAGATCACGACGTCGTTCTCGAGGGCGTCGGTGTGGCCCTCCAGGAGGATGTTGTACGACGGCAGACCGGCCGAGCCGATGCCGATGCCGCGGCGGCCGACGACGTCCTTGACGCGGTAGGAGTCCGGGCGGGACAGGGAGGACTCCGGCAGCGTCTCCAGGTAGCCGTCGAAGGCCGCGAGCACCTTGTAGCGGGTGGCAGCGTCCAGCTCGATGGAGCCGCCGCCGGGCGCGAAGCGGCGCTCGAAGTCGCGGATCTCGGTCATCGAGTCCAGCAGCCCGAAGCGGGTCAGCGAGCGGGCGTCGCGCAGCGCATCCAGCAGGGGGCCCTGGGCGGTGTCCAGGGTGAAGGGCGGCACCTCGTCGCGCTTGGCACCGGTCGCCAGGGCGTGGATCCGCTCGCGGTACGCGCCCGCGTACACCTCCACCAGCTCGGTGATCTGGTCGTCGCTGAACGCCTTCGCGTACCCGATGAGGGCCACGGAGGCGGCGAAGCGCTTGAGGTCCCAGGTGAAGGGGCCGACGTACGCCTCGTCGAAGTCGTTGACGTTGAAGATCAGCCGGCCGTTGGCGTCCATGTACGTGCCGAAGTTCTCGGCGTGCAGGTCGCCGTGGATCCACACGCGCGAGGTGCGCTCGTCCAGGTACGGGCCGCCCCGCTTCTCGGCCTCCAGGTCGTGGTAGAAGAGGCCTGCCGTGCCGCGGTAGAACGCGAAGGCCGAGGCCGCCATCTTCCGGAACTTCACCCGGAACGCGGCCGGGTCGGCGGCCAGGAGCCGGCCGAAGGCGGTGTCGAAGACGGCGAGGATCTCCTCGCCGCGTTGCTCGGCGCTGAGCTGCGGGACCGACATCGCTGGGTGCCTCCTGGTGCAGGTGATGCATGACATGTGGGGCAGATCTCTCCGCACGCGGCGCGAGGATCTTCCGCCCTCCCCAACGTGCGAAGGTACGCGGGAGTGCCCGCGTTCCTCGGATGAAGGTACGCGTGGAAGCCCGCCGGGTGTCAGTGCCGAGGCATAGACTTCGACGCTGTCCCCCAGACTGTCCGCAGCCTGTCGGACCCCCGTCGACGCATGCCCACCCGTCACCCGACCACCACCCCTCAACGAGGCGCTTCGCGCCGCACCTGCTCCCTTGGAGGCCGCAGCCGTGTCAAAGCCGCCGTTCACGCACCTGCACGTCCACACCCAGTACTCGCTGCTGGACGGTGCCGCGCGGCTGAAGGACATGTTCAACGCGTGCAATGAGATGGGCATGACACACATCGCCATGTCCGACCACGGCAACCTCCACGGGGCGTACGACTTCTTCCACACCGCGAAGAAAGCCGGGATCACCCCGATCATCGGGATCGAGGCGTATATCGCCCCCGAGTCCCGGCGCAACAAGCGCAAGATCCAGTGGGGCCAGCCGCACCAGAAGCGGGACGACATCTCCGGTTCCGGCGGTTACACCCACGCGACGATGTGGGCGGCGGACAGGACGGGCCTGCACAACCTCTTCAGGCTCTCCTCGGACGCGTACGCCGAGGGCTGGCTGCAGAAGTGGCCCCGGATGGACAAGGAGTCGATCTCCCAGTGGTCCGAGGGGCTCATCGCCTCCACGGGCTGCCCGTCGGGTGAGCTGCAGACCCGGCTGCGGCTCGGCCAGTTCGACGAGGCGCTGAAGGCGGCCGCCGACTACCAGGACATCTTCGGCAAGGACCGGTACTTCCTGGAGCTGATGGACCACGGCATCGACATCGAGCACAAGGTCCGCGACGACCTGCTGCGGGTCGGCAAGAAGCTCGGCATCCCGCCGCTGGTCACCAACGACTCGCACTACACGTACGCGCACGAGGCCACCGCCCACGACGCCCTCATGTGCATCCAGACCGGCAAGAACCTCTCCGACACGAACCGCCTCAAGTTCGACGGCACCGGCTACTACCTGAAGTCCACGGACGAGATGTACGCCATCGACTCCTCGGACGCCTGGCAGGAGGGCTGCCGCAACACCCTCCTGGTCGCCGAGCAGATCGACACCACCGGCATGTTCGAGGCCAGGAACCTCATGCCGAAGTTCGACATCCCCGACGGCTTCACCGAGGTCACCTGGTTCAAGGAGGAGGTCCGCCGCGGCATGGAGCGGCGCTTCCCCGGCGGCATCCCGGAGGACCGCCAGAAGCAGGTCGAGTACGAGATGGACGTCATCATCCAGATGGGGTTCCCGGGCTACTTCCTCGTGGTCGCCGACTTCATCATGTGGGCGAAGAACCAGGGCATCGCCGTCGGCCCCGGCCGAGGCTCCGCCGCCGGTTCGATCGTCGCCTACGCCATGGGCATCACCGACCTCGACCCGATCCCGCACGGTCTGATCTTCGAGCGGTTCCTGAACCCCGAGCGCGTCTCCATGCCCGACGTCGACATCGACTTCGACGAGCGTCGGCGCGTCGAAGTGATCAGGTATGTGACCGAGAAGTACGGCGCCGACAAGGTCGCCATGATCGGCACCTACGGCAAGATCAAGGCCAAGAACGCGATCAAGGACTCCGCGCGCGTGCTGGGCTACCCGTACGCCATGGGCGACCGCCTCACCAAGGCGATGCCCGCCGACGTCCTCGGCAAGGGCATCGACCTCAACGGCATCACCGACCCCTCGCACCCGCGCTACAGCGAGGCGGGCGAGATCCGCGCGATGTACGAGAACGAGCCGGACGTGAAGAAGGTCATCGACACCGCCAAGGGTGTCGAGGGCCTGGTCCGGCAGATGGGCGTGCACGCCGCCGGCGTGATCATGTCCAGCGAGACCATCACCGAGCACGTGCCCGTCTGGGTCAGGCACACCGACGGTGTGACCATCACGCAGTGGGACTACCCGAGCTGTGAGTCGCTCGGCCTGCTGAAGATGGACTTCCTCGGCCTGCGCAACCTGACGATCATGGACGACGCCGTCAAGATGGTGAAGTCCAACAAGGGCATCGACATCGATCTGCTGAGCCTCCCGCTCGACGATCCGAAGACCTTCGAACTGCTCCAGCGCGGCGACACCCTCGGCGTCTTCCAGTTCGACGGCGGCCCCATGCGCTCGCTGCTGCGCCTGATGAAGCCCGACAACTTCGAAGACATCTCCGCCGTCTCCGCGCTCTACCGTCCGGGCCCGATGGGCATGGACTCGCACACCAACTACGCCCTGCGCAAGAACAAGCTGCAGGAGATCACGCCGATCCACAAGGAGCTCGAAGAGCCCCTCGAGGAGGTCCTGGCGGTCACCTACGGCCTGATCGTCTACCAGGAGCAGGTGCAGAAGGCGGCCCAGATCATCGCCGGCTACTCGCTCGGCGAGGCCGACATCCTCCGCCGAGTGATGGGTAAGAAGAAGCCCGAGGAGCTGGCGAAGAACTTCACCATCTTCCAGGCCGGTGCCCGGAAGAACGGCTACAGCGACGAGGCGATCCAGGCCCTGTGGGACGTGCTGGTCCCCTTCGCCGGATACGCCTTCAACAAGGCGCACTCGGCCGCGTACGGCCTCGTCTCGTACTGGACCGCCTACCTGAAGGCGAATTACCCCGCCGAGTACATGGCCGGGCTCCTCACCTCCGTCAAGGACGACAAGGACAAGTCGGCCGTCTACCTCAACGAGTGCCGGCGCATGGGCATCAAGGTGCTCCCGCCGAACGTCAACGAGTCCGAGTCGAACTTCGCCGCGCAGGGCGACGACGTGATCCTCTTCGGCCTCTCCGCCGTCCGCAACGTCGGTACGAACGTCGTCGAGTCGATCATCAAGAGCCGTAAGGCGAAGGGGAAGTACTCGTCTTTCCCCGACTACCTCGACAAGGTCGAGGCCGTGGTCTGCAACAAGCGGACGACGGAGTCGCTGATCAAGGCCGGTGCCTTCGACTCCATGGGCCACACCCGCAAGGGCCTCACCGCGCAGTACGAACCGATGATCGACAACGTGGTCGCGGTCAAGCGCAAGGAGGCCGAGGGCCAGTTCGACCTCTTCGGCGGGATGGGCGAGGAGGACACCAGCGAGCCCGGGTTCGGCCTCGACGTGGAGTTCACCACCGAGGAGTGGGACAAGACCTATCTGCTCGCCCAGGAGCGGGAGATGCTCGGTCTGTACGTCTCCGACCACCCGCTCTTCGGCCTGGAGCACGTGCTGTCCGACAAGGCCGACGCGGGCATCGCCCAGCTCACCGGAGGTGAGCACGCGGACGGTGCGGTCGTCACCATCGGCGGCATCATCTCGGGCCTCCAGCGCAAGATGACCAAGCAGGGCAACGCCTGGGCCATCGCCACGGTGGAGGACCTCGCGGGCTCCATCGAGTGCATGTTCTTCCCGGCGACGTACCAGCTCGTGTCGACCCAACTCGTCGAGGACGCCGTCGTGTTCGTCAAGGGGCGCCTGGACAAGCGCGAGGACGTGCCGCGGCTGGTCGCGATGGAGCTCCAGGTCCCGGACCTGTCGAACGCCGGCACCAACGCGCCCGTGATTCTTACCATCCCGGCCACGCGGGTCACCCCGCCGATGGTCAGTCGCCTCGGCGAGATCCTCAGCCACCACAAGGGCGACAGCGAGGTCCGCATCAAGCTCCAGGGGCCGACGAAGACGACGGTGCTGCGCCTCGACCGGCACCGGGTGAAGCCGGATCCGGCACTGTTCGGCGACCTGAAGGTGCTGCTCGGCCCTTCCTGTCTGGCCGGCTGAGCGACTGATCACGCGAGGGGCGCATCCGCGAACGGGTGCGCCCCTCGGTGTGTGCCTGGGCTCGACGGCCCGATGGGCTCAACGGCCCGATCGGCTCAACAGCCCTTTATGAAGATGTCAGTTGTGACCGAAGCGCTTCTGCCGGCCCTTGCGCGCGATGTCGCCGGGGGTCACCTGAGTGGTGCGCTGGTCGGCCTGCGACTCCACCGAGGAGTGCTGGGCCGACTGCTGGCTGGGCTCGGTCCTCGACTGTTTTCGCTCACGGTTCTTGTTCTTGGCCATGGTGATCTGCCTCCTGAGGGGGATCTAGGGGCCAGGGCCGGGACCAGGTTCACATAGGCTGACAATGAACGCATTTCGGATAATTACCGTGCGTGACATGGGTCGTCGGAGAGCGCCGCCGGACAGCGATGTCCCGAAACGCCACGCCGAAGATCGAGTTCGGGCCGTTAACCTCTGCGCGGTCGGGCAGACTCGAAGGAAGCCCCAAGCAAACCTCCCAGGAAGAGGGTGAGTCGCGTGGACCGCTGCATCGTCCTGGTGGACGCCGGGTATCTCCTGGGGGCCGCGGCCAGTCTCCTCGCCGGTGAGCCCTCGCGATCCCGGATCACCGTCGACCACGCTGCCCTCATCCAGGGGCTGCGCGAGCGAGCCGAGTCCGACACGCAGCGGCCGCTGCTGCGCATCTACTGGTTCGACGGCGCCCCCGACCGCGTCCCCCAGCCCGAACACCGCAGGCTGCGCGTGATGCCCCGGGTCACCGTCCGGCTCGGCGCGCTGACCCGCAGCGACGGACGCTGGGCCCAGAAGGGCGTGGACGCCGCGATGCACGCCGAGCTCACCGAGCTGGCCCGCAACCGCGCCTGTTCCGACGTCGTCCTCGTCACCGGCGACGGCGACCTGCTGCCGGGCATGATGGCCGCCAAGGAGCACGGCGTCGCCGTACACCTGTGGGCCGTGCAGGCCGCCGACGGCGACTACAACCAGTCCGAGGACCTGGTCGCCGAGGCCGACGAGCGCCGGGTCCTGGACCGGACGTGGATCACCAAGGCCGTACGCGCCAAGGAACTGGGCGGGATCTGCGCGCCGCCGCCCGCGCCGCGCCCCGAGATCGCCGCGATCCTCTCCGCGCCGCTGCCCGACTCCGGGCTCACGGCGTCGCCCGAGTCGCCCGCCGAGGAGCCGGAGCACTCGGTGGCCGCCGCGCAGAACGGCGCCGAGGAGCGGGTGCCCACGTCCAAGGGTGTGCCCACCCCCAAGGACCTGGCCGCACTGCGCGCCCCCGGCGCCCAGGCCGTCCAGCACCCCGCCACCGCCACCCTGCGCTGGTCCTCCGACAAGGGCTGGGTCGACCGCCCCGGCGGCGCCACCGAGCCCTCCGAGGTCGCCTCGATGCCGACCCTCGCCCAGCTGACGACGGCCGAGCAGCGCTGGGCCGACCGGGAGGAGGACATCACCACCGTCGGCGGGGATCCGTACGAGGTGGGGCAGGTCTTCGCGCGACGGTGGATGGAGCGGCTGGGGGACCAGGGCCATCTGCAGAAGCTGTCGGGGATGTACCCGCGGATCCCGCACCGCATCGACGGCGAGCTGCTGCGGTACGCGGCCCGGTTCGGTCTGCTGGCCCACAAGGACGACCAGATCGACGAGCACGACCGGTACGCCATCCGGGCCGGTTTCTGGCGGGAGATCGATGTCCGGACGGCCGCGGAGCACGCCCCGGCCGGGGAGTGAACAGGGGCGGTAGCGCCGCCCCGAGCGCCGGTGAACGACCCGGACCCCGTAGTCTCGTCCCTTGTGAGTACGCGCGCGGCACCGGCACATCGGGACAGTGATCAGGTCGTGTGTGCCGTGCGCGGGCTGACCAAGACCTATCCGGCCGTACGGGGCCGGCGCGGGACCCCCGGGACGCCCGAGGTGCGGGCCACCGACGACGTACGGCTGGAGGTGCGGCGCGGTGAGATCTTCGGGCTGCTCGGGCCGAACGGGGCCGGGAAGACCTCCCTCGTACGACAGCTCACGGGGCTGATGCGGCCCGACACCGGCAGCGTCGAGATCCTCGGGCACGACATCGTGCGCCATCCGGAGCGTGCCGCGCGGATCCTCGCCTATCTCGGGCAGGAGTCCACCGCCCTCGACGAACTCACCGTGTCGCTCGCCGCCGAGACCACCGGCCGGCTGCGCGGGCTCGACGTGCGCCGGGCGCGGGCCGAACGGGACGCCGTCCTCGACGAACTGGGGCTCACGCCGATCGCCGGCCGTCCGCTGAAGAAGCTGTCCGGAGGGCAGCGGCGGCTCGCCTGTTTCGCGACCGCCCTCGTGGGGGAGCGGCCGCTGCTCGTGCTCGACGAGCCGACGACCGGCATGGACCCCGTGGCCCGGCGGGCCGTGTGGGGTGCCGTCGACCGGCGGCGGGCCGAGCACGGGACCACCGTCCTGCTCGTCACCCACAACGTCATCGAGGCCGAGACCGTCCTCGACCGGGTCGCCGTCCTCGACCGGGGGCGGGTCATCGCCTGCGACAGCCCGGCCGGGCTCAAGGAGCAGGTCGCGGGCGAGGTGCGGGTCGAGCTGGTGTGGCGGGAGCGCCCGCCGCTGGACGTGCCCGAGGTGGCCGCGCTGCGCGACCGCGTCGTCGAGTCCGGGCGCCGCTGGACGTTGCGTCTCGCCCCCGAGGAGGCGCGCGCGGTCGTCGCCACCGTCACCGGCGGGGCCGCCTTCGCCGCCCTCGACGACTTCACGCTCGCCACGCCCAGCCTGGAGGATGTGTACCTGGCGCTGGGCGGCGCCGCGCGGCAGGGGTTGGTGAGGGCGTGAGCACGCAGGCCGCCGCGTCCGTACCGAACGGGGCGAGACCCGGAGTGAACCAGAGTGAAGGGGAGCAGCGCGACGTGAGTGTCGTACCCGCCGAGGTTCTGCCGGGCAGCGCCCGGGCCGTGGAGGAGACGGCCTGGGAAGCGGCCGAGCTCGGGCCGCGCGCGCGGCTGTGGCCGGCGCTGGCGGCCGTGTACCGGGCGCAGCTGTCCCGGGCCCGGGTCGCGCGGATCCCGCTGCTGTTCGTGGCGACCTTCCAGTCGATCGGCATCCTGATCATGATGCGGGGGGTCGTGGACGGCGGCAGCGAGGCGGAGTCGGTGGTGGCCGGCTCGTCCGTCCTCGTCGTCGCCTTCGTCGCGCTGAACCTGCTCGCCCAGTACTTCGGGCAGCTGCGGTCCAGCGGCGGCCTGGACCACTACGCGACGCTTCCGGTGCCGCCCGCCGCGGTCGTGCTGGGCGCGGCGGGCGCGTACGCGTCCTTCACCGTGCCGGGGACCGTGGTCACCGCCGTGTTCGGTTGCGTGCTCTTCGGGCTGCCCATGGGGAACCTCTGGATCCTCGTCGCGGTGATCCCGCTCGCCGGGGCCGCGCTCGCCGGGCTCGGCGCCGCGTTCGGGCTGCTCGCGCCGCGGCCCGAACTGGCCACCGTGCTCGGGCAGCTGGGCATGTCGGCGGCACTGCTGCTCGGCGTGCTGCCGGCCGACCGTATGCCGGAGGTCGTGCGGTTCGCGCGGGACCTGCTGCCGTCGACCTACGGCGTGGAAGCCTATGCGCGGACCTTCGGGGCGCACCCCGACTGGGCCTTCGTCCTCGGTGACCTGGCCGTGTGCGCGCTCGTCGGCGTCGTTTCGCTGGCCGTCGCCACCTGGGCGTATCGCCGGGCTGCCGTCCGGTGACGCGCCGCACAGCCGGGCCTGGCACGATGGCAGGGTGACCGCACCGCTGACTCCGCCTCCGCCGCCGCACGAACAGTCCCCGCACGACGCGTGGCCGCCGTCACCCGGTGTGTACAGCGGGGTGGTTCCCGCGCCGCACGCCGGCTTGTACGGACAGGACGGGCCCGGGATGAAGACCGAGGTGATCGAGGCCGCCGTCGTCACCCTGGTGGTCGCGGTCACCGGGGCGCTGCTCGGGGTGCTGTGGTGGTGGCTGGCGCCGCATGTGCCGCTGGTCGGCGACTCGTCGGACGGAGGCTGGGTCGTCTACCTCAAGGACACCGAGGGGGAGCAGGCGATCGGCGTGGACGGAACGTTCACGCTGCTGGCGCTGGCCTTCGGGGCCGTGAGCGCGCTCGGGGTGTTCCTGTGGCGGCGGCGTGGGGGTGTGCCGCTGGTGGTGGCGCTGGGCGTCGGGGGGCTGCTCGGGTCGCTGCTGGCGTGGCGGGTCGGGGTGTGGCTTGGGCCCACGTCGGACGTGATCGCGCACGCCAAGGCCGTGGGCAAGGGCGTGACGTTCTCCGCGCCGCTGAAGCTGGGGGCGAAGGGGGCGTGGCTGGCGTGGCCGCTCGCCGGGCTGGTGGTCCACATGGGGCTGACGGCACTGTTCGGGCCCCGGGACCCGGATCCGTACCAGCAGTCGTACGGGGCGCCGCAGGCGTAGGGGGCGGCGCGCGCTGTGGTTGCGGCGGGGTGTTTTTCGCCCCCGCCGCCCCTACCTTTCCCGTCCCTGGGGGCTCCGCCCCCAGACCCCCGCTGTCGGCCTTGACGGCCTCGTCCTCAAACTCCCCCACTCTCGGCTTCGCTCGAGCGGGGGGACCCCCACGACGGGCTGAAAACCTGGGTCACGCGCGCCCGATGGGGGCCAGGACCGCGCCCGTGAGGCCCGCGAGGGCCGTGGGGGACAGTTCGACCTCCAGGCCGCGGCGGCCCGCGGAGACGCAGATCGTGGCGTGGGCGGTGGCCGAGTCGTCCAGGACCGTGCGGAGCTTCTTGCGCTGGCCGAGCGGGGAGATGCCGCCGCGGACGTAGCCCGTGGTGCGCTCCGCGAGGGCCGGGTCCGCCATCGCCGCCCGCTTGCCGCCGACCGCCGACGCCAGCGCCTTCAGGTCGAGCTGGCCCGCCACCGGGACCACGGCCACGGTCAGCGCGCCATCCACGTCCGCCACCAGCGTCTTGAAGACGCGGTCGGGGGAGACGCCCATCGCCTCGGCGGCCTCCTCGCCGTAGGACGGGTGGGACGGGTCGTGGTCGTAGGAGTGGACCGTGTAGTCCACGCCTGCCGCGGTCAGCGCCACCGTCGCGGGTGTGCCCCCGGACTGCTGCTGCTTCTTCGCCTTCTTCGCCATACCGGCTGGTTCCTCGGGGTCGTACGTCAGTTGAGACTCGTCGGGCCGCGCGTCAGGTCCGACGAGGGCAGCGACGGCAGATTACGGATGATGGCCGTCTCGGAGCGAAGGAGTTTCAGCTCGTCCCGGAGCCGGGACGCCGTGTCGGGGGCCTGGAGCAGGCGCTGCTTCGTCGGCGTGTCCAGCATCATCGCCGCCGCCACCAGGTACGACACCACGGAGGGCTCGTCGGGCAGCTCCGCGCCCGTCGTCAGGGATCGCTCCCGGGCGCCCGCCAGACGCTTCTGGTACTGCCGGAAGGCGCGCAGTACGCCCTCGGCGAGTGCCCCCGCCTCGTCGCCGGGCTCCTCCGGCAGCTCCTCCAGCTCGGCCGTCAGGAACGGGCCCGACGCGTCCACCGACAGCAGCCGCACCCGGGTCGTGCCCGTCGCCAGCACCTCGAAGGTGCCGTCCGCCCGCTCCCGGACGGTCGCCGCGTCGGCGATGCAGCCGGTGCCGTGGAACGCCTTCAGCGGGTCCGCGCCGAAGCCCGCGGTCGCCCCGCGCTCGGGCACGGCCGTCGGGTCCGGCATGCCCGGCTCACTGGGCGCCACCTCGTGGCCGTCGCGGATGGTCACGACGGCGAACCGGCGCGGTTCGTCCTCGGGGGTCTTCAGCAACTCGCGCATCATGGCGCGATAGCGCTCCTCGAAGATGTTGAGCGGCAGGACGAGCCCGGGGTACAACACCGAGTTCAGGGGGAAGAGCGGAAGCCGGACGGTGGTCACGGCGCAGAAGCCTAATGGCCCAGGGAGTGTGCGCGGTCGCCGTGCCCACTCCGTGGATGCCACGGCGGCTCCCCGGCCAGTGCCTTGCGGACGTCGTCGCGCACCTCCAGGAAGCGTCCCAGTGGATCGTCCGAGACTCGGTCCCAGGGGAAGGAGGTGGCGTACGGGCCGGTCAGCCGCAGCTGTTCCCGGGCGTCGGACCAGCGTTCGAGGCGCACCAGGACGTAGGTCGCGAGGTTGCGGATCTCCGCAGGCCAGGGGGCGCTCGCCGGGTACCGGGCGGACAGTGCGATCGCGCGGTCGGCGGCCGCGTCCAGCCGCTCGCGGGGCACCTCGGGGCCGCATCCGTCGGTCAGGTAGGCGAAGGCCGCCCGCAGCGGCAGGGCCTGGACGAGCGAGCCGGGCGGCGCGTCCTGCGCGGCCGGCTCGGCGAAGTCGAAACATTCGCGGTGGGAGCCGTGCCAGGCGCCCGCGAGGTATTTCAGGGCCGCCACATGGCAGCCGTAGTGGTGCGGAGCGCGGCGGACCGCCGCCTCCCACAGCTCCTCGAAGTAACGGTGCCCGGCGCGCGCGCCGCGCGCGTGGTCCAGCGCCACCCGCCACGGCACCGGGTCGCGGTCGTCGCTGCGTGCGGCCGCCGTGATCGACGGGCTCACGGTCCGCAGCAGCTCGGCCCGTGCCGGGGACTCCCAGGCGCGGTCCACGGCCAGCTGGGCCCCGACCAGCAGCACGTCCGGGTCGTGCGGCGCGGTGGCGCGCCAGTTCTCCAACCACTCGCCGCGGGAGCGGGCGAAGGACGCCAGGCGCACGACGTACCGGTCGCGGTCCTCCCACTCGGCGTGCTCGCGGGTGGCGGCGAGCAGCTCCGCGGCCGGCCCGTGCTCGCCCCGCGCGGCGGCGACCAGCGCCGGTCCCAGGTCTTCGTCGGGCGCGTCGAGAAGCACCTCGTCGTCGGCGGGGGGCTCGGCGACGGGGTGCGGGGCGGTGGTTCTCATCCGCGACGCACGGATGAAGGGGGGCAGCAGAGCCATGGTGTCGACCATTGAAAAGGCGCAGGTCGAAGGCGCGCCAGTGGCTCCACAGAACCTGCGGAAAGTTGTACGTCGAGTGGTCAAGGAAGAGCAAAACGTGACGGTTGCTCAACTATCGAATGGCTGTGCGTCTACCGCGGGTAAGGCCTGGCGGCGAGCCCTGACCCCTGACCAGCTCAGGCCTAGCTCCGCCGCAGCATCCGCGTGGCCCCCGTCGCCACCGTCGTCGCCAGGACCCAGCCGAGCAGGATCATCGCCGCGGCCAGCCACTGCCGGCCGCTGCTGAGCTGCCACTGGCCGAGCTGGCCCAGGTCGACGACCGGCAGCAGCAGGTCCAGGGCGAACAGCGCCGGGTCCCACTCCGGGTGTCCGTCGCCGTTGACCGGAGGGCGGCCCGCGTGGGCGAAGGCGAGCGTTCCCGCCGCCCACAGCACCGCCATCCACACCGCGGCCCGGCCCGGCCGGTAGCCGTAGGCGACCGTCCAGTCCTGTGCGTACCCCCAGAGCTTGGCGGCCGGCGGCAGGGTCTGCCGGCGGTGGCGCTGCTTGGCGAGGAGCACCTCGCGGGCGTCCTCGTCCTCGCCCCCGGCGCGCAGCACGGCCGCCAGCCGCTCGTACGGCTCCGGGTTGTACTCGGCGGTCGCCGCGGCCACCCACTCCAGCCGCTCGGTCAGCGGGAAGGGGCCGTGCGGCACGAGGTTCTCGTACGAGAAACCGCCCATGTGCAGATTGCCCGGGCCCGGCCAACTGGTCGCCCGGTCGACGAGGTTGACGATCCGCGCCCCCGACAGCACGACCTTGCCGCGCTGCGGCCGCTCGCCGAGGAAGCGCAGCTCCGGAGTCTGCACGCGGAGCAGCGACAGTGCCTGGTCGTCGGTGAAGACGAACCGGGCCCGTTCGAGGTCGACGGCGTCCCCGAACCGCCCGTCGTCCAGCCGCACCCCGCCCCGGCACTCGAACCGCTGCACGCGTGTGCCCTGCGGCGGGGTCGCCCCGCTCAGCACCTGGGCCCCGACGCCCGCCGGGGTCAGGTACAGGGTGCGCCCGACCGTCAGCTGGGGCGCGTTCAGGGCGAGCCGCGTGTACGGGTTGAACAGCCGTGCGCCGCGCAGGCTCAGCGAGACGCCCACCGTCGCGCCGCGCAGGCTCAGCTCGCCGTGCGACTCGAGGAGCTCGGCCTGCAGATCCTGCCCGACCGACATGCCGTCGGCGGCGATCGAGCGGCCGCTGCGGTCCCGGTAGACGATCGCCTGGTTGAGCAGCAGGTCCGTGCCGATGTGCGCGTCGGTGAGCCGGACGCCGTTGTGGAAGCGGCAGCGCGGCAGATGCAGGTCACCCTCGGTGTGCACCCGGGCCGCCTCCAGCCGCGGCACCGAGCAGTCCACCAGGCGGGCGGTCGTGAAGCGGGCCTCCGGCAGCAGCACCTCCCGCTCGAAGCGGCAGCCCCTCAGCTCGACGTACGGCACCACCGTGCCGCCCGCGAGGTCCAGCACGCCGCTGATCTGCACGCCGACCAGCTTCAGCGACGACACGCGCCCCGCCAGCGCGGGCGGCCCGTCCAGGAGCAGCCAGGCGAGGATGCGGGCCCGCACGGTCCGCTCGGGCCCCCAGGGATGTCCGCCGTGCGGATCGTCGACGACGGTGTCCCCGCTGCTCAGGTCGTACACGGTGCCGGTGCGGAAGGCGTCCCACATGCCCTCCTCGGCGGCGGTCAGATCCTCCGGCAGGTCCCCGGTGCGGATGCCGGCCCCCTCGGTCACGGTTCTTCACTTCCTCCCCGGCTACTCACGGGTTCGTTCCTTCGTACAAGCGGTCATGCCCGCTGAGTGACGCCCCGAACGCAAGACGTGAAGGAGATCTTCCGGGTTCCGGCGCCATTCCGTTTCACCCGTGACCTCGCCGTGGCCGGGGTTCTGTATCAACCATTGATACGCGCGAACGACGCCCGATCCCGGTCTGAGAGAATTGACGGCGTGATCTCCCGAATCGATCTGCGCGGCGACGCCCTCCCTGAGGGCCCCGCCCTGCGCGACCTGCTGCCCCGAGCCGACTTCGACGTTCAGGCCGCCCTCGAGAAGGTGCGTCCGATCTGCGAAGCCGTGCATCATCGGGGCGACGCGGCGCTGATCGACTTCGCCGAGAAGTTCGACGGCGTACGGCTGGAATCCGTACGCGTGCCGGCCCAGGCGATCAGCGACGCGCTGGAGCAGCTCGACCCGGCCGTGCGCGCGGCCCTGGAGGAGACCATCCGCCGCGCCCGGCTCGTCCACCGCGCCCAGCGTCGTACGACGCACACGACCCAGGTCGTGCCCGGCGGCTCGGTGACCGAGAAGTGGGTGCCGGTCGAGCGGGTCGGGCTCTACGCCCCCGGCGGCCGGTCGGTCTACCCGTCCTCCGTGGTCATGAACGTCGTACCGGCGCAGGAGGCCGGCGTCGAGTCGATCGCGCTCGCCTCCCCGGCGCAGGCCGACTTCGGCGGCCTGCCGCACCCGACGATCCTCGCCGCGTGCGCGCTGCTCGGCGTCGACGAGGTGTACGCGGCCGGCGGCGCCACCGCCGTCGCGATGTTCGCGCACGGCACCGAGTCCTGCCCGCCCGTCAACATGGTCACCGGCCCCGGCAACATCTGGGTCGCCGCCGCCAAGCGCTACTACACCGGCAAGATCGGCATCGACGCCGAGGCCGGCCCGACCGAGATCGCGATCCTCGCGGACTCCACGGCCGACCCGGTGCACGTCGCCGCCGACCTGATCAGTCAGGCCGAGCACGACCCGCTCGCGGCCGCCGTCCTGGTCACCGACTCCGTCGAACTGGCGGACGCGGTGGAGAAGGAGCTGGAGCCGCAGGTCGCGGCCACCAAGCACATCGACGACCGGATCGTCCCGGCCCTCGAGGGCAAGCAGTCCGCGATCGTGCTCGTCGACGGCGTCGACGAGGGCCTGCGGGTGGTCGACGCCTACGGCGCCGAGCACCTGGAGATCCAGACGGCCGACGCGACGGCGGTCGCCGACCGGGTGCGCAACGCGGGCGCGATCTTCATCGGCCCCTGGGCGCCGGTCTCGCTGGGCGACTACGCGGCCGGCTCCAACCACGTGCTCCCGACCGGCGGCTGCGCCTGCCACTCCTCGGGCCTGTCCGTCCAGTCCTTCCTGCGGGGCATCCACATCGTCGACTACACGAAGGACGCGCTGGCCGAGGTCGCGCATCACGTGGTGACGCTGGCGGAGGCGGAGGACCTGCCGGCGCACGGCGCGGCGGTCAAGGCCCGATTCGGGTGGAAGGTGCCTGAGAGCAAGTGACTGAGCAAGTGACCGGCATTGACGATCTCCCCGTACGCGACGAGCTGCGCGGCAAGTCCCCCTACGGCGCGCCCCAGCTGGACGTCCCCGTACGGCTGAACACCAACGAGAACCCGTACCCGCTGCCCGAGCCGCTGGTCGAGCGGATCGCCGAGCGGGTGCGTGCGGCGGCCCGGAACCTCAACCGCTACCCGGACCGGGACGCCGTCGAGCTGCGCACGCAGCTCGCCAAGTACCTGACGGACACCTCCGGCCACGAGGTGGGCCTCGCCAACGTCTGGGCCGCCAACGGCTCCAACGAGGTCATCCAGCAGCTGCTGCAGACCTTCGGCGGACCGGGCCGTACGGCGATCGGCTTCGAGCCGTCGTACTCGATGCACGCGCTCATCGCGCGCGGCACGGGCACGGGCTGGATCTCGGGCCCGCGCAACGAGGACTTCACGATCGATCTCGCGGCCGCCGAGCAGGCCATCGCCGAGAACCGGCCGGACGTCGTCTTCATCACGACCCCCAACAACCCCACGGGCAACGCGGTCTCGCGCGAGACGGTCCTCGCGCTGTACGAGGCCGCCCAGGCGGCCAAGCCGTCGATGGTGGTCGTGGACGAGGCGTACATCGAGTTCAGCCACGGCGACTCGCTGCTGCCGCTGATCGAAGGACGGCCGAATCTCGTCGTCTCGCGGACGATGTCGAAGGCCTTCGGCGCGGCGGGGCTGCGCCTCGGCTATCTCGCCGCGCACCCGGCGGTCGTGGACGCGGTCCAGCTGGTACGGCTGCCCTACCACCTGTCGGCCGTCGCGCAGGCGACCGCGCTGGCGGCTCTGGAGCACACCGACACGCTGCTGAAGTACGTCGAGCAGCTGAAGGCGGAGCGGGACCGGCTGGTCGCCGAGCTGCGGTCCATCGGCTACGAGGTCACCGAGTCCGACGCGAACTTCGTGCAGTTCGGGCGGTTCGAGGACTCCCACGCCACCTGGCAGAAGATCCTCGACCGGGGTGTCCTGGTCCGGGACAACGGCGTACCGGGGTGGCTGCGGGTCACCGCCGGAACCCCGGAAGAGAACGACGCGTTCCTCGACGCGGTACGTGACTTGAAGAAGGAGCAGAGCGCATGAACCGCGTAGGACGCGTGGAACGGACGACCAAGGAGACCGCCGTCCTGGTCGAGATCGACCTCGACGGAACCGGGAAGACGGAGATCTCCACCGGCGTCGGCTTCTACGACCACATGCTGGACCAGCTCGGCCGGCACGGTCTGTTCGACCTGACCGTGAAGACCGAGGGCGACCTGCACATCGACTCGCACCACACCATCGAGGACACCGCCCTCGCGCTGGGCGCCGCCTTCAAGCAGGCGCTCGGCGACAAGGTGGGGATCTACCGGTTCGGCAACTGCACGGTCCCGCTGGACGAGTCCCTCGCCCAGGTCACCGTCGACCTCTCCGGCCGCCCGTACCTCGTGCACACCGAGCCCGAGAAGATGGCGCCGATGATCGGCGAGTACGACACCACGATGACCCGGCACATCCTGGAGTCCTTCGTGGCGCAGGCACAGATCGCGCTGCACGTGCACGTGCCGTACGGGCGCAACGCCCACCACATCGTGGAGTGCCAGTTCAAGGCGCTGGCGCGGGCGCTGCGCTACGCGAGCGAGCGCGACCCGCGCGCGGCCGGCATCCTTCCCTCCACGAAGGGTGCGCTGTAACCCATGACCAGTCTGTCCAGCATCCTGATCGTCGTCGGACTCTTCCTCCTCGGCGGCATCTACTCGTTCGTCAAGCAGCAGATGCCGAAGAGCCTCATCGTGCTGCTCTCCATCGGTGCCGCGATGTGTCTCGTCGCGGGTGTCATGCGGCTGGAGGTGTGGAATTGAGCAACGCTTCCAAAAAGGTGGTCGTCTTCGACTACGGCTTCGGCAACGTCCGCTCCGCCGAGCGGGCCCTCGCGCGCACCGGCGCGGACGTCGAGATCACCCGTGACTTCGACCAGGCCATGAACGCGGACGGCCTGCTGGTGCCGGGCGTCGGCGCGTTCGCCGCCTGCATGCGGGGCCTTCGCGACGCGCGCGGCGACTGGATCATCGACCGTCGCCTCTCCGGCGGCCGCCCGGTGATGGGCATCTGCGTCGGCATGCAGATCCTGTTCGCGCGGGGCATCGAGCACGGCGTCGAGACCGAGGGCCTCGACGAGTGGCCCGGCTCGGTCGAGCCGCTCCAGGCCGAGATCGTGCCCCACATGGGCTGGAACACCGTCGAGGCGCCGGCTGGCTCCGAGCTGTTCGCAGGGCTGGACGCGGACGCGCGCTTCTACTTCGTGCACTCCTACGCCGTCCACGACTGGTCCCTCGAAGTGCACAACCCGGCCATGCGCGCCCCCAAGGTGACCTGGTCGACGCACGGCAAGCCCTTCGTGGCCGCCGTGGAGAACGGTGCCCTGTGGGCCACGCAGTTCCACCCCGAGAAGTCCGGCGACGCCGGAGCGCAGCTGCTGAACAACTGGATCGGAACCCTCTGATGGCTTCGAAGCTCGAACTCCTTCCCGCCGTCGACGTCCGCGACGGCCAGGCTGTCCGCCTGGTGCACGGCGAGTCCGGTACGGAGACCTCCTACGGTTCCCCGCTGGAGGCCGCCCTCGCCTGGCAGCGGTCGGGCGCCGAGTGGCTGCACCTGGTCGACCTGGACGCCGCCTTCGGGACGGGCGACAACCGCGCGCTGATCGGCGAGGTCGCGAAGGCGATGGACATCAAGGTGGAGCTGTCCGGCGGCATCCGCGACGACGACACCCTCGCCGCCGCGCTCGCCACCGGCTGCACCCGGGTGAACCTCGGCACGGCCGCCCTGGAGACCCCGGAGTGGGTCGCCAAGGTCATCGCCGAGTACGGCGACAAGATCGCGGTGGGCCTCGACGTACGCGGTACGACCCTGCGCGGCCGCGGCTGGACCCGCGACGGCGGCGACCTCTACGAGACGCTGGACCGCCTCAACAAGGAGGGCTGCGCGCGGTACGTCGTCACCGACATCGCCAAGGACGGCACGCTCCAGGGCCCGAACCTGGAACTGCTGCGCACCGTGTGTGCGGCGACGGACCGCCCGGTCGTGGCCTCCGGCGGCGTGTCGTCGCTGGACGACCTGCGGGCCATCGCCGAGCTGGTCCCCCTCGGTGTCGAGGGCTCCATCGTCGGGAAGGCCCTGTACGCGAAGGCGTTCACCCTGGAAGAGGCCTTGGAGGCTGTGTCGTGAGCGATGCCGTGCGGCGCGTGCAGAGTGGAAGTCCCTGGGAGGAATCCTTCGGTTTCGCACGTGCCGTCGCGGCGGGCGACCGCGTCCTGGTGGGGGGCACGACGTCCTTCAAGGGCAGCGTGCTGTACGGGGAGGGCGACCCGTACGAGCAGGCCAGGGTGGCCTTCACCAGCGCGGTCGAGGCGATCGGCGAGTTCGGGCTCGGTATCGAGTCCGTGGTGCGTACGCGGATGTACCTGACCCATGCGCGGGACGTCGAGGCGGCGGGGCGGGCCCACTGGGAGCTCTTCGACTCGGTGCGCCCGGTCTCGACCCTGCTGGTCGTGGAGGGGTTCGTCGATCCGCGCATCCTGGTCGAAGTGGAACTGGAAGCCTTCCGAGGCTAGAAACATTCAGAGGAGCCGTGGATTCATGACCCTGGCGGTTCGAGTCATCCCCTGCCTGGACGTGGACAACGGCCGGGTCGTCAAGGGTGTCAACTTCCAGAACCTGCGCGACGCGGGCGACCCCGTCGAGATGGCGAAGGTGTACGACGCCGAGGGCGCCGACGAGCTGACGTTCCTGGACATCACCGCGTCCTCGGGCAACCGCGAGACGACGTACGACGTGGTGCGCCGTACGGCCGAGCAGGTGTTCATCCCGCTGACGGTCGGCGGCGGTGTGCGTACGGCCGAGGACGTGGACAAGCTGCTGCGGGCCGGTGCCGACAAGGTGGGCGTGAACACGGCCGCCATCGCCCGGCCCGAGCTGATACGTGAGATCGCGGAGCGCTTCGGCCGGCAGGTCCTGGTGCTGTCGGTCGACGCGCGCCGGACGCCGTCCGGGAGCTTCGAGGTGACGACGCACGGTGGCCGCAAGGGCACCGGCATCGACGCCGTCGAGTGGGCGCACCGGGCCGCCGAGCTGGGCGCCGGGGAGATCCTGCTGAACTCGATGGACGCGGACGGCACGAAGGACGGCTACGACCTGGAGATGATCGCGGCCGTCCGCAAGCACGTGACGGTTCCGGTGATCGCCTCCGGCGGCGCCGGCAAGCTCGGCGACTTCCCGCCGGCCATCGAAGCGGGGGCGGACGCCGTGCTCGCGGCCTCCGTCTTCCACTTCGGGGATCTGCGGATCGGAGAAGTGAAGCAGGCGTTGCGGGAGGCGGGCCACCCGGTGCGGTGACGCCGCGCTCGGCTTGAGCCCCGGTCACTGGGTGGCCGGGGCTTCACTCTGGGCAGATACGAAAGGAAAGTTGCGCAAAATATATTGCGCAACTTTCTTTTCGTATTTACGGTGGGTGCATGACAGCCGAGGGGAGCCGTCCCATCACGGATGTGGGCACGCTCAAAGCACTGGCGCATCCGCTGCGGATGAAGCTGTACCGAGGGTTGTGCGTGGCGGAGAAGGCGACCGCGTCGCAGCTCGCCGAGCAGGTCGACGAGGCCGTCTCACTGGTCAGCTACCACCTGCGCAAACTCGCCGAGCACGGCCTGATCGAGGAGGCCGAACCGCAGAGCGCGGACGGCCGGGAGCGGTGGTGGCAGCCCTCCTCGGAGGGCGTGAGCATCCGCGACAAGGACTTCCGGGACGCGCCCGAACGGGTCGCCGCGCACCTGGCGGCCACCCGGCTCTTCCACGAGCAGCGCACGGAGATGTACCGCCGCTACCTCGACGAACGCTCGACGTGGGGCCCCGAGTGGAATGCCGCCGCCCCCGACAGCGAGTCACTGTTCCGGCTGACGTCGGCGGAACTGGACGAGCTCCGCCAGGAGCTGACCGCCCTCGCCAGGAAGTACGACGAGAAGAGCCGGGCGGCCGAAGCCGCCGGCGACACCCAGGGGCGCGAGAACGTCGCCCTGCACGTGTACGGATTCCCGTTCCGCTTCTGAGAGGACCAGGTCTCGTGACCGCCATGCTCATACCCCCGGCCACCGCCGTCACCGCCGACCGCCCCGCCCACCGCGACCCGAACGTGCTGCGCTGGCTCGGCGCCTACGCCTCCTCGATGGTGGGCGACAGCGTCTACTACATCGCCCTGTCCTGGGCCGCCGTACAGGCCGGTTCGCCCTCGCAGGCGGGGCTGGTGATGTCGGTCAGCGCGCTGCCCCGGGCCCTGCTCATGCTGGGCGGGGGAGTGATCGCCGACCGGCTCGGACCACGCCGGGTCGTGATCGGCAGCGACGCCGTGCGCTGTGCGGCGGTGCTGGGGGTGGCCGCGCTGGTGTTCTTCACCAGCCCCGGCCTGTGGCCGCTGGCCCTGCTGGCCCTGGTCTTCGGCGCCGTCGACGCGGTGTTCATGCCGGCCGTCGGCGCGCTCCCGGCGCGGATCACCGGCAAGGGCCAACTGGCCCGCGTCCAGGGGATGCGCGGCCTGGCGATCCGCTTCGCCAACGTCGTCGGTGCCCCGCTGGGCGGCCTGTGCGTGGCGGTGGGCGGCGCGGCCGCCGCGTTCGGCCTCGCCGGGCTGCTGATCGCGGTGTCGGTGCCGCTGCTGCTCACCGTACGGGTCCGGGACCTCCCCGCGGACGACGCCGCCGAAGCCGACGTCCGGGATCTCCCCGCGGGCGAAGAGGCCGGAGCCGACGTCCGGGACCTGCCCGCGGGCGAAGAGGCCGGCGCCAACCGCACCACCGCCTGGAGCGACCTGTCGGCCGGGCTGCGTTACATCCGCCACCACCGCGTTCTCGCCCCGCTGATGCTCGCCATCGCCCTCGGCGACTTCGGTTTCGTCGGCCCGCTCAACGTGGGCCTGACCCTGCTGGCCGACGAGCGGGGCTGGGGGGCCTCCGGCATGGGCTGGGTGCTCGCCGGGTTCGGCGTCGGCGCGGGGGCCGTCTCACTGCTGCTGACCGTACGGGGCCGACTGCCGCACGCCGGTCTGGTCGCGGCCTACGCGATCCTCGCCGGCTCCGTCGCGATCGGCGCCCTCGCCTACGTCCCCGGCGTCGTCGCCGCCGTCGGCGTGGCCCTGCTCATCGGCCTGCTCGCCGGGCTCAGCGGCGCGATGTGCGGCGCCCTGCTCCAGACCCAGGCCGACCCCGCCTACCTCGGCCGCGTCACCGCCGTCGCCGGCCTGGTCAGCCTCGGCTTCGCCCCTCTGAGCATGCCCTTCGCCGCTGCCGCGATCCAGGCGTGGGGCACCGGCCCGGTATTCGTCGTCAGCGCGGCGGTGTGCGGCCTCGGCGGCGTCGTCGCCCTGAGCGTGCGCGCCCTCCGCCAGGCGGAACTGCCCCGCTGAACTCAGATACCCAGCTGCTTCGACCCGTGCAGCGTGGCGATCGCGTCCTCGTCGCCCTCCAGGGACACCTTCGCCGCGTTCTGCCGGCCGTACAGGAACAGCAGCAGCTCCGACGGCTCGCCGGTCGCCGTCACCACCGGTGTGCCGCGGTGGGCGACCACTGTCTGGCCGTCCGAGCGGCGCAGGACCAGGCCCGTGGGAGCGGTGCGGCCCATGAGGCGGGCGGCGCGTTCCAGGCGGGACCAGAGCGCGTCCTGGAAGACCGGGTCGAGCTCGCGCAGTGCCCAGTCGGGCTGGGCGCGCCGGACGTCCTCCGTGTGGACGTAGAACTCGATCGTGTTGGACGCCTCGTCGATCTGCTTCAGCGAGAACGGTGAGAAGCGCGGCGGGCCGGTACGGATCAGCTGGATCAGCTCCTCGTACGGCTTGGCGGCGAACTCCTCCATCGCCTTGTCCAGGCGGGACGCGAGCTGCTTGATGAGGATGCCCCCGGCGGCGTCGGGACGGCGCTCCCGTACCACCACATGGGCGGCCAGGTCGCGGGTCACCCAGCCCTCGCACAGGGTGGGGGCCTCCGGACCGGCGGTTTCCAAGAGGTCGGCGAGAAGGAGCCGTTCACGCTTGGCAAAGGTCGACATGCAGCCAGCGTACGACCGGGGTAAGAGGTCCGCCCACCCGTCGCCCGACACCGCCCCTCACCGAGACGCATCGTGCCGCCGCTATCCGATCAGTGGACACCGCGTCGGCACTGTCAGTGCCGCGCGGCACAATGGCACCCATGACCAGCACGCCCGCGTCCAGCAACCTCGATCCCGAGATCGCCGCCCGCCTCAAGCGCAGCGCCGACGGACTCCTGCCCGCCATCGCCCAGCAGTACGACACCGGAGAGGTGCTGATGCTCGGCTGGATGGACGACGAGGCCCTGCACCGCACACTGACCACCGGCCGCTGCACGTACTGGTCCCGCAGCCGCCAGGAGTACTGGGTCAAGGGCGACACCTCCGGCCACTTCCAGTGGGTCAAGTCCGTCGCCCTCGACTGCGACGCCGACACCCTGCTGGTCAAGGTCGACCAGGTCGGTGCCGCCTGCCACACCGGGGCCCGCACCTGCTTCGACGAGGACGTGCTGCTCAAGGACGGCGTGGGTGCCGGTTCCGGCGTACCGGCCGTGGATCAGTAAGGTCTGCCGCCATGGACCTCGAGACGTTTCGCAAGCTGGCCACCGACCGCCGCGTCATTCCGGTCACCCGCAAGCTCCTCGCCGACGGCGACACCCCGGTCGCGCTCTACCGCAAGCTCGCCGCCGAGCGTCCCGGCACCTTCCTGCTGGAGTCCGCGGAGAACGGACGGTCCTGGTCCCGCTACTCCTTCGTCGGCGTCCGCAGCGCCGCCACCCTCACCGCGCGCGACGGCCAGGCCCACTGGCTCGGCACTCCGCCCGTCGGCGTCCCCGTCGACGGCGACCCGCTGGCCGCGCTGCGCGCCACCATCGAGGCCCTGCATACCCCCCACCAGGAGGGCCTGCCGCCCTTCACCGGCGGCATGGTCGGCTATCTCGGCTACGACATCGTCCGCCGCCTGGAGAAGATCGGCCCCGGTGAGCGGGACGACCTGAACCTCCCCGAGCTGACCATGCTCCTCACCAGCGACCTCGCCGTCATGGACCACTGGGAGGGCTCCGTCCTGCTGATCGCCAACGCGATCAACCACAACGACCTCGACACCGGCGTCGATGACGCCTACGCCGACGCCGTGGCCCGCCTGGACGCCATGGAGGCGGACCTCTCCCGCGCGGTCGTCCAGCCGCCCGCCGTGCTCCCGCCGTCCGAACTCCCCGAGTACAGCGCCCTGTGGGGCGGCGAGGACTTCCAGCGGGCCGTCGAGGACATCAAGGAGCGCATCCGCGCCGGCGAGGCCTTCCAGGTCGTACCGTCGCAGCGCTTCGAAACGCCATGCACGGCCAGCGCGTTGGACGTCTACCGGGTGCTGCGGGCCACCAACCCCTCCCCGTACATGTACCTGTTCCGCTTCGACGGGTTCGACGTCGTCGGCTCGTCCCCCGAGGCCCTGGTCAAGGTCGAGGACGGGCGGGCCATGGTCCACCCCATCGCCGGCACCCGGCACCGCGGGGCGACCCCGCAGGAGGACCAGGCCCTCGCCGACGAACTGCTCGCCGACCCCAAGGAGCGCGCCGAGCACCTGATGCTCGTCGACCTCGGACGCAACGACCTGGGGCGCGTCTGCGAGCCCGGCTCGGTCGAGGTCGTCGACTTCATGTCCGTCGAGCGGTACTCCCACGTGATGCACATCGTCTCGACGGTCACCGGGCAGGTGGCGGCGGGCCGCACCGCCTTCGACGTCCTGACCGCCTGCTTCCCGGCGGGCACCCTGTCCGGCGCGCCCAAACCGCGCGCGATGCAGATCATCGACGAACTCGAGCCGTCCAGGCGGGGGTTGTACGGCGGCTGCGTCGGCTACCTCGACTTCGCGGGCGACTCCGACACCGCCATCGCCATCCGGACGGCCCTGCTCCGCGACGGCACCGCCTACGTCCAGGCCGGCGCCGGCATCGTCGCCGACTCCGACCCGGTCGCCGAGGACACCGAGTGCCGCAACAAGGCGGCGGCGGTGCTGCGCGCGGTGCACACGGCGAACCGGCTGGGCCGGTAGGGCGCGTCTCACGTCGGCCCCGGGTGACGGTTCGCCCGGGGTTCAGGCGATAGTGGTGTACGTGACTGCTGTTCCTCACCCCCGTCCCGAAGCCGCCGCTTCCGCCCGGTCCAGCCGCCGGAGCCTCGCCGTCGCCCTGCTGAGCGGGGCGCTCGGTGCCGCCGTGGCCCTGCTGGCCACCCGGCAGCGCTGGTCGGAAGGCACCGCGACGGTCGCCGGCGGCGACTTCCCCCTGACCGTCAAGGGCAGCGACGTCACCGGCGTCCCCGCGGCCCTGGCGATAGTGGGCCTCGCCGCGCTCGTCGCCGTCTTCGCCGTCCGCAAGGCCGGCCGCCTGCTGGTCTCCGCGCTGCTCGCGCTCTCCGGCGCCGGCATCGTCGCCGCGGCCCTGCTCGGCGCCTCCGACGGCTCCGCACTCGACGAGAAGGCCGCACAGGCCTCCGGCGACACCTCGGCCGCCGTGGCCGCCCTCAGCCACACCGCCTGGCCGTACGTCGCGGCCGCGGGCGGCGCCCTGATCCTCCTCGCCGGTCTGCTGGCCCTGCGCTACGGCGGGCGGTGGCCCGCGATGTCCGGCCGCTACGAGCGCAACGGAACACCCCAGCCGCGCCGCGCCGCCCCGGCCGTCGACCCCGACCGGCCCGAGGACATCTGGAAGGCCCTGGACCGGGGAGAGGACCCGACGGGCCCCGATCCCGCGTGAGCAGGCCGCCGGACCGGCGGCAGGCAGGGACTTTCGGCCCGGGTCGTCGGTCCCGATGTGGTGAATCAGACGCGGATGGGAGCCACCCCCGCTCACGGTAAGAGCGCGCGTACGGGACAATGGACGATGAGCGTCCGGCTCAGACACGCACGACACGTACACAGCAACGAGGAGCAAGTCATGGCGGGCAGCAGCCACGGTCACACCCCGGCCGCCTGGACCGGTGTCATCATCGCCTTCATCGGTTTCTGCGTCGCGGGCGCCTTCATGGTGATGGCACAGCCGCTGGGCTTCTGGGCCGGCATGGTGATCATCGCCCTCGGCGGTGTCGTCGGCGCCGCCATGCGAGCCATGGGCCTGGGCCAGCCGAAGGCGGCCCCCGTCGCGGTGCAGTCCGCCCCGGCCGCGACCCGCCAGCCGGCGGGCGTCGAAGGCTGAGCGCCGCACCACTGCGTACGACGTAGGGGGCGGATCCGGCGCCGATGGGCGCGGGTCCGCCCCTCACGCGCGTTCACGGCCCGCACCGGGCAGAATGCGAGGCGTGAACGCCGACAGCCAGGGGATGCGGAGCGCCCGTACGGGGATCGTCGCGGGCCGGCTGGCCGTGCCCGCCGGAGTCCTCGCGGCCGTCGTGGGCGCCTTCGCCTACGTCGGTGCGGTGGATCCCAACGAGCCCGGCCACTACCCCGTCTGCCCGCTCCTGCGCTACACCGGCGTCTACTGCCCCGGCTGCGGCGGCCTGCGCAGCGCCCACGCCTTCGTCCACGGCGACTTCCTGGCGGCGCTGCAGGACAACGCGGCGGCCGTGCTCGGCTATCTGGGTTTCGCCGTGGTGTGGACCGTCTGGGTGGTCCGTGCGGCGCGCGGACGACCGCTGCGGATCGACCTCGGGACGGCGCACCTGTGGACGCTGGGCGTGTTGCTGCTGGTTTTCACCGTGGTCCGGAACCTGCCGTTCGGCGGCGGGCTGCATCCGTGACGAGTCGGTGAATGTCCAGGTAGTGGGACCGGCGTCAACCGGATGTGAGGCCTACGCCTTCCTCCGGATACCATCGCAGTGACCGTGTCAACCGTCTGGAAGGGGGCCGCTCGCGTGAGTGTGCTCGACGAGATCATCGACGGAGTCCGTGCCGACCTCGCGGAGCGGCAGGCGCGCGTCAGCCTCGACGAGCTCAAGGAGCGCGCGGCCAAGGCGCGTCCCGCGAAGGACGGCGTGGCCGCGCTGCGTGGCGAAGGCGTCAAGGTGATCTGCGAGGTCAAGCGCTCCAGCCCCTCCAAGGGCGCGCTGGCCGCGATCGCCGACCCGGCGGCCCTCGCCGCGGACTACGAGGCGGGCGGCGCGGCCGTCATCTCCGTGCTGACCGAACAGCGCCGCTTCGGCGGCTCACTGGCGGACCTGGAAGCGGTCCGCGCGCGCGTGGACATCCCCGTGCTGCGCAAGGACTTCATCGTCACGGCGTACCAGCTGTGGGAGGCGCGGGCGTACGGCGCCGACCTCGCCCTGCTCATCGTCGCGGCCCTTGAGCAGCCGGCCCTGGAGTCCCTCATCGAGCGCGCCGAGTCCATCGGGCTCACGCCCCTGGTCGAGGTGCACGACGAGGAGGAGGCCGAGCGGGCGCTGGACGCGGGCGCGAAGATCATCGGCATCAACGCGCGCAACCTGAAGACGCTGGAGGTCGACCGCACGACGTTCGAGCGCGTCGCCCCCGAGCTCCCGGCCCACATCGTCAAGGTCGCCGAGTCCGGCGTCCGCGGGCCGCACGACCTCATCGCGTACGCCAACGCGGGCGCCGACGCGGTCCTGGTCGGCGAGTCCCTCGTCACCGGCCGTGACCCGAAGGCCGCGGTCTCCGATCTGGTGGCGGCGGGCGAGCACCCGGCGCTGCGGCACGGGCGAGAGTGATGTGATCGTCACCCGAACGGCCGTACTTCGGTAGAGTGACCCCGATGACGCTCACGATCACCATGACGACCGTGGACCGGTACGCCCGCCTCGCGCGCGGCTGCCGCCCGCGTGGCTGCCGCGCGCCCGCACGCCGGGTGCACGGCCGCCGGGTCCGCTATGTCATCGGTGACGAGCCCGGGCAGGTAAACGGACGTCGATGGCAGCGCCCCTTCGGGGGTACGGGGCAGTGCCCGAACACGCGGCTCCGCCGCGTCGGCGCGACCAACCACAGTCGGCCCGCAGCCGGCTGACAAAGCCCCGCCCCCACGGCGATCAGTGTCTGTCCACACACTCACCGTGAGGTTTCCGCATGCCCAGCGAGTTCTTCATTCCCGACCCGGCGGGTCAGGTTCCCAGCGCCGAGGGCTACTTCGGCGCGTTCGGCGGCAAGTTCATCCCGGAGGCGCTCGTCGCTGCCGTGGACGAGGTCGCCGTCGAGTACGACAAGGCGAAGGCCGATCCCGAGTTCGCGCGCGAGCTCGACGACCTGCTCGTCAACTACACCGGCCGGCCCAGCGCCCTCACCGAGGTGCCCCGGTTCGCCGAACACGCCGGTGGCGCCCGGGTGTTCCTCAAGCGCGAGGACCTGAACCACACCGGCTCCCACAAGATCAACAACGTGCTCGGCCAGGCCCTGCTCACCAAGCGCATGGGCAAGACCCGGGTCATCGCCGAGACCGGCGCAGGCCAGCACGGCGTCGCGACGGCGACGGCCTGTGCACTGTTCGGCCTCGAGTGCACCGTCTACATGGGCGAGATCGACACCGAGCGCCAGGCCCTCAACGTGGCCCGTATGCGCATGCTCGGTGCCGAGGTCGTCGCGGTGAAGTCCGGCAGCCGGACCCTGAAGGACGCCATCAACGAGGCCTTCCGGGACTGGGTCGCCAACGTCGACCACACCCACTACCTGTTCGGGACCGTCGCCGGGCCCCACCCCTTCCCGGCCATGGTCCGCGACTTCCACCGGGTCATCGGCGTCGAGGCCCGGCGCCAGCTCCTGGAGCGCGCGGGCCGGCTGCCCGACGCGGCCGTCGCCTGCGTGGGCGGCGGCTCCAACGCCATCGGGCTCTTCCACGCCTTCATCCCGGACGCGGGCGTCCGCCTCATCGGGTGCGAGCCCGCCGGGCACGGCGTCGAGACCGGCGAGCACGCGGCGACCCTGACCGCGGGCGAGCCCGGCATCCTGCACGGTTCGCGGTCCTACGTCCTCCAGGACGACGAGGGCCAGATCACCGAGCCGTACTCGATCTCGGCCGGACTGGACTACCCGGGTATCGGCCCCGAGCACTCCTACCTCAAGGACAGCGGTCGCGCCGAGTACCGCGCGGTCACCGACGACGCGGCCATGCAGGCCCTGCGTCTGCTGTCGCGGACCGAGGGCATCATTCCGGCCATCGAGAGCGCCCACGCCCTCGCCGGTGCCCTGGAGGTCGGCAGGGAGCTGGGCAAGGACGGGCTGATCGTGATCAACCTGTCCGGCCGCGGCGACAAGGACATGGACACGGCCGCGCGCTACTTCGGCCTGTACGACACCGACGCCAGCGTGGCCGCGGACGCCGATGCGGACGCCGCCGAGATCGAGGGGGACGCCAAGTGAGCGGCAACATCCAACTGCTGACCGACACCCTCGCCGCCGCCCGGGCCGAGGGCCGCTCCGCCCTCATCGCCTACCTTCCGGCCGGGTTCCCGACCGTGGACGGCGGCATCGAGGCGATCAAGGCCGTCTTCGACGGCGGCGCCGACATCGTCGAGGTGGGCCTGCCGCACAGCGACCCGGTCCTCGACGGTCCCGTCATCCAGACCGCCGACGACATCGCCCTGCGCGGCGGCGTCAGGATCGCCGACGTGATGCGGACGGTGCGCGAGGCGTACGAGGCGACCGGGAAGCCGGTCCTCGTGATGACGTACTGGAACCCGATCGACCGCTACGGCGTCGAGCGCTTCACCGCAGAGCTCGCCGAGGCGGGCGGCGCCGGGTGCATCCTGCCCGACCTGCCGGTGCAGGAGGCGGCGCTCTGGAGGGAGCACGCCGAGAAGCACGGCCTCGCGACGGTCTTCGTCGTGGCGCCCAGCAGCAAGGACGAGCGGCTCGCCGAGATCACCGCGGCGGGCAGCGGCTTCGTCTACGCCGCCTCGCTGATGGGCGTCACCGGCACCCGCGAGTCGGTGGGCACGCAGGCCCGGGACCTGGTCCAGCGCACCCGGGCCGCCGGCTCCGACCTGCCGGTCTGTGTCGGCCTCGGCGTCTCCAACGCCAGGCAGGCCGCCGAGGTGGCCGGCTTCGCCGACGGCGTGATCGTCGGCTCGGCCTTCGTCAAGCGCATGCTGGACGCTCCGGACGACGCGGCCGGCGTCGAGGCCGTCCGCGCGCTCGCGGGCGACCTGGCGAAGGGCGTGCGCGAACAGGTGTGACGTAAGGGACATTCCGTACGAGTCACTCGAACGGGTGGACCTGGGACCGGGGAGGCGCGCTGCGCCTCCCCGGTTCGTTTCTGCGGGTGTGAGCGAGAAGAACCGTGAGGGAAAACGGACCGCACGCGAGCGGCTGGCAGCCGAGCGTGACAAGCACAAGGCGGCGGAGAAACGCCGGCGGTCGCTGATCGTCGGCGCGAGTGTCGTCTGCGTACTGGGACTGGCGGCGGTGATCGGCGTCGTCGCCGCGAACGCCGGCAAGGACAGCGGCAGCGACAACGAGGGCCCGGTCGCGGCGCCCTCGGGAGCGCAGGGCAAGGACAGTCTCGCCATCCCGGTCGGTAAGGAGAGCGCCAAGTCGACGCTCACCATCTGGGAGGACTTCCGCTGCCCGGCCTGCAAGGCCTTCGAGGCGGCGTACCGCCCGACCATCCACGAGCTGACGGACGCCGGCCAGCTGAGGGTGGAGTACCACCTGGCCACGCTCATCGACGACAACCTGGGCGGCAGCGGCTCCCGCAACGCGGCCAACGCCGCGGCCTGCGCCCAGGACGCCGGCAAGTTCACCGCGTACCACGACGTGCTGTACGAGAACCAGCCCGAGGAAACCGACGACGCCTTCGCCAAGAACAGCAAGCTCATCGAGCTCGCGGGCAAGGTCGACGGCCTCGACACGCCCGCGTTCCGCACCTGCGTCAAGGACGGCACACACAACAGTTGGGTCGTGAAGTCCAACAAGGCCTTCCAGGCCGGCAACTTCGGCGGCACGCCGACCGTGTTGCTCGACGGCAAGAACATCTACCAGGACCGGACGATGACGCCCGCGAAGCTGAAGCGGATGGTGCAGGAGGCGGCCAAGGGGTGAGTGATTCTCACCTCCCTGTTATGGAGCCGTAGCCGGGCTGCCTGCCGTGGGCCCGGCCCGGCACGGTAGCGTCGACCCTGCCATGGAACTTGCCTACATTCCCAGCCCGTCGCGCGGGGTGCTGCACCTCGGTCCCATTCCGCTGCGCGGCTACGCGTTCTGCATCATCATCGGCGTCTTCGTAGCCGTCTGGCTCGGCAACAAGCGCTGGATCGCCCGAGGCGGACGGGCCGGCACAGTGGCCGACATCGCGGTCTGGGCCGTGCCCTTCGGCCTCGTCGGCGGCCGGCTCTACCACGTGATCACGGACTACGAGCTGTACTTCAGCGAGGGCCGCGACTGGGTGGACGCCTTCAAGGTCTGGGAGGGCGGCCTCGGCATCTGGGGCGCCATCGCGCTCGGTGCGGTGGGCGCGTGGATCGGCGCCCGTCGCCGCGGCATCCCGCTTCCCGCCTACGCCGACGCCATCGCCCCCGGCATCGCCCTCGCGCAGGCGATCGGCCGCTGGGGCAACTGGTTCAACCAGGAGCTGTACGGGCGGGCCACGGACCTGCCGTGGGCGCTGAAGATCACCTCGTCGACCGACGGCAGGGTCCCGGGCACCTACCACCCGACGTTCCTGTACGAGTCCCTGTGGTGCATCGGCGTCGCCTTCCTGGTCATGTGGGCCGACCGTCGCTTCAAGCTGGGCCACGGCCGGGCGTTCGCCCTGTACGTCGCCGCGTACTGCGTGGGCCGCGGCTGGATCGAGTACATGCGCGTCGACGACGCCCACCACATCCTGGGGCTCCGCCTGAACGACTGGACCGCGATGATCGTGTTCCTGCTCGCGGTGCTGTACATCGTGGTGTCGTCGAAGAAGCGGCCCGGCAGGGAAGCGGTCGTCGAACCCGGCGCGGACGCAGAGACTTCCGGCGACGAGGCCGACGCGGCCGACAAGGCTGACGAGGCCGACGGTGAGGCGGAGGCTTCCGGCGACCGGACCGACGGCGACACGGAGCCCGAGGCCAAGGACGCGACGGAGTCCGACACGGATGTCGCGGACATCAAGGACGAGGCCGAGTCGGCCGGCAAGAAGAGCTGACGGCCGACCGTACGACGACGAGGGCGCCCGGGCCGCACACACAAGCAGCCCGGGCGCCCTCGGCGCGTTCTGAGGTCAGCGACCGTGGGCCAGCGACAGCGTCCGCTGGGCCGCCGCCACCACCGCCGTGTCGATGAACGTCCCGTCCGGCAGCGCCTGCGCGCCCTGTTCGGTCGCCGCCGCCTTCACCACCGCCTCCGCCTGTTCGAGCTCCTCGTGGGTGGGGAGGTAGGCGCGTTCGATGACCGGGAGCTGGCGGGGGTGGATGGCCGCGCGGCCCAGGAAACCGAGGGTGCGGCCGTGGGCGCAGGTCGCGGCCAGGCCGTCCAGGTCCCGGATGTCCGGGTGCACCGACTGGGCCGGGGGCGGCAGGCCCGCCGCCCGCGCGGCGACGATCACCCGGGCGCGGGACCAGTCGAGGCCCGCGTCGCCCCGTACGCCCAGGTCGGCCCGTAGGTCCGCCTCGCCGAGCGAGATGCCGCGCAGGGCCGAGTGGGCGCGGGCGATCGCGTAGGCGTGTTCGATGCCCAGGCCTGTTTCCAGGAGGGCGTGCAGGGGCGTGGCCCCTCCGTCGGCGAGGGCCGTGCGTTCCGCGATGCCGGTGATCTGCTCGGGCGAGGTCACCTTCGGCAGCCGCAGCCCGGACAGGCCAGGGAGGCCCGCCACCGCTCGCAGGTCGGCCGGCGCGAGCGGGCCGTCCAAGGCGTTGACGCGGACGTGGACGGGGACCGGCTGCGGCTCGCGAAGGAGGTCGGCGGTGGCCGCGCGGGCGTACTCCTTGCGGTCCGGGGCGACCGCGTCCTCCAGGTCGACCACGACGACGTCGGCGCCGCAGACGAGGGCCTTGGCGACCACCTGTGGGCGGTCACCGGGGACGTACAGCCAGGTGAGGGGGGTCCCCGTCATACGGCGCCCTCCTCGCGCAGGGCCGCGAGGCGCGCCGGGGTCAGGCCCAGCTCGGTCAGGACCGCCTCCGTGTCCGCGCCGTGCGGACGGCCGGCCCAGCGGATCGCGCCGGGGGTCGAGGAGAGGCGGAAGAGGACGTTCTGCATGCGCAGGGGGCCCAGTTCGGGGTCGTCGACGGTGGTGATGGTGTCGAGGGCCGCGTACTGGGGGTCCGTCATCACGTCGCGCACGTCCTGGATCGGGGCGACCGCCGCCTCCGCCTTGTCGAAGGCCAGGAGGACCTCCTCCCGGGAGCGCTCGGCGATCCAGGAGCCGACCGCCTCGTCGAGGACGTCGGCGTGGCGGGCCCGGTCGGCACCCGTGGCGAACCACGGTTCGTCGATCAGGTCCGGGCGGCCGACCAGTCGCATCAGCCGTTCGGCGATCGACTGGGCGGAGGTGGACACGGCGACCCAGGAGCCGTCCGCCGTGCGGTAGGTGCCGCGCGGGGCGTTGTTCTGGGAGCGGTTGCCGGTGCGCGGCTGGACGTGGCCCAGCTGGTCGTACCAGAGGGGCTGCGGACCGAGGACCGTCAGGATCGGCTCGATGATCGCCATGTCGACGACCTGCCCCTCACCCGTGCGGTCCCGGGCGGCCAGCGCCGTCATCACGGCGTACGCCGTGGCCAGGCCCGCGATCGAGTCGGCCAGGCCGAACGGGGGCAGCGTCGGGGGTGCGTCCGGTTCGCCGGTGATCGCCGCGAAGCCGCTCATCGCCTCGGCGAGGGTGCCGAAGCCGGGGCGGTGCGCGTAGGGGCCGAACTGGCCGAAGCCGGTGACGCGGGTGAGGATCAGGCGGGGGTTGGCGGCGGACAGTTCCTCCCAGCCCAGGTCCCACTTCTCCAGCGTTCCGGGGCGGAAGTTCTCGATGATCACGTCGGTGGTGGCGGCGAGGCGCAGCAGGGTCGCGCGGCCGCCTCGCTTCGACAGGTCGAGGGTGATCGTGCGCTTGTTGCGGGCGAGCAGCTTCCACCACAGTCCCACGCCGTCCTTCGACGGACCGTGGCCCCGGGACGGGTCGGGCTTGGTCGGGTGCTCGACCTTGACGACCTCCGCACCGAAGTCGCCGAGCATGGTGGCGGCGAGGGGGCCGGCGAAGAGGGTCGCGAGGTCGAGGACGCGCAAGCCGGTCAGCGGGGCGTCGGTCATGAGCCGTACCGCGCCTCGATCTCGGAGCGGTACGGCATCGACGCCGACGCCCCTTCCCGCTGCACGGACAGCGCGGCCGCCGCGGCCGCCCACGCCAGTGCTTCCCGCACGGGCCGCTCCTCGACGAGTGCCACCGCGAGCGCGCCGACGAAGGTGTCGCCCGCTCCGGTCGAGTCCACGGCGGTCACCCGGGGCGCGGGGACGGTGAGCGGTTCGGCGCCCCGGGCCGCGTACAGGCTGCCTCCCGCGCCCAGGGTGACGACCACCTCCGGCACCTGGTCGAGCAGGGCGGCGGCCGCCTCGCGCGGGTCGGTGCGGCCGGTGAGGGCGGTGGCCTCGTGCTCGTTGGGGACCAACAGATCGGTGGCGGCGAGGAGTTCGGGCGGGAGCGGCTGGGCGGGGGCGGGCGTGAGGATCGTACGGATGCCGTGGGCGCGGGCGGCGCGCGCTCCCGCGACGACCGCCGGCATCGGGATCTCCAGCTGGAGCAGCAGGGCGTCGGCGGCGGCGATGAGGCCCTCGTCGCCGGGGGTGAGGTGGTCCACGGTGCCGTTCGCGCCGGGGACCACGACGATCGCGTTGCCGCCCTCGTCGTCCACGACGATGTGCGCGGTGCCGGAGGGGCCCTCGGTGGTGCGCAGAAGGTCGGTGTCGACGCCCGAGTGCTCCAGGGTGGAGCGCAGGCGGCTGCCGAAGGCGTCGTTGCCGACCGCGCCGATCATCGAGACGGTGGCGCCGGCCCGGGCGGCGGCGATCGCCTGGTTGGCGCCCTTGCCGCCGGGGATCGTACGGAACTCCCGTCCCGTCACGGTCTCCCCGCGCTGCGGGGCCTTCTCGACGTAGGCGACGAGGTCCATGTTCGTGCTGCCGAGCACGACGATGTGGGTCATGGGCGAGAAGCCTCCACATGGGTGAGGTGGGCCAGGGTGTCGAAGCCGATGCCGTCGAAGTCGGCGACGGAGGTGGAGAGGCGGTTCTTGAGGGGGGTCGTCCAGCGGTCGGGGAGGGCGGCGGGCGTGCCCGCGAGGAGGCCCGCGATGCTGCCGGCGGTCGCGCCGTTGGAGTCGGTGTCCCAACCGCCGGAGACGGCACGGCAGATGGAGCCGGTGAAGTCGCCGTTCGCGTGGGTGAGGGCGGCGGCGATGAGGGCCGTGTTGGGGATGGCGTGGACCCAGTGGTGGGTGGGGGAGTGGACGGCGTGGAGCTCGTCGACGACCGTGTCGAAGTCGTCGTGGGATTGGGCCAGTCGGATGGCGTGGGTGACCGCTCGGGCGAGGCGGGAGCGGGGCGGGACGACCGTCAGGCCCGTACGCAGGCAGTGGTGGATGTCGGGCCTGCTCGTACCGGTACCGACGGAGGCGTCGGCGATGACGGCCGCCGTGAACATCGCCGCGTACACGCCGTTGGCGGTGTGGGTGAGGGTGGCGTCGCGGTGGGCCTGCTCGGCGGCGGCACCGGGGTCGCCGGGATTGGTCCAGCCGTGGACGTCGGCGCGGATCAGGGCGCCGATCCATTCGCGGAAGGGGTTGCGGTGGCGGGCGGTGTGCGGGGGTTCGATGCCGGTGAGGAGGTTGCGGTAGGCGATGCGTTCGGCGGTGAAGGTGCGGCCGGCGGGGAGTTCGTCCAGCCAGAGGGCGGCCACGTCGTTCGTGGTGAAGCTTCTGCCATGGCGTTGCAGCAGGAGGAGGTTGAGGAGGGGGTAGTTCTGGTCGTCGTCCTCGGGCATGCCGTCGATGTTCTCGGCGAGGGAGGTGCGTGCCGAGCGGCGGTTCCAGGGGTGGGTGCGGAGGAGTTCCGCTGGGACGCCTCGCGCGGTGAACCAGGAGTTGAGGGGCCAGTTGCCGGTGGATCGGGCCAGTTGGCGGATGGCTTCGAGGGGGAGCTTTTCCACTGGCTTGCCCAGGAGGCAGCCGGCGGCTCGGCCCAGCCAGGCGGCTTCCAGGCGGGCCGGGTCGGGGGCTGGACGGGGGCGGGGTGCGGGCCAGGCTGTGCAGCCGGCCTTGATCTTCCCGAGGTCCGTCGGCTCGTCCTCTGTCAACTTGCCGGGCAGATCGGCCAGTTCGTCCAGCAGGTCCTTCGCCAGCATCCGCAGATAGCGCGACGCGGGAGTAGGTGACGCCCCCGCCCGCAGGGGTGCCTCCGGGCCGCCCGCCGCTCTCCATCGCGCCGCGATCGCCGACGGCTCACGTCCGTCCTGCGCAGCCTGGTGGAGTTCGTGGCCGAGGAGGTCCTCCGGCTGGACCCAGGTCAGTCGGAGCAACTCAGGCCTCCGATCTGGGTGAAGGCCGCCTCGTGGGCCCGGCGGCGGTGTACGTCCCGTCGGAAGATCTCCCGGGTCACCTCGGTGAGGGTGCGGGCCGGTTCCCAGAGGTCCAGGCGGCTGGCCTCGGCGACCGTCTTCGACCAGTCCTCCGGTACCGGTGCGCCCAGGGCCCCCGCCAGCGCGCCCGCCATCGTCGCGATCGAGTCGCAGTCGCGGCCGTAGTTCACCGAGCCGAGGACCGACCCCCGGTAGTCGCCGGCCGAGAGCAGCAACATGCCCAGGGCGACGGGGAGTTCCTCGATCGCGTGCAGACGGGACGGGCGGCGGGCGGCCAGGGAGGGGGAGCGGTAGTCGGGGCCCACGGTGTCGAACGGGGCCACCGCCTCCCGCAGCGGGACGAGCGCCGACTCGAAGTCCGGGTGGCGGGCGGCCGTCTCACAGACCGCCTCGATCGCCGCGCGTGTGCCGTCCTTCGCCAGGGAGAGGCAGGCGGAGACGACCGAGTCCGGTGTCGCTCCCGGTGCGCACGCCGCCGCCACGGCCGCCGCGAAGACGCCCGCCGCCTCACGGCCGTACGACGACTGGTGCGCGCCGGCGATGTCCAGCGCCTCGGCGTACGCGGCCGCCGGGTTGGCCGCGTTGACCAGGCCGACCGGGGCCATGTACATCGCCGCGCCGCAGTTGACGATGTTGCCGACGCCGGCCTCGCGAGGGTCGACATGACCGTAGTGGACTCTCGCCACCAGCCACTTCTCCGCCAGGAACACCCGATGCAGCGGCAGCGCCTCCGCCTCCAGCTCCGGGATCCACCGTGGGTTCGTCATCAGGTCCGGGACCAGGTGCTCGGCGATCGCGTACGCGTCCAGGTGGTCGCGGACCGTGGCGTAGACCCGGATCAGCGCGTGGGTCAGCAAGGTGTCGTCGGTGACGTGGCCGTCGCCCTTGTGGTAGGGGGCGATGGGGCGGGCGGTGCGCCAGGCGTCGCCGTTCCAGGGGCCGACGACGCCGTGGACGCGGCCGCCGTGGCGTTCGAGGATCTGGTCGGGGGAGTAGCCCTCGACGGGGCCGCCGAGGGCGTCGCCGACGGCGGCTCCGACGAGGGCTCCGGTGATCCGCTCGTCGAGGCTCGCCGCGTGGTTTTCTTCTCCTTTGGGCGTCATGCCCCGAATCATCCTCCTGGTGGGGCCGGTTGTGCGGCTTCCAGGAGTTCGGCGAGTTCCACCAGGTCCGTGCCGGTGAGGCGGGGCAGTACACAGCCGGAGAGGGTGCGGCAGGTGTCGCGCCAGGACGCGGGGATCGCCGCGCCGCCGCCCAGCGCGCCGGTCAGGGCGCCCGCCAGGGCCGGGGCCGAGTCCGCGACCCGGGACAGACAGGCCGCCGCGGGGACGGTCTCCGAGATCCGGCCGTGCGCCGCGACGGCCAGGGCCAGGGCGACCGGGACCGTCTCGGCGGCGGCGATGCCGTAGCTGTAGACGTGGTCGAGGATCTGGTGTTCGAGCAGGGGGATCAGGGCGAAGGCGCTCTCGGCGTCGTGCGCGAGCTTCAGCGCGTGACGGGCGTTGCGGCCGATCTCGGTCGCCTCGGGGAGTTCGGCCAGCGCGGCCGTCACGCAGGGCTCCACCCCCGCGCCGGCGAGCGCCAGAGCGAGGGCGGCAGCCATCGCCCTGGCGCCGTGCACACCGTCGCCGTCCTGGGTGTAGCGGGCGTCGAACTCGGCCAGTTCGGCGGCGAGTCGGGGGTCGCCCGGGTGGGCCACGGCGAGCACACAGGCCCGTACGCAGGCCGCGTCGTCGAAGTAGTGCGGGTTGTCGTGGCCCGTGGCGGGCGGGCGCAGACCGGTGGCGAGGTTGCCGAGACCGGCCCGGACGGAGATGCGGGCGCGCAGGGGGATGACCGCCGACTCGATCTCCGGGGCGCGTTCGGCCGCGGCCGCGACCTCGCTCGCCACGGCGTTCCAGGTCAGGTCGATCGCCGCCCGCGTCCGGCGCTCCCGGCTGAGGTCCCCGAGGACGCTGTCGTCCCCGGCGCGCAGCACGGCCTCGGCCGCGAACACCGCCCACTCGGCGTCGTCGGAGGGGCCGAGGCGCAGCGGCTCCGGGGGCTGGTTGAGGGCGATGGGGACGGGGAGCGTGGTCGTCGCGTTCTGCTCCGCGAAGGTGTCCAGCTCGCGGGTGAGCCGACGGGTCCACTCCGGCATACGGACCGCCCGGTGCCGGGCGGCGGGCCAGCCGGCGGCGTCACCGGCGGCGAGACCGAGAAGGAGGCCCTCGATACGGCGGGGGCGGGGGTCGAGGGCGGGGACGGCGGCTGCGGCCGGTGCGGTGCTCGCGGCGGCGGTGTGCGCGGGCGTGGCTCTCGGATCGGCGCCGCCGTCCCATGGGCCGGGCGGCGTCACGACCGGGCCTCCGCGTCGCCGTCTCCCGGCGCGGGCGCGAGGGTGCTCGAGTCCGGCGTTGGTGTGAGGGCGTACGGGGGCGGCGTAAGGGCGCTCGGGGCCGTACGGGTGCCCTGGGGCGCCGCAGGTGTGAGCGTGCTCGGGGCCGGTGTGAGGGTGCCCTGGGCCGCCGCCGGTGTGAGGGTGCTCGGGGCCGTACGGGTGCTCGGGGTAGCCGCCGGTGTGGGGGTGTTCGCGGCCGGTGTGAGGGTGCCCTGGGCCGCCGCCGGTGTGAGGGTGCCCTGGGCCGCCGCTGGTGTGAGGGTGCTCGGGGCCGGCGTCGGTCGCGTCTTGTGCCGTGCGGGGTCGTCGCCCGGTGCGGAGGCTCGGGTGCTGCGCTGTCTGCTCTCGCCTGGCGTGAGCCTGCTCGCGGCGGGATGCGGTGTCGGTCGCGTCTTGTGCCGTACGGGATCCTCTCCAGGTCTCGGACTCGCTGACCCCCACTTCCCGCCCTCCCCAGGCGTCAGCAGTTCCGCCACGTCCAGGATGTGGTGGCCGGCCATCGAGGGGAGGCAGCTGCCGCGGGCCGGGCCGATCGCCGCCCCCCACTCCGCGGGGATGGCGGACACGCCTTGGGTCGCGCCCGCCAGGGCGCCTGCCACCGCGGCCGTGGTGTCGGCGTCGCGGCCCATGTTCACCGCGGTCAGGACGGCGTCCCTGAACTCGCCGTCGGCCGCCGCGTACGCGCCGAAGGCGAGGGCCACCGCCTCGGGGGCCAGGTCGGTCCAGGGGTAGCCGCCGATGACGACGGCGGAGCGGACCGCGCGTTCGCCGCGGTGGGCCACGGCCACGGCGCGGCGCAGGGAGCGGGCTGTCCAGGAGTCGTCGGGGACGACGGCGAGGGCGGCGGCGACGACCGCGATCGTCGGGGCGCCCGCCATGGCAGCGGCGACCCCGGCCGCGACCGCCTGGCCGCCGTAGATGCCCTCGCCGTCGTGGCTGACCGAGCCGTCGATCGCCACCAGCCGGGCGGCCTCGGCGGGCCGGCCCGCGGCGAACACCCCGAAGGGCGCCGCGCGCATGGCCAGGCCGTCGCTCCAGGCGTGGCGGTGCTGGGCGGAGATGGGGGCGGCGAGGCCGCGGCGGAGGTTCTCCAGCGTGCCGCGCTCGCTGAATCCCGCGCCCCGGAACGGGCCCTCGTGCCGGTCGGCGATCCACTCGTGCCAGGCCGCCTCCACATGGGCCGGGGTGAGCGCGGAGCCGTGCCGGGCCAGCAGCAGGCCCGAGAAGATCGCGTACTCGGTGTCGTCCGTACCGGCGGGCTTCTCGGCGACGTAGCCCTTGATGCGGCCCCAGCGGGCGCGGATCTCGGACGGTTTCATGTTCTCGGCCGGTGCGCCGAGCGCGTCGCCGACGGCCAGGCCCAGCAGTGCGCCGCGGGCCCGCTCGCGGAGTTCGGCGGCGTTGCCGGGCGCCGGGACCGAGGGAATGCAGGCGATCGATGCCATACGGGGCCTCTCCTCCGGGGGCTCCGATCAGGGCGCGGAACCCTTTGCGGATGTGTCCCACCGGAGGGGTTCGGCAGAGCCTCGGGAGCCTCAGCGTCACCCGGTCGACATCTGTGCGCAGCTCTACACGGATGAGCGTACGACGGTAAAAGCGCAGGTTAGCCCAGCCTTTCCTTGCTGGCGGGCAGGAATGTCGCGACGTAATGTCGGTGTTGTCGAAGAGTAGAACCAATCCAAAATTAGCTTTGCCTAAGCTTCCTGGGGGTCCATATGGCCATCATCGACACCGAGGCGCCGCTGCACGAGGCGCACCGCGACAACCACACGCACCGGGATGTGAACGGCGGCTGGCTGCGCCCCGCGGTGTTCGGCGCGATGGATGGCCTGGTCTCGAATCTGGCGCTGATGACCGGTGTCGCGGGTGGAGCCGTGAGTCAGCACACCATCGTGCTGACCGGGCTCGCGGGCCTCGCCGCCGGCGCCTTCTCCATGGCGGCCGGCGAGTACACCTCCGTGGCCTCGCAGCGTGAGCTCGTCGAGGCCGAACTGGACGTGGAGCGGCGGGAACTGAAGAAGTACCCGCAGGACGAGCAGGCCGAGCTCGCGGCGCTCTACGCGGCGCGGGGCGTCGAGCCGGAGCTGGCCCGGGAAGTGGCCCGGCAGCTCTCGAGCGACCCCCAGCAGGCCCTGGAGATACACGCCCGCGAGGAACTCGGCATCGACCCCGGCGATCTGCCGTCGCCGCTGGTCGCCGCCGTGTCGAGCTTCGGCTCCTTCGCGCTGGGCGCACTGCTGCCCGTACTGCCGTATCTGCTCGGTGCCACCGTGCTGTGGCCGGCGGTGCTGCTCGCCCTCGTCGGGCTCTTCGCCTGCGGTGCCGTGGTGGCCAGGGTGACCGCGCGGACCTGGTGGTACAGCGGCCTGAGGCAGCTCGCGCTGGGCGGCGCGGCGGCCGGTGTGACGTACGTCCTGGGCAGTCTGTTCGGAACGGCCGTAGGATAGTTGGCACGGGACTTATGCGTTGGGCCGCATAAGTAACCGTTACTCACTGGTTTCGAATGGTTAACCACTGGGCATGAGCCGTAAGCGCTGCGGGCAATGAAGCCTGCGGTGCTCCGGTGGGGTGGGCGGCGACGCTCTCTCCGCCCGCCTTGGGTCAGCGGACACCGATCTGTCCGCTTCGGTCCCCACCTACTTTTCGCCATCGTGCGCGGTACCCCCGCCGCGGCCATGGCGTCCGCATGTTGGAACGGAGTATCCGGTTCACGAGAACCGCTCCATCATGTAACCTGCACGAAATTTTGCACCGACACGCAGAGGGCCAACGTCGTCCCTCGGCACCTGCATATGCCACTTGACGACGACGGGAGAGCCGATGCGTACGCCGCGCCAGCCGTCCCAGCACTCCACGAATGGCCAGAACTGGTCCTTCATGGATGCTCGCCCTGCTGCACAGGGTATGTACGACCCTCGCAACGAGCGCGACGCCTGTGGCGTCGGCTTCGTGGCCACCCTCACCGGCGAGGCGAGCCACGCGCTGGTCGAGCAGGCGCTCACGGTTCTGCGTAACCTCGAGCACCGCGGCGCCACCGGCTCCGAGCCCGACTCCGGCGACGGAGCGGGCATTCTGTCCCAGGTTCCGGACGCCTTCCTCCGCGAGGTGGCCGACTTCGAGCTCCCCGCAGCGGGCTCGTACGCCGTCGGTATCGCCTTCCTGCCGGAGGACGGCACCGAGGACGCCGTCTCACGTATCGAGACGATCGCCGGCGAAGAGGGCCTTACCGTCCTCGGCTGGCGTGAGGTTCCGGTCGCCCCCGAACTGCTCGGCGCCACCGCCCGTTCGACCATGCCGGCCTTCCGGCAGATCTTCGTCACCGACGGCGCCAGCGAGGGCATCGCCCTGGACCGCTCGGCGTTCGTGCTGCGCAAGCGCGCCGAGCGCGAGGCGGGCGTCTACTTCCCGTCGCTGTCCGCGCGGACGATCGTCTACAAGGGCATGCTGACCACCGGCCAGCTGGAGCCGTTCTTCCCGGACCTGTCCGACCGCCGCTTCGCCTCCGCGATCGCGCTCGTGCACTCCCGGTTCTCCACCAACACCTTCCCGAGCTGGCCGCTCGCGCACCCCTACCGCTTCGTCGCGCACAACGGCGAGATCAACACGGTCAAGGGCAACCGCAACTGGATGGTCGCCCGCGAGTCCCAGCTGGCCTCCGGCCTCTTCGGTGACAACGAGAAGCTGGAGCGGATCTTCCCGGTGTGCACGCCGGACGCCTCCGACTCCGCGTCCTTCGACGAGGTGCTCGAGCTGCTCCACCTCGGCGGCCGCTCGCTCCCGCACTCCGTGCTGATGATGATCCCGGAGGCGTGGGAGAACCACGACTCCATGGACCCGGACCGGCGCGCCTTCTACCAGTTCCACTCCACGATGATGGAGCCCTGGGACGGCCCGGCCTGTGTCACCTTCACCGACGGCACCCAGGTCGGCGCCGTACTCGACCGCAACGGACTGCGCCCCGGCCGCTACTGGGTGACCGACGAGGGCCTCGTCGTCCTCGGCTCCGAGGTCGGCGTGCTCGACATCGACCCCGCCAAGGTGGTCCGCAAGGGCCGCCTGCAGCCCGGCAAGATGTTCCTCGTCGACACCGCCGAGCACCGCATCATCGAGGACGACGAGATCAAGGCCCAGCTCGCCGCCGAGAAGCCGTACGCGGAGTGGCTGGAGGCCGGCGAGATCGAGCTGGGCGACCTGCCCGAGCGCGAGCACATCGTCCACACCCACGCCTCGGTCACCCGCCGCCAGCAGACCTTCGGTTACACCGAGGAGGAGCTGCGCGTCATCCTCGCGCCGATGGCCAAGGCCGGTGCCGAGCCGATCGGTTCGATGGGCACGGACTCGCCGATCGCCGCGCTGTCCGAGCGTCCGCGACTGCTCTTCGACTACTTCACCCAGCTGTTCGCGCAGGTCACCAACCCGCCGCTGGACGCGATCCGCGAGGAGCTCGTCACCTCGCTGCGCTCCTCCCTCGGCCCGCAGGGCAACCTGCTCGAGCCGAGCGCCGCGTCGTGCCGGACCGTGACCCTGCCGTTCCCGGTCATCGACAACGACGAGCTGGCCAAGCTCATCCACGTCAACGCCGACGGCGACATGCCGGGCTTCAAGGCCGCGACCCTGTCCGGCTTGTACCGGGTGCACGGCGGCGGTGACGCCCTCGCCGCGCGCATCGCCGAGATCTGCGCCGAGGCCGACGCGGCCATCGACAACGGCGCCCGGCTGATCGTCCTCTCCGACCGCCACTCCGACGCCGAGCACGCGCCGATCCCGTCGCTGCTGCTCACCGCGGCCGTCCACCACCACCTCATCCGCACCAAGCAGCGCACCCAGGTGGGTCTGCTGGTCGAGGCCGGTGACGTCCGCGAGGTCCACCACGTCGCCCTGCTCATCGGCTTCGGCGCCGCGGCGGTGAACCCGTACCTGGCGATGGAGTCCGTCGAGGACCTGGTCCGCGCGGGGACGTTCCTGTCGGACATCGAGCCCGAGCAGGCCATCCGCAACCTGATCTACGCCCTCGGCAAGGGCGTCCTGAAGGTCATGTCCAAGATGGGCATCTCGACCGTCGCCTCCTACCGCGGCGCCCAGGTCTTCGAGGCCGTCGGTCTCGACACCGCGTTCGTCGAGAAGTACTTCAACGGCACCGCCACCAAGATCGGCGGCGTCGGCATCGACGTCATCGCCAAGGAGGTCGCCGCCCGCCACGCCAAGGCGTACCCGGCGAGCGGCATCGCGCCCGCCCACCGCGCCCTGGACATAGGCGGCGAGTACCAGTGGCGCCGCGAGGGCGAACCGCACCTGTTCGACCCGGAGACGGTCTTCCGCCTCCAGCACTCGACGCGCACCGCCCGCTACGACATCTTCAAGAAGTACACCGGCCGGGTGAACGAGCAGTCCGAGCGGCTCATGACGCTCCGTGGCCTGTTCGGCTTCAAGAGCGACCGTCAGCCGATCTCCATCGACGAGGTCGAGCCGGTCAGCGAGATCGTCAAGCGTTTCTCCACGGGCGCCATGTCGTACGGCTCCATCTCCAAGGAGGCGCACGAGACGCTCGCCATCGCCATGAACCAGCTGGGCGGCAAGTCCAACACCGGTGAGGGCGGCGAGGACGCCGACCGTCTGTACGACCCGGCGCGCCGTTCGTCGATCAAGCAGGTCGCCTCCGGCCGCTTCGGCGTCACGTCCGAGTACCTGGTCAACGCCGACGACATCCAGATCAAGATGGCGCAGGGCGCCAAGCCCGGCGAGGGCGGCCAGCTGCCCGGCCACAAGGTCTACCCCTGGGTCGCCAAGACCCGGCACAGCACCCCGGGCGTCGGCCTCATCTCCCCGCCGCCGCACCACGACATCTACTCCATCGAGGACCTGGCTCAGCTGATCCACGACCTGAAGAACGCGAACCCGCAGGCGCGGATTCACGTGAAGCTGGTCTCGGAGGTCGGCGTCGGCACGGTCGCCGCGGGTGTGTCCAAGGCGCACGCGGACGTCGTCCTCATCTCCGGCCACGACGGCGGCACGGGCGCGTCCCCGCTGACGTCGCTGAAGCACGCCGGCGGTCCCTGGGAGCTCGGCCTCGCCGAGACCCAGCAGACGCTGCTGCTGAACGGCCTGCGCGACCGCATCGTCGTGCAGACCGACGGCCAGCTGAAGACCGGCCGTGACGTCGTCATCGCCGCGCTGCTCGGCGCCGAGGAGTTCGGTTTCGCGACCGCTCCGCTCGTCGTCTCCGGCTGCGTCATGATGCGCGTCTGCCACCTGGACACCTGCCCGGTCGGCATCGCCACGCAGAACCCGGAGCTGCGCGACCGGTTCGCCGGCAAGGCCGAGTACGTCGTGAACTTCTTCCGGTTCATCGCCGAGGAGGTCCGCGAGATCCTGGCCGAGCTGGGCTTCCGCTCCATCGAGGAGGCCGTCGGCCACGCCGAGACGCTCGACGTCACGCGTGCCGTCGACCACTGGAAGGCCCAGGGCCTGGACCTGGCCCCGCTCTTCTACGTGCCCGAGCTGCCCGAGGGCGCGGCGCTGCACCAGGTCGTCGAGCAGGACCACGGCCTGGAGAAGGCGCTCGACAACGAGCTGATCAAGCTCGCCGCCGACGCGCTGGCCGCGAACTCCGCGACCGACGCCCAGCCGGTGCGCGCCCAGGTCGCGATCCGCAACATCAACCGCACGGTCGGCACCATGCTCGGCCACGAGGTGACGAAGAAGTTCGGTGGCGCGGGCCTGCCCGACGACACCATCGACATCACCTTCACGGGCTCGGCGGGCCAGTCCTTCGGCGCCTTCCTGCCGCGCGGTGTCACGCTGCGCCTGGAGGGCGACGCCAACGACTACGTCGGCAAGGGCCTCTCCGGTGGCCGGGTGATCGTCCGTCCCGACCGGGGCGCCGACCACCTCGCCGAGTACTCGACGATCGCGGGCAACACCATCGCCTACGGCGCGACTGGCGGCGAGCTGTTCCTGCGCGGTCGTACGGGAGAGCGGTTCTGCGTCCGTAACTCCGGTGCGACGGTCGTGTCCGAGGGCGTGGGCGACCACGGCTGCGAGTACATGACCGGCGGCCGCGCGGTGGTCCTCGGTGAGACGGGCCGCAACTTCGCGGCCGGTATGTCCGGCGGCATCGCGTACGTGATCGACCTGAACCGCGACAACGTCAACGTGGGCAACGTGAGCGCCGTCGAGAAGCTCGACGACAGCGACAAGCAGTGGCTGCACGACGTGGTGCGCCGCCACGCCGAGGAGACCGGTTCGACGGTCGCCGAGAAGCTGCTCGCCGAGTGGCCCGCGTCCGTGGAGCGCTTCAGCAAGATCATCCCCAGTGCCTACAAGGCAGTGCTCGCCGCCAAGGACGCCGCCGAGCGAGCCGGTCTCTCCGAGACCGAGATCACCGAGAAGATGATGGAGGCGGCGATCAATGGCTGACCCGAAGGGCTTCCTCAACCACGGCCGTGAGGTCGCCAAGTCCCGTCCCGTCGACGTGCGCCTGAAGGACTGGAACGAGGTCTACGTCCCCGGCTCCCTGCTGCCGATCATCAGCAAGCAGGCCAGCCGCTGCATGGACTGCGGCATCCCGTTCTGTCACAACGGCTGTCCGCTGGGGAACCTGATCCCCGAGTGGAACGACTTCGCCTACCGCGAGGACTGGCAGGCCGCCTCCGAGCGTCTGCACGCCACGAACAACTTCCCGGAGTTCACGGGCCGCCTGTGCCCCGCTCCCTGCGAGTCGGCGTGTGTGCTCGGCATCAACCAGCCGGCGGTCACCATCAAGAACGTCGAGGTCTCGATCATCGACAAGGCGTGGGACAGCGGTGACGTCGCCCCGCAGGCGCCCGAGCGCCTGTCCGGCAAGACGGTCGCGGTCATCGGCTCGGGCCCGGCGGGCCTGGCCGCCGCCCAGCAGCTGACCCGGGCGGGCCACACCGTCGCCGTCTACGAGCGCGCCGACCGCATCGGCGGCCTCCTCCGCTACGGCATCCCCGAGTTCAAGATGGAGAAGCGGCACATCAACCGCCGTATCGAGCAGATGCGCGCGGAGGGCACCCGCTTCCGTACGGGCGTCGAGATCGGCCGCGACCTCAAGGCGACGGACCTGCGCAAGCGGTACGACGCGGTCGTCATCGCCGCCGGTGCCACGACCGCCCGTGACCTCCCGGTCCCCGGCCGTGAGCTCAAGGGCGTCTACCAGGCGATGGAGTACCTGCCCCTGGCCAACAAGGTCCAGGAGGGCGACTTCGTGGCCCCGCCGGTCTCCGCCGAGGGCAAGCACGTCGTGGTCATCGGCGGTGGCGACACCGGCGCCGACTGCGTGGGCACCGCCCACCGCCAGGGCGCGGCCTCCGTCACGCAGCTGGAGATCATGCCCCGCCCGAACGACGACCGGAACCCGGTCGCCCAGCCGTGGCCGACCTTCCCGATGCTGTACAAGGTCACCTCCGCGCACGAGGAGGGCGGCGAGCGGGTCTACTCCGTCTCGACCACCCACTTCGAGGGTGACGAGGACGGCAACGTCCAGTGGCTGCACCTCACCGAGGTCGAGTTCGTCGACGGCAAGCTGACCCAGAAGCCGGGCACGGAGCGCAAGATCCCCGCCCAGCTGGTGACGCTGGCGATGGGCTTCACGGGCACGGACCGCGAGAACGGCCTCGTCGACCAGTTCGGCCTGGACCTCGACGAGCGCGGCAACATCGCCCGCGACGCCGCGTTCCAGACGAACGTGCCGGGCGTGTTCGTCGCCGGTGACGCCGGCCGCGGCCAGTCCCTCATCGTGTGGGCGATCGCGGAGGGCCGCTCGGCGGCCAAGGGCGTCGACCGCTTCCTCACGGGCGCGAGCGACCTGCCGGCCCCGATCCGCCCGACGGACCGTTCGCTGATGGTCTGACGGTCCCTCCCCCTGAATACGTCCCGTACAAAGGCGTACGGAACACCAGACGGCGCCTGCCCCCACTCCCCGACCGGACGAACGGGCAGGCGCCGCCGCATGTCCGCTACCTGCCGGGGCTCACCCAGGTGACGATGACGGCGGCGGCCACCGCGAGGACCCCTTGCAAGGGGCGAGTCGGTGGGCGATGCCGAGGCCGCCGGACGCCCGCGTCACCTCCCCGGCCGCCGACGATCCGCCGCGGACACCGCTCGGCGAGTCCGGCACGGCGAACCCCCGTGGCCGGAGCGAGCGGTGGGGCCGACGTGCCGTAATCTCGCACGCAGTGTGGTGATCGAAGGGGGAGTCCGTATGGCCGCGATCAGCCTCAGCAAGGTGGAGGAGACCGCTCCCGCGCTGGTCAGCCTGTACAAACGGGCTGGGGTGTCGCTGGACAAGCACGGGCTGGGCGGGGAGCGGGCCGCGGTCTATCTCGTCGTCGACTACTCGGGCTCGATGAAGCCGTATTACAAGGACGGCAGCGTGCAGGCGCTCGCCGACCGGGTGCTGGGGCTGTCCGCGCACCTCGACGACGACGGTCGCGTCCCGGTGGTGTTCTTCTCGACCGACATCGACGCCGTCACGGACATCGCGCTCGCCGATCACCAGGGGCGGATCGAGCGGATCGTGGCGGGACTCGGTCACATGGGCAAGACCAGTTACCACCTGGCGATGGACGCCGTCATCGACCACTACCTCGACAGCGGGTCCGCCGCCCCCGCTCTCGTGGTCTTCCAGACCGACGGCGGCCCGATCAACAAACTCGCCGCGGAACGGTACCTGTGCAAGGCGGCGAAGCTGCCCCTGTTCTGGCAGTTCGTCGCCTTCGGCGATCCAGGAAGCCGGCAGTTCGAGTACCTGCGCAAGCTCGATGAGCTGGCCGTGCCGCACAAGCGGGTGGTCGACAACGCCGGTTTCTTCCACGCGGGTTCGGATCCCCGGAAGGTGACCGACGCGGAGCTGTACGACCGTCTCGTGGGCGAGTTCCCGAAGTGGCTGGTGGCCGCGCGGGCGCAGGGGATTGTTCGGTGACCGTCCTGCTGCCCGCCGCCGGACGCGCGGCCGTCGCCTGGAAGAACGGCGGCGGGGTGACCCGTGAGATCGCCGCCTTCCCGCCGGGCGCGGGCATGGATGCCTTCGCCTGGCGCGTCAGCCTCGCCGAGGTCGCCGCGGACGGGCCGTTCTCCGCGTTCCCCGAGGTGGAGCGGACCCTCACGCTCGTCGAGGGCGCGGGCATGGATCTGACCGTGGGCGGGCGGCGGCGGCTCGTCGACACGCGGTACGTGCCCCAGGACTTCCCCGGCGACGTGCCCACCGACTGCCGGCTGCTCGGCGGGCACGTCGTCAACTTCAACGTGATGTGGCGCAGGGGCGCAGCGGCCCCGACCGTCGCCGTCGTACGCGGCCGGCTCAGCCTGCGGGCGGCGCACGCCCTGGTCGTCGCCCTGGGCGAGGGAGACGGCGAAGGCGTGGACGTGGCCGGGGTGCGGCTCGGCCGCCACGACGCCGTCCTGCTGACCGGGGAGGACGCGCTGCTGCACGCACACGGACCGACGGCGGTCGTCGGACTCACGCCGTAGCGGCGGCCTGCGACGCCCCGGGGACGGAAGGATCGCGCGAGTCGCTCACACAACTGCTCGCCCCGTTGGCTTGAGCGGGCCGCCATGACACCCTGGGGTTGATCCGAGGGGGAGGCGCGAATGAACGGCGCACAGTCGGTGAACGAAGCGGCGGGGAGGGCGAGTTCGGCCCGCCGGGGTGAACCCGCCAAGGGCGAGAAGCTCGCCGACTGGGCCGACGGGCGGCTCGGGATCTACGCGCTGGCCAAGGCCAACATGCGCAAGGTGTTCCCGGACCACTGGTCCTTCATGCTGGGCGAGATCTGCCTCTACAGCTTCCTCATCCTGATCCTCACCGGCGTCTACCTCACCCTGTTCTTCGAGCCGAGCGGCGCCGAGGTCGTCTACCACGGCTCCTACGGCCCGCTGAACGGCATCATCATGACCAAGGCGTACGAGTCGACGCTGCACATCAGCTTCGACGTGCGCGGCGGGCTGCTGATCCGGCAGATCCACCACTGGTCGGCGCTGGTCTTCGTCACCGGCATGCTCGTGCACATGATGCGGGTGTTCTTCACCGGCGCGTTCCGCAAGCCGCGCGAGGTCAACTGGCTGTTCGGCTGGACCCTGCTGTTCCTCGGCATCCTCACCGGCCTGACCGGCTACTCGCTCCCCGACGACCTGCTCTCCGGCACCGGCATCCGCTTCGCCGACGGCGCGATCCTGTCCATCCCGATCGTGGGAACGTACCTGTCCTTCTTCCTCTTCGGCGGGGAGTTCCCGGGCCACGACATCATCTCGAGGTTCTTCCCGATCCACGTGCTGCTGCTGCCCGGGATCATGCTCGGACTGGTCGTGGCCCATCTGATCCTGGTCTTCTACCACAAGCACACCCAGTACCCGGGCCCCGGCCGCGACCAGAAGTCGGTCGTCGGCATGCCCTTCCTGCCGGTCTACATGGCCAAGGCGGGCGGCTTCTTCTTCCTCACCTTCGGCGTGCTGACCATCATGGGCGCCATCGCCAGCATCAACCCCGTGTGGGCCTTCGGGCCGTACCGGCCGGACCTGGTCACCACCGGCGCCCAGCCCGACTGGTACCTCGGCTTCTCCGAGGGACTGATCCGGGTGATGCCGGGATGGGAGATCAACATCTGGGGTCACACCCTGGTGCCGGGCGTCCTCATCCCCTTCTCGCTCTTCCCGCTGATCCTGCTCGCCCTCGGCGTCTACCCCTTCGTCGAGGCGTGGATCACCGGTGACAAACGCGAGCACCACATCCTGGACCGGCCGCGCAACGCCCCCGTGCGCACCGCCCTCGGCGTCGCCTGGCTCAGCCTGTACTTCGTGCTGCTGATCGGCGGCGGCAACGACATCGTGGCCACGCATCTGCACCTGTCCATCAACGCGATCACCTGGTTCGTGCGGATCGGCGTCTTCGTCGTGCCCGTCGTCTCCTTCATGGCGACCAAGCGGATCTGCCTCGGTCTCCAGCGCCGCGACCGGGACAAGGTGCTGCACGGCAGGGAGACCGGCACCATCAAACGGCTGCCGCACGGCGAGTACGTCGAGGTCCACGAACCCCTCTCGCAGGCTCAGCTGTTCACCCTCACCCAGCACGAGCAGAACCCGCCGTACGAGATCGGACCGCGCGTCGACGCCAATGGGGTGCGGCGGCCGGTCAAGGTCTCCCAGCGGGTGCGGGAGCGGCTGGCCCGGGCGATGTTCGGGCCCGAGACACACATCCCGAAGCCGACCCACGAGGAGTACCGGGAGCTCACCAGCGGCGATCACCACCACTGAGGAGCAGGCGCCGGCCGCCTCCCCTAACAAGTGTTTGGTAGATAACGTGGGCCCATGACAGACGTCGAGGGTCCGGTGTACGAGCCCGGGCACGGGCTGCTCCGCGGGCGCAGCGCCGTCATAATCGCGGCGGCGGGCGCCGGGACGCTGAACGGCACCTTCCGGTGTACGCGGGCCGCCCTGCGCTCGATGAAGGGGGCCGGCGGCGGGGCACTCCTAGGAGCACCGACCACAATGGACCCGTGCCGACCAAGAAGAAGCCCCAGGTGACCGCGGCAGCGGCCCGCCGCGGCGAACTCCTGAACACCGCCGCCGAGGTCTTCGCCGAGCAGGGCTACAACGCCACCACCGTGCGGAAGATCGCGGACCACGCGGGCATGCTCGCGGGCAGCCTCTACTACCACTTCGACTCCAAGGAGTCGATGCTCGAGGAGATCCTGCGCACCTTCCTCGACGAGCTCTGGGACGGCTACGACGCCGTCCTGGGTGCCGAACTGGGCCCGCGCGAGACCCTCGAGGCCCTGGTCACCGAGTCGTTCCGGGAGATCGACCGGCACCGTGCCGCCGTCGCGATCTACCAGAAGGAGTCCAAGCAGCTTGTGGCGCAGGAACGGTTCGCGTTCCTCGCCGAGTCGCAGCGCAAGTTCGAGAAGGCGTGGCTGTCCACGCTGGAGCGCGGGGTCGCCGCCCGGGTCTTCCGGGCCGACCTCGACGTCCGGCTCACCTACCGGTTCGTCCGCGACACGGTGTGGGTCGCCGCGTCCTGGTACCGGCCGGGCGGACAGCACAGCCCGGAGGAGATCGCCCGGCAGTACCTGTCGATGGTGCTGGACGGGATCGCCGTACGTGAATAACCGCCCTGTGTGAGGGAGTTGCCATGGCCGAGGCCTACATCGTCGAAGCGGTCCGTACGCCCGTGGGGCGGCGCGGGGGAGGGCTCAGCGGGGTGCACCCGGCCGATCTGGGCGCGCACGTGCTGAAGGAACTGGTCGCCCGCACCGGCGTCGACCCGGCCGCCGTCGAGGATGTCGTCTTCGGCTGCCTGGACGCGGTGGGGCCGCAGGCCGGGGACATCGCGCGGACCTCCTGGCTGGCGGCCGGGCTGCCGGAGGAGGTGCCGGGCGTCACCGTGGACCGGCAGTGCGGCTCCTCGCAGCAGGCCGTGCACTTCGCGGCGCAGGCCGTGCTCTCCGGCACCCAGGACCTGGTGGTCGCGGGCGGCGTGCAGAACATGTCCCAGATCCCCATCGCCTACGCCACCCGGCAGGCCGCCGAACCCCTCGGCTTCACCCAGGGCCCCTTCGCCGGCAGCGAGGGCTGGCGGGCGCGGTACGGGGACCGCCCCGTCAACCAGTTCGCCGGCGCCGAGATGATCGCCGCGAAGTGGGGGATCAGCCGCCAGGACCAGGAGGAGTTCGCGCTGCGCTCCCACCGGAGGGCACTGCGAGCCATCGACGAGGGCCGCTTCGAACGGGAGATCGTCGCCTACGGCCGGGTCGCCGTCGACGAGGGCCCGCGCCGGGACACCTCCCTGGAGAAGATGGCCGCGCTGAAGCCGGTGATCGACGGCGGCACCGTCACCGCCGCCTGCTCCTCCCAGGTCTCCGACGGTGCCGCGGCCCTGCTGCTGGCCTCTGAGCGTGCGGTGCGCGAGCACGGGCTGCGGCCCCGGGCACGCGTGCACCACCTCTCCGTGCGCGGCGAGGACCCCATCCGCATGCTCACCGCGCCCATCCCGGCCACCGCCCACGCCCTGAAGAAGACCGGCCTGTCCATCCACGACATCGACCTGGTCGAGATCAACGAGGCCTTCGCGCCGGTCGTCCTCGCCTGGCTCAAGGAGACCGGCGCCGACCCGGCGAAGGTCAACGTCAACGGCGGCGCGATAGCCCTGGGGCACCCGCTGGGCGCCAGCGGCGCCAAGCTGATGACCACCCTGCTGCACGAACTGGAACGCACCGACGGCCGCTTCGGCCTCCAGACGATGTGTGAGGGCGGCGGCCAGGCCAATGTGACGGTCATCGAACGGCTCTGACGAGAGCGGCGAAGGCGCGGCCGTCCACGTCGGCGGAAGACTCACGTGTCACACTCCAGCACCGTCCGGCACAACGCACACCGCGCCCGCACCCGCCCCCGCACCGGCACCCTGATCCGCTGATGGCAGGTCGGGCACGGGAACGAGACCCGAAGCGGACCCCGGCCGTCCGGGGTGAAGGCGTAGGGCGTGCCGGGCGCGGTGGCCGGGGCGTGGTCCTGGGCGTGGCGGCGGTCACGGGCGTAGCGACGGCGGCCCGCCCAGCCGGCCGCCGTCAGCGGCGGCTGCTGCTCGTCGCGGCGGGCCCGGGCCATGCCCTGCCCGTAGGCCTCGTACGCCTGCGGACTGGTGAACCACGTCGAGGGGTCCTCGCCGAAGACCAGCGCGCGCTTCGCCAGGACGTACCCGAACTCCTCCGGCGTGAGATAGCCGAGCTTCTGCGAGGACGCCGCGTCCTCCCGGAACGCGTCCAGGAGCAGCCAGCCGGCCCCGAGGTACGTCGTCGCCGTGTCCGTGAGGATCTCGTTGTCGCGCGTACCGGGGAAGGACAGGTCCAGGCGGTGCAGATAGACATGCATGATCTCGTGCGCCAGGGCCGCCCCGATGTCCCTGCGATGGGTGCGGAACCGGTCGTTCAGCTCCACGAAGTACTCCGGTCCCGCGGCGAGTTCGATGTTCGCCGCGTGCTCCATCTCCCGGAAGCCGACGATCATCCGCGCGTCCGGCAGCCGGTAGTGCCGCACCAGCTCACGGGCCACGCGCTGGGTGCCCAGATGGAGGTCGTCGGTGTCGCAGAACGCCACGTCGACGGGGGCCACGCTGGTCGCGAACGTCTGGATCGTGTCGTACGACAGCCGCTTGTACAACGCGGTGATGGCCGCCCGCACCGTCTCCAGATGTGGGTAGCCGTGCTCGACCGGTCCGCCGTTCGCCACGCCCGCACCCCCAAGACGCCTGAACCCGATTCCACTGTACGAGGATGCCCGCGGATTTCCCTGCCGGTTTCCCCTGCCCAATTTCTCCTGCCCGTTTCTCCTGCCGTTCTGCCCTCCCGGTTTTTCTTTCGCCGCGTTCCCCCCGCGGATGACAGACTCCCGCCGTGACCAGCGAAGAGATCTCCACCCCCACCCTGCGCGTGAGCGGCAAGGACGAAGCCCTCGAACAGCGCCTCGACGACGAGCTGACCGCCTTCAACGCCGAGGCGACCGGCGCCGGAGCGCCGCAACCGATGACCGTCGGCGTCACCGACACCGCGGGTGAGCTGGTCGGCGGGCTGACCGCGTGGATCTGGGGCAGCTGCTGCGCCGTGTCCATGCTGTGGGTGCGCGCGGACCAGCGGCACGCGGGCTGGGGCAGCCGGCTGATGAAGGCCGCCGAGGACGAGGCCGTACGGCGCGGCTGCGGCGAGATGATCGTCTCCTCCTTCACCTTCCAGGCCCCCGACTTCTACCGGGGCCTCGGCTTCCGTGAGACGGGCCGCACCGAGGGCATACCCGGCGGCCACCAGGACGTCCACTTGCACAAGGTCATCGGATCGTCAGCCGCGGGCGCCGCGTAGGGTGAACGCTCATGACCACCAGCAACACCACTACCGGTGACGTCGACCCCGCCGTCCGCGAGGAGCTCACCCGGCTGCGCGACAGCATCGACAACATCGACGCGGCCGTCGTCCACATGCTCGCCGAGCGCTTCAAGTGCACCCAGCAGGTCGGCCACCTCAAGGCCGCGCACCAGCTGCCGCCCGCCGACCAGGACCGCGAGGCACGGCAGATCGCCCGGCTGCGCGGCCTCGCCGAGAGCGCCAAGCTGGACCCGGCCTTCGCTGAGAAGTTCCTCAATTTCATCGTCGCCGAGGTGATCCGGCACCACGAACGCATCGCGGAGGCAGCAGCGAACGGCTCGCCGACGACGGCCGATTGACGTCGGTCGACGCCGCCGGGGAGTGACACGGGGACGCGTCCGGGGGCATGCTGCACCGTGCACTGTTCGTCAACCGACCTGCACCGAGTGTCAGCACCCCGGACGTAAGCTGGTGGTCCCACCGCGGGAGGGACGTCGGGCCATGCCGTCGGATGCCACGATCCTCATAGTCGACGACCACGAGGACACGCTGTACGCGCTGGAGAACGCCCTCGCCCCGCTCGGCTACCGGGTCAGCCGGGCCACCAGCGGCGACGAGGCGCTCAAGCAGGTGCTGCGCGGCCGGGTCGGCCTGCTCCTGCTCGACGTGCGCATGCCGGGCGTCAGCGGCCTGGAGGTCGTGCGCTACATGCGGCGCGTGGAGCAGACCCAGCACATACCCGTCGTCCTGCTCACCGGCTTCGGCCCCGACCACGAACTGACCTCCGCCGCCTTCGCGCTCGGCGTCGCCGACCTGGTCATGAAACCCGTCGACCCCTGGGCGCTGCGCACCAAGGTCCGCTACCTGTACGACGCCCACCAGCGCCGGCTCACCCTGGAGCGGGAGGTGCGCGAACTGCGCGCCCTGGTCAAGGACCACGGCGCGGCGGGGCAGCATCCGCCGCGACCTGCCCTGCCCCACCCGGACGCCCGCATTCCGTTCCAGCTGGACATACCGCGGGCGGCTCCGGCGCGAGAAGGCACATAGGGCGCGTACCGAACCGCCTCTGTGACTTGCCGGTGGCATCGGGCAGCATGTCGTTCATGTCCGTACTGACGCGCGACGAAGCGCAGACCCGTGCCCAGCTCCTTGACGTCCACCGTTACACGATCGAGCTCGATCTGACCACCGGCGACGAGACCTTCGGATCCGTGACCGTCATCAGGTTCACCGCGCGCTCGGACGCGGACACGTTCGTCGAGCTCAAGCCCGTCGAGCTGCGCTCCGCCACCCTCGACGGACAGCCCCTCGACCCCGAGACCCTCGACGGCAACCGGCTGCCCCTGAAGAACCTCACCGCGGGCGAGCACGAGCTGCGCCTCGACGCCGTCATGCGCTACTCCCGCACCGGCGAGGGCATGCACCGCTTCACCGACCCCACCGACGGCGAGACGTACCTCTACACACAGCTGTTCATGGAAGACGTGCAGCGCGTCTTCGCCGCCTTCGACCAGCCCGACCTCAAGGCCGTCTTCGACCTGTCGGTGCGGGCCCCCGAGGGCTGGACCGTCCTGGCCAACGGCGTCACCGACCACCTCGGCGACGGCCGCTGGCAGGCCGCACTCACCCCGCTGATCTCCACCTACCTCGTCGCCGTCGCCGCCGGACCCTGGCACTCCGTACGCACCGAGCACCGCGGCCTGCCCTTCGGCATCCACTGCCGCCGCTCCCTCGCGCCCCACCTCGACGCGGACGCCGAAGAAATCCTCCAGATCACCAGGCAGTGCTTCGACCGCTACCACGAGAAGTTCGAGGAGCCCTACCCCTTCGACTCCTACGACCAGGCTTTCGTCCCCGAGTTCAACGCGGGCGCCATGGAGAACCCGGGCCTGGTCACCTTCCGCGACGAGTTCGTCTACCGCTCCGCCGTCACCGACACCGAACGCCAGACCCGCGCCATGGTCATCGCCCACGAGATGGCCCACATGTGGTTCGGCGACCTCGTCACCCTCAGGTGGTGGGACGACATCTGGCTGAACGAGTCCTTCGCCGAGTACATGGGCTACCAGACCCTCACCGAAGCCACCCGCTTCACCGACACCTGGACCGACTTCGGCGTCGTCCGCAAGCCCTGGGGCTACGACGCCGACCAGCGCCCCTCCACCCACCCCGTCGCCCCCGAGGCCGTCGAGGACACCGCCTCCGCCCTCCTCAACTTCGACGGCATCTCCTACGCCAAGGGCGCCTCCGCCCTGCGCCAGCTGGTGGCCTGGCTCGGCGAGAAGGACTTCCTGGCCGGCATCAACACCCACTTCACCCGCCACCGGTTCGCCAACGCCACCCTCGCCGACTTCATCGACTCCCTCGCCGCCGCCACCGACCGCGACGTCCACGCCTGGGCCGACGCCTGGCTGCGCACCACCGGCGTCGACACGCTCACCCCCGCCGTCACCGCCGGCGCCGACGGCACCTGCACCCTGACCGTCGAGCACACCGGCAGCCGCCCGCACCGCATCGCCGTCGGCCTCTACGACCAGGACCTCACCGACCAGGGACGCCTCACCCTGCGCGGACGCCTCGACCTCGACGTCCCGCAGACCGGCCCGCAGCCCATCGGCAAACGCCCCGCGCTCCTGCTGCTCAACGACGGCGACCTGACCTACGCCAAGGTCCGCTTCGACCCCGAGTCCTTCGGAGCCGTCCGCGCCGGCCTGTCCGGCCTGCCCGAACCACTCACCCGCGCGGTCGTCTGGAACGCCCTGCGCGACTCCGTGCGCGACGGCGAGCTCCCGCCCTCCGCCTACCTGGAGGCCGCCCGCGCCCACCTCCCGTACGAGACCGACCTCGCCCTCGTACAGGGCGTGCTCGCCTTCGCCTCCGCCCACGTCGCCGACCGCTACCTGAAGCGCGAGGACCGCCCCGCCGCGCTCGCCACCCTCAGCGACCTGTGCCGCGACCTCATCCGCCGCACCGAGGACGGCGACAACCCCGGTCTGCGCCTGATCGCCGTACGCCACTTCATCGACGTCGCCGCCCAGCCGGACACCATCAGCGCCTGGTTCTCCGAGGGCACCGTCCCCGGCGGCCCCGATCTCGACCCCGAACTGCGCTGGCGCATCCTCGGCCGCCTCGCCGTCCTCGGCGCGATCGACGACGCCGTCATCGACGCCGAACTCGTCCAGGACCCCAGCGCCACCGGCCAGGAGGGCGCCGCCCGCTGCCGGGCCGCCCTGCCCGACCCGGAGGCCAAGCGCGCGGCATGGGAGGCGATGTTCGCCACCGACGACCTGTCCAACTACCTGTTCACCGCCACCGCCCAGGGCTTCTGGCAGCCCGAGCAGGCCGACCTGGTACGGCAGTACGTCCCGCGCTACTACCAGGACGCGGTCGCCGTCGCCGCCCGCCGCGGCCCCGCCATCGCCGAGGCCGCAGGCCGCTGGGCGTTCCCCGCCCACGCCGTCGACGCCGAGACCCTGCGCCTGGGCGAGGAGTGCCTGCGCGACGCCGACCCGATCCCGGCGCTGCGCCGCAAGCTCGTCGACCAACTCGACGACCTGTCACGGGCGTTGCGGGTCAGGGAAGCGTAGGACGACGGATGTAGGCAACGGCTGCGCCGCACCGACGATGCGGCGGGCCGATCGTCCTTGCCGGACTCGGCCCGACAAGGACGATCAGCCCCCGCGTCTGCGGCATGATCGGCCGGACAGTCCCCGCTTCCAGGAGGCCATCCATGATCGTGGTGACCGGTGCCACCGGCAACGTCGGCCGTGCCCTCGTCGAACGTCTCGTCGCCGCAGAGCGGCCCGTGCGGGCGCTGACCCGCGATCCGCAGCGGGCCGCTCTGCCGGCGCAGGCCGAGGTGGTGCGCTTCCGGCCGGACGACCCCACCGCCCTGTTCGCCGGGGCGACCAGGCTGTTCCTCTACATCCAGGCCGTCGGCGAGGGCACCGGCGGCCTCCTCGACGCGGCCCGTGCCGCCGGAGTGCGGCACGTCGTGCTGCTCTCCTCCGGGATCATCCAGGACGGCGCCGACGAGACCCACCCCATCCACGTCATGCACGCCACGGTGGAGCGGCAGATCCGCGACAGCGGCCTGGAGTGGACCTTCCTGCGCCCCAACGCGTTCTCGGCCAACGCCCTGCAGTGGGCCCCGCAGATCCGCGCCGGGAACACCGTCCGCGGTGTCTTCGCCGACGGCCTGACCGCACCCATCCACGAGGACGACATCGCAGCCGTGGCCGAACGCGCCCTCGTCGACGACGGCCACGAGGGCGCCGTCCACCGTCTCACCGGCCCCGAGGCGACCACCAACGCCGAACAGGTCGACGCGATCGGCCGGGCGATCGGCCGCGACCTCCGGTTCGTCGAGGTGCCGCCCGAGGGTGCGGGCCCCGAACTCTTCCCGGGCCTGCCGCCCCACATGGTCGCGGCCCTCGTGAAGACCTTCGCCGCCACCGTCGGCGTGCCTCCGGAGATCACCACCACCGTGGAAAGCCTCACCGGCATCCCGGCCCGCCCCTTCGCCCAGTGGGCCCGCGACCACGCGAACGACTTCAAGGGCTGACCCCAACACCCCCCAACACGTCCTCGCCGCGCGGGAATGCCCCCTTGCGGGCACGTCCTCCCCGCAGGGGAGTGCCCCCCTTGCGAACGTGTCGTCCCCGCACGACAGTGCCCCGTACGGGCGCGTCCTCCCCGCACGGGAGTGCCCCCTTGCGGGTCCGATCGTTGGGCTCTTCGGGCGCGCCCTCGCATCCGCGTACACGTGGAACTCCCCCTGCCCCGCGCCCCGGAGGAGCCCCATGAGCACCCCGCCGCTCGCCTCAGGACCCGAAGGACCCGGCACCCTGCGGCCACTGCTCGACACCGTGCTGGACGCGCTGCGCGACGGTCGCCGGGCGCGCGGCGGACCACTGCCCGCGGGCGGACCGCAGGCGGTCGCCGCACGCCTGCGGGCCGCCGCGGGGGACGTACTGCCCGACGACGGCGACCCCGACGCCCTGCGCGCCCTCGTACACGCCCTCGCCGAGGGCGCCGCCGACCCCGCCGACCCCCTGTGCGCCGCCCACCTGCACTGCCCGCCGCTCGCCGTCGCCACCGCCGCCGACCTCGCCGTGAGCGTCCTCAACCCCTCCCTGGACTCCTGGGACCAGGCACCGGCGGCATCCGAACTGGAGGCCCTCGTTTCGCGGGCCCTCGCGCAGTTGGCAGGTCTTGCGGACTCCCTGGTCACCACCGGCGGCACCGAAGCCAACCAGCTCGCTCTGCTCCTCGCCCGAGAAGCGCACGGCGGCAGCGTGCGGCTCGTGTGCGGAGCCAACGCCCACCACTCCCTGCCCCGCGCCGCCTGGCTGCTCGGACTGCCCGAACCCGTCGTCGTCCCCGCGCCCGCCGGCACCCTCGACCCCGCCGCCCTCGACGAGGCACTCACCGAGGTGGGCGGCCCGCTGCTCGTCGCCGCCACCGCCGGCACCACCGACGCCGGCCTCATCGACCCACTGCCCGAGATCGCCGCCCTGTGCGCCGCCCACCACGCCCGGCTGCACATCGACGCCGCCTACGGCGGAGGCCTCCTCTTCAGCGACCGGCACCGTGCCGCGCTCACCGGCCTCGAAGCCGCCCACACCGTCACCCTCGACCTGCACAAACTCGGCTGGCAGCCGGTCGCCGCCGGCCTCCTCGCCGTACGGGACACCCACGACCTCGCCGTACTGCACCAGCGTGCCGACTACCTCAACGCCGACGACGACACCGAAGCCGGCCTGCCCGACCTGCTCGGCCGCTCCCTGCGCACCACCCGCCGCCCCGACGTCCTGAAGATCGCCGTCACCCTCAAGGCCCTCGGCAGGACCGGAATCGGAGCCCTCGTCGACCAGGTCTGCGCCCGCGCCGCCGAACTCGCCGAACTCCTCGACGCCCACCCCCGCTTCGAGCTCTACGACCGCCCCACGATCAGCACGGTCCTCTTCCGGCCCACCGAAGCCACCGACGACACCGTCGCCGACGTACGGCGACGACTGCTGCACGAGGGCCGCGCCGTCCTCGGCCGGGCCCGCCTCGACGGCCGGCTCTGGCTCAAGGCCACCCTCCTCAACCCCCACATCCGGCCGGACGACCTGGCCGGGCTCCTGAAACTCGTGGAAGGAACCACCCCCAGATGACCAACCCCCCACGCCACGAGCCCGAAACCCCCCGCGACCTGGTCGGCATCGGCATCGGTCCCTTCAACCTCTCCCTCGCCGCACTCGCCCAACCGCTCGCCGAACTCGACGCCGTCTTCTACGAACAGCGCCCCGGCTTCGACTGGCACCCCGGCCTGCTCATCGACGGCGCCACCATCCAGGTCCCCTTCCTCGCCGACCTGGTGACCCTCGCCGACCCCGCCAGCACCTGGACCTTCCTGAACTACCTCAGGGCCCGCGACCGGCTCTTCCCCTTCTACTTCGCCGAGCGCTTCCACATCCAGCGCGCCGAGTACGACGCCTACTGCCGATGGGTCGCCGAGAGCCTCCCCGGACTGCACTTCCGCCACCAGGTCGACGCCGTCCGCTGGAACCCCGAACACGACGTCTTCGAGGTCGACTTCACCCAGCTCGACACCGACGGCGAAACCGAGGCCCTCGGCCGCGCCCACACCCGCAACATCGTCCTCGGCGTCGGCACCGAGCCCTACGTCCCCGACCCCCTCAAGCCCCTCGTCGACGCCCCCGGGGTCCCCGTCGTCCACGCCGCCGACTACCTCGCCCACCGCGAGACCTTCCTCGCCGCCGAACACGTCACCGTCGTCGGCTCCGGACAGTCCGGCGCCGAGGTCTTCCTCGACCTGCTGCGCCACCGCCCGCCCGGCCGCGACCGGATCCACTGGATCAGCCGCACCGAGGCCTTCGCGCCCATGGAGTACTCCAAGCTCGGCCTGGAGCACTTCACCCCCGACTACACCCGTTACTTCCACGCCCTCGCCGAATCCGCCCGCGACCGGCTCCTCAGCTCCCAGTGGCAGCTCCACAAGGGCATCGACACCGACACCATCGCCGCCATCCACGACGAGCTCTACCGCCGCACCCTGCACGGCGGCTGGCCCGAAGCCGTCCTCACCCCCGGCGTCAGCGTCCGCACGGCCGGCCGCATCGCCACCACCAAAATCGAACTCCACCTGGAACACGTCCAGCAGGACACCCGTTGCCGCCTGACCACCGACGCCGTCGTCCTCGCCACCGGCCACCGCGAACGCCCCCTGGACCGCATCCTCGCCGGCCTCGAACCGTACCTGCGCCGCGACAGCCGTGACCGGCCCCGCATCGACGAACAGTTCCGGCTCGTCCTCGACCCGGCCGTCACCGGCTCCGCGTACGTCCAGAACGCCGAACTGCACACCCATGGCGTGGGCGCCCCCGACCTCGGCCTCGCCGCCTGGCGCAGCGCCACCATCCTCAACTCCCTCACCGGGAAGGAGACGTACCCGCTGCCGACCCGAACCGCCTTCACCACCTTCGGACTCGAAACACCACCGCAGATCCCGCAGACCCGGCCGCCGGGGACCCTCACCCCCCTCGTCGAAGGACGCTGACGAAAACCCGCGACAGCGGAAGAGAACGGCACTTCAACGCCGGCGACGGCCTGCACGTCAACGACGCCGGCGCGAAAGCCATTGCCGACGCCGTGGACGTGTCCCTGCTGGGACTCCAGAGCCGCCTTGGGCCTGAAAAGGATTCGTGACAATGTTTCCTTATCTCTCCCTACCATCTGGCCGCACTGTTACCGTCTCGGCATGTCGCTGCAACGGGGGCGTCTGATCTGGGCGATGTGCATCTTCGGGGGAATTTTCCTCGTGATCTATTTCCCAGCGGACGATCATTTCTTTCGCATGGTGATCGACTTATTGGTGCTGATGGCCACGGCAATCCTGTCCCTGGAGATGCGTACGTGGGCACAAGCATCGGCGGGAGTTCCGGCGCCACTCCCGACGCCCCCGGACGTTCCACCATCGGCGCCCCTCGTGGTGGACGGGCGGCACCTGCCTCCCCCCACCAGCCCCACGCACGTCTCCCGGGCCGTGGCCGCCGCGCCGGTCACGGCGCACGTCACGACCGTGCCCCGCTTCGGCGCGGGCTCCAAGGCCCAGCGCTTCCCCTGGCTGCTGCCGGTACGGCCGACGGCCGCTTCCGGCGTCGCCGCCGACGAGGCACAACTGGGCGACCTCGCCGTGCGGGCCGCCTCGATCGTCGGCCCCGGACACCGCTGCCAGGAGCCCGCCGCCGCCCGCCAGGACGCCTACCGCATGACACGGGACGCCACCGGCGACCACCTGCTGCTGGCCGTGGCCGACGGGGTCTCCAGCAGCGCCCACGCCGAACTCGGGGCCGCCGTGGCGGCGAGCACCGCCATCAACCACCTCAGACGCCGACTCGACGAGCCGGACGGAGCGGCACGACTGTCCGCGGCCGAACTCTTCGAGGAAAGCGCCACGGCGATGCTGCGGGAGGCGGAGCGACGTGGGCTGGAAGCCTCCGACGTGTGCGCGGTCCTGTTCATCGCGGTCATCCCCACCCGGCCCACCGCCCCGACCGGCGAGCGCACCATGTGGGCCGCCTGGCTCGGTGACGCGTCCCTGTGGCGCCTCGACGAAGAGCGCTGGCGCTACGCCGCCGGCGACCGCAAAGGGACGACGGCCGGCTACGACTCCAACGCCGTCACCCACACCCTCCCCGCCGACCCGCACGCCGCCCGCCAGACCACGCTCGCCCTGCGCCCCGGCGACGTGGTGTCACTCGTCTCCGACGGAGTGGGCGACGGCCTGGCCGCCATCGAAGAACTCAACGCCTACCTCGCGGACCACTGGAAACTGCCGCTGCCCGTCGCCTCGTACCTGAATGACGTCGGCTTCGACGCCGAACGGTTCCTGGACGACCGTACGGCGGTCACCGTCTGGGTCGACCCCGACACCAGGTCGCGGCCACCCGCTCACGCCACCGCCCCGGCCGCCGAGCGGCCCGGCAGCCAGGACAGGTGGTCGCGATGACCGCCAACCCGTCGGCGTGGACCCAGCCGCCGGTCACCTCGCTCGCCGCACTGGGCGCACTCGGCGAACAGATCGCCACGAACAACGGCCAGAGCTCCGAGGTGACCCGACTCACCGGCCACCACACCGGCCCCGACCTGCTGTTCAAGCGCTACAAGAAACCACTGGACGACACGGACGCGCTCCGCCTGGACAAGCTCGTCGCCTTCGGCCGCTCCGACGCCGCCGCCGGACGCCCCGCCCGCGAAGTGCTGCTCAGCCGCACCTCCTGGCCGGTCGCCCGCGTCACCGACGACAACTCCGCCACCGTCGGCTGCCTCATCCCCATGGCACCCGACTCCTTCCGCTCACCCGGCGGCGGATTCCGGGAGATCGACACCCTGGCCCGCCCCGACGCCAGGCTGGCCCGGGACGGCACCCCGCCGACGCCCGAACAGCGGATCACCGCCTGCCGCTGCCTCGTCGGCATCGCCGCCGCACTGGAGCAGCGCAAACTCGTCTACTCCGACTGGAACTACGCCAACGCCTTCTGGAACCCGGCCGACTACACCGTCCACCTCATCGACATGGACGGCTGCGCCCAGGGCACCGGCGCCGACATCTACCAGCCCGGCTGGGACGACCCACTGGCCCGGCAGGGCATGCCCGCCGACCTGTGCACCGACCGCTACCGCGTCGCGCTGCTGACCGCCCGCTGCCTGACCGGCACCCGCAACCTCGCGGCAGTCCTGCACACCCTCGCCGACCCGCCGCCCGGCGTCCCGGGCGGGGTGGCCGAACTGCTGCTCGACATGCTCTGGGCCCGGGACCGCGAAAGCAGGCCCCGCAGCTCGGCACTGCTCGCCGCACTGCACGACGGGCCCGTCGTGCAGTTCACCGTCGAGCGCTCCCCGCTGCCCGACCGGCCCGCGGCCCCCCGCAGCGACACGGCACAGCCACGGCAGTCCGCCATCACCAAGCCCGCCGGATCCGCCGCATCCGACACATCCGCCGGTTCGCCCGAGCCCCCGAAGCAGGACTCCCTGGACCCTGCCATCGGCTGGGCCCTCGTGATCCTGGTCGTCGCGTTGCTCGTGATCGCCGTAGCCATCGCTGCCTGAAGCCTCCGCCAGGCCGCGCTCCGAAAAGAACGCCACACCTGAATTCGAAGAGCAGAAGAGGAACGCACATGAGCTCTCACGACGACGCCGCGCCCGCCCAGGACATCAGCCCATACAGCCTGCGGCAGAAATGCCTGCCGACCTATCTCGTGATCGACGCGTCCACTTCGATGCAGCCGCACCAGGACACCCTCAACCGAACCCTGGCGCAGCTGCACGCGACCATTTCCGAGAGCCCCCGAGTCTCGGAATTCGCACACATGTCCCTGATCGCATTTTCCACGGACGCACACCTGATCATCGAAATGACCGACCTCGACCGAATCCAGGCAATGCCGCAAGTCGTGTGCAACGGAACCACGAACTACTCCGCAGCCTTCGACCTCGTACGCACCCGCATCGAAACGGACGTGGACGACCTACGCAACATGGGCATGGCCGTGCTACGCCCCGTCATGTTCCTCCTCACCGACGGCGCCCCCACCGACAAGGGCTGGCACGACGCGTTCCGGCGCCTGGTCGACCGCTCCTGGCACCGATACCCGCACGTCATCAGCTACGGCTTCGGCGCCGCCAACCCCGACGTGCTCGGCAAGGTCGCCACCAAGGCCGCCTTCCTCGCCGACTCGGGCGTCGACCAGGACCACGCCCTGCTGGAAGCCCTCGGCAGCCTCCTCAACTCACTCGTCGCCTCCTCCCGGGCAGGCGAGATGCAGATCCCGCGCTCCGCACCCGGATTCACCGAACAGCCGGTCAGCCAGGAGTACTTGACCGTGTCGGCGGAGTACATGGACTGATCGCCGTGCCCACCCGCCACACACTCCGGCCGCACAGCCGACTCCTGCTCACCGCCACGGCCCTGGTGGCAGCAGCAGCCCTGCTGCGCATCGTGTCGCCGGACGGCCAGGCCGACGCAGGACCCGGACCCAACCACGGGCCGTCCCACAGCACCACCCCCACCAAGTCCCCGCACCCCTCACGGCACACCGCCCGCGAACAGCCCCGCAGCACCACACCCACCGGCTCCGAGAACGACCCGAAGCCCGGCGACTCCGCGAACGACTCAACGCCCGACGACTCCGAGAACACCCCGTCGTCCATCCGCTCCGAGAACACCCGGACACCCACCGACTCCGAGAACGCCCCGACCCCCGGCACGTCACCGCCCATCCCGCAGCACACCCAGGACGACAAGCCACCCGGACACCCAACGGCGTCCACAACGTGACCCGACCCACCCCACCCACCCCACCGCACGCTCCCGCGTGCCGAGCAGAGACAGCCGACCATGACACCTACGACCCTCCAGTGCCCGCACTGCGGAGCCGCCAACGACCGTAACTACACCACCTGCGGCCAGTGCGGCACCGTACGCGTCTTCAACCCGCTCGCCCCCGCCGGCGGGACCCCGACCACCACCTCGACACAGCCCCACCACACCTCACCGCCCACCACCGCCGCGCACCCCACCATCCCCGCACCAACGACACCCACGGCCACTCCCTCGGCCGCCCTGGCGCCCCGCTTCGCGCGCGACGTCACCCGCTACCTGTGCACCGCCGTCCACACCGACACCCAGTTCGCCCGCAGAGCCGTCGAGCAGATCCTGGAGGAACCGCGCCGAGCCGTCGCCTCCTCACCGGGCGTCGACCTCGCCTGCGTACTCCGGCACGCCCTGGCCGCCCGCGGCCGCCAGGTCCGCCGGGACGTCATCCTCACCCTGCTCCTCCTGGCCATGGTGATCTTGATGGCCGCCACCGGCGACCTGGCCCTGCCCCTGATCCTCGGCCTCCTCGTGGCCTGGATCATCGTCGCCGCCGAATCCCTCACGGTCCACTACGGTGTCGTCTCCGGCCAGCTCAAACGAGAAAACTTCACCCCCGACCAAGCCCCCCAACCACTCACACCCGAAAACCGACGACGCATCGACGCCATCGAGAAACGAGACCGGGGCAACGTCGTCGTCTTCTCGCCCTACACACCCTTCATCGGCTACGGACGAGCCACGAACACCTGGTCGTTCGCCCTCGACACCTCGCGATCCCAGCAGGGCGAGCAGGTCATCCCCTTCACCGTCCACCAGCTCAACGACTACCTCGCCGCCCAGGTCGGCGACCTCAAACTGCCCGGCGTCCACGTCGAGAACCTCCTCCTGGTCAACGGCGCGGACCTGCTCTACGGCGTCGACGACCGCACCCGGGCCGAAGTGCTGCCCGACACCGACGGACCACCCAAGGAGAGAGTCTCACCGGACCTCCTGCACGAGCTGCGCGAGGACGGCAAAGGCCGTGCCCGCCCCTACCTGGCCATCCGGGTCACCGGCTGGAGCGGCGAACTCGCCGCCACCCTCTTCCTGCGATGCGCACTGCTGTCCGACCACAAAATGCTCTTCATCGAGGGCAGCAGCTCCCTCCTCGCCCCCGTCCGCGAGCGGTACCGCATCGCCGACCAGCTCCTCGGATCACCCACATTCCGCCAGTGGTGGAACCTCGTGGGCGCCGCCGCGCTCCGCGCGCCGGGACTGCTCGTCAGATCACCCTCCTCAGTGATCGCAGGCCTTTTCGCGCCGCTCACCGAACACCGCAAACAACGCCGCCAGGCACGGGAGATCCGCCACCGCACCTTCAACTACGGAGCGTCCTTCAGCATCAGGGACGCCGCGAGTGACCACCTCTACTACCGCTACTTCCAGGAACTCGACCGGGAGCTGTACGCCAAAACGGTCGAACACCGGGTACTGGACGCACTGGTGGAGTTCATCGAGGACCACAACATCGACTCCAGCGACCTGGTACAGCGGCAGACCACCATCTACAACAACGGCCTGTACGCCGGCGGAAACATGACACTCAACGACTCCGCCGTCGGCACCGGCGGCAGCATCGCCGGCATCTTCAGGCGCGGCCAGACCGCCGGCACTCCCGTGTCGCCGGGACGCACCGGCCCACCCGCCGCCACCCCGCCCGCCGCCAAGAGCAACCGAGGAAGGTGACGCCATGTCAGAGACAAACGGCGGGACCAGCAACAGCGGCATCTACGCGGGCGGAGACGTCCACATCGACAGCAGCGCCGTCGCCCTCAACCACTCGACGGCGACCACAGGTACCCCGGCCGAAGCCGACCGCGACGCCGCCATCGCCGAACTGCGCGCCGCAGCACGTCTGTTGCTCGAACAACTCCGCCGCGACCAGGACCAGTACGAAGACGGCGCGGAACTCGTCGACGCCGCCGAACACGTCGAAGCGGAACTCACCCGCGACGAGCCCCGCCGCACCACCCTGCTGCGCTGGCTCGGCTTCATCGCCCCCGCGGTCGAAGCCACAGCCGGGATCGCCGGAAACGTCGCCGCCATCCAGAACACCGTGACCAGCCTGCTCTGACACCACACGGGCGGTGCGGGACCCGACACCCCGCACCGCCCGGCACCGCACGAGAAGACGGCCTCAACAGACGGCCTCAACAGGCAGCTCAGAAGACCGGCGTGCCGTTCCGCGTCAGCTCCCAGTCCACCGACGCGAAGTCCTTCGGGTCCAGGACCCCCTTCGCAGTCACCCACTCCGAGATCCGCGTACGAATCTCCGTCGACTCCGACCACAACTCGGTCGCCGAGGCCACATACGGGAACGCCCCGCCACCATTGGCACGATAGTTGTTCACCGCAAGCACGAACTGCTGCGCATCGTCCAGCGCCGCACCGTTGTACGTCAGATTCTTGATCCGCGAACCCGCCGCCTGAGCGATGTCGATCTCGTACGCCAGACCCGACACATAGTCGTAGTTGTAGTCCGGACGGCCACCCGCGTTCGTCAGCTTCTCCGTGTCGACCACCGCATCCGCGGCCGTCTGCACGAAGTACTCCGCCGAGTACTCCAGGTACGCCCGCACCTGCGCACCCGTCATCAACTTCGCGACCAGCGTGTTGTCGTACACATACAGGCTCGACAGATCCCGGATCGTCACGTTGCCCGCCGGGATCTCCGACGTCCGCGAGAACGGCGAAGCCTGCGCGATCACCGGCACCGAGGCATAGGACGTGCCCGCCAGGGCCGCCTTCACCACATCCTCCTGCACCTTGGTGATCAAGTCGATGATCGGCGCGTCCTTGTAACGGGCGTCGACCGTCGTCAGAGTGTCCGTCGCGGTGCCCACGACCTGATTGACGTACTCGACGACCTTCGCGTGCTCGTCGCTCAGCAGCTTGGTGATCTTCGGGTCGTCCGCGACCGAGTTCGAGTTCAGAACCGACGCCGCCACCGACTCGACCACCCACCGGCCCTTCTGGAAGACCAGCTCCACATCGAACAGCGACAGCCGCTCCGCGAACGCCAACGGCTCCGACAACACCACCGTCCTGCCGGTCTTCTCGTTGACGACCTTCAGCTCCGGGATCTCCAGGTGCGCGTGCCCCACGAGGATCGCGTCGATGTCCGGCACCTGCTGCGCCACCAACGCCGCCGAGTTCTCGACGTACGGCAGCTGGTCACCGTACGACGACGTGCCGGAGGAACCCGAGTGCGCCGACACGATCACCACGTCCGCACCCAGCGACTTCAGCTTCGGCACCCACTTCGCCGCCTGCTCCTCCAGACCCGGGAACGCCAGCTTGCCCTGCACATACGCCTTGTCCCAGATCGCGATGCCCGGGTTGGTCAGACCGAGCACGGCGACCTTCACCGGCGGGGCACCCGGCACGTGGAACTTCTTGATGAAGTAGGGCGGGAAGGCCGGCTTCAGCGTCTTCGCGTCCACGGCGTTGGCACCCAGCAGCGGGAAGTCGAGCTGATCCTCGAACTTACGCAGCGTCTCGATGCCGTAGTTGAACTCGTGGTTGCCCAGCGCCGCCGCGTCATAGCCGATCGCGTTCATCGCCTGCGCCATCGGATGCACCGGACCACCCTTGGCGGTGATCGGATCGACCTTCGCGTAGTAGTACGTCAGCGGCGTGCCCTGGATCGTGTCGCCCGCGTCCAGCAGCAGCGTGTTGCAGCGGCCCTTGTCCTCGCGGACCTGGTTCACCAGCGTCGAGATACGAGCCAGCCCCTGCGCGTTGCCCTTGGCGTCCGTGTACTCCGCGTCCTTGAAGTAGTCCCAGTTGAAGACGTGCCCGTGCAGGTCGGTCGTGCCCATCACCGTCAGCGAGTACCGCTTCACCGGCGTGGCCGGCTTCTTCGCCTCCGCGGCCTCGGCCGCCGGAGCCGCCGCGGCACCGGCGATCGCCACCCCCGCCCCGGTCGCGGCGGACTTCTTCAGGAACTTCCGACGGTTCAACGGCATGTCTGGTTCTCCTCGGGGAACGGTCAACAACGCGCGTAGATTCTGACCCGTCCATGACGGACGGCGACAGGTCCGGCAGGTTTCGATCTGGTGACTTGGCCGGTCACTTCAGGCCCCCCAATCCGTCAACTGGTGACAGAGTTGGGCGTATGACCTCCCCCTCAGTCCCCGACGCCCAGCCACCCGCCGTCCCCTACGGAACCCCCGACGCCCCACGCATCGCCGTCCGCGGGGAGGCCCGCCTCGAGGTCGACCCCGAGCTCGCCCGGATCATCGTGACGGTCAGCGCACGCGGCAAGGACAGACGCTCCGCCCTCGACGACCTCACCCGCCGCAACACAACCGTCCTCGACCTCGTCAAGACATACGGAGAAACAGTCGAACGCCTCGAAACCGGCGCCTTCTCCATCACCCCAGAACTCACCAAACACGGCCGCGGCGAACGCATCCGCACCTACCACGGCACCGTCTACGTCACCGCCGAACTCACCGACTTCACCGCACTCGGCGAACTCATCACACGCCTCGCCGACCTCGACCTCACCAGCGTCAACGGCCCCTGGTGGGCCCTGCGCCCCGACTCACCGGCACACCGCGAAGTACGCCAGAAGGCGGTACGGGAAGCGGTCCAGCGCGCCCGCGAGTACGCGGAAGCACTCGGGACCTCACTCGCCGCACTCGTGGAACTCGCCGACATCGGCGCGGAAAACGCCCCGCCTGCGTACCCGCAAGCCCCCGGCCGCATGCGATCCATGGCCTACGCCGGAGCCGCCGAGGACACCGCCGCGGCACCCCTGGACCTCGAACCCCAACGCCAACGCCTCCACGCACAGGTCAACGCCCGCTTCACGATGACCCCGCCCCGACTGTAAGCGACATTCAACCGATGAAACGCTCATCGGAGCGCACCACCGCACAATTCAACAGTTGTCAATAGCCCTTCACACAAAGGTTGTTGAGTAGTCATGCAGCGCCAATTCTCTACCCACCGGTAAGCCCTAGGCTCGAAACATGCGCCGAGCCAAAATCGTCTGCACCCTGGGCCCCGCCACCGACTCGTACGACCAGATCAAAGCCCTGGTCGACGCCGGAATGGACGTCGCCCGCCTCAACCTCAGCCACGGCGAATACGCCGAACACGAGGAGCGCTACCAACGCGTACGCAAGGCCTCCGACGAAACCGGCCACAGCGTCGGCCTCCTCGCCGACCTTCAGGGCCCGAAGATCCGACTCGGCCACTTCACGGAAGGCCCCGTACTCCTTGAACGCGGGGATGCTTTCACGATCACCGTCGAGGAGGGCGTCGAAGGCGACCGCCACACCTGCGGTACGACGTACGCCGGCCTGGCGAAGGACGTGACGTCCGGGGAGTGCATCCTCGTGGACGACGGCAAGGTCTGCCTGGAGGTCACGGAGGTCGACGGCCCGCGTGTCCACACGCGCGTGGTGGAGGGAGGCGTGATCTCCGACCACAAGGGCCTCAACCTGCCAGGGGTCGCGGTATCGGTCCCCGCCCTCTCCAAGAAGGACGAGGCGGACCTGCGCTGGGCGCTCCGCACCGGCTTCGACGTCATCGCCCTCTCCTTCGTCCGGAGCGGCAAGGACATCGAGGACGTCCACCGGATCATGGACGAGGAGGGTCGCCGCATCCCCGTCATCGCCAAGGTGGAGAAGCCTCAGGCGGTGGAGAACATCGACGACATCGTCGCGGCGTTCGACGGGATCATGGTCGCGCGGGGCGACCTGGGCGTCGAGATGCCCCTGGAACAGGTCCCGATCGTCCAGAAGCGCGCGATCAAGCTGGCGAAGCGCAACGCCAAGCCGGTGATCGTCGCGACGCAGATGCTCGACTCGATGATCGAGAACTCGCGTCCGACCCGAGCCGAGGCCTCGGACGTGGCCAACGCGGTCATCGACGGCACCGACGCGGTGATGCTGTCCGGCGAGACGAGCGTGGGCAAGTATCCGGTGGCGACGGTCCGCACGATGGCGAAGATCGTGGAAGCGGCGGAGGAGGACATCCTGGCGAAGGGCCTCCCGCCGCTGACGGAACGCAACAAGCCCCGCACCCAGGGCGGCGCGGTCGCTCGCGCGGCAGCGGAGATCGGCGACTTCCTCGGCGCGAAGTTCCTGGTCGCCTTCACCCAGTCCGGCGACACGGCCCGCCGCCTCTCCCGCTACCGCTCCCCGATCCCCCTCCTGGCCTTCACCCCGGAGCCGGCCACGCGGTCGCAGCTGAACCTGACGTGGGGCGTGGAGACGTTCCTCGGCCCGCACGTCGAGTCGACGGACGCGATGGTCGACCAGGTGGACGAGCTGCTGCTGAAGTACGGGCGGTGTCAGAAGGGGGATGTGGTCGTGATTACGGCGGGGTCGCCTCCGGGGATGCCGGGGTCCACGAACCTGGTCCGGGTGCACCATGTCGGGGAGGACGACAGTCCCAAGTAGGGGTCAGTACTTGGGCTGTGTTTCCCTGAGCACTCGCTGCGTTTCGCGCGTTCCGTGTGCCACTGCGCAGCAGCGTGAGGGCCTTCTGTCGCACTTCTGTGCCGTGGAAGTTCAATTGGCCACCCTGTGTCACTCATCGTGACGGAGTGCAGCAAAAAGCGGATGTTCACGAGAACGTGAGCATCCGCTTTTCCGGTGCCGGGTATGGGATTCGAACCCACACGTCCTTTCGGACAGAGGTGTTTGAGACCTCCGCGTCAACCAGTTGCGCCAACCCGGCTTGAGTGCTGCTGGGAGTGTACCCGGTGACCAATGGTTGCATCAGCTAGGTAGGCTCTTGTCAGCAGCACCCCTGCCCTGAACGAGGAGCCTTCGTGACCGCCCCCGAGTCGCCCCAGCCCGTAGACGCGCCCGACGACGACAAGTCGCACGTGCCTCCGCTGACGACCCGTGTCGTCATCGCCGAGGACGAGGCCCTGATCCGGCTCGATCTCAAAGAGATGCTGGAGGAGGAGGGGTACGCCGTCGTCGGTGAGGCCGGTGACGGTGAGCGGGCCGTTGAGCTCGCCCGTGAGCACCAGCCGGACCTGGTGATTCTCGACGTGAAGATGCCCAAGCTGGACGGCATCTCGGCGGCGGAGAAGATCGCCGAGGAGCGGATCGCGCCGGTGCTCATGCTGACCGCGTTCTCGCAGCGCGACCTCGTGGAGCGGGCTCGGGACGCCGGTGCGATGGCGTACCTGGTGAAGCCGTTCAGTAAGAGTGATGTCGTGCCGGCGATCGAGATGGCCGTGTCGCGCTTCACGGAGCTGAAGGAGCTGGAGCGGGAGGTCGCCGACCTCTCGCAGCGTCTGGAGACGCGGAAGCTGGTGGACCGGGCGAAGTCGATCCTGCAGACGGAGTACGGGCTGACGGAGCCCGCCGCGTTCCGGTGGATCCAGAAGACGTCCATGGATCGCCGTATGTCCATGCAGCAGGTGGCCGAGGCGGTCATTCTGGACGCGGACGAGAAGAAGGCTGCGAAGAGCGGCGAATAGCGGCGACGAGCGGCGTGTGGCGTGCGGCGTGTGCTGCGTGCCTATGCGGAGCCCTCGGCCCAGTCTCGCTCGGGGAGCGGGATGGTGGCTGGGGGCTCTTCTTCGTTTGCCCGGACGCGGAGGTTGGTGGGCCGGGTGTTCTTGGGTAGGTCGAACCAGAGGTCGTAGGTGATCTGGCCGTGTGCGGCGACCTCGGTTTCGAGGGGTTGGCGTTTGATCTGGGTGGCTTCGCGGTCGAGGGGGAGGGTGCGGCCGTTGTCGAGGGTGAGTCGGTGGAGGTTGTTGTCGATTTCGCCGAAGACGGAGTCCTGGGAGGTCACGGTGATGCGGACGCGGCAGAGTCGGCCTTTGGCCCAGTGTTCGGCGTGGGTGCCGACGACGGTGATGATGCCGCAGCGTAGGCCGATGGTGTCGAAGGTGAGGTTGCCGCTGCGTACTGCTGGGGTGTCGGGGTTGATCTCCAGGGGGCGGAGGTCGGCTGGTGGGGTGGGTTTCGGCCAGAGTGCAGCTGCTGTGCCGGTGGTGGCTGCGATTCCGGCGGTGAGGCCGATGAGGCCGCTGAGCAGTCTGTTGTTCATGTCGCGGTCCTCCTTTGTGGCGTTTGGGCTCTCTGTCCCTCTGTTCCGGGCCTGTTGGCCGTTGGCTGTGAGGGGCCTGTGCGAGTTGTCTGGATCTTGAGGTTCGCGGTGTACATGTCCGGTTTCCGGTAAGGGGCGTTCTGTTTCCGACGCATGACCGAGGTCACAGGGCGATCACACATCCTGTGGTCACCTATCGGAGGGGCCGGGAGCCTGATTACATTCCCCGCACACCGCGCGGGTAATGCGGTGTCCTGTGAGGGGTCTGCCAACTTCCCTCATTGTCTAGGTCGTTCGGGCGGCTCCAGGGGGTCCCTAATGCTCAACAAAACCATCGTCAAGCTCGCAATTCCGCTGGCGGCGGGTGCCCTGGCGTTGACCGGGTGCAGCAGTGACTCCGGCAGTGACGGAGACACTTACAAGATCGCTTTCCAGGGTCCGCTCTCGGGTGACAACGTCGCTCTGGGCGAGAACATGCAGAACGGCGTGAAGCTTGCCATCAAGGAGGCGAACGCCAAGGGCGACCTGGACAAGAAGCTGGAGTACGTGGCCGCTGACGACCAGGGTCTGCCGGACAAGGCGCCGACGGCCGCGCAGAAGGTCATCGACGACGAGAGTGTCGTCGCGGTGGTGGGTCCGGCGTTCTCGGGTCCGACGAACACGTCGTCTCCGCTGTACGCGGAGTCGGGTCTGGTGACGGTGTCGCCTTCGGCGACCAACCCGCTGCTGACGGACCCGAAGAACAAGTTCACGAGCTTCCTGCGGGGTGTCCCGAACGACAACATGCAGGGTGCGGCCATGGCGACGTACTACGCCAAGAAGCTGCAGGCCAAGAAGGTCTACCTGATCGACGACAAGACCGACTACGGCGTGGGTCTGGCGGGTGTCGCGGAGAAGGGACTGAAGGAGGCCGGTATCACGGTCGTCAAGAAGTCCGTGCCGCAGAAGACGCCGGACTACTCGGCGACGGCGAAGGATGTCGTCAACTCCAAGGCTGACGCGCTGATCTACGCCGGCTACTACCAGGATCTGGCGCCGTTCGCGAAGAAGCTGAAGGAAGCGGGCTACACGGGCGCGGGTATCTCGGGTGACGGTTCGAACGACGCGAAGTTCGTCGAGCTGGCCGGCAGTGCGGCGGAGAACTGGTACTTGACCTGCCCGTGCACCGACGCCACGGTCGAGGCGGGTACGAAGGCGTTCGCGGCGGACTACCAGAAGGAGTTCAACCGGGCTCCGGGTACGTACTCCGCTGAGGCGTACGACATCACCAACATGATCATTGAGCAGATCAAGGGTCTGAAGGGTGACGTTCAGCGTGAGGCGCTGCGTGACGCGCTGGCGAAGGCGTCCTACAAGGGTCTGACGAAGACCTTCTCGTTCGATGAGAACGGTGAGTTCAAGGGTACGGACGTGTACCTGTACCAGGTCAAGAACGGCAAGATCGTGTACCAGGGCAACGTCAACGACCTGATTGGCTGACGTCGGCGCTTGATCGGCTGATGCCGTGCGACAGGGGGCTGGGAGACGCTAGTTCTCCTGGCCCCCTGTCTGCGAGGTGGGTTCGACAGCCGTGTCTGATCCCCCATGTTCGTCTGATCCCCCATGTTCCGCCGCGGGCCGCTTCTGTCGCCATGAGCGCGGTGGTCCGCTCGGCTCCCACAAGGAAGACAGCTTCATGTCCCTTCAGGAATTCTGGGACTATCTCGTCCTAGGGGTGATGCTCGGCTCGCTGTACGCCGTCATCGCCATCGGCTACACGCTGGTGTACGGCGTGCTGCAGCTGATCAACTTCGCGCACAGCGAGGTGTTCATGCTGGGCGCCTACGGCAGTCTCATCGTCCTTCAGCTCGTGGATCCGGGGAGCAGTCCTTCGGCTCTGGCCTCGGTCGGCTTCGTCGCTCTCGCGATGGTGGGGTCCGCGCTGTTCGGCGGTGTGACGGCGTACGGTCTGGAGAAGGTTGCGTACCGGCCGTTGCGCAGACGTGGCGCTCCGAGGCTGATCTTCTTGATCACCGCTATCGGTGCTTCGTTCTTCCTTTACAACCTGGCCGGCAAGCTGTTCGGGCGTGATCCGATGACGCTGCCGGAGATGTACGACAACCACAACGTGTTCAGCGTGTTCGGTGCGGGCGTGAACATCACTCAGCTGCTGCAGTTCGCGACGGCCGTGGTGATGATGATCGCTCTCGACCTGGTGGTGAACCGGACCAAGCTGGGCAAGGGCATCCGGGCGGTCGCGCAGGACGCCGAGGTGGCCGGTCTGATGGGTGTGGACATCGACAAGGTGATCTCCCGCACGTTCATCATCGGTGGTGTGCTGGGTGGTGTGGCGGGGTTCTTGTTCGCCAACCTGAATCAGGTTTCGTACACGATGGGTTTCATTCCCGGTATCACGGCGTTCGCGGCGGCTGTCGTGGGTGGTATCGGCAATATCCGTGGGGCGATGGCGGGCGGCATTCTGATCGGCATCGTGGAGACGATGACGGTGCCGCTGCTCGGTGACGAGTGGCGGAGTGTGTCCGCGATGGTGGTGCTGATTCTGGTGCTGATGTTCCGTCCGATGGGCATCCTCGGTGAGCGTGTGGGGAGGGCGGCATGAGTGCGGTGGACACGTCGGAGAAGCTGACTCCCTCTGCGGCGAGCAGGCTGCGTCGTCGGGCCTGGTATCAGCAGGAGCGGTTCACCCGGTTGTGGGCGATGGTGGCGCTGGGTGTGCTGCTGGCTCTGATGACGGGTGAGCAGGGCAATACGCGTGACATCTTCTTCTCGGTCAAGGGCACTTTCACCGGCGGTAACTTGTGGGTGTGCCTGGCGATCACGGTCGGTGTGTGGGCGCTGCGGGAGTTCGCGGCGGACGCGGTCCGGGGTGTCGCGGCTAAGGCGAAGTCGGGTGTGGGCGGCCCGGTCGGTGCTGTGCAGGCGCGTTTTCAGGCGGACAAGCGGCTGCGCTGGGGTCTGATCCTGCTCGTCCTCGTGCTGGCGCTGACGATTCCGTCGGGTCTGGCGCGGCAGTGGCAGACGTTGCTGGTCGACCAGATCGCGATCTTTGCGCTGCTTGCGATCGGCCTGAATGTGGTGATCGGCTGGGCTGGTCTGCTGGACCTGGGGTTCTTCGCCTTCTTCGCGGTGGGCGCGTACTCGACGGCGTACTGGACAGGGCATCTGCCGGTGCAGCCTCCGGTGGTTCTGAACAACTTCTGGGTGATTCCCATCGCGGTGGTGACCTGTCTGCTCACGGGTCTGCTGCTGGGTGCTCCGACGCTGCGGCTGCGGGGTGACTATCTGGCGATTGTGACCCTGGGTTTCCACGAGATCATCTATCTGGTCGCGAAGAACGCGGACGGGATCACGGGTGGTCCGCAGGGTGCCCGGTTGATTCCTGACTTTTCGGTCGATTTCGCGGGGATCAAGTACGAGTGGTCGATCAAGCCGCTGCCGTACTGGTATTTGCTGGTCTTCTTCATCGTGCTGGTGATCGTGTTGTTCTCGCGGCTTGAGAACTCGCGGGTGGGTCGGGCGTGGACGGCGATCCGTGAGGACGAGATCGCTGCCGCGGCGAACGGTGTGGACACGGTGCGGTTCAAGCTGATGGCGTTTGCGATCGGTGCGTCGACCTCGGGTGTCGCGGGTGTGATCTTCACGAGTAAGTACGGGTACATCAACCCTGAGGTGTTTCCGCTGCTGCAGTCGATTCTGATCCTGGCGTACGTCATCTTCGGTGGCATGGGGTCGATTCCGGGCGTGCTCGCGGGTGCGGCGGTGCTGGTGTGGCTGCCGGAGGCGCTGAAGGACTATGTGGATCCGTCCGACCGGTACATGTACCTGGGCGCGCTGCTTGTGATCATGATGATTTACCGGCCGCAGGGCATCTGGCCTTCCCGTCGTCGGCAGCGTGAGCTGAAGATGGCGGAGGAGGGTATCGGCGATGCGGATGCGATGTCCGAGCCGGCGGGAGGCAAGTTCTGATGACCACCGATGTGACGAGCGACCCGACTGAGGCTGTGGGGCCTGCGTCGGATGACGCGGAGTTGGTGCTGCAGACTTCGGATGTGACCCTGAGGTTCGGTGGTCTGGTGTGTCTGGACCATGTGGATCTGAAGATGCGCCGGGGAGAGATCCTCGCGGTGATCGGTCCGAACGGTGCGGGCAAGACGTCGCTGTTCAACTCCCTTACGGGGGCGTATACGCCGCAGGAGGGGCGTATCGTCTTCCGTCCGAAGGACGGCGGTGAGAAGTCGCTGCTGGGGAGCAAGCCGCACATTGTGAACCGGTTGGGTCTGGCGCGTACGTTCCAGAACATCCGGTTGTTCTCGGCGCTGACGGCGCTGGAGAACGTGAAGATCGCGGCGGAGACCCGGCTGAAGGCGGGTCCGGTTGCGATCATGCTGGGGTTGCCGAGGGCGCGTCGGGCGGAGCGGCTGAGCGATGAGCGGGCGCACCGTCTGCTGAAGTTCGTGGGGCTTGAGAGCAAGCTCAACGAGATTGCGGGCAGTCTGAGTTACGGCGATCAGCGCAGTCTGGAGATCGCGCGGGCGTTGGCGACGGATCCGCAGGTGTTGCTGCTGGATGAGCCGGCTGCCGGTACCAACCCGACGGAGAAGCTGGAGTTGGAGCAGCTGATCCGCCGGATCAACGATGAGCTGGGCGTGAGTGTGCTGCTGATCGAGCACGACATGCGGCTGGTGATGTCGGTGGCGGACCGGGTGATGGTCCTCAACTTCGGCAAGAAGATCGCCGAGGGGACGCCGAGTGAGGTGCAGCAGCATCCGGCGGTGATCGAGGCGTACCTCGGCTCTTCGGCGGAGGGCGCCGAGGAGGTCCAGAACATCATCGCCGAGCAGCAGTCGGCGTCGGACGAGGAGAGCAGCCAGTGAGCGCGACGACGGAGCTGCACAAGGAGTCGGGCGGTGTCGGCGGTTCGGGTGGCACGCTGCTTGAGCTGGTGGGCCTGCGGGTGTTCTATGGCGCGATCGAAGCGATCAAGGGCATCGATCTGACGGTGCGTGAGGGCGAGATCGTGGCCCTGCTCGGTGGCAACGGCGCGGGCAAGACGACGACGCTGCGTACTGTTTCGGGCATGCTGCGGCCTCGCCATGGTGAGGTGCGGCTGCACGGGGAGCGTATCGACGGAATCAAGTCGCACGAGCTGGTGCACTTCGGGATCGGGCATGTGCCTGAGGGGCGACGGGTGTTCGCGACGATGTCGGTGCGCGAGAACCTGGAGATGGGTGCGTACCGCTTCAAGGCGGTGGACTCTGCCGACATCGACCGGGTGTTCACGCTCTTTCCGCGGTTGGCTGAGCGGCGTGGGCAGATGGCGGGCACGCTGTCGGGCGGTGAGCAGCAGATGCTGGCGATCGGCCGTGCTCTGATGGGCAAGCCGGAGCTGCTGTTGCTGGATGAGCCGTCGATGGGTCTGGCTCCGCTGATCGTGCAGCAGATCTTCGACATCGTGCAGGAGATCAATCAGCAGGGCACCACGGTGCTGCTGGTGGAGCAGAACGCCACGCAGGCGCTGGCTCTTGCGCATCGTGGTTATGTGCTGGAGACCGGTTCGGTGGCGATGTCGGGTGATGCTCGGGAGCTGCTGGCCGACTCGCGGATCCGGGCGGCGTATCTCGGTGAGGGCGCGGCCTGACGGCTGGTTCGAGCGTGGAGTGGGGGGTTGGTGTCGCAGCAGGTGTGCTGCGACACCAGCCCCCTGAGTCGTATGCGGTGGCGGTTCTGCCTGGCGGCCGAGAAGAACTCCTGGCGTGCCGGTTGAGGGAGGTGTTTCCGCTCCGGTGTCGTGCGTTGCGTACGGCACCGGAGCGTGCTGTCAGCCTGAAGTGGTCGTCGCTGCGTCTCGCAGCAGGCAGGTCAGGCGGGCGGTGCACACGCGCTTGCCGTCCTCGTCGGAGATGACGATCTCGTACGTTGCCGTGGTGCGCCCGCGGTGGACGGGGGTGGCCACGCCGGTGACCAGCCCGGAGCGGACTCCGCGGTGGTGGGTGCAGTTGAGGTCGACGCCGACGGCGATCTTGGTGCTGCCGCCGTGGAGCATGGAGCCGACGGAGCCGAGGGTCTCGGCGAGGACGGCGGAGGCGCCGCCGTGCAGGAGGCCGTAGGGCTGGGTGTTGCCCTCGACGGGCATGGTGCCGACGACGCGCTCGGCGGACGCCTCGACGATCTGGACGCCCATGCGGGTGCCGAGGTGACCGGCGGAGAACAGGGCGGGCAGGTCGACGCCGAGCGCGGCGTACTCGTCGATGACCTCTTGCGGGAACTTCACGTGCTGCTGCTCGCCCATGGGGCCCGGCTCCGTTCGTCGATGTTCGTCGATCCAAGTCCAGTGGTGACTGAGCAAACGCTCAGTCGGTCGCCGATTGTTCCAGACGCACGACGACGGACTTGCTGGCCGGGGTGTTACTGGTGTCCGCGGTGGCGTCCAGCGGGACCAGGACGTTGGTCTCCGGGTAGTAGGCGGCCGCGCAGCTCCGCGCCGTCGGGTAGAGCACGACCCGGAAGCCGGGCGCCCGCCGCTCCACACCGTCCTTCCACTCGCTCACCAGGTCGACGTACGAGCCGTCGGCGACGCCCAGCGTGCGTGCGTCCTCGGGGTTGACCAGCACGACCCGGCGGCCGTTCTTGATGCCCCGGTAGCGGTCGTCGAGGCCGTAGATCGTGGTGTTGTACTGGTCGTGCGAGCGCAGCGTCTGCAGCAGCAGCCGGCCCTCGGGCAGCTCGGGGTACTCGACCGGCGCGGCGGTGAAGTTCGCCTTGCCGGTGGCTGTCGGGAAGCGGCGCTCGTCGCGCGGGGCGTGGGGAAGGGTGAAGCCGCCGGGGTGTGCGACGCGGGCGTTGAAGTCCTCGAAGCCGGGGATCACGCGCGCGATGCGGTCGCGGATCGTCGCGTAGTCCTTCTCGAACTCCTCCCACGGCACCTTGCTGCCGGCGCCGAGGACGCGGCGTGAGAGGCGGCACACGATGGCCGGCTCGGACAGCAGGTGCGCGCTCGCGGGCTCCAGACGGCCGCGGGAGGCGTGCACCATGCCCATGGAGTCCTCGACCGTCACGAACTGCTCGCCACTGCCCTGGAGGTCCCGCTCCGTGCGGCCGAGTGTCGGCAGGATCAGCGCACGCGCGCCTGTGACGACGTGCGAGCGGTTGAGCTTCGTCGACACGTGCACGGTCAGCCGGGCGCGCCGCATGGCGGCCTCCGTGACGTCCGTGTCGGGGGACGCGGAGACGAAGTTGCCGCCCATGGCGAAGAAGACCTTCGCCTCGCCGTCGCGCAGCGCGCGGATGGCGCGTACGACGTCGTAGCCGTGCTCGCGCGGCGGAGCGAAGCCGAACTCCTTCTCCAGGGCGTCCAGGAAGGCGGGGGCGGGCCGCTCGAAGATGCCCATCGTGCGGTCGCCCTGCACGTTCGAGTGGCCGCGCACCGGGCACACGCCCGCGCCCGGGCGGCCGATGTTGCCGCGCAGCAGCAGGAAGTTGACCACCTCGCGGATGGTCGGGACGGAGTGCTTGTGCTGGGTGAGACCCATGGCCCAGCAGACGATGGTGCGTTCGGAGGCGAGCACCATGCGCAGGGCCTCGTCGATCTCCTCGCGCGTGAGGCCGGTCGCCGTGAGCGTCTCGTCCCAGTCGGCGGCGCGGGCGGCGGCGGCGAACTCCTCGTAGCCGTGGGTGTGTTCGTCGATGAAGGCCTGGTCGGTGGCGCCTTGCGTCTCGAGGATCAGCTTGTTGAGGAGACGGAAGAGGGCCTGGTCGCCGCCGGTGCGGATCTGGAGGAACAGGTCGGTGAGCGTGGCGCCCTTGAGCATGCCCTGGGGGGTCTGCGGGTTCTTGAAGCGTTCCAGGCCCGCCTCGGGCAGCGGGTTGACGGTGATGATCCGCGCGCCGTTCGCCTTGGCCTTCTCCAGGGCGGAGAGCATCCGCGGGTGGTTGGTGCCCGGGTTCTGGCCGGCGACGATGATCAGGTCGGCCTTGTAGAGGTCCTCCAGCAGGACGCTGCCCTTGCCGATGCCGATCGTCTCGCTCAGCGCCGAGCCCGACGACTCGTGGCACATGTTCGAGCAGTCCGGCAGGTTGTTGGTGCCGAGCTCGCGGGCGAACAGCTGGTAGAGGAACGCGGCCTCGTTGCTGGTACGGCCCGAGGTGTAGAAGAGGGCCTCGTCGGGCGAGCCGAGCGCGGTGATCTCCTCGGCCACGATGTCGAAGGCGCGCTCCCAGGTGACCGGCTCGTAGTGATCTCCTCCTTCGGGGAGATACATGGGGTGTGTGAGCCGTCCCTGCTGGCCCAGCCAGTAGCCGCTGCGCCCGTTGAGGTCCTGGACGGAGTGCGCGGCGAAGAACTCCGGGGTGACCCGGCGCAGGGTGGCCTCCTCGGCGACCGCCTTCGCGCCGTTCTCGCAGAACTCCGCCGCGTGCCGGTGGTCCGGCTCCGGCCAGGCGCAGCCCGGGCAGTCGAAGCCGTCCTTCTGGTTGACGCGCAGCAGCGTCAGGGCGGTGCGCTTCACGCCCATCTGCTGCCTCGCGACGCGCAGGGAGTGCCCGACGGCCGGGAGCCCCGCGGCCGCGTGCTTCGGCTCCGCGACCTGCGGCGCGTCCTGGACCGGATCGGCCTTCGGCGGCTTCGTTGCCATCGCACGCTCTCCTTCGACTGCGTGTGCGCTGTGTCCGACTGTGTGTGCGCTGTGTTTTCCGGGGCTGTGACATCAGTGACCCTGCCGCGGGCCCTGGACCCCCGACAGCCTGGATCCTCGCATGTGGCAGTGACAGCGATCGCGCCCGGCCGTGCGGGGAGCGGGAGCGAGGGTGGGAGCGGGGGTGGGAGCGGGGGGTGGGGGCAATGATTGTGGGACGGTGCCGGCCGGTCGGCTGCCCGTCCGCCGCCCGTCCGCCGCCCGGGCGCGGCAGCGGGAGTGCGATGGGCGGGCCCGACTGTCAGTGCGGCGTGGCAGGATCGGGGACGTGGCAGAGACAGCATCGAAGAAGACCGACCGAACCCCCGGCGAAAGCCGCCCGCGCCTGATGCTCATGGACGGGCACTCGCTGGCCTACCGCGCGTTCTTCGCGCTGCCCGCGGAGAACTTCACGACGGCGACGGGCCAGCCCACGAACGCGATCTACGGCTTCGCGTCGATGCTGGCCAACACGCTGCGCGACGAGTCGCCCACGCACTTCGCGGTGGCCTTCGACGTCTCCCGCAAGACGTGGCGCTCCGAGGAGTTCACGGAGTACAAGGCGAACCGCTCCAAGACGCCGGACGAGTTCAAGGGCCAGGTCGAGCTGATCGGTGAGCTGCTCGACGCGATGCACGTCTCGCGGTTCGCGGTCGACGGCTTCGAGGCCGACGACGTCATCGCCACACTCGCCACGCAGGCCGAGGCCGCCGGCTTCGAGGTGCTGATCGTCACCGGTGACCGTGACTCCTTCCAGCTGGTCTCCGAGCACACCACGGTGCTGTATCCGACGAAGGGCGTCTCCGAGCTGACCCGGTTCACGCCGGAGAAGGTCGTCGAGAAGTACGGATTGACGCCCGCGCAGTACCCCGACTTCGCGGCCCTGCGCGGCGACCCGTCCGACAACCTGCCGGGCATCCCCGGAGTCGGCGAGAAGACGGCCGCGAAGTGGATCAACCAGTTCGGGTCGTTCGCGGACCTGGTCGAGCGCGTCGACGAGGTCAAGGGCAAGGCCGGGCAGAACCTGCGCGACCACCTGGAGGCGGTCAAGCTCAACCGCCGGCTCACCGAGATGGTGCGGGACGTCGAGCTGCCGAAGACGGTCGCCGACCTCGAGCGCGCGCCGTACGACCGCAAGACCCTCGCGATGATCCTGGACACCCTGGAGATCCGTAACCCCTCGCTGCGTGAGCGGCTCCTCGCCGTCGACCCGGGTGCCGAGGAGGCCGAGACGACCCCGGTGGTCGCGGCGGGCGTGGAGCTGGACGGCACGGTGCTCGGCGCCGGCGAGCTGGCCGGCTGGCTCGCCGGGCACGGCACCGAGACCCTGGGCGTCGCCACGGTCGACACCTGGGCGCTGGGCACGGGTTCGGTGGCCGAGGTCGCCCTCGCCGCGGGCGGGGGAGCGGCCGCCTGGTTCGACCCGTCCCAGCTGGACGAGAACGACGAGAACGCCTTCGCGGCCTGGCTGGCCGACGAGAGCGGGCCGAAGGTCTTCCACAACGCCAAGGGCGCCATGCGGGCCTTCGCCGAGCACGGCTGGAGCGTCGCCGGTGTGAGCATGGACACCGCGCTCGCCGCCTACCTCGTCAAGCCGGGCCGGCGCTCCTTCGACCTGGACGCGCTGTCCCTGGAGTACCTGGGCCGGGAGCTGGCCCCGGCCGCCGCGGCCGACGGCCAGCTGGCCTTCGGCGCGGACGACGCGGCCGAGGCAGAGGCCCTGATGGTGAAGGCCCGCGCGATCCTCGACCTGGGGGAGGCCTTCGAGGGCCGCCTGCAGGAGGCGGGCGCGGCGGACCTCCTGCGTGACATGGAGCTGCCCACCTCCGCGCTCCTCGCGCGCATGGAGCGGCACGGCATCGCGGCGGACCGGGCCCACCTGGAGGCCATGGAGCAGATGTTCGCGGGCGCGGTGCAGCAGGCCGTGAAGGAAGCGCACGCGGCGGCCGGCCACGAGTTCAACCTGGGCTCGCCCAAGCAGCTCCAGGAGGTCCTCTTCGGCGAGCTGGCCCTGCCGAAGACGAAGAAGACGAAGACCGGCTACACCACCGACGCCGACGCGCTCGCCTGGCTGGCCACCCACACCGACAACGAACTGCCGGTCATCATGCTCCGCCACCGTGAGCAGGCGAAGCTGCGCGTCACCGTCGAGGGTCTGATCAAGACGGTCGCGGCCGACGGCCGTATCCACACCACGTTCAACCAGACGGTCGCGGCGACCGGCCGCCTCTCCTCGACGGACCCGAACCTCCAGAACATCCCGGTCCGCACGGACGAGGGCAGGGCGATCCGGCGTGGCTTCGTGGTCGGCGAGGGCTTCGAATCCCTCATGACCGCGGACTACAGCCAGATCGAACTGCGTGTGATGGCCCACCTCTCCGAGGACGAGGGCCTGATCGAGGCGTTCACCTCGGGCGAGGACCTGCACACCACGGTCGCCTCGCAGGTCTTCGCGGTCGAGCGCACGGCCGTCGACGCGGAGATGCGCCGCAAGATCAAGGCGATGTCGTACGGCCTGGCGTACGGCCTGTCGGCCTTCGGCCTCTCCCAGCAGCTGAACATCGAGGCGGCCGAGGCCCGCGCGCTCATGGACACCTACTTCGAGCGCTTCGGTGGCGTACGGGACTACCTGCGCCGGGTTGTGGACGAGGCACGGGCGACGGGCTACACCGAGACCCTCTTCGGCCGGCGCCGGCATCTGCCCGACCTCAACAGCGACAACCGTCAGCGCCGTGAGACGGCCGAGCGCATGGCCCTCAACGCGCCCATCCAGGGTACGGCGGCGGACATCGTCAAGATCGCCATGCTCAACGTGGACCGGGCGCTGCGCGAGGCGGACCTCAAGTCCCGCATGCTCCTCCAGGTCCACGACGAAATCGTCCTGGAGATCGCTCCCGGCGAGCGCGCGGCAACCGAGGAGATCGTCCGCCGTGAAATGGCCGGCGCGGTCCGCCTCCGCGCCCCGCTGGACGTGTCGGTGGGGGTGGGGCCGGACTGGGAGTCGGCAGCGCACTAGCCTCCGGCGCAGGAGCGGGAATTTCAGCTCCGGCTCGTGATGAGACGCCTTGGGCAGGGCGGACGCAGGCGGTCTTCCGGGCAGGCGCAGGCGGTCTTCCGGGCGGACGTAGGCGGTCCTCCCGCCGCGCGGGGGCTGTCCGGCCTGCGCGTGGGCCGTCCGGCCGAGGGGGCGGCTGTGCACCCCTGAACGCACTTCCGCAGTAGTCCGTCACTCGCGTGGCCCCCGCGGGAAAGCCCGTCGGCGTCTGCGCCCGTAAGGATGCGGGCATGGGTATACGCATGCTCCACCGCCGGACGGGACCCGATCGGGCCCGTCCCCAGGGACAGTCGTCGGCGCAGGCAGGCAGCAAGAGCAGGGCGGTTGCCGGTGCTGGGCTTCCGGCGGTCCCGGCCTTCGCCGCCGGGGCGGCTGCCGCCCGCATTCCCACCACCACGGCCATGACTGTGAGCAGGGCGGCCCGGGAGCTCCGGCGCGGGCTCGCCCGCCGGGCGTCGTCCGCCGTAGCCGCCCGTGAGACGCCCGCCTGGTGGCTGTGGGTCGTGACCGGCCGTGGTCACCTGGACCTGCTCCTCGCCCGGCTGCCCAGGCGGCGTCGCGCGGCGAGGACCGTCACCGTGTTCGTCGCGGCGCCTGTCAGGTTCCGTCGGTCTCCGGACGGTCCCGGCGGTCGTTGACTCTTTCCCGTTTCTGCGTGGCGGGCTTGGCTGCTGGATGCCTCGGCGCCTGTCAGGTTCCGTCGGTCTCCGGACGGCCCCGCCCCACGCTGACCCCTTCCCGGTCCCCGGCGGCGGCCTCGGCCGCCGGCCGCCGCACGCGGACGCCGACGGCGTACAGCAGCAGCCCGAGCACGAGTCCCGCGCCCGCGCCGAAGCACAAGGTGGGGATCAGCTCCCACGGCTTGGCCGTCGCACCCCAGTACTCCCACCACCGCGAAACCCGCTGTACCGCCCCGGCCAGCGCGCAGCCGCCGATCACCGCTGCCGCCCACCACCGGTCCCGTACCGAGAGCGCCGGCACCCCCGCCGACGGGCCGGCCGGTGCCCGTCTCAGGGCAACGGCCACGAACGTGACGATCACGACCGCGGCCACGGCCGAGCTGCCGTACTGCAGATACCAGTACAGCGGCGAGCCCGCCACCTCCCGGCCCAGGACGGGGAAGAGCCGCATCCCCCAGCGGTCGAGGTGTGTGAACGCGTCCCACACGACGTGCGTCAGCGCGCCGAGCGCCGCGGACACGTACCACCACCCCACCGAAACCGGCCGCACGCGCGCGTGTGGCGCCCCGCAGCGCAGCAGCGACGCCCACCGTCCCTGGCGGGCCCGCGGCAGCAGCGCCACCAGCGGCTCGCGCACCAGCAGCCACAGCCCGACCAGTGCCCAGGCGACGAGGACGTCGACCGTGAAGACGCCGGGGAAGGAGTGCGTGACGTCGCCGAACTCCATCGCTCCCGAGACGACACTCGCCGCGTAGTAGGTCATGTCGGGCGAGAAGGAACCCGCGACGAGCACGGCCGGCATCAGCCGCCCCCGGCCGGATCCATCGGTGCGCACGCCGGGCAGCACGGCCGCCGCATGACTGAGAGTGAACGGCAACTGGGCTCCCCGCGACGGATGTTGGCCGGACGGTCGGTCAGGTGATCATCGACGTTCAGTATGCGGGACGACCGGCCGGGGGAGCGGAACTTGGCCAACTGGTGAAAATCGGGCACGAACGGGTGCCCGAGCAAAGGAAGTTGTCGTAGGGTCACCTGGGTCACACGCCCAGGGGGGCAACTTCCGAGGCGGGTCGATCGTCACACCAGGGCGGGAACAGAAGACAGCCGGTCGGGCGCGCTCGGGCGTCCATGGGAGGGGTTCACTCTATGGCGGCGCAATTCGGCAGGAGGCTCCGCAAGGGGGCGGTCGCCACCACCGTGGCAGCGGTCGTGGTCGCGGCTCTCTCCGCGTCCCAGGCACCGGGAGTGACGACCGACGACCAGGGCGGAAAGACGGCCGCCGACGCGCAGGCCTCGCCCGAGACGACGGTCGACGACGGTGCCGCCACCGGCAACTCGCGGTACTACACGGACCTGCCGCCGCTGACGAGCCCCAGCCCCGCGCCGAGCGCGAGCACCAGCCCCGCCGCCACGGGCGCGACCGAGGCAGGCATACCCGCGACCGTCCTGGACGCCTACAAGAAGGCCGCGGCCGAGCTGGCCGAGTCCAAGGCCGGCTGCAACCTGCCCTGGGAGCTCCTCGCCGCCATCGGCAAGGTCGAGTCGGGCCAGGCCCGCGGCGGCAACGTCGACGCGAACGGCACCACCCTCAGCCGGATCCTCGGCCCGAAGCTGAACGGCAACGGCTTCGCGTACATCCAGGACACCGACAACGGCGCGTACGACGGCGACAGCACCGTCGACCGCGCCGTGGGCCCCATGCAGTTCATCCCGTCCACCTGGGCGTGGGCGGGCCGCGACGGCAACGGCGACGGTGTCAAGGACCCCAACAACGTCTACGACGCGGCGCTCGCGGCCGGTCACTACCTGTGCCGCAACGGCTGGGACCTGTCCGCCCAGGCCGACCTCAACCGCGCGATCCTCAGCTACAACAACTCGCAGGACTACCTGAACACGGTCCTGTCGTGGCTGGAGTACTACCGCAAGGGAACCCACGAGATCCCGGACGGCACCGGCACCCTGCCCTCCAGCAGCAGCGACGACTACAGCGGTTCGGGCTCCACCACCTCCCCCTCCACGCCGGAGACGTCCACGCCCAGCCCGGACACGAGCACGCCGGGCACCGAGAGCCCGAGCCCGGAGCCCACGACGCCGAGCAGCCCGACCCCGACGCCCACCGACACGGTGGACCACCTGGAGGACGTGGGCACGCTGAAGCTCACCGCGACGGCGGGCGAGGCGTTCGGCAGGAAGATCAGCACGCGCGCCGAGACCGAGGCGGGCAAGGGCGTCGGCAAGGTCAAGGTCCGCTTCACCATCGTCGGCGACACCGACGCCACCTTCACCGGCGGCGAGACCGTCGCCACGGCCGTCACCAACACCGCGGGCGTCGCGGTCGCGCCCACGCTGCAGGCGGGCGAGAAGACCGGCAACTTCACCGTCCGCGCCCTCCTCGTCGGCCGTACGGTGTCCGCCCTCGACTACACGGCGACGGTCACCGCCCGCGCCGCCGACACCCTCACCCGCACCAGCGACACCGCGCTGACCTGCACCCCGGGCGGGGAGTTCGCGGACCAGGTCGAGGTGAAGGCCACCTACAACGGCGCCGTCGCGGACAAGGTCGCGGCCACCGCCACGCTCATCAAGTCGGCGGACGACCCGACCGAGAACGACAAGGGCCCCTACTTCAAGGACGCGGACGGCAAGACCGTACGCACCCTGACGGACCTGACGACGGACGAGAACGGCCTGCTGAAGCTGCCCAAGCTGTACGCGGACGACACCACCGGCACGTTCCTGCTCCGCATCACCACCACGGGCGGCGCGACGCTGACCGTCGAGCTGACGGTCGCGGCGGCCGAGACGGCGACGCCGAGCCCGACGCCCAGCGCCACCGAGTCTGCCTCGGAGACTCCCGCGGCCTGACCGGCACAGGACGAGGGCGCCCCTCCGCTTCGGCGGCGGGGCGCCCTCGTCCGTTGTGTGTGCAACGTGTTCTCATCTCGCCCGCCCGTTGCTACGGTGCCCGATCTGACGAGGTATCAGTTCCAGTCCGTCGGGAGGCTCCGCATGCGCGCCCTGATCGCCGCCGCGACCGGTTTCGCCCTCGCGTTCGCCCTGGTCCTCACGATCACCGCCATCGGCGCACCGGCCGGCAAGACGTCCCCGAAACCGATGCTGACGACGGTGCCCGCACATCCGTAACCGCCTGGGAGGGAGGACGGGATGCGTCGCAAGGCCAGCCTGATCCTGCTCGCTCTCGCCGTGTTCTTCGCGGCGCTGTCCCCGCTGCTGCGCTGGTACGCCTTCCCGCGCCTGGCCAAGATACCGGCGAACCAGTACCAGGACATGGTCCTGGAGGCGAAGAACGCGACCCTCCTCGACTACGGCACCATGAAGGCCAGGACGGTCCCCAAGGTCACCATCGTGCAGACCCTCAAGGGCAACGTCGAAGCCTCCGACAAGATCGAGAAAACCGCCGGCCGTGACGTCGTCGTCTGGGACTCCCTCTCCTACATCCAGGGGCCCGACGGCAAGATGGTCTCTCAGATCCCCGAGCGGTACATCTTCGACGCGCACAGCCAGGAACCCGTCCATGCCACCGGCGAGATGGTCGACGGCGACCCGGTGACACGCCAGGGCATCGAGTTCAAGTGGCCGTTCCTGACCGAGAAACGGGACTACGAGTACTTCGACGCGCAGACCCGCACCACCAACCCCATCCACTACAAGGGCACCCAGACCTTCCGGGGCCTCAAGGTCTACTACTTCGAGCAGACCATCCCCTGGACCAAGGTCCAGTTCCCCAGGGCCATGCCTGTCAAGGGCATCGACCGGGCCTCGCTCGCCAAGACCGGCACGAGCATCTGGTACACCACGGTCCGCAAGTTCTGGGTCGAACCGGTCACCGGAGCGCCCGTCTACGGCGAGGAGCTCCACAAGGAGGAACTCCGCGGCGGCACCCTCCTGGGAGGGCGCGAGAAGGTGACCGCCTTCGCGGGGGACGTCAAGATGCGCGAGGACTACATCAAGTCGACGGTGGCCCTGGTCAAGTCCAACCGCACGACGGTCCTGCTGCTGACGTCGTACCTGCCCTGGGGCTTCCTGATCCTGGGCACGTTGCTGCTGTCGCTCTCCCTCTGGCTGGAGGCCCGCAGCAGGCGTCCGGGCGACCCGGCACCCACGGGGGCGGCCGAACCGGAGCCGGTCACCGCCTGAGCCGGGCGTTGGTGTACCGGGTCGGCTCCGCGGAGGCGGGATCCTCGGGCCACGGATGCTTCGGATAGCGGCCGCGCAGTTCGGCCCGTACGCCCTTGTAGCCGTCCTTCCAGAAGGAGGCGAGGTCGGCGGTGACGGCGGCGGGCCGGCCCGCGGGGGAGAGAAGGTGCACCAGGAGCGGCACCCCCGCGACGACCGGCGACTCCTGCAGCCCGAACATCTCCTGCAACTTCACCGCGAGCACGGGCCGCTCGGGATTGTCGTAGTCGATCCGGATTCTGGACCCACTGGGTACGGTGATCCGCTCGGGGGCGAGTTCGTCGAGGCGGGCGGCGTCCCCGGACGCCCAGGGAAGCAGCCGGGCGAGCGCCTGCCCGGCGTCGATCCGCGCCAGGTCGGCGCGCCGCCGGGCCCGGCCGAGCTCCGGCTCCAGCCACTCGTCCACGCGCGCGTGGAGCGCGTCGTCGGAGACGTCCGGCCACGGGTCGCCGAGGTGCAGGTGCAGGAAGGCGAGCCGCCGGCGCAGTACGCCCGCATCCGGCGTCCACCGCAACAGCCCGACCCCTTCCTGCCGCAGCCCTTCGACAAGCGCGTTCCGTACGAGGCCGGGGTCGGCGTCGGCAAGACCCCGCACCGCCAGCTCCACCGCCCCGAGCCGCTCGACCCGCCGCGCGACGACGTCGCCGTCGGCCCAGTGCACCTCCTGGCCCTCGGCGTACAGCGGCGCCGCGGCCCGCCGTGCCACGTCCTCGTCCACCACGGCGGCGAGCTGCACGCGCGCGTGCCCCTTGCCGAGCGGCCGGTCCGCCACGGCGACCGCGAGCCAGGGCGCCCCGCGCAACCCCGAGCCCTCGCGGACCTCGGCCCGAGTCCCGGAGACCATGAGATACGACCCGCCGTGCACCTTCGCGACCCGCTCGGGAAAGGCAAGCGCGGCGACGAGCCCGACAGCCTGATCCTCGCCGGCGCCCGGCCACCCACCCGCCCGGACCGCAGTGGAGGCGGGCGAAAGAGAGACGTTCAGCTCCACCGGAAGAGAGTCACGGGCGGCCCGGTCGGCGAAGTCGGCAGCGGCCGACCGCAGGCGCCGCACCTCCAGCCGCCACCGCCCCGCGTAGGCGTCACCGCCGCGCCGGGCACCCCGCAAGGCCGCCGCCAGGTCGTCCCCGTACTCCCGCGGTGGCTCCTCGCTGAGCAGCGCCACCACCTCGGCCGCCCGCTCCGCGCCGACCAAGGACGCCGAGTCCAGCAACGCCCGCCCCAGCCGGGGGTGAAGCCCCAGCCGCGCCATACGAGCCCCCCGCTCCGTGGCCCGCCCGGCGGAGTCGACCGCGCCGATCGCCGTCAGTACGGACCGGGCCGCCGCCATCGCCCCGCCCGGCGGTGGATCCAGCAGCGCCAGACCGGACGCCTCCGGATCGCCCCAACAGGCCGCCTGGAGGGCGAACGCGGTGAGGTCGGCCACCTTGATCTCCGGCGCCGGGAACCGCGGCAGACGCGTGTCCTCCGCCTCCGACCAGCACCGGTACACCACACCCGGCGCCTCACGCCCGGCCCGCCCCGCCCGCTGCCGCCCTGCCGCCTGCGACGCCCGTACGGTCGTCAACGCGCTCAGCCCGCGCGCGTGGTCGACGCGCGGCTCCCGCGCCAGCCCCGAGTCGACCACCACGCGCACCCAGGGAACCGTCAGCGACGACTCCGCCACGGACGTCGCGAGGACCACCCGACGCCGGGCTCCCGGCGCCAGCACCGCGTCCTGCACGGCCGCCGGCGCCCGCCCGTGCACCTGGAGCACATCGACGTCCCCGAGACCCCCGAGCTGAGCGGCGACCCGCGCGATCTCGCCCACCCCCGGAAGGAAACAGAGCACGTCCCCGGACCGCTCGGCCAGCGCCCGCCGCACCACCGACGCCACGTGCGCCAGCAGCGCCGGATCGACCCGCATCCCGTGCGGCGGCCGTACGGGACGCGCCGGCGGCGTCCAGATCACCTCGACCCCGTACGAGGCACCCCTCGCCTCGACCACCGGTGCGCCGCCCAGCAGCCGCGCCCAGCCCTCCGAGTCGGTCGTCGCCGAGGCGGCCACCAGGCGCAGCTCCGGCCGCAGGGTCTCGCGCACGTCCCACAGGAACGCCGCCACCGTGTCCGCGTCCAGATGCCGCTCGTGGCACTCGTCGAGCACCACCACGTCGACGCCCGCCAGCTCCTGGTCCCGCTGCAGCCGCTGGAGCAGCACACCGGTCGTGACGACCTCCACGCGCGCGTGGCGCCCGACGACCCGCTCCCCGCGCACGGTGTAGCCGACGCTCTCGCCGACCTTCTCGCCCAGCAGCCAGGCCATCCGCCGGGCCGCCGCCCGGGCCGCGATCCGCCGCGGCTCGGCCACGACCACCCGGCGCGCCGGGCCCTCGCCGAGCAGGCCCGCCAGAGCGAGCGGCACGAGCGTCGTCTTGCCGGTGCCGGGCGGCGCCACGAGAACGGCCGTGCCGTGCCCCTCCAAGGCGTCGTCCAGGGCGGGCAGGGCACCGCGTACGGGCAGGGCGTCCAGGGCGTCGTAACGGATCACGCACTCAGTCTCGTACGCACACGAAGATGGCCGTCCCCGGGATCAGGTTCCCGCGCAGCGGCGACCAGCCGCCCCACTCGGCGGTGTTCCAGGCCGGCCACTCCGGCTCGACCAGGTCGACCAGGCGGAAGCCCGCCGCCACGACGTCCCGGACGCGGTCGCCGACGGTCCGGTGGTGCTCCACGTACACCGCTCGCCCGTCCTCGTCCTGCTCGACGTACGGCGTGCGGTCGAAGTAGGAGGCGGCCACCGACAGCCCCTCGGGGCCCGGCTCGTCCGGGAACGCCCAGCGGATCGGGTGCGTCACCGAGAAGACGAAGCGGCCGCCCGGGCGCAGCACCCGGCGCACCTCGCGCAGCACCAGCACCGGGTCGGCCACGAACGGCAGCGCCCCGTACGCCGAGCACGCCAGGTCGAAGGAGGCGTCCGCGAAGGGGAGCGCGCCCGCGTCGGCGCACACCAGAGGGAACGATCCTCCGATGCGCAGCGCGTGCTGGAGCTGGCGGTGGGAGAGGTCCAGGGCGACCGGACGCGCGCCCTGGGCGGCCAGCCAGCGCGCGCACTGGGCCGCGCCGGCGCCGATCTCCAGGACGTCCTTGCCCTTCAGTTCCTCAAGCGGGCCGAGCAGCTCGGCCTCCACCTCGTCCAGGCCCTCGGGGCCCCAGACGAAGCGGTCGTCTCCGAGGAAGGTGCCGTGCTCGACCTGGTACTCGTCCGCGTTGCGGTCCCACCAGCCCCGGTTGGCCCGCGTGCTCTCCGCGACGTCCGCGTCACGTCGGGTGGCTTCCGGTTCGATGGCTTCGGACTCTTGGATGATCGGCTCCCTCGTCGTACTCTTCCGTGCAACCCGTCCGGGCGTGTCACGGAAGAGGTCTTTCCGGCCTGCACGGCCTTGTGGGACGGTTCTTTGTGCCGGGTATGCGGTGATCTGCCCCGGGTGTGCGGCTTCGCGCATTGACCCTGCCCGGCTGCCCCCGTATGCTACAAGTTGCGCTGCGAGCCTGCGCACCTCAGACGTAGCAGGCTGCGCTCGCATCTGTTGTATGTCCCCTCGGTTTTCGAGGCGCCACCAGAGTTTTTCGGTGTGGCGCTTCCTTGGCTGTCCGGCTTCTTCAGAGCGACACGGGCTCCCGGCGTAGCAGTACCTACGACTTCAATGTCCGTACCGGAGCCCTTTCCCACATGACGAGCAGCACCGAGACCACCGCCACCACCCCGCAGGTTGCGGTCAACGACATCGGTAACGAGGAAGCCTTCCTCGCCGCGATCGACGAGACGATCAAGTACTTCAACGACGGCGACATCGTCGACGGCGTCATCGTGAAGGTCGACCGGGACGAGGTCCTGCTCGACATCGGTTACAAGACCGAAGGTGTCATCCCGAGCCGAGAGCTCTCGATCAAGCACGACGTCGACCCGAACGAGGTCGTCAAGGTCGGCGACGAGATCGAGGCCCTTGTCCTTCAGAAGGAGGACAAGGAAGGCCGCCTGATCCTCTCGAAGAAGCGCGCCCAGTACGAGCGTGCCTGGGGCACCATCGAGAAGATCAAGGAAGAGGACGGCATCGTCACCGGTACCGTCATCGAGGTCGTCAAGGGTGGTCTCATCCTCGACATCGGCCTCCGTGGCTTCCTGCCGGCCTCCCTCGTCGAGATGCGCCGCGTTCGCGACCTCCAGCCCTACGTGGGCAAGGAGCTCGAGGCCAAGATCATCGAGCTGGACAAGAACCGCAACAACGTGGTCCTGTCCCGCCGTGCCTGGCTGGAGCAGACCCAGTCCGAGGTCCGCCAGACGTTCCTCACGACCCTCCAGAAGGGTCAGGTCCGCTCCGGTGTGGTCTCCTCGATCGTCAACTTCGGTGCCTTCGTGGACCTGGGTGGCGTCGACGGCCTGGTCCACGTCTCCGAGCTGTCCTGGAAGCACATCGACCACCCCTCCGAGGTTGTCGAGGTCGGCCAGGAAGTCACCGTCGAGGTCCTCGACGTCGACATGGACCGTGAGCGCGTCTCCCTGTCGCTGAAGGCGACCCAGGAAGACCCGTGGCAGCAGTTCGCCCGTACCCACCAGATCGGCCAGGTCGTTCCGGGTAAGGTCACGAAGCTGGTTCCGTTCGGTGCGTTCGTCCGCGTGGACGAGGGCATCGAGGGTCTGGTCCACATCTCCGAGCTGGCCGAGCGCCACGTGGAGATCCCGGAGCAGGTCGTCCAGGTCAACGACGAGATCTTCGTCAAGGTCATCGACATCGACCTCGAGCGTCGTCGCATCAGCCTCTCGCTGAAGCAGGCCAACGAGGCCTTCGGTGCCGACCCGGCCTCGGTCGAGTTCGACCCGACGCTGTACGGCATGGCCGCGTCGTACGACGACCAGGGCAACTACATCTACCCCGAGGGCTTCGACCCCGAGACCAACGACTGGCTCGAGGGCTACGAGACCCAGCGCGAGGCGTGGGAGCACCAGTACGCCGAGGCGCAGCAGCGCTTCGAGCAGCACCAGGCTCAGGTCATCAAGTCCCGCGAGGCCGACGAGGCCGCTGCCGCCGAGGGCGGCGAGGCTGCGGCTCCGGCTGCTGCCGGTGGCGGTTCGTACTCCTCCGAGGGCGCCGACACCTCCGGCGCGCTGGCCTCGGACGAGGCGCTTGCCGCGCTGCGCGAGAAGCTGGCCGGCGGCCAGAGCTGATCGCTGAGCAGTAGCTAGCTCTCTGCTGAGGGCCCGCACCCACCCGGGTGCGGGCCCTCAGTGCGTCTGCCCGTCGGCGCCGGATACTGCCGGCGTCCAGCCCGCTGGATGTGTGCGGGCGCAGAAACATGTGCGATACACGAAAAGCTGACGGGCCGTAACCAGCCATTGGGAGGCTTCCCCGGTCGTTCAAGATCGAGAGGGGAGCCCAGTCATGGCACAGCTTCAGAGCGGGCCCGGTACGAGTCGGCGTTCGTTCTTGCGCAACGTGGGTCTCACCGGGGGCGCCGGCGCCATGTTCGCGACCATGGGGGCCCTCGGCCTCGCCCCCACGGCGCAGGCCGCCCAACGCGAACAGCCCTTCCGCGCCCTCAGCGCGAGCGACTTCACGCTCACCGGCCGCGCTGCCGCGAAGGTCGTCATCGTCGGTGGCGGCATCGCCGGACTCGCCGCTGCATACGAACTCGGCAAGGCGGGCTACGACTGTACGGTCCTGGAGGCCAGAGACCGCACCGGCGGCCGCAACTTCACCGTGCGCGGCGGTGACACGACGGTCGACCTCAGCGGCACCAAGCAGACCGCCCAGTTCGCCGATGGCCACTACATGAACTGCGGCCCCGCCCGCATCCCGCAGTGGATGATCACCCTCGACTACTGCCGGGAACTCGGCGTTCCCATCGAGGTGTTCACCAACGTCAACGCCGACGCGTACATCTACAACGAGTCGACCGGCATGACGAAGCCGATGCGGTACCGGACCGCGAAGGCCGATGTATACGGCTATGTTTCCGAGTTGCTCGCCAAGGCCACCAACAAGGGCGCACTCGACAAGGAGTTGACGGCCACCGACCAGGAGAAGCTCATCGAGTTCCTCACGGGCTGGGGCGAACTCGGTGACAAGCTGACGTACGAAGGCGGCTCGAACCGCGGCTACACCACCTGGCCGGCCGCCGCCGGGACCCCGGGCGTGCTGCGCGGCGACATACCCACCGTCTCCGAGACCTTCGGCAGCGCCGTCGGCCGGTACTTCTCCTTCGAGTTCGAATTCGACCAGGCCATGCTGATGTTCCAGCCGGTCGGCGGCATGGACCAGATACCGAAGGCGCTGACCAGGGCGATAGGCGCCGACCGCATCCGTACCGGGGCGGTCGTCTCGAAGATCACCGACAAGGGGAACGGCGTCTCCGTCACCTACACCCAGGGCGGCCGTACGAAGGTCGTCGACGCCGACTACTGCATCGGGGCCCTCCCGCCCAACATCCTCGCCAAGATCCCGCACAACCTGGGCTCCGGGGTGCAGAGCGCGCTGGAGGCGATCACCCCGTCGTCCGCGGCCAAGATCGGCCTGGAGTACAAGTCCCGCTGGTGGGAGCTGGACCACAACATCTACGGCGGCATCACCGAGACCGACCAGGACGTCACCCACATCTGGCACCCGTCGTACGGCTTCCACGGTGAGCGGGGCGTCCTCATCGGGTACTACAACTACGGCAGCGACGCGGACTCCTACGCCGCGCTCACGCCGAAGCAGCGCGAGGAACGGGCGGTGGCCGCGGGCGTGAAGATCTACGGCGAGAAGTACCGCACCGAACTCGCGTCCTCCTTCTCCCATCACTGGCGTCAGACGCCTCACTTGGAGGCCGCCTGGCACGACACCCCGGGCGGGCCCGACGACCCCCGCTACAAGCCGCTCAACGAGCCCACCGGACGCGTCCTCTTCGCCGGCGACTGGCTCAGCTACATGGACGCCTGGCAGCACGGCGCGTTCTCGTCCGCCCGCAAGGCGGTGACCGCTCTGCACACGCGCGTGATGTCGGCCTAGGACGGCAACAGGGGGTAGTGGAGCATGAGAAGGCAGTGAGAGCTACCTGATCAGGGGCGCGGGCCGGGAATGCCCGCGCCCCTGATGACGTTGTGCAGTACGAACACGAGGAGGAGCGGTCCAAGTGCTTGATCCGCAGGGTTTGTACGCATGGGAGCCGAAGGGGCTGGCCGTCGTCGACATGGCGCTGGCCCAGGAGTCGGCCGGACTTGTCATGCTCTACCACTTCGACGGATACATCGACGCGGGTGAGACCGGCGACCAGATCGTCGACCGGCTGCTCGACTCGCTGCCCCACCAGGTCGTGGCCCGCTTCGACCACGACCGGCTCGTCGACTACCGGGCCCGCCGCCCGCTGCTGACCTTCCGCCGCGACGAGTGGACCGACTACGACGAGCCCGCCATCGACGTGCGGCTCGTCCAGGACGCCACCGGAGCGCCCTTCCTGCTGCTGTCCGGTCCCGAGCCGGACGTGGAGTGGGAGCGCTTCGCCGCCGCCGTCCAGCAGATCGTGGAGCGGCTCGGCGTCCGCCTGTCCGTGAACTTCCACGGCATCCCCATGGGCGTCCCGCACACCCGCCCCGTGGGCCTCACCCCGCACGGCAACCGCACGGACCTCGTCCCGGGCCACCACAGCCCGTTCGACGAGGCGCAGGTGCCGGGCAGCGCCGCGGCGCTCGTCGAGTACCGGCTCATCGAGGGCGGGCACGACGTCCTGGGTGTCGCCGCGCACGTGCCGCACTACATCGCCCGCTCCGCGTACCCGGACGCGGCGCTGACCGTCCTGGAGTCCGTCACGGCCGCCACCGGCCTGGTCCTCCCCGGCGTCGCGCACGCCCTGCGCACGGACGCGCACCGTACGCAGACGGAGATCGACCGGCAGATCCAGGAGGGCGACGAGGAGCTCACCTCCCTGGTCCAGGGCCTGGAGCACCAGTACGACGCGGCCGCGGGCGCCGAGACCCGGGGCAACATGCTCGCCGATCCCGTCGACATCCCGTCGGCGGACGAGATCGGGCGAGAGTTCGAGAAGTTCCTGGCGGAGCGGGAGGGCGACAACTGATCCGATACGCTGCCGGATGACCGCGCCCCACCCGTCTCCGCCGACGCGGAGGTGATCCGGTGGGTCTGACCGGCGGCATCGGAGTCGGCAAGTTGTCCCCGCGGCAGCGGGGTTCGTGGAGGTGGTGGCGCGGTCATGCTGTCCGTGGGCCTGACCGGTGGCATCGGTGCCGGTAAGAGCGAGGTGTCGCGGCTGCTTGTCGAGCGCGGGGCCGTACTGATCGACGCGGACCGTATCGCGCGGGAGGTCGTCGCGCCGGGAACTCCCGGACTCGCGGCGGTCGCCGACGCCTTCGGCGAGGAGGTGCTCGCCGAGGACGGCAGCCTCGACCGGCCCAGGCTCGGCTCGATCGTCTTCGCCGACCCGGAGAAGCTCGCCGTCCTGAACTCGATCGTCCACCCCTTGGTCGGTGCCCGCTCCCGCGAGCTGGAGAGCGCCGCCGCCGAGGACTCCGTCGTCATCCACGACGTCCCGCTCCTCGCCGAGAACAGCCTCGCGCCGCTCTACGACGTCGTGGTCGTCGTCGACGCGAGCCCCGAGACCCAGCTCGACCGGCTCGTACGGCTGCGGGGCATGACCGAGGAGGAGGCCCGCGCGCGCATGGCCGCCCAGGCGACCCGAGAGAAGCGCCTGGAGATCGCCGACGTCGTCATCGACAACGACGTTCCGCTGGCCGAACTGGAGCGGCGCGTTCGGGAGGTATGGGCGGATCTGGTGCGCAGAGCGCAGGCGCCGCAGGAGCAGACCGAGGAATAGGAGTACCCGGTCCGGGCGTTGAACCCTTCCAGCGAGGGAAGGAATTTCGCGTGCCCGAAACCAGCGGTTCGACCGGACGTACTCCGGAGACGCATGTCATCGACTTCCGTGCCGCGGAGCAGCTGCTCGCCGCGCGGGACCCGCGGGGCGCGGTGAAGCTGCTCGACGGCGTCATCGCGGCGCACCCGGAGAACACCGCCGCCCGCCTGCTGCGCGCGCGAGCCTTCTTCGCGGCCGCGCAACTGCGGCCGGCCGAGCTGGAGTTCACGATCGTCCTGGAGCGCGAGCCGGACAACGCGTTCGCGCATTTCGCGCTCGCCCGCACCTACGAGCGCCAGGGACGGCACGACCAGGCCAAGCGCCACTTCCGCCTGGCCGCCGCGCTGGACCCGAAGCCGCAGTACCTGAAGGCGGCACGCTTCGACTCCTGAGCCTGCCGTCCCCGGTCAGCGAGCGCGGTGCTCCGGCGGCCGGTACGGCGGGATGTCGGGGCCCGGCTGGTAGTGCGGGCCCTGCCTGAGGTGCTTGAGGATCATCGACAGGTCGACGGTGACGACCAGCCACAGCACTCCGCACGCGGCGGCCCAGCCGGGCCGCCCGGCGAGCATGAAGGCGACGGTCCCGAAGACCGTCCAGATCAACCCCCACACGCTCAGCCAGAAGCGCGCCCGCAGTGCACTGCGCGCTGTCACCGGCTCACTGCCCGTACGCATCAGGATCACCACTCCCTCTTGCAAAGTACTCTTCGGTGCGGGCGTTCTCCAGGCGGTCCGCAGAGGGGGTTCACCACGTGCTGCCCGATACCGATGAGCTCGCCGAAGTACTGTCCGACCTCGCCGTACCGCACGAGGACATCAACGAACTCCTGCGGCTGGGCCGACGCGTGGTGGACGATCCGGAGCTGCGGGGTTTCCTGGAGCGGTCCGTCGAGGAGCTCGTCCGGGGGACGGGGGAGATCCGCGGGGGCGCCGACCTGCCCGAGCTCGACTGGGCGCCGGGCGCCCTCCAGCGCTTCTTCCCCCTGTTCGTGCTGGTCGCGGCGCTGCCGTCGGTGCGCGCCCACCACCGTGACCGAGGCATCCCGCACGAGGTCACCCGGCGCACCCTCGCGGACGCCGGCCGTAACATCGCGGCGCACCGCAGGTGGTACGGCAGGGGCGGCATGCTGCGCCCGCGCTGGCTGTCCCTGCACTTCCGCGGCGAGCTGTTCCAGCTGGGGCGGCTGCAGTTCCAGCGCGGCCGGATCGGCTCGTGGACGAGCGGATCCATCGCCGCCGAAGGGCTTCCCCTCGGGCCCGGTGACCCCGCCCTCGGCCTGCACATCCCGGACTTCTCCGGCCCGCTGACCCCTCAGGCCTGCGACCGTTCCCTCGCGCTGGCGCGGGACTTCTTCGCCCGCCACTACCCGGAGGAGCCCTACCAGGTCGTGACCTGCGGCTCCTGGCTGCTCGACCCCCAGCTCAGGAAGTACCTGCCGGAGCGCTCCAACATCGTCCGCTTCCAGCAGCGGTTCCGGCTCAGCCATCTGCCGACGGAGCCGGAGGACATGACACCGGTTCGTTTCGTCTTCGGCACCGGGGACGAGCAGCTGGAGCGGCTGCCGCGCCGTACCCGTCTGGAGCGGGCAGTCGTGGACCACCTCCGGGAGGGCGGCCACTGGTACGTCGGCCACGGCTGGTTCCCCCTGTACGACGCTCCGTGACCGGCCCCCCTTACCAGCCGGTCAACGTGCTGCAACTGGTGCGGCGGCGTCGGGCGTGACGCCGTGGCCCGCGGTCAGCCGGTAGCCGGCGGTGACTGTCCTTCGGGGCGGCCGCCCGGGCCGCGAAGCCCGTTCAGCGCGCGCAGGCGTTCGATCTCGCGGCGGTCCCGCTTGGTGGGGCGCCCGGTGCCCCGGTCGCGGATGCCGGCCGGGGCGACGGCCTCGCGGGGCGGGGGCGGCGGGCTGTTGTCGACGTAGCACTGGACGGCCACCGGGGGGCCTACGCGCTTACGGATGAGACGCCTGACGACGACGATCCGCTCCCGGCCCTCCTGGCGCAGGCGCACCTCGTCGCCGACGCGGACCGAGTGGGCGGGCTTCACGCGCTCGCCGTTCACGCGCACGTGTCCGCCCCGGCAGGCGGTGGCGCCCTGGGAGCGGGTCTTGACCAGGCGTACGGACCAGATCCAGCTGTCGACGCGCACGGACTCGCCGCTCGCGGGTCCGGCCGCCTCGGCGGCGGCGATCGCGGCGGCGGTCTTCGGGTCCGACGCGTTCGTGCTGTCCCCGGGGGCCCCGGCCCCTGTCGTGCCGGTCCCCGCCGCCGTATCGCGTGCGTCCGTCGTCTCGTGGTCCGAGGCCTCAGAAACCATGGTCCCGACTCTAGTCCTCGGGGCCCGGCGGATCCGCCGGGATTTCCCCCTCTGAGGCGGGGCCGTCGCGTAGGTCTACGGTGGGTTCATGGACCGCCTGGCCGCTCTGGACGCCCGTATCACCGGGTGCGCCGCGTGTCCCCGGCTCGTGGAGTGGCGCGAGGAGGTCGCCCGCACCAAGCGCGCCGCCTTCGCCGACTGGACGTACTGGGGACGCCCGGTGCCCGGCTTCGGACCCGCCGACGCGTCGCTCCTGATCGTCGGCCTGGCCCCCGCCGCCCACGGCGGCAACCGTACCGGCCGTATGTTCACCGGCGACCGTTCCGGGGACGTGCTGTACCGGGCACTGTACGACGTGGGTCTCGCCTCGCAGCCCACTTCCGTCGGCGCCGACGACGGCCTGGAGTTGTACGGCGTCCGCGTCACCTCGCCGGTGCACTGCGCCCCACCCGCCAACAAGCCGACGCCCGGGGAACGGGACACCTGCCGGCCGTGGCTCGTCCAGGAGCTGACGTTGCTGCGGCCGACGCTGCGGGCCGTGGTCGTGCTCGGCACGTTCGGCTGGCAGGCGGCGCTGCCCGCCTTCGGCGAGGCGGGCTGGACCGTCCCCCGGCCGCGGCCGGCCTTCGCGCACGGAGCCCGCGTCTCCCTCGACGGGCTGGACCTCTTCGGCTGCTTCCACGTCAGCCAGCGCAACACCTTCACCGGCCGGCTCACTCCCGAGATGCTGCGCGAGGTGCTGCGTACGGCGGCGGAGGCGGCGGGACTCGGGAAATAGGGGCGACGGCGTCGTCGTAGGGACGTTACGGTGCCCCGATGGGCCTGTATCCGGAGATCGAACCGTACGACCATGGCATGCTCGACGTCGGTGACGGCAACCGCGTGTACTGGACGACCTGCGGCAACCCGCACGGCAAGCCGGCGCTGCTGCTGCACGGCGGACCGGGCTCCGGCGCCTCCGCGTACTCCCGCCGCCTCTTCGACCCCGCCGCGTACCGGATCGTGCAGCTCGACCAGCGCGGCTGCGGCCGTTCCACCCCGCACGCGAGCGCGTACGACACCGACATGAGCGTCAACACGACGGCGCACGTCCTGGCAGACCTGGAGCTGCTGCGCCGGCACCTGGGGATCGAGCGGTGGCTGGTGTGGGGCGTGTCGTGGGGGTCGGTGCTCGGGCTGCGGTACGCGCAGACGCACCCCGGGGTGGTGTCCGAGCTGGTGCTGACGGGGGTCGCCACCGGATCGAACGCGGAGGTCGCCCTGCTGACCAGGGGCCTCGGGAAGATCTTCCCTGAGGCCTTCGCACGGTTCCTGGCCGAACTGCCCGAGGACGAGCGCGACGGCAACCTCGCAGCCGCGTACAGCAGGCTGATCGAGTCGCCCGACCCGGCGGTGCGGGAGCGGGCGGCGCGGGCCTGGACCGACTGGGAGACGGCGACGATCCCGGCGCCGCCCCGCTCCGTGGCGCGCTACGAGGACCCGGCCTTCCGCATGGGCTTCGCCCGGACGGTCACGCACTACTGGGGCAACGACCACTTCCTCGGCGAGGCGAACGACGCGGGGAACGGCGAGGGGGTCGTCCTGCGCGACGCGGCCCTGCTGAAGGACATCCCGGGCACCCTGGTCCAGGGCAGCCTTGACTTCGGCAACCTGCTCGGCGTCGTCTGGCGGCTCCATCACGCCTGGCCGGGAAGCGAGTTGGTCGTGGTCGACGACGCCGGGCACGGCACCGGGGATCCGGGCTCGGTGGCGGCACAGATCGCGGCGACGGACACGTACGCGAGGCGCTGAAGGCGGTCGGCGTCCTCCTCCGGGACTGACGACGAGCCGGGCGGGGAGCTTCGCGAAGCCGGTGCCGAAGAGGCGGGTGTGGCCGGCGCCGTCGGACTGACCGGCCTGTGACCGGCTCACGGCCGCCAGACATACCGCACATCGGGCTCCCGTTCCTCGTTGCCACTGCCGTCGGTGCGCTCGACCTCGACGAAGCCATGGCGTTCGTAGAAGCGCTGCGCGGGGCGGTTGACCTGGAATGCCCACAGGGTGAGGCCCGTCGGGCTGAGCTCCTTGGCCAGGGAGACGAAGCGGTCCCCGATGCCCCGCCCCCGCCAATCGGGAGCGAGGTACAGCGCGTTCACCTTCTCCCCGTCGAGGGTCATCATGCCGACCACCGCGCGTGCGCTCTCGTCCGTGGCCTCCGCGACCCAGGTCGTGCCCCGCGGCACCACCACATCCCGGATGTGCGCACGGACCTCGTCGTCGGAGTGGGCCCGCCGCACGCCGGGCAGAGCCGCCGTGTAGGAGCGCAGCCAGACGTCCGCGACGGCGGGGGCATCGGCGGCCGCCGCCCTGCGCAGGGTGATCACAGGTGCTCCGGCACGACGGCGGTGGCCGTGATCTCCACCAGCTGTCCCGTGTACCCCAGGCAGGCCACGCCGATCAGGGTCGACGAGTGCGGGCCGCTGCTGAGCCCGGACGCCTCGACGACGTCCCACACGGCTGAGAGCACGGCGGGCTCGCTGCTCACCACATACACGTCGGTCGACACGACATGTGCCAAGTCGCTGCCCACCGCGCCCAGTTGCTCCCCCAGATTCGCGATCACCTGCTCCGCCTGCCGCACGGGATCCCCCTCGCCGACCAGCTTTCCGCCCGCGTCCAGCGGGACGGACCCGGCGAGGAAGGCGAGCTTCGTGCCCGCCTCGACGACGGAGGCGTGAGAGTAGGTGGGGGGCGGGAAGAGGCTGGGGACGGTGGTGCGCTTGATCATGGAGTCTCCCCAGTGCCGGTTGCCGGTTGGCGGTTGGTGTTCGGCGGTTGGTGGCCGTCCGTCGTCCGTCGTCGGTAAGGGGACAACCCCGCTGATGATGCAGGCCTCGTGGTGCCGCTCGCATCCGAATTTCATTGATAACGCGCGCCACTGACAATCGCGCGTACTGGTCGTGGGTGCCCTTGGTGACCGCGCCCGCCCACCGGGACGACGACTGGGCCGTCAGACCCTGCTTACGGCCCGCCCACGTGTCCTTGTTCCGCTCGAAGCCGGCCCGGGAGTACAGGGCGAGGTCAGAGGCGGCGAGAGTGCCCATGTGGGCGCCGATCAGCCGGATGACCTTGTCATCGGCAGGCGTGAGGTCCTTGAGACGGGTGCGGATCGCGACGCCCGTCGCATCCTGGACCACGAACGGGCCCCGGATCGGACGGAACGGCGTCTTGCGCTCGCTCACTCCGCAGCCGCCTCAAGCGCTTTCTGCGCGCGGTTCCTCGCCGAGCGGCGGCCATACAGACGGGCGCAGAACGAGGTCAACACCTCGGTCATGTCGCGGACCAGGTCATCCTCGACCTCACCCTCGTCAAGAATGACCAATCGGCGACCGTGCGCGGCCAGCGCGGCCTCGACAAGCTCGACGTTCATCCGGCCCAGGCGGTCCTTGTGCTCGACGACCACCGTCGTCACCGACGGGTCGGCCAGCAGACGGCGGACCTTGGCCCGCGAGCCGTTCATGCCCGAGGCGACCTCGGACTCGACGCGCACGACCCGGTGTGCGGCCTTCGCCGCCCACTCCACCAGCCGAGTGGTCTGCCGTTCCAGATCGGCTTTCTGGTCGTAGGAGGAGACCCGGGCATACAGACCCACACCACCGACGACACCGACGGCCTGGTTGGCCTCGACGTTCACCAGGATCGTGCGCGGACCCACCCGCATCGCAGGCACCGGCATCGTTCCCTCACGGAACCAACGCCGCGCGGTCTGCGGATGGATGCCCTGAGCCTTCGCCCACTCGGTCAGATTCCCAAAACCGACCGTAGAGACGTATCACTCGTGCTCGCTAATAAATGCTCATTCCTCACTAGGACGAGTGCAGTTCACACCCCCATGGCGTTTGAGGTCGAGCGGCATGGGGGCGGGACATTAGGCGGCGACCGCGACAGGGGTGGTCGGCGCCACCCTGCCGTTCTCGATCACGAGCAGCAGGTCTTCAACGGTTGCGTCGGGGCCGAGACCCAGGTCCGAAACAGGCCGCGCCCCGGGGATCTCACGGGCCGTGACCGGGGTGAACTGGAGCTGGTTCTCCTTGCTCTGGAAGGCCAGTACGACCCAGGTCTCGTCCTTGCTGATCCGTGCGGCCACGTTGTCGAGCCGGTCGGTCAGGACCGCGCACATCACGGTGACCCGGCGGGGCTCGGCACGCGGGAGCCCGGAAATCATCTGGAGCACACCCGGCCAGGACAGGGTGCCGTCCATCAGCTGGGCGACGGCGGCACGGTCGGGTGTCCGGTCGTCGCGCTGCACGGCGTGCACGAAGTGCCCCAGTGGCAGCCCGTCGTCGAGCGACTGCTGCCAGCGTGGCAGCATGAAGTCGATGTACAGCGCGTCCTCGCGGGTCGTCCCCCGGTCGGCCGGGTTCTCCCCCACCGCCGTGAGCCAGGCGGCCACCTCGGCCCAGCGCCAGACGAGTGAGCGTCCGACCGTGCCCTCGGGCTCCGGGAACGCGTGCGTGCCGGACCGCCTGTCCCCGGTCGCCCACTGCAGTACGTTCTGCCGGGTGCGGCCGGTCCGCTCGGCGATGTCCGGTACACCGACCAGGTCGGGGTCGAGCCTGAGCAGCCGCATCTTCGGCAGCTCCGCCCGCAGCCGCATCACCAGGCGGTGTGCCGCGTCGATGGCACTGTCGCCTTCCTGTGCGACGTCCAGCAGATGTTTGCCACGGTGGCGTGTGAGTAGTCCGTCGAACTCGTCGAAGATGATCCCGACCGCCACGTCGTCGTCCACGTCGATACCGTCCACGACGAAGAGAAACTCGTACTCCATCGAGACCTCCACCCCCCCTGATCGCGCTGACTTCCGGCCGCCGTCCGCCACAGCGAAGTGTTTCGCCAGGGTTCGCCACCCCTGTGAGGGCAGACTTACCCAGCCTCGCCGTGTTGTCAAACGACAACCCCCCCACCCGGGCTACGGCGCGGATCACCCTCCGGGAGCGGGCACAGCTTCGCGCGCCGCGCGATCCTGCGCGCCGCGCGCCCCGGGTTCTGCGCCGTCCCAGGCACAGGGATGGTGAGACACCCTCCCTCGGGGCACGGGCAGTGCAGCCGCCCCCAGTGCCCCTCTTTGCGGAGGGTCCAGCCATCGGCAACGAGCCGCTTGAGGACCTCCCGGATCTCCTTGTCCTGGTGATCCGCCGGTGACACCTCGTGCCCGACCATCGACCGTCTCCCCAACATTCGCGTCTGACACGGACGTTATCCGTCAACTCCGTGTGCGCGAGAGATTACTCCAGGAGACTGACAATCGCCGAAATCGCACGTCAATGCGTCAATTCAGTTGCCCGTTCGGTCAATTGAGTTCGCTGGCGTCGACGCCCCGGCCGTGCGGCAGCAGGCAGCGGATCTCACGCCCCGCGGGGCGGGCACGCCCCTCATCAGCGGTCTGGCCTCCAGGTCATGAGGGGGCACGGTCTGACAGCAGAACTCGAACGGCTTCGGCGGCGATAGTGCTCACCTCCTGGCGGCCGGGGAACCAAGCATTCCCCGGCCCCGTAGCTCCCATCAGGCCCCACAAGGCCCAGGCGCAGGCCCCGCCCCGGGTCACATCCGTTCGTCACGAGCCTGCGGACGGCCCCTCCGCCCCCCTCCACCGCAAGCTGACATCCAGATGCGCACTGGCATGGGCGCTCGCGATCACCGCTCCCAGTTTGCCGTCCAGGACCACGCCGAAGGTGACCTCCACCTCGTCCGGGCGGTGGGCCAGGGCACGGAACTCGTCGATCACTTCGGCGGCGGCCATGGTGATCGGGGTCAGGGCCTGGCGGAGGGTTCTCTCCGCGCTCTCCAGACGGGTTCCGAGGCCGACGGCTCCCGTGCCCGCACGGGCGGGCGGAGCGACGAGGACGACGGTTCCGTCGGAGAGGGTGAACTGGACTGCGTCCGGCATGGGACTCCTCGGTGCGGCCTGGATGGTGCGGCCTGGATCAGGTCAACTTGGCGCAGAGCTTGGCGGAGGGGACCTGGGAGTTCCCCAGGTTGTTCTGGACGTCGTCGAGGTTCTTGAGGAGGTCCGTGGGATCTTCCGTGTCGTCGGACGCGTAGTCGAGGACGGCCCGGTAGAAGGCGGCGGACACGTCCGGCGTCATCGCGTCGGCGGCGCCGAAGCACAGCGTGTAACCGGAGTCCGGCCGGAGCATCTTGGCGATCTGCCGTTGGACGGAGCTGTCGTAGGCCACCTTGCTGTCGGCGGAGAAGCCGTTGCCTCCCGGCTGGTTCACCCAGGACTGCTGGGCCTTCCGGCCGGCGAGGTAGGCGATGAGCTTCTCGGCGCTCTGGTTGCCGGTGGTGAACATGCCGACGAAGTCCGCCGAGACCTCCAGACGCTTCGTCGAGGAGGACGTCACGAAGCCGTACCGCCGCCCCTCCCCGAAACCCATGGCGGACAGCGCGCCGTGAGCGAGAGTGCAGGTGGGAGGCTTTGCGGTCATGCCCTTGGTCGCCTCGGCGAAGTTGAGGGTGGAGGCCTCCTCGACGCTCGTGCCGACGAGGTTCCGCCAGGCTTTCCAGGCCTCCTTGACCGGGTCCGAGTTCCATTCCTTCTGGCCCGACAGCCACTGCTTGTAGGCGTCGCCGTTTCCCTCGGCGAGCAGGATGTCGGCGATCCAGTCGGCGCCGGGCCAGCCGGAGGTGGGGCCGGACTCCAGTCCCAGACACCAGGTTCCGGGTTTTTTCGCGGCGAAGGTCCGGGCGTCGGCCGACGACGGCGGCGAGGTCACCGCGGAGTCGTACCAGACGAGGCTCTTGACGTCGACCTTGACCGGCACCGCGTAGACCCCGCCCCGCACCTCCGTCAGATCGCGGAACGGCTGCAGATACGCGCCCGTGGGAACGTCGAGCGGCTGAAGTTTCCTGTCCTTCTCTTTCTTGGTGTCCGCGTACTTGTAGATGGCCCCCACACTCGGCAGCATCGCCAGATCGGGCGGTGCTCCGGCCGCCACCGCGGCGTCGAGCTGCTGGGTCAGGGCGCGGGTGACCTGTATGTCGACGTGGATACCGGTGTCCTTCTCGAACTCCTTGATGACGGAGTAGAACGCCTGGAACTCCTTGCCGGACCAGGGCACCATGATCGTCACCCTGCCGTGGTCCGGTCCGCCGCCGCACCCGGCCGCGGTCAGCAGCAGGCCGAGGGCCAGGACGCAGCGCGCGAGGCGGCTCATCAGCGCGCTCATGACCGCGGGAACCTGTACTCGGCGAGACGTGGACGGTAGCCCAGGTAGGTGAGCACACCGGCGGCCGCGAGGAGGCACAGCGCGAGCGTCCTCGTCAGCCAGTGCCCGACCAGTGGACTCGGGCTCAGTACCTGTGCGTCGTGCCGGCACAGGAGACTGACGGTGATGCCCACCGCAGCGGTGGCCAGCAGCGCGGCAACGAGCTGTGGGCTGACGTACCGGCGGAAGTGGCGCGCGACGACGTAACCGGTCGCGAGGACGCACAGGAGCATGACGAACGCCGGGCCGAGGAGCAGGGGCCAGACGTAGGCGGGGTTCAGCCAGTGCGACTGCCGCTGTGTGCCGAGCGCTTCCCGCTGCATGTCCTCGAGGTCGAGGAGCGATTCCGTGAGGCCGCCCGTGCCCGCGATGGGCTTGTCCGTGGCGGGGTCCTTCTCGCGCTGGGCGGTCAGCGCCTGGCCGGCGGCTGCCAGGCCGGCCGGGCCGCTGCGGGCGTAGTCGCGCACTGCCTCGTTGGCCAGCAGCAGACAGGTGGTCAGCTGGCCCTGGACGAACTGGAACTGGGCCAGACCCCGCTGTCCGGCCGCGTTGCCCTCGGCCGCTGAGGTGACGAGGGTGTTCACGCGCGCGGTGTCGTTGGCGAACTCCGTCCCCGTGCCGATCAGGGAGACCTGTTCGGTGGCCGCGGCCTTGTCGAGTGCCGTGTCCGCGTGCATGGCCGTGTCGTACGCCTGGCTCATGTCCTTGATGGCCTGGTCGGTGCGGCGGGCGGCGGCGACCTGCTCGGTGGCCTGGGCCGACACCAGCAGGAACAGCAGCGCGGTGACGAGCACCATGGCGAGGACGCCCGCCCTGAGCCAGCGCAGCACCACGGTCGGGTGGGTGGCGCGCACCCGCGTCGTCCAGTCGGCGATCTTGTCGCCGAGGACCCACTCGGACTCCGCGGAGGTCGTCACGACGTGCCCACCGGTGCGCCGTCCGTCCCACCGTCCGCCCCGTCGTCGAGGCGGTGGCCGCACGCCTCGCAGAACGCGACCGAGCCCGCCGAGGTCGTCTCGCCGCACTGCGGGCAGCGACGCCGCAGCGCGCCGGGGGCGGGCGTGGCGTCGATCGCGTCGACCGGCGGGGCCGCTGTCCTGGTCGAGGCCAGCCCGAGCTCCTGCATCTCCCCCCGGGAGGCGTCGCGCCGCACCTTCAGCCGGCCGTCGGGGCCGGTGGCCGACACCTTGCGCAGCTGTTCGCGGCGTGCGGCGTCCCGGAGGTCCTGCGCGAGCCCCACCGCGATGCGCAGCTCCCGGTCCGCACGCTCGAAGTCTCCCGCCTGCTGGGCGTCGGCGCAGGCCCGCATCGCCAGGCCGAGTTCGTACTCGGCCTCGATGCGGGTGAAGCTCTCGGGCGGCGGGATCGGGAAGCCGGGTGCGGCCCGTCGCTGTACGACCATGGGGCGCATCTCGGAGCACGGCTCGCGCGTGCCGTCGGGCCCCTCGGCGTACAGGGTGATGCGGGCGGCGCGCAGCCTCTCCTCGACGGGCAGCGCCTCGGGGTCGAAGCGAAGCGACACCTGGTACTGGCGGGTCTCGGGCGGCCAGGAGCCGATCGGGACATGGATCTCGTCGCCCTGCTGTTGACGGGCCGTCAGTGCCGCCTGGACGGGGAGCGTCTGCCGTACGAAGGCCAGCTGGAACCAGTCGTTGAGGTGCAGGCCCAGATACGCGCGGGCCACGACGATCCGCTGCGCCTGCCGTATGAGGCGGGTGAAGTCCTCGGTGAGGTCGGAGACGGTGACGACAGCCTGGGCGTCGCCGTGCAGCGCCTCGGTGATCCGCAGCAGCTCCTTGTACTGCCAGTCCTCGCCGAGCCCCCGCACATCGCACACGAACCGGTCGGTGCACTCCTTGAGTACTTCGCCCAGTTGTTCCGGCGTTTCGTGCTCGTCCTTTCCGTCCGTGTAGAGGACCGCGTGCCGTACGGTGCCGGGGGCCGTCACCGTCTCGAAGAGCCGGTCGGCGCAGGCCAGCCACTGGCCGATCGCCGTACCGCCCTCGGCGAGTTGCGCGGCGACCCTGTTCTTGGCGGCCTCCTTGGCCGTGGCGTCGACGACGGCGAGGCCGCCGGTGGCCGGATAGATCACCTCGGCCTTGTGGGTGCCCGCGACGATCCCCAGCCGGGTCCCGTCCCGCAGCGTGTCGATGGCCGCGCACATCGCGCGCTTCGCCTCGTCCAGCTTGCGACCCGCCATGGACAGCGACTTGTCCATGACGAGGATCTCGGCGAGCGCCGTCCGCTGCGTCGCGTCCACGGCCGGACGCGCCGTGACGGTGACGAGAGCGTCCGCGCGTGTCTCGTCGTTGGCCAGGTCCGCGGTTGTGTCCACGTCGACCTCGAACCTGAGCCCTAATGGCGACCTGTCCATGGCGGGCACCACCCGAAATATTTCGCTGTGTGTCGTCCCGTGTCCCCTGCGTAACGCGTCAGGAGCTTAGCGTCCCGGCCTTTCGTCCGAAACGGGAATGACCGGTTCGGCTGCGCCGTACATGCCATCTCCACTTCAGCTCCGGACGCAGCTGGTTCGCCAGGTCCACCAGCGCGACGTACTCGCGCTCGGTGGGGGCGTGAGCGCCGAGTCCTCGCACCGCTTCGGACAGCTTCAGCCGGTCCCGGGTGAGCAGGAACTCCGCGTACTGGACCTCGGCGCGCAGTGCGGCGGCCTCGGCCTCGTCCACGTGCAGGCCGGTCAGCGCGGTGCGGGCCCGCTCCAAATCGTCCTGCGTCGGCTCGGCAGAGGACGGCCGCGTGAGGACGGTGGCGAGCAGACGTACCACCGCGATGCGCGCCTCGCGCTCGTAGCGGAACTCCTGGGCCAGCCGCTCGGCGGTCCGCACCGCTGGCGCGCGCCGACCGGCCAGCAGGTGTATCCGGGCGAGGCCGAAGCCTGCGGCGCCGAGCGCGGGCGTGGTTTCGAAGACCGTGTCGAAGTGGGCCTGGGCGCTCATGCTGTCACCGTCGAGCTCGGCACACAGGCCGAGTGCGAGCAGCGGGATGAGCTCGCCCGGAAGCGCTCTGCGTACGTCGGTGAAGTGGCCGGAGGCTCTGGTCGCGTCCTCGTGTGCCAGGGCGAGCAGACCGGAGTACCAGGCGTGCAGCCAGTGCCAGCGAGGCAGGTCCGCGCGCTCCAGTGCCCGCCCGGCCGACTGCGCGTCCCTTCTGCGCAGCGCGAGCCGGGTCTCGGCCAGCGCGTTCCCGGCCGCCGCGACGACGTCCGGGTCGTCGGGGTCGGTCAGGGGTGCCGGGAGGGCCGCCGCGATGTCCTTGGGCACCGGTGAGGAGAACGCAGGGGGCATCGTCAGCAGCGCGCCCCCGGTCGGCGTCGCCCGGACCCAGTGACCGAGCGGCCGCGCCGCCCCGAGGCCGCCGTGCAGCGGGTCGGTCATCGAGCCGAACAGCGCCGATGGCCTCGTCACCTGCCGGCAGGTCGGCTTCGTCGCCACGATCTGCCGGATCACCCCGCTGAGCTGCTCGCCGAACTGCCGTGCCGAAACGAATCGCCGCGCCGGTACGGCGGTGTCCGTGGCCCGCTTCAGCAGCAGTTCGAGCGAGGTGACGCCCGGGAACTCCGGTTTTTTCAGATGGGAGCGGCACACCTCTCTCAGCGTCACGCCGAGCCCGAACAGGTCGAAGCCGTCGGTGGGTTGCGCGTGCTGCGGATCGCCCTCCGGGGGCGCGTAGACCTTGGTGAACGCGACGACCGGCCCCGGGGCCTTCCGGGACCGCACCGCACCGAAGTCGATGAGCCGTACCCGGTCGAGCGCCCCGGCGGAGCCCTCCTCGCGGAACCGGATGATGTTCCACGGCTTGACGTCGCAGTGCAGGAGGCCTCTGGCATGCAGATAGTCGAGCGCCTGGAGGATGCGGAGGCCGTGCGTGAGGAGGGTCTCGAGCCGGTCGCCCTCCCGGGCCGAGAACCGGTCGCCCGGCACGTACTCGAGGACGAGGTGCGGACCCCGGGGCTCGTAGCCCAGGATGCGCACGATGCTGTCGTGCCGGAGCCCGACCAGTATGTCCCGCTCATGCTCTGCCGTCTCGGCCACCGACCGGTTCAGACGTTTGAGGACCACCTGCGTCTCGAGATTGCGGTCGTGGGCGAGGTAGGCCTGCCCGAACGTTCCCGAGCCGAGGACGCGCTGGACGTCGTAGCGCCCGGCGATGGTGAGGTTCTGGGGCTGGGCGAAGTCGAAACGGGCGCCGCAGTGGGGGCAGAAGCCCGTGATCCGGCCTGGTTCGCCACCGTGTCCGCGCCCGACCGGTTCCCCGCAGGCGGGATTCGCGCAGAAGCGGTGCTCCTCGGCGACGGGACCGGCCGGCGGGAGCGGTACCTCCGGTGGTTCGGGCACGTGATCGGAGTCGACCAGGCCGAGGCCGTACCAGGGGTCCGGACGCACCGGCGCCACACCGACGCTCACGCCCTGTGCCACGCCGGCGCCCGCTCCTTGTGTCTCACCGGTGCCATCGCTCTGCGTGACGCTCACGTCCGCGGCCTGCGTCACGCCGGTGTCCCCTCCTTGTGTCACGCCGGCACCTGGCCTTTGCGTCCCGCCGGCACCCGGCCTTCGCGTCCCGCCGACTCCGACGCGCTGTGCGGCACCGACGCTGCCGCCGCGCGCGTCCGGTCCTGCGGCCGCACCCCCGTCCGCTCGCGGCGTCACGCCAACACCCGCCCCCTCCGACGGCCCCCTCTCGCCGCCGTCGGACCCGGCGTGCTCGCGCGGCAGCGGCTCCCGGTCGCAGTCGGTGCAGAAACCCTGCCCGTCGATCGCGCCCCCGCAGTCGGGGCGATTGCACGGCTCCACGGCGTCACCCTTCGTCGATACGGCGGTTCACCTCGTCGATATAGCGCCTGACCAGCTTGCGGGCAGCCGCGAGGTCGATCGGTACGGTCTGCAGCGCACGGGCCGCGGGGGCGTGCAGCTCGGCGAGCCGCCGGTCCTCCTCGCCGAAGTACCGTGCGGCGCGTACGCGATGCAGCTCCAGGCTCGTACACAGGTCCTCATAGGTGTCGATCAACGCTTTCAGGGCGTTGCCGAAACCTTCGACCTCGTGGCGGGCCCTGACGGCCTCCGTGTGGGCCGCGGCGAGTTCGGGGTTCGGCTCCGTGGTGCGGGCCACGGCCAGCCGGACCCGCAGGCGGGGCGCGGCGCGCGGCGGGAGCCGGGGCGCGCCGAAGAACTTCATTCCCCACTCCCTCTGCATACGGGTCGCCTTCTCCTCCTCGGCCGCGAGCTGCCCGACGACCGCCTGGACCTCCGCCGCGTTCACGTTCCTGGAGGCGGTTCCGCTGAGCGGTGCGGCGTCGAGGGACACGTCGTAGGGCAGTTCCGCGGGTGGCCGGTTCTCGAAGCCCAGGACGAGGCGCAGGCCGCGCGGGCGGCCAGAGAGGGCCAGCGGCCTCAGCAGGTCCCGTACGAGTGCGTCCGGGTCGGCGGCCCGGTCGACGCGGCCCACCACCACACAGGCGGGCGGCTTGCGGCGCAGCAGTTCCCGCACCGCCTCGTGGTCGTTGCCGGCGCGCAGCCCGAACCGGCCGACCAGATAGCCGCGCACATCGGCGACGGACTTGTCGCAGGCGTCGTAGGCCGCGTCGATGGAGCCCAGCCCAAGGACAGTGTCACCGGGCGCCCCGCTGAGCTCGGCGTCGGAGACGGTCGCCCGGGACGCCGGGTCGGCCGTGCGCACGAGACGCACCAGCCACGAGGAGCCCGCCCTGAGCGAGGAGTCGGTGGCGACGACGACGGTGCCCGACCAGCCGCCTTCGAGCAGCCGGGTGAGTTCCTGGGTCATGGCGAGCCGGAGCGGGTCGTCCAGCACGTCCTTGGGCAACCCGCCGCCGGACGGCTCCAGTTCGTTGGAGCGGTGGCCGCCGGTGAAGTCGCCGATCTGCGGCAGATGGGTCAGGATCGTCTCGGTCGGCAGCATCCAGGCCGCCCTGGCCTCGCCGTCGACGTAGTCCGCCACCACAATGCCGATGACGTGCCTGTGGAACGTGCCGTCCAGCGCCATCACTCCGGCGCCCGAGTAGCCCTTCTCGATCCATGGATCGCTCGCGTTCATCCGCTTCAGCTGGCCCCACTCGCCCTGACGGCCGCCGGGTCCCACCAGCTCGGCGTCCGTGCTGATCCCGTACGGTTCGGCCCGCGGGAAGCCGTACACACGCACTGTGCCGCCGGAGAGGGGCGCCTTCCACAACCTGGTCAGGTTCCCGCAGCCGGCCGGCTCGTCGAGCCGGAGCAGCGCCACGTCACCGCGCCGGGTGCCGTTCTCGTGCACCCAGGAATCCGGGGCCACGCGTGCGGTGCGCGTCCACTCCGGGCTGCACGCCACGCTCCTGATCAGCACGCCCGGGGCGGTTCCCCCTGGTTCCGCGCCGGCGTCCCGGACGACGTGTGCGCAGGTCAGCACGTGCATGTCGTCGAGGAGCACACCGGCACCACAGGGGCTTCCCCCCTCGTCGTCCACTCTCACCCGCCACGGATTCTCCCTGTGGTGATGCGCCGTCATCCTCCCAAGGTATGACAACTTCCGTCTCATGAGCCCGAGTTGTCGGCGCGAACCATGTTCACAGGCGCGCCCGGCGCACCACGGGGTTGCGTTCATGAAGAAACCGCCTCTGCGGCCAACCGTCACATCTGCGAAATACGACCGTTCCATCCCCGCCAAGAACGCGATCTACAGTGGAGACCACACCCCAGGCCCGGCCACCGTCGCCCGAAGGCTCACCCCCGCCCTCGCACAGACGACAGGAGCCCCGTGTACCGCCCCGCCGCTCTGCCCCTTCCGCCCTGGCTCGCCCATGCCCTCCGCGCCCAGCGCGGGCCGGTTCCCTGGAGCGCGGTCGTGCGTGGCGCGCTGGCCGCCGGGCCGCTGCTCCTCGCCGCCGTTCTGCTCGGCCGTACGTCCCTCGGAGTGGTCGCCGCGATCGGCGCCATGCTCGCCGGGATCAACGACCGGCCCGGCAGCCGGCGGGCCTCGGTGAAGCGGATCGGGGTGCCCGCGGCCGCGGGCGCGGCCGGGCTGCTCGTCGGGACGTACACCGGGCAGCATGTCGGGGCGGTCGTGCTGACCGTGCTCCTCACCCTCGTCGGGCTGGTCGCCGGGAGCGTCAGTGCCGTCGGGCCCGTCGCCTCCGGGGCCGGTACGCAGTTGCTCGTCGCGTCCGCGATCGGGGCCGGGATGCCGCTGCCGGAGCCGGGATGGCAGCGGGCGCTCGCCTTCCTGGCGGGGGCTGGGTGGCTGCTCGGGCTGCGGCTGGTTCTCCCCACGCCCGGTGCCATCGCCGGGGACTTCCGGTTCGACGGGGAGCGGGACGCCGTGGCGGCCGTGTACGACGCCGTCGCCCTGCTGCTCGACGCCGTCGGCACGGACGACGCCACCACCCGGCGCGCGGCGCTCACCGCAGCGCTCGATCACGCGCAGGACGCCCTCGCCGGGCCCCGACTGCGGCGGTACGCCAGTTCCGCGGCCGAGCAGCGGCTGCACGCGCAGTACGCCGCCGCGCTGCCGCTCGCCGAGGCCGCGACCGCGCTCGCCTGGGCGGGCGAGGCCGTCCCCGGCCGCGTGTCCGAGGGGCCCCGGCGGCTCGCCGCCGCGGTACGCGGCAACACGTACACCGGGCCGCTGCCCGCGCCCCATCGTTCCGCGCCCGCCCTGCGCGCCCTCGACGACGCCCTGCTGCACGCCGCCGACGCCTTCGACCAGGGCAGGGGGCGCGACCTGCACACCCGCAGACGTACCGCCGGGACCCTGCTCCGGTCCGTGTTCGGGGCCGGCGGGCGGGAGTACGGTCTGCGGGTCGCGCTGTGCTTCGGGGCCGGCGTGGCCGTCGCCCAGGCCCTGCACCACGCCCGCTGGTACGGGCAGCACGAGCACTGGTACTGGCTGCCCGCCACCGCCGTCTTCCTCGTCAAGCCCGACCTCGGGCCGCTCGCCTCACGCGTGCTGTGCCGCGCGGCCGGGACGCTCCTGGGCGCCCTCGTCTTCGCCGGGTTCGCCGCCGTGCTGCCGCGGCCGGAAGGGCTCATCGCGCTCGTGGCCGTCAGCGGTGCCCTGATTCCCGTCGCCACGCGGCACTTCGCCGCCCAGACCGCCGTCGTCACCGTGCTCGTCCTGGCCCTCGTCATGGTCGGCGGCGAGCCGCAGGCCTCCGCCGGCCGTATCGGCGAGACCTTGCTGGCCTGCGCGATCGTCCTGATCGTCGGCCATGTGCCGATGCCGGGGCAGCGCGGTGGGGGCGTACGGGCCCGGCTCGCGGCGGCGAGCGATGCGGCGCACGCGTACCTCGCGCATGTCCTGCGGGAGTCGGACGGCCAGGGCCTGCGGAGCCACGACGGCCGTGTCCTGCGTGGACACGGGGGATACGGGGGATACGCCCCCGAGGCGACCGACTCCGACACCCGTGCCCTGCGCTGGACCCTCCGCCGCGAGGCCTACCGGACGCTCGCCGAGGCCCGCACCGCCATCGCCCTCGCCGCCGCCGAACTTCCCGCGCTCGCCCGGCACGCCGAGGGCACCGACGAGATCGTCGCCACCCTCGAACGGCTCGTCGACACGACCACCGCGTGCGCCGTGCACCTCGACGACACCGGCCGCCTTACGCGCCGGCACACCGAGCGGCTCGCCGAGCTGCTGGACGACCTGGCGAAGGGGCGCAGGCGGGTGGGGCTGCGACTGCCGGAGCTTCCGCTCGCCGGGTAGCGCGGTGCGCAGCACGGTGTGCACCAGCGCCGCACCGGGCGCCGTCCGCCCGCCGGGCACGTCACCGGCGCCTCGGCCGTGCTGGTCGCCGTAAGAAATCTTCCGGGGGCAGAGATGAGTTCCGCTTCCCCCGACGGTCACCCCCTGGAACGGACCGTCGTACAGGGACCGTCGTACAGGAGGAGCCATGTCGCTTCCGGAAGTCGTCTCGCGCGCGGAGTGGCGTGCGGCGCGCGAGGAACTGCTGGTCAAGGAGAAAGCGGCGACACGCGCGCGTGACGCGCTCAACGCCGAGCGGCGCCGACTGCCCATGGTCGAGGTCGACAAGGAGTACGTCTTCGAGGGCGGCGACGGCAAGGCCACGCTGCTCGATCTCTTCGAGGGGCGGCAGCAACTCGTCGTCCATCACTTCATGTTCGCGCCCGAGTGGGACGTCGGCTGCCGCAGCTGCTCGGCGTTCCTCGACCAGATCGGGCACCTCGCGCATCTGCGGGCCCGCGGCACGTCGTTCGCGGCCGTGTCCCGGGCGCCGTACACCGCCATCTTGCCGTTCAAGGCGCGGATGGGCTGGACGCTGCCCTGGTACTCGTCGTACCTCGGCGACTTCAACCACGACTTCGAGGTGACGCTGGAGCGCGACGGGAAGCTCGTCGAGCGGTCAGGCCTCAGCTGCTTCCTGCGCGACCGCGACCGCGTCTTCCACACCTACTCCGCCTACGAACGCGGCCTCGACGGACTTGGCTCGACCACCAGCCTGCTGGACCTGACGGCGCTGGGCCGGCAGGAGGAGTGGGAGGAACCCGCGGGGCGGGCGTCGGCTCTCGGGGCTCCTGCGGGCAGTGAACGCGTTCGTTATCACGATGAGTACGAGAACTGACACGGATGGTGCCCATGGGTTCGGAAAGTGACCGGATCCTCACACGCCGCGGTGAACGAGTGTCAACTACGTCTCAGTCCCGTCACTGACCGAGGCGTTCGACCCCCGGAAGGCGTTAACTCCTAGAAGTACGACGCTTTCTGGAGGTGCAGGGTGGTGAACGGGCGAACTGTGCTCGAACGCTTTCCCGCGGGTGGGCCGCGTGGTTCGTGGCCTGCGGAGGAGTTCGCGCACGCGCGGCGTCAGGAGGGGCTGCCCGCCGAGGTCGTCATGGACCTCGCAACGGACACGTTTCTGGTGATCGTCCGCGGCGGCGATACGGAGTGAGCGGCGACGGAGTGAGCGGCGACACGGAGTAAGACGACTCAGCCCGCCTTCGGGGCGGGCAACTTCGTCGTGAACTGCTCGGCCTGGAGCGCGTACAGCTCCGCGTAGACCCCACACCTCGGGTACGCGGGGGCGGCGTCGGCGGGGGCGTAGGAAGACAGTCCTTCCAGGGCAGTCCCCTGGGTCATGCGCTGATCGGCCGCGACCAGGTCGGAGTGGTCCCCATCAGCCGGCAGAGCGCCAGGTAGAGCGGGATCGGCGGGGTGTACGGAACCGTGTCGTCCGGTCGGTGGATGAGACCCGGGGTGCGTGCGGAGTCCGGGACGAGCGCGCCGGTGGCGTAGTGCGCGGGCGCGGGCCACTCCAGTGCGTAGTCGGAGTCGGACGGGACGATCCACCACCAGTGCGTCCCGTCGGCGTAGACGCATCCCACGCGGGGCAGGCGGGGCAGCACCAGAGGTCCGAAGTGTGCCGGTACCGCCACCGCGTCGCAGCCCAGCGGGGTGGTCATGCCGTCGGGGACGGCGAGACGGCGGGGGGCGGGCGGGGTGTGCAGACCGCGCCGCAGCCGTACGAGCGTGTCCATGGTGAGCACCTGGTCCGGGCCGGATGTGGCGCTCACGCGTTGCCCCGGTCTTGGCCTCGCTCGAGCGGGGAGACCCCTGGGGTCCCTGTTCCGTGCTGCTCCTGCCGCGGCTCGTCCTCGTCGCCCGGGCCGCCGGACGGACCGGGCTTCGGGCGGGTGCCCCAGCCCAGGTCGTTGTGGGGATCGTCGAGGTCGCGCGGGGTGTCGGCCTTGCGCGGGAGCTCCGCCCAGACCAGCAGGCCGGGGCCGTGCTCCTGGGTGCCCCAGGAGTGACACAGAGCTTCTATGAGGAGCAGTCCCCGCCCGTGCTCCTCCTCGGGCCGCTGCGGTGACGGGTGGGGCTCACCCGGCGCGCAGCCCTCGTCGCGCACGGCTATGCGCACCCGGTCGTCGCCGTCATGCAACTCGCACACGACGTGGCTGCTCGCGGTGTGCACGATCGCGTTGGTGACCAGCTCGGATATGACCAGAGCCGCCGTGTCGCAGGTGTCCTCGCACACCGACCAGCCGGTCAGTCGGGCCCGTGTCAGGCGTCTGGCCTGTGCGGGGGAACCCGGGTGTGCGGCCAGCTCGAAGCGGAAGCGGCGCTCGGTGGCGGCCCTGACGAGGCCGGCTCCCTCTCTCACTCTCGAAAGGGCGCCAGCGGGGGGACCCCCATCGGCACCGAGACCGAGGGGGCGGCCTGCGGCGGCGTCTGTTCCTAAGGGCGCGGACGGAATCACGCTTGCCACTATCGCCCCGCCGTGAACACTTGGCAAGTATCACTCTGAAAAATGCAGAGTGCTGTGTGACGCGGTGGAAGGCCGTGGCACACTGCTGGCAACAGCACGTCGAGCGGCGCCAGTTGGGATCACCGGAGATCCGTCCAGATCTTCGAATGGGTCTTCGAATGGCGCCGTAGGGCTGTCAGGATTCCTTTGTCGTTCCTTATGTCGCCGGACCGACCGGACCGACCGGACCGACCGGACCGACCGGACCGACCGGACCGACCGGACCGACCGGACCGACCGGACCGACCGGACCGACCGGACTGACCGGGCGGTCACCGTTCTGGGTGACTGACCCCCTGTCAGAAACTTTGTGGAGGTGGAGCGTGAGCGAACCGCGGTCCGCGCCGACCGTGGGACAGGTCGTCCTCGGCAGGCGCCTGCTGGACCTGCGGGAACGCGCCGGGCTCAAGCGCGAGGAGGCCGCCCGTATCCTCCGGGTCGCCCCCGCCACGGTCCGCCGCATGGAGATGGCTGAGGTCACGCTCAAGATCCCGTACCTCCAACTGCTCCTGAAGGCCTACGGCGTCTCCGACGGCGAGGCCGAGGCGTTCGTCCAACTGGCCGAGGAGGCCAACCAGCCCGGCTGGTGGCAGCGGTTCCACGACATCCTGCCCGGCTGGTTCTCGATGCACGTCAGCCTGGAGGGCGCGGCCGGCCTCATCCGCCAGTACGAGCCCCACTTCGTGCCCGGACTGCTCCAGACCGAGGACTACGCGCGCGGGGTCCTGAAGTCGGGCGCCATCGGCCAGACGAGCCCCGACGACATCGAGCGCCATGTCGCGCTGCGTATGGAACGCCAGCAACTGCTCACCCGTCAGGACGCGCCCCGGCTGTGGGTCGTGATGGACGAGACCGTGCTGCGCCGCCCGGTCGGCGACGCGGAGGTGATGCGAGCCCAGATCGACAAGCTGCTCGATGCCACGGAGCTGCCCAACGTGGCGCTGCAGATCGCCCCGTTCGCAAACGGGCCGCATCCCGGCACGTACGGGCCCTTCGTGCTGTTCCGATTCGCCGTGCCCGAACTTCCGGACATGGTCTACAGCGAGTACCTGACCGGCGCCGTCTACCTCGACGCGCGTGACGAGGTGGCGACCCACCTCGAGGTCATGGACCGCATGGCGGCGCAGGCCGCTACTGCACATCGCACGAAGGAGATCCTCCGGGATCTCCGCAAGGAGTTGTGAATGGATCGAATCAAGTCCCAGCCCAAGCCACGGATCCGCACCGAGCGGGTCTACAACGGCATGCCCGCGACGGAGTTGGGCAGCGAGGGCTGGCACAAGCCGTGGAGCGGCGGCAACGGGGGCAACTGCCTGGAGGCCATGAAGCTCGCGGACGGCCGGATCGCCGTCCGGCAGTCCACCGACCCCGACGGGCCGGCGCTCATCTACACGTCCGACGAGATGACGGCCTTCATCGAAGGCGCGAAGGCGGGGGAGGCGGACTTCCTGGTGTCCTGAACGACCTGGCTTGATTGCTCTGCCGCTCGACCCCGCTAAGCCGATGACTGACTCAGATTCCTCAACTTCCATATGTGGTTATGAATTGATCACCTACCGCGCCAGACGATTACGGAGTGCCGCATGACCGGGCAGGACCACCCCACCGGCGCCGTCCAGGTGGACACCAGCCGACCGCATCCCGCGAGGATGTACGACTGGTACCTCGGCGGCAAGGACAACTACCCCTTCGACGAGGCGATGGGCAAGCAGATGCTCGCCCTCGACCCGCGCGTCCCGGTGATGGCCCGGGTCAACCGCGCGTTCATGCATCGCGCCACGCGCTGGCTGGCCGAGAACGGCGTACGGCAGTTCCTGGACATCGGCACCGGCATCCCGACCGAGCCGAACCTGCACCAGATCGCCCAGGGCGTCGCGCCCGACACCCGCGTCGTCTACTGCGACAACGACCCGATCGTGCTGGCCCACGCGGCTGCCCTGCTGCGCAGCACGCCCGAGGGCGTGACCGAGTACCTGCAGGCCGACGTGCGGGACCCGGCCGCCATCGTCGAGGGGGCCAGGAAGATCCTCGACTTCGACCGGCCGATCGCGCTGTCCCTGGTCGCGTTGCTGCACTTCATATCCGACGAGGACGGCGCACACGAGCTGGTCGGCCGGCTGCTGTCCGAACTCCCCACCGGCAGCTACCTGATGATGACCCACGCCACCGCCGACTTCACACCGGAGGAGTCGGCGGCGGCGACCGAGAAGCTCCGCGCGGCCGGCGTCACCCTGGCGCTCCGCTCCCGCGACGAGTTCAGCCGCTTCTACGACGGTCTGGACCTGGTCGAGCCCGGGGTCTCGGTCGTGCACGAGTGGCACCCGGAACTGGGCGAGCCGGTTCCGGGGCAGGACGACGGGGTCATTCCGGGGTACGGGGCGCTGGGGCGCAAGGCGTAAGGCGCAAGGCGCAAGGCGTAGGGTCCCGGCTCACAGGCTCCGGCTTTACAGGCTCCGGCTTTACAGGCTCCGGCCTACGACAGTTGCGACCACGTGGGTCGTGGGGCGTCCGACGGGCGGCTCACGACCCATGCTGCCGTCGTTTTCCCGTACGGCAGCCCCCCGCCGATACCGCGTTCCCGGCAGCCCTCCGGGGCTTCCAGGGCCTCCCAGCCCCTCCAGGGCTTCGGCCTTCAGGCTTCACAGCGGCGGCAGCACCCCGCACAGCGCGTCGAGTGCCGCCCCGTACGCGTGGTCCGAGGGTGTCGCGTACCCCACCACCAGCCCGTCCCGCGCCGCCATGTCCGTCGCCGGGTGCCGGAACGCGGCGAGACCGTCCAGCGCCACGCCCTGCCAGACCGCCGCCTTGACCGTGGACCGCTCGGTGCCCGGCGGCAGCCGGAGCACCGCGTGCAGACCGGCCGCGACTCCGGTGACCTCGACGTGCGGGGCCTGCGCGGCGAGCGTCTCGACGAGCCGGTTGCGGCGGCTCCGGTAACGCTGCCGCATATGCCGCACATGACGGTCGTACGCCCCCGAGACGATGAAATCGGCGAGGCTCAGCTGGTCCAGCACGCTCGCCCACGCCTCGCGCTCGCCCTTGGCGGCCAGTACGTCGCCGACGTACCGCTCCGGCAGGGCCATCCACCCCAGCCGCAGTGCCGGCGACAGGCTCTTGCTGACCGAGCCGATGTGGATCACCCGCTCGGGGTCGAGGCCCTGGACGGCACCGACGGGCTTGCGGTCGTAACGGAATTCCCCGTCGTAGTCGTCCTCGATGACCACCCCGTCACGCGCACGTGCCCAGTCGATCACCGCGGCCCGGCGCGCGGCGTGCAGCGGACCGCCGGTCGGGAACTGGTGCGCGGGCGTGAGCAGCGCGGCCCGCTCGCGCCGCAACCCGTCGACAAGCGCCCCGTGTTCGTCCAGGGGTAGGGGTACGGTCCGCACCCCCGCCACGGCGAGCAGTTCCCGGTGGAAGCCCAGCCCGTACGCCTCGACGGCCAGCGGGCCGCGCAGCACACCTCCTGCGCCCTGGCCGAACAGCAGTCGCAGGGCGTGTGCGAAGCCGGAGCAGATCACGATCCGGCCCGGCTCCGTGCGTACGCCACGCGCGCGTGCCAGGTACTCGGTGAGGGCCTCCCGCAGTTCGACGCGGCCGGCCGGATCGCCGGGCCCGAACACCTCGTTGGGCGCCTGCTGGAGGGCCCGCCGGTAGGAGGTGAGCCACGCCGCGCGCGGGAAGGACGACGCGTCCGGGGTGCCCTGCCGCAGATCGTGCCGTGGGCCACGCGCGCGTGGAGGTGCCTTTTTGGGCACGCGCACGGCGTGTCGCAGGGGTTCGGCTCGTTCGGCGACCCGTGTACCCGAGCCCTGGCGGGCGGTCAGCCAGCCCTCCGCGACGAGCTCCGCGTACGCGTCCGCCACCGTGTTGCGTGCGACGCCGAGGTCCGCGGCGAGCGAGCGGTACGGCGGCAGCCTGGTGCCGGGAGCCAGTCGGCCACTGCGCACGGCGTCGCGCAGCGCCCGGATGAGGGTGGCCCGGCGGCCGCCCGGCTCGGACAGCGACAGCTCCAGATGCAGGTCGCTGCCGATCCGCTCCGCTGAATTGACCCACGATTCCACCATGGAAATGCACCCTACAAGGGGTCTTTCTGGACCGTAGGTTGATGGACATGACGACGAACACGAACGCGAACACGAACGCGAACACGAACGCGAACACGAACGCGAACATGACCGCGAACATGACCGCGAACACGACGACGGACACGATGAACCGCCTCAACTTCGCGAAGGCCGCCCCGAAGGTCTTCCGTGCCCTCATCGGCTTCGACGCAGCGGCGCGTGACGGCCTCGACCCGGCCCTCGTCGAACTCGTCCAGATCCGCGCCTCGCACCTCAACCACTGCGCGTACTGCCTTCACATGCACACCAACGACGCCCGCAAGGCCGGTGAGAGCGAGGACCGGCTGCACATGGTCGCCGTCTGGCGAGAGGCCCGCCACTTCTTCACCGAGAAGGAACAGGCGGCCCTCGCCCTGACGGAGGCGGTGACCCTGGTGTCCGACGCCGGCGTCCCGGACGACGTCTACGCCCAGGCCGCCGCCCACTTCGACGAGCAGGAGCTGGCGCACCTTCTGGCCCTGATCTTCACGATCAACACGTGGAACCGGGTGGCGCTGTCGACGGCGAAGGTCGCGGGCACGGACGAGCGACGCTAGTTGCGTGGGGCAGTCATACGGCCATGGGCCGGTCGTACGGCCCGATCGGCGCCGGGAGCCGGGAACTCCCTGTCAGATAACGGTCGACGGCCGCGGCCACAGACCGCCCCTCCGCGATCGCCCACACGATGAGCGACTGTCCACGTGCCGCGTCTCCGGCGGCGAACACCCCGGGGACGTTCGTCGCGAAGTCGCCGTCCCGGGTGATCGTGCCGCGCGGCTCGAGTTCCAGCCCGAGCTGGTCGATGAGCCCGTCCTCCCGGGCGGGTCCGGAGAAGCCGAGGGCGAGCAGCACGAAGTCGGCGGGGAGCGTCCGTCCGGAATCGGTCACCGGCCGCCGCGCCGCGTCCACCTCGACCAGATGCAGCGACCGCACATGCCCGTCCCCGTCGCCGGTGAAGCGGAGCGTGGACGCCGCGAACAGCCGCGCGTCCGCGTCCGCCGCCGGCGCCGTCTCCAGATCGCGGGCCTCCTCGTGCGCGGCCGACAGCCGGTAGACCTTCGGGTAGGTCGGCCAGGGCTCGGCGTCCTCGTCGCGCTCGGCGCCCGGCTGCGCGTAGATGTCCAACTGCGTGACCGACGCGGCTCCGTCACGCACCGCGGTCCCCAGACAGTCCGCTCCGGTGTCGCCGCCGCCGACGATCACGACGTGCTTGCCCGCGGCGGACATCGGGGACGCCTTCAGATCCCCCTCGCACACCCGGTTGGCCAGCGGCAGGTACTCCATCGCCTGGTGGATGCCGGTCAACTCGCGGCCCGGAACGGTCAGTTCCCGCCAAGCGGTGGCTCCCGTGGCGATCACCACGGCGTCGTACCGTGCCCGCAACTCGGCGGCCCCGACGTCCCGACCGACCACCGTCGACGTACGGAACTTGGTCCCCTCGGCCCGCATCTGCTCCAGCCGCCGCTCCAGATGATGCTTCTCCATCTTGAACGCGGGGATGCCATACCGCATCAGTCCGCCGAGCCGGTCGTCCTTCTCGTACACGGCGACGGTGTGTCCGGCCCGGGTCAGCTGCTGGGCCGCGGCGAGCCCGGTGGGGCCCGAGCCGATCACCGCGACCGTCCGTCCGGACAGCCGGTCCGGCGGCCGGGGCGGCACGAACCCCTCCTCCCAGGACCGGTCGGCGATCGCACACTCGACGTTCTTGATGGTGACGGCCGGCTGATTGATCGCGAGCACGCACCCCGCCTCGCAGGGCGCCGGGCACAACCGGCCGGTGAACTCGGGGAAGTTGTTCGTGGCGTGCAGCCGGTCGCTCGCCGCCCGCCAGTCCTCGCGGGAGACCAGGTCGTTCCACTCGGGGATCAGGTTGCCGAGCGGGCAAGCGTCGTGGCAGAACGGTATGCCGCAGTCCATGCAGCGGTCGGCCTGCTTGCTGATGATGGGCAGCAGTGCCCCGGGGACGTACACCTCGTCCCAGTCCCGGACCCGCTCCTCGACGGGCCGTCGGGGCCAGTCCTGGCGCGGCGTGGTCATGAAACCCTTGGGATCGGCCATGGCCGTCTTCCTTGCTTGCGCGTGCGACGGGCCGTGCGTCATTCGGGCGGCACTCTTGCGGCCACGATACGTCTCCTCGACCACACACGCAGAGCGGCCGACAGCGCTTTCTCCACCGGCGCTTTCTCCACCCGGCGGTCACGCGGACCAGTGCCTCCTCAGGCGAGCGCCAGCAGGTACACGACCGCGGCGGCGGCCGAGGCGACCGTGCGGACGTGGTTCCACATCGTCCACTCGCGCACGTACACCGGCCAGTAGGCGGCGGCCTCCGGAGTGCCCGCCTCCAGCTTCATCAGCTGCTCGTTGCGCGGCACGTTCGCGACCACCGTCACCCCGAAGGAACCAGCCAGGTACAGCGCGCTGCCCAGCAGCAGCTCGACCGTCCCGTCGTCCGGCCACAGTACGAACGTCACCACGGCGATCACCGCACACAGCGCGGCCACCCCGAGGAACACAAGCATGAACGCGGGCGTCATGGCGGAGGAGTTGATCGCGTTCATGGCGGCGACCCCCTGGGCCGGCGGAAGCGCCTTCAGCGCTCGCATGACCAGCACCGAGAAGGCACAGAAGACCCCGGCCATCAGCCCCGCGCCGAGGACACCCAGCGCCGCCAGCACCACATACGGACCATCGATCATGTCTACGTCAGCTCCCGCCCGTCGAGCCGAGATCTTGCCCGGTACCTTCCGTCACCACAAGTGAAATCGCGTACGTGAACAGTGACCAGGGTCGAGGAAAACGTGGAGGCATGCGTGAGCATCCAGCCCGCCCGTCCCAGCCCGCCCGTCCCAGTCCGTCCGGCTCGCTTGTCCCTCACCCGGCGGAGTCGGGCCCGCCTCCTCGCCACGCCTCCAGCGCCGACTCCACGTCCGCCGCGATCCGCCGCCGCGCCTTGTGCCGCGGCACACCGCCCATCAGCAGTTGGTCGTACGGCGTGTCCAGGTGTCGTACGGAGGCCACGACCGCCGAGACCACCGCCCCATCGGAGAGCGCCCGCCCGGCCGCACTGCGCCCCACCCGCCCACTGCCGCGTACCGAGGCGTGCGCCGCGATCGCCCGCGCCCGGCCTGCCGGGCAGCCGGGGAACAGCCGCCGTATCTCCGCCGCGAACGCGTCCGTGAACGCCACGTCCTCGGCCGCCCGCCGCCGGGCGTCCCGCACCCGGCGCCGCCGCCGCGCCTCCGCGTCCGCCAGACAGCGCTCCTCGGCCCGGGCCAGCGCCGCCTCCTCGACCAGGACGCCCTGGCGCTCGTAGCGGGCCTTGCGCCTGTTGAACCGCACGACCACCGCCGACAGTGCGCTCTCCTCGCGGGACCTGCGGGTCAGTGCCGTGTCGCCGCGCGGCAGGAAGACCAGATGGCCGAGGTCGGCGCAGTCGAGGCAGCGCGGCGCACCGTCCTCGAGGACGAGCATCGGCAGCGGCCCGCGACGACACCCGGCGCACTGCTTCCGCCGGACAGGCTGGACGACGAGAAGTCCGGTACGGGGCAGGGGAGGTGCGAGGAACGCCATACCGGTTTCCTTCCCGCTGGTGAGCCCGCTCTACGCCGTCCCGGGCGCGTCGGTCGTGCCGCCATCTGCGACCACCGAAACCCGCGGCCCGCACCGTCTCACCGAGCTCCGCGTACCGCTTCCAGCCGTCACACCCAAGGTCCTCAGCGAGACCCTGCGCGCCAACGAGCGCTCCGCCTGATCGCGAAAGAGCAGGGGTTCCCTTACCGGGTCCTTGCTGGTGCTGCTGGTGCTGCTGGTGCTGCTGGTGGTGTGGGCGTGCGTGTGGCTTGTGGCCGCCGCCGCCCGGGGGCGGCGGGGCATCATGGCCGTGTGCGACTCGAAGCGATCACCTGGGAACGGCTCGGCGACCTCCTCGCCGAGCGGCTGCTCGACCTGAAGCCGGGCGACGGCAGCCCCTGGCCGCGGATCGCCTTCGACGGTGCCCCGGCTGCCCGCCCCGGAGATCTCGCCGAGCGTGTCGCCGAGGCCCTGCGCATACGCGGCCGCCCCTCGCTCGTCGTCGGCACGGAGGGCTTCCTGCGCCCCGCCTCGCTTCGACTGGAATACGGCCATCACGATGTGGAGGCCTACTACAACGGCTGGTTCGACACCGGCGCCCTGTGGCGAGAGGTGTTCGGCCCTCTCGAACCGGGCGGCGACGGCCGGATCCTGCCCGACCTCTGGGACCCGGTCACCGACCGCGCCACCCGCAGCCCCTACGTACAACTCCCGCCCGACGGCATCCTGTTGCTGCACGGCCCCCTCCTGCTGCGTCACTGGTTCCCTTTCGACCTGACCGTCCACGTCCTCCTCTCGCCGCCCGCCCTGCGCCGCCGCACCCCCGAGGCCGACCACTGGACGCTCCCCGCCTTCGAGCAGTACGAGCAGGAGACCGACCCTGCCGGCACGGCCGACGTCCTGGTGCGTGCCGACGATCCGCGTCACCCGGCGTGGGGCGGCTGAACCGACTGAGCGGAGATCCGCGAAAGCCCTTTTGAATGTGGCACTGCCGAGATCGTGTCGGACGGGTGCAAGCGGCTCCCGTACGAGCTGTCGTACAAGTACCTCGGCATCGATCCGCCCGCCGAGAAGGACGACGAGGTCCGCGTGATCATCCGTGTCGTCCCGCGGAAGGTCGTGGGCTTCTCGGTCTGAACGCCGCCTCGCCCGGAGCTGCTTGTCAGAGCCAGCCGTTGCGTCGGAAGCCGCGGTGCAGCACCAGACAGGCGACGGCTATCACGCCGATGACGAGTGGGTAGCCGAACTGCCAGTGCAGCTCGGGCATGTGATCGAAGTTCATCCCGTACACCCCGCAGACCATCGTCGGTACGGCGATCACCGCAGCCCACGCCGTGATCTTCCGCATGTCCTCGTTCTGCGCGACCGTGACCTGAGCGAGGTGCGCCTGCAGAATCGAGTTGAGCAGTTCATCGAATGCGGCGATCTGCTCCGTGGCCCGCAGCAGATGATCGGAGACATCGCGGAAGTAGGCCTGTATCTCCGGGTCGACCACCCGCATCGGTCGGTCGGAGAGGTCCAGGAGCGGTCGCGCGAGCGGGACCACCGCCCGCTTCAGCTCGAGGAGTTCCCGCTTGAGTTGGTAGATACGGCCCGGGTCGGCCCGCGCGCCGTCCGCTGCGAACACGTCCGTCTCGACCTGGTCGATGTCCGACTGCACCGAGTCGGTGACGTTGAGGTAGTCGTCGACCACGTGGTCCGCGATCGCGTGCAGCACCGCGGACGGCCCCTTGGCGAGCTGGTCGGGGTCGCTCTCCAACTCCTCGCGCAACGGACCCAGTGAGCCGTGCCGTCCGTGCCGCACCGAGATCACGAAGTCGCGGCCGACGAACACCATGAGCTCGCCGGTGTTCACCACCTCGCTGGTCGCGGTGAGTTCCTCGTGTTCGACGTAGCAGACCGTTTTGAACACCGCGAACAACGTCTCGCCGTACCGCTCGACCTTCGGGCGCTGATGGGCCTCGATCGCGTCCTCGACGGCCAGCGGATGCAGGTCGAACAGCTCGGCGATGCCCGCGAACTCCTGGTCGGTGGGCTCGTGGAGGCCGAGCCAGACGAAACCGTCGCCGCTTTTGCGCACCCACTCCACGGCGTCGACCAGATCGCGCCCGCCCGGGGCCCGGACGCCGTCGCGGTACGTCACACAGTTCACCACGGAGGAGCCCAGCGGGGACCGCGCGGGATGACTCAGGTCGACGCGCGGACGCCGCCGGGCCAGCCGTGCCACCTTGCGGAGGCCGCCGACCCTGTCGAGGCCGGTGACCTTCCGCAAATTCCCTGCCATGGACATCTGGATCTCCTTGCGTGGATCTCCTTGCGCCGCATTCCTGCGCCCTGGCGTGCCAGTTTGCCAGGCCTGCGTGAGCGGTGGGTAAGCCTGTGGAAATGGAGGATTCCGCTTCGTTCCCGGCTGTGGACGAACCGGCCCCCGGCTGTGCAGGGACTGGTTCCCGACCGCGGGCGCAGGGGGTGCCGACGGCGGACAGCTCGTCGTACCGGAGGGCCGGCCGCCCGGGGCAAGCGGGGCAACTGGGATGATCGGGGCATGACGCGAGACGATGGGTATCTCCTCGACAATCAGCAGACCGAGGCGGCAGAGCGTTTCGACGCCTTCACAGCCCTCTTCGACCCCACGACGTTCCGGCACCTGGAGGGACTCGGTGTCGGGCCCGGCTGGCGGTGCTGGGAAGTCGGCGCCGGCGGCACCTCCGTGGTGTCCTGGCTGGCCGAGAAGGTCGGGTCGACCGGCAAGGTCGTCGCGACCGACATCGACACCTCGCAGCTGGCCGAGGTGGCCCGTACGCCGGTCGAGGTGCGCGTCCACGACGTGGGTGCGCAGGAGCCGCCGGGGGAGGGCTTCGACCTGGTGCACGCCCGGCTCGTCCTCGTCCATGTGCCGGACCGGGAGCAGGCGTTGCGGTCGATGGTCAAGGCCCTGCGCCCCGGCGGACGGCTCCTGATCGAGGACGCCGACCCCGCTCTGCAGCCCCTCCTGTGCCCCGAGGAGTACGGCCCCGAGCAGCAGTTGGCGAACCGGCTGCGGCACGGCTTCCGTAAACTCCTCGCCGACCGCGGCGCCGACCTCGCGTACGGGCGCAAGCTCCCGCGGCTGCTTCGCGAGGCAGGGCTGCGCCAGGTCGAGGCCGACGCGTACTTCCCGGTCGCCTCACCCGCCTGCACCGCCCTGGAGTCCGCCACGGTCCGTCAGATCCGCGACCGGCTCGTCACCGCCGGCCTGGCCACGGACGAGGACATCGACCGCCATCTGGCGAACGTGGCCGCCGGCGGCATGGACCTGGCCACCGCCCCGATGATCTCGGCGTGGGGGCGCAAGGCGTAGGAGGCCGGGCGTCCTCTCACAGGGGTGGCCGACGACAGCGATGTGGCCTGGGCCCGAGCTTCCCGCCCTGTGGTCCGTTGCCCTCGCTCGGAGCCAGGTGGCCTCCTGCCCGTTCGTTGGACCGTCTGTGCCTCCTCGCGCGGCCCTCTACGCTCCGTCGCCGCGTCCTCGGGCTCTGCGCGGGAGAGCAGGGGCGGGCCTTGTCGCGCGGGGGCGGTCGACGGCTCTGATGCGGCCTGGGCCCGCACTTCCCGCCCTGTGGTCCGTTGCCCTTATCCGGAGCCAGGTGGTCTCCCGCCTATCCGTTCGACCGCCTGCGCCCCCGCGCGGCACCCTTCCGTCGTCGCTTCCTCGGGCTCGGCGCCGGCGAGCAGGGACGCGAGGAACGCGCCCGTGAAGGCGTCGCCGGCCCCCGTGGTGTCCTGGGGGGTCGCCGGCGCGGCGGGTACCCGGGCCCGCACCGTGCCGGACCGGGCCACCAACGCACCGTCGGCGCCCTGTTTGGTGACCACCAGCGGGACGTGGCGGCTCAGCTTGGCCGCCGCGTCCGCCGCATCGGGCAGCCCCGTGAGCAGGCGCGCCTCGTCCCGGCTCGGCAGCAGGACCTCCACCCCGGCGACGAGGTCCAGGAAACGGTCGACACCCAGTTCCACGAGGAAGCCGGCCGAGGCGGGGTCCAGGCTCACCGGCACTCCACGCGCGCGTGCTGACTCCAGCGCCACCGCGACCAGTGCCCGGCTCGGTTCCGAGAACAGCAGGTAACCCGACAGGTGCAGCCATGTGACCCCGTCGAGCAGCCCCTCCGACCAGTCACCCGGGTCGAGCCGCAGACACGCGCCGCTGTCGGTGAGGAACGTCCGCTCGGCCGCGGCGCCCGTGTCGACCAGGCAGATCACCGTCCCGGTCGGTGCCTGTGGGTCCACGACGAGCCGGGGGCGGACCCCGTGGCAGGTCAGCTCCCGCTCGTGCCACGCGGCCGCGTCCGCACCCACCCGACCGAGCAGCCGTACATCCGGACAACCCCAATGAGCAGCCCAGCACGCCACGTTGGCGCCCGCGCCACCGGGCAGGGTCCGGATCGAGGCGGCCGTGTCGGTACCGGAGGCGAGCGGACCCCGATGCCGGGCCACGACGTCCGTCACCACGTCCCCGACGACCAGCAGCGCGCCGTCCCGTCGGGCGGTCACCCCCCGGCCCACGCCGCCGCGATCCGGCCCGCCAGCCGTACGTTGCCGCGTACGGCTGCCAGATTGGCGCTCAGCGAGGCACCGTCCGTGTGGCGCACGAGGTAGTCGAGCAGGAACGGCGTGACCGCCTGTCCGGTGACACCCTCCTCCTCGCACGCGTGCAGCGCGTCGGCGAGCACGCGCGCGTGCAGCTCGGGATCCAGCTGCTCTTCCTCGGGGACGGGATTGGCGACGATCAGCGCTGACTCCGGCCCGCCGACCGTGTCCTGTGCTCGCATGACGTCCGCCACCTGTCGCGGAGTCTCGAGCGTCCAGTCCACGGGATGGCCCGAGTCGGACAGGTAGAAGCCGGGGAAGCGGTTCGTGCCGTACCCGGCTACCGCTACGCCCAGCGTCTCCAGTCGCTGCAGTGTCGCTGGCACGTCCAGGATGGACTTCACGCCCGCGCACACCACCGTGATCCGCGTACGCGCCAACAGGCCCAGGTCCGCCGACTCGTCCTGCGTCACCGTCCATTCGCGGTGGACCCCGCCGAGTCCACCCGTTGCGAACACCCGTACGCCCGCGAGCGCGGCCAGCAGCGCGGTCGCCGACACCGTCGTCGCCCCGCTCGCTCCGGAGGCCACCGCGAGCGGCAGGTCACGATGGCCCAGCTTGCGGATCCCCTCCTCGTTCGCGACCCGCTCCAACTGTTCCTTGTCCAGACCGACACAGGGCCGCCCGTCGAGCACGGCGATCGTCGCCGGGACGGCGCCTTCCTGCCGCACGGCCGCCTCCAGCTCCAGCGCCACCTGCAGGTTGCGCGGGCGGGGCAGCCCGTGGGCGATGATCGTGGACTCCAGGGCCACCACAGGCCGATGCGCGTCGATTGCTTCCCGTACCTCTTCGGACACCACCAGCACCACGCGCCTGCCTCCTGTCTTGCGGTCTTCCCTCATCTCTGGCGGGCGGCGTGACCGGTCAAACCCTTGCGGACTGTGGGGGACGACACCAGCGGACCCGCTTCCCCCTCCGTACGTCTCAACGGCGAGACAGTCCTTGATCCTGCTTCCGCGCCCTCAGAAGAGCGGCTCGGGCAGCACCCCTTCCAGCGCGAGCAGCTTCCGCTTGGTCTCCAGGCCGCCCCCGAACCCGCCGATGCCGCCGTCGCTCTCGACGACCCGGTGGCAGGGCACGACCACGGGCAGTGGATTGGAACCCATGGCCACACCCACGGCCTGGGCCGCGCCCGGCTGACCGACCCGGCCCGCCAGATCGCCATAGCCGACGACCGCCCCGAAGGGAACGCCGGACGCCAGCTCCCGCAGCACCTGCCGGTTGAAGCCCGAGATCAGCGACCAGTCCAGCGGCAGCTCGAAGGCGCGCCGCTCACCGGCGAAGTACGCCTCGACCTGGTGTATCGCCTCGGCCAGCAGCGGGGAGCCGGGCGCCTCGACGGGCTCGGTGCCCAGCCGGTCCGCGAGCCGGTCGAGCGCCTTGTCACGCACCGCGTCCGTGGCGTGGAACACGACGTTGACCAGGCCCTCGCCGGTCGCGGCCAGTAGCAGCGGACCGATGTCGGTGGCGAGGACGGTCCACACGACCTGCTGCTCGTACTGCCCATGGCTGTTCATGCGACCCACCGTACGGCCCGCCACTGACAACGCCCCGGGGGGCGGGCACCGGCGCCGGCTCCCGGGACGGGGCGGGCGTCAGGACCCGGACAGGGCCCGCCGCACGACGTCGGGCTTGTTGGTGATGACGCCGTCGACGCCGTACGCGGCGACCGTCCGGGCGGTCGCCGCGTCGTTGACGGTCCAGGCGGCGACCGCCATCGGCTTGCCGTGCGGCCCCGTGAACGCGTGGACCACGGACACATAGGTCCTGGACAGGGACCCGTACGAGGGGTTGATCTGGTCGGCGAACTTCGCGTACGCGGGCAGGTCCGCCAGGGACGGGCTGCCGAGGAACCCGGTCCTGACGCCGGGCTTCAGGTCATGGACGATGCGCACGCTGTCCGCACTGAAGCTCTGCACGATCAGCCGGCGGGCGAGGTGCTGCCGGTCGAGCCAGCCCTCATTGCCGAGGAGCTTGAGGGTCTGCTGCTCGATGCCCGGGTACAACTCCGGATTCTTGATCTCCAGGAGCAGGTTCTGGTGGTTGTGCTCGACGCGGCGCATGTACTGCTTCAGCGTCGGCACGCGCGCGCCCGTGTACGCGGGGCCGAACCAGCTCCCCGCGTCGAGGCGCGCGATCTGGGCGGCTGTGAAGTCCTTCACCTTCCAGGGTGAGCGGCCGGGGAAGACCTTCTCCACGTTGGTCGTGCGCCGGAGGCTGTCGTCGTGGATCACCACGAGCTCGCCGTCCTTGGTGCGCTGAACGTCGTTCTCCACCCAGCCGATGCCCAGCTGGGCGGCCTTGTCGATGGCGGCCAGGGTGTTCTCGGGGGCGTAGGCGGAAGCGCCCCGGTGGGCGATGACCGAAGGCCGCCAGCCGGTGTGGGCCCGGGCGTCGGAGGCCGGGATCAGAAGGGTCACAGTGGCCAGGAGCGCGGTGGTCATGGCGGCAACTGCGCGCGCGTACATGCGTACTCCTCGCATCGAGCGATCACGGACAGCTCAACTGTGACAGCAGAGAGTAGACGACGGTGTGTGTGCAGGATGGACATGGATTGAATGGAGTTGCCCAATTCCGCTCACTGGTACCGCACATCTGCGGCAAAGGCGTGTTTCTTTGCCGGAAAATCGTTCGACCATTCCGGTGGGAGTCATACTCTCTGCCTCAACCCTGACCGCTCGTGCGGTCCTGGGAGGGGGCGCATTTCAGGAATTTCCGGGACGCAACAGGGCGGAAGGGCAGCCGCGCATGCAAGGCACGGTCGACGGATTCAGCTACGGGCTCGTCACACCGTTGGTGGCCTACCTCATGGCCTGCCTCGGTGGCGCCCTCGGCCTGCGCTGCACCACCAGAGCCCTGCTCGTCGCCCACTCCTGGCGCCCGGGCTGGCTTGCCCTCGGCTCGGCGGCGATCGGCTCCGGCATATGGACCATGCACTTCATTGCGATGATGGGCTTCTCGGTCGAAGAGGCGCCGATCCACTACGACAAAGCGACGACGTACGCCAGCCTCGGCGTCGCCATCGTCATGGTGGGTATCGGGATCTTCATCGTCGGCTACAAGGGCGCCAGCGGAACGGCGCTGTTCACCGGGGGCACGATCACCGGCCTCGGCGTAGCCTCGATGCACTACCTCGGAATGGCCGGCATGCGTCTGAACGGGAAGCTGGAGTACAACACGTTCACCGTCGCCGCCTCCGTCGTCATCGCCATGGCCGCCGCCACCGCCGCCCTGTGGGCGGCCGGCCAGGTCCGGGGGCTGATGTGGAGCGTGGGCGCGAGCCTCGTGATGGGGCTCGCCGTCAGCGGCATGCACTACATGGGGATGGCCGGCCTCAGCGTCCACCTCCACGCTGCGCCCGGTTCCACCTCCGGCGACTCGCCCGCGGCGCTGCTTGCGCCCATGCTGATCGGCCCGCTCGCCTTTCTCTGCCTCGCCGGCGTCGTCGTGATGTTCGATCCGCTGATGATCATGGGGAAGCCCGACTGGGCCCCCGCCGAGCACAAGCCCGGTGTCCCGGCCCATCCCGCCGTGGAGCACACAGGCCGCCGCGCTCCGCTCCGGTCCCGCCGGGACGAGGCACAACGCCGCTCCCGCACCCCGCAGGGCCGCTGATCCGGCCCCGTTGTCAGTGGGGGGTCGTACGGTGGACTCCATGCGGCCCGTTTCCAGCATCGAACGCACGGTGGCGCCCTTCGAGGTCGTCAGCCCCTACCAGCCCAGCGGCGACCAGCCGGCGGCCATCGCCGAGCTGGCCCAGCGTATCGAAGCCGGTGAGAAGGACGTCGTCCTGCTGGGCGCGACCGGCACCGGCAAGTCCGCCACCACCGCGTGGATGATCGAGAAGCTCCAGCGCCCCACACTCGTGATGGCGCCGAACAAGACCCTGGCCGCCCAGCTGGCGAACGAATTCCGCGAGCTGCTGCCGAACAACGCGGTCGAGTATTTCGTCTCGTACTACGACTACTACCAGCCCGAGGCCTACGTCCCGCAGTCGGACACCTACATCGAGAAGGACTCCTCGATCAACGAGGAGGTCGAGCGGCTGCGCCACTCCGCGACCAACTCGCTGCTCACCCGCCGCGACGTGATCGTGGTCGCCTCGGTCTCCTGCATCTACGGCCTCGGTACCCCGCAGGAGTACGTGGACCGGATGGTCCCGCTCAGGGTGGGCGACGAGATCGACCGGGACCAGCTGCTGCGCCGCTTCGTGGACATCCAGTACACGCGCAACGACATGGCGTTCACCCGCGGCACCTTCCGGGTCCGCGGCGACACCATCGAGATCTTCCCGGTCTACGAGGAGCTCGCCGTCCGCATCGAGATGTTCGGCGACGAGATCGAGGCGCTGTCCACCCTGCACCCGCTCACCGGCGAGATCATCAGCGACGACGAGCAGCTGTACGTCTTCCCGGCCTCCCACTACGTCGCGGGCCCCGAGCGCCTCGAACGGGCTGCCAATGACATCGAGAAGGAGCTGGGCGAGCGCCTCGCCGAGCTGGAGAAGCAGGGCAAGCTCCTGGAGGCCCAGCGCCTGCGGATGCGTACCACGTACGACCTCGAGATGCTCCGCCAGATCGGCTCCTGCTCCGGTGTGGAGAACTACTCGATGCACTTCGACGGCCGCTCGCCCGGCTCCCCGCCGAACACCCTGCTCGACTACTTCCCGGACGACTTCCTGCTCGTCATCGACGAGTCCCATGTCACCGTCCCGCAGATCGGCGCCATGTACGAGGGGGACGCCTCCCGCAAGCGCACTCTCGTCGACCACGGCTTCCGGCTGCCCTCCGCCCTCGACAACCGCCCGCTGAAGTGGGAGGAGTTCCAGGAGCGCATCGGGCAGACCGTCTACCTGTCGGCGACCCCCGGCAAGTACGAGCTCTCCCGCGGGGACGGCGTCGTCGAGCAGATCATCCGCCCCACCGGCCTGATCGACCCGGAGGTCGTGGTCAAGCCCACCGAGGGCCAGATCGACGACCTGGTGCACGAGATCCGCACCCGGGTGGAGAAGGACGAGCGCGTCCTGGTCACCACGCTCACCAAGAAGATGGCCGAGGACCTCACGGACTACTTCCTGGAGCTCGGCATCCAGGTGCGTTATCTGCACAGCGACGTCGACACCCTGCGCCGCGTCGAACTGCTGCGCGAGCTGCGCGCCGGCGAGTTCGACGTCCTGGTCGGCATCAACCTCCTGCGGGAGGGCCTCGACCTGCCCGAGGTGTCCCTGGTGGCGATCCTCGACGCCGACAAGGAGGGCTTCCTGCGCTCCGGCACCTCACTGATCCAGACCATCGGCCGCGCGGCGCGCAACGTCTCCGGTCAGGTCCACATGTACGCCGACAAGATCACCCCGGGCATGGAGCGGGCCATCGAGGAGACCAACCGCCGCCGGGAGAAGCAGGTCGCCTACAACACGGCGAACGGCATCGACCCGCAGCCGCTCCGCAAGAAGATCAACGACATTGTCGCCCAGATCTCCCGCGAGGAGGTCGACACGGAGCAGCTGCTCGGCTCGGGCTACCGCGCAAAGAAGGACGGGCGGGGCACCAAGGCCCCGGTGCCCTCCCTCGGCGACAAGACGGCCAAGGGCGCGAAGGCCGGCAAGTCCGCCAAGGGCAAGGAGAAGGAGACGGTGCCGACCGACCGTCCTGCAGCCGACCTCGCCGAGCAGATCGAGGAGCTTACGGAGCGTATGCGCGCCGCTGCCGCGGACCTGCAGTTCGAGATCGCGGCCCGGCTGCGCGACGAGGTGTCCGAGATGAAGAAGGAACTGCGTCAGATGCGGGAGGCCGGCCTGGCCTGAGCTCTCGCTCCGCCGGACCCCGGCGTAGCGCACTGTGTTGCAAGACCGACACAAAGTGCGGACCGGGGTTCGGCACTGTCAGTGCCCCTGCGTAGGGTTCTGGGCAACCGCGGACTCCGCGGCAACAGGGGACAGCTCGAGAGGGGAAGAAGCCGTGACCGTCAACATGACCAAGGGTCAGGCCATCAGTCTGCAGAAGAACGACGGGGGCAGCCTGACCGCGGTGCGCATGGGTCTCGGCTGGCAGGCGGCCCCCCGGCGCGGCCTGTTCGGCTCGCGCACCCGTGAGATCGACCTCGACGCCTCCGCTGTCCTGTTCGCGGACAAGCAGCCGGTCGACGTGGTCTTCTTCCGCCACCTGGTCAGCGACGACGGCTCGGTGCGCCACACCGGCGACAACCTCGTCGGCGGTGTCGGCCAGGGCGGCGACGACGAGGCCGTCCTCGTCGACCTGCAGCGCGTCCCGGTCCACATCGACCAGATCGTCTTCACCGTGAACTCCTTCACGGGCCAGACCTTCCAGGAAGTGCAGAACGCGTTCTGCCGTCTGGTCGACGAGACCAACGGCCAGGAACTCGCCCGCTACACGCTGGCGGGCGGCGGCGCCTACACGGCTCAGGTCATGGCCAAGGTGCACCGGTCCGGCCCGGGATGGTCGATGACGGCCCTCGGCGCCCCGGCCAACGGCCGCACCTTCCAGGACCTGATGCCGGCGATCCTGCCGCTTCTGTAAACGGCGGGCGAGCGGCACGACACGACACGGCGACACAGGGGGACGAAGGCGATGACGGCCGAGCTGGTGCGGGGGCAGAATCACCCGCTCTCCCAGGTCCGTCTGGAGATCCGGGTCTCGGCCGGCACGCCGATCGTGGCCGGCGCCACGCTCGGCGACGAGCACGGCAAGATCCACGGTGTCGAGTGGGTGGCCCACCCGGGCGCCCCCGCCCTGCCCGGGCTCGAGGTCTCCCGGCAGGCGGCCGCCGATCACCACCTCGCGGTGGACCTGGCGGCCATGCCGGAGGTCGTGCACCGCGTGAACGTGCTCCTCGCCCTGCCAGACGGGGCCGGCGGCCCCGTCCGTTTCGGTGCCGTCGCGGCCCCCTTCGTCGCAGTCACCGGCCTGGACGGCACCGAGGTCGCCACCTACACCATCACCGGACTGGCCGTAGAGTCGGCCGTCGTCGCCCTGGAGCTCTACCGTCGGCACGGCGCCTGGAAGGTGCGTGCCGTCGGCCAGGGGTACGCGGGCGGCCTCGCCGAGCTCCTCACCGACCAGGGCCTGCCCGAGGCCCGGCAACTCGCGGCCGGTATCAACGAAGCGGTGGCCCAGGGCCTGACCCGCTCGGTCCAGGCGCCCTCGCCGCGTACGGCGGACGGTGACCGCGCCCGACAGTCGGCGGCGGCCCGCGGCCCGGAGCACGGCGGCGGCACCGCACCCCAGGGCGCCAGCAGCCCCGTATCGCCGCAGCCCGTGCCCCAGGACGGGCTGCAGCACCCGTACGGCCCCCAGGTCCCCGGCGCCCCGGGGCAGCCCGGGCCGCCGCCCGCGTATCCGGGCGGTGCCGCGTCGGCTGATCCGTCCGCCCGTAGTCCTTTCTCCGCGCCTGCCGATCCGTCCACCGGTAGTCCTTTCTCCGCGCCTGCCGATCCGTCCACCGGCAATCCCTCCTCCGCGCCTGCCGATCCCTCCGTCGCCGGTCCTCCCTCCGTTCCGACCTCGGACATGGCCCCCTCCGCCGCGCCGAACGATCCAGCGGCCGTGACCTCGCCCTACGCCCCGCCTGCCGCAGCCGCGCCGATCAACTACAGCCATCCCCGTCGGCAGAACGCCGCTCCACCGCCGCTTCCGCCGACCGCGCCCCCGGCCCCGCCCGGGCAGCCCGCGCAGCCCGTCGCGGGCGACGCGACCGGCTGGTCCATGGACGAGCGGCTCTACAACCAGGTGTGGGGCATGTTCGAGGACCTGGCCCGCACCACGGCTGCCTATCGCAGTGCCGTCGACTTCGCCGACTCCCGCAGGGAGAAGGAGCTCGACCAGGTCCTCTCCGACCCGCGCAGCCGGATCGGCGGACAGGGCGACGCCGCGCGTGAGGCGGCCCGCGCCAAGCACGCTCAGCTCGTCGACCAGGCCGCACAGGCCCTGGACCGGGACCTCGTCCAGCTGACCGCCGAGGCCGAGGTCGTCGAACCCGCCCTGCCGCCGGCGTACGCCGGCTGGGACAGCCCCGTCTGGCACGGCTACCGCGTGCCGATGGAGATGCCCATGGCCCTGCGCATCGGCGACCTCCATCTGCCCGAGGCCCCGCACTTGCGCATTCCGATGCTGGTCAGGCTGCCGCTGGAGCGCGGTCTGTGGATCGACAGCGGACAGGCAGGATCGCTCGACGGGCCGTTCGCCGACGCTCACGAACTGCGGCACCTCGCGATGGAGACGGCGGTGGCGCTCGCGGCCCGGCTGCTCGCCGTGCATCCGGCGGGCGAGTTCACCGTGCACGTGATCGACCCGGCCGGTTCGGCGGCGCAGCCACTCGCGCCGCTGGCGCAGACCGGGGTGCTCGCGTCGCCGCCCGCCGTCGGCGCCGCGGGGGTGGCGGAGGTCCTGGGCCGGCTCACCCAGCGCGTGGACCTGGTTCAGATGGCGGTGCGCGGCGGCGCGGCCGACTCCCTGCCGCCCGGCTTCGACACCTCCCAGCAGCTGCTGGTCGTCAACGACTTCCCGCACGGTTTCGACGACCGTGCCGTGACACAGCTGCGCTACCTGGCGGACGAGGGCCCGTCCGTCGGCGTCCACCTGATGATGGTGGCCGACCGCGAGGACGCGTCCGGTTACGGTCCGTTGCTGGACCCGTTGTGGCGTTCGCTGCTGCGACTCACTCCGCTGCCGGACGATCACCTCGCCGACCCGTGGGTCGGGCACGCCTGGACGTACGAGCCCTCGCTCGTGCCACCGGCCGGCCGGATGCTCCGTAACGTGCTCACGCAGGTGGCTGCGGCTCGTCGCACCTGGCACGAGTGACGGCCTCCCGCGGCTTTACCAAGCATACGTAAAGGCCCGCGACCAGGGTATTTGGTCCTTCTTTTGCCAATCACTTTACCTTTCTTTGGTGATTGCGGTACTGTCTTCCGTACGGAGGGGAGTACTCCCTATCTGCTGCGGCGTACCCGTCAATACGGATCAGGCCAGATCCCGGGGCGTCGGCCCGTGCGGCTGCGGAGGCGTCATGAGCGCCGCAGTCCGGGGTGGAAGAGACCTCCGGCAGCGCGACGACGCTGACTACTTGCCGTTACGTACTGCCGGAGGCGCAGTGGATGTTTCCCTGACCCTGTGGGTCCTGACCATCGCGGGCCTTGCCGCCCTGATCGCGGTCGACTTCTTCATCGGCCGCAAGCCGCACGACGTGTCCATCAAGGAAGCGGGCATCTGGACGATCGTCTGGATTTCTCTGGCCGGGCTCTTCGGCCTCGGCCTGCTCCTCTTCGGCGGCGGTCAACCCGCCGGCGAGTTCTTCGCGGGCTTCATCACCGAGAAGTCGTTGAGCGTCGACAACCTCTTCGTCTTCGTCCTGATCATGGCGAAGTTCGCGGTGCCGACGAAGTACCAGCAGCGGGTGCTCCTCGTCGGCGTGCTCATAGCCCTGGTCCTGCGGGCCGTCTTCATCGCCGCGGGCGCCGCGATCCTCGCCAGCTTCGCGTGGGTCTTCTATCTCTTCGGTGCCTTCCTCATCTGGACCGCCTGGAAGCTGATCCAGGAGGCCCGGGCCGACAAGGACGACGAGGAGTTCGAGGAGAACAAGCTGCTCAAGGCCGCCGAGCGGCGCTTCGGTGTGGCCGACCGCTATCACGGCACCAAGCTGTGGATCCAGCAGAACGGCAAGCGGGTCATGACGCCGATGCTGGTCGTGATGCTCGCGATCGGTACGACGGACGTGCTGTTCGCGCTCGACTCCATCCCCGCGATCTTCGGCCTGACCCAGGATCCGTACATCGTCTTCACGGCCAACGCGTTCGCGCTCATGGGCCTCAGGCAGCTGTACTTCCTCATCGGCGGCCTGCTGAGGAAGCTGGTCCACCTCTCCTACGGCCTGTCGATCATCCTGGGCTTCATCGGTGTGAAGCTGGTGCTGCACGCGCTGCACGAGTCCGGGGTCCACGTCCCGGAGATCAGCATCCCGGTCTCGCTAGGCGTGATCTGCACCGTCCTGATCGTCACCACGATCACCAGTCTGCGGGCGTCCCGTAAGCAGACGGCGGCCGAGACGACGCAGGCCGGCAGCGAAGGCGCTCCGAAGGACAGCATCGACGTCTGACCACGTGTGCGTAGGCACAACCACCATGGGAGCGGGTGCGCGGCGAATTGCCGGCACCCGCTCCCGGGCGACCGAGGGCACCAGCGAGATGCGGGCGTGGGCAGGCATCGACGAGTTGCGGGCGCGGGCAAGCGATCGTGGTCCAGAAGTCGCGGAATGCGAAGTCCGACCGTCTCTGCGACGATCGCGCCATGATCGCTCCGCGCAGGTCGCTCACCACGCAGTGGACGTCTCTCGTGCCGGTGGTCGCGGTCGTTCTGCTCATCCTCACCTGGGGGCGCGACCTGCCGGTCGTGGTGGTCGCGCTGGTGACGGTGGTCCTGGCCGGGGCCGTGCTGGCCGCCGTGCACCACGCCGAGGTGGTCGCCCACCGGGTGGGTGAACCCTTCGGTTCCCTGGTGCTCGCCGTCGCCGTCACGATCATCGAGGTCGCCCTGATCGTCACCCTCATGGTGGACGGCGGGGACAAGAGCTCGACCCTGGCCAGGGACACGGTCTTCGCCGCCGTGATGATCACCTGCAACGGCATCGTCGGCCTGTGCCTTCTCGTCGCCTCGCTGCGCCACGGCACGGCGATCTTCAACCCCGAGGGCACCGGTGCCGCCCTCGCGACCGTCGCGACCCTGGCCACGCTCAGCCTGGTGCTGCCCACGTTCACCACGAGCAAGCCGGGCCCCGAGTTCTCGGGCGTGCAGCTCACCTTCGCCGCGCTGTCGTCCCTGATTCTGTACGGCCTGTTCGTGGCGACCCAGACCGTGCGGCACCGCGACTACTTCCTGCCGATCACCCGGCAGGGTGGGGTGATCAGCGACGACGACCACGCCGAGGCGCCGTCCCGCCACACCGCCCGGATCAGCCTGGGGCTGCTGGGCCTCGCCCTGATCGGAGTGGTGGGCCTCGCCAAGGCCGTGTCACCGACGATCGAGTCGGGCGTGGAAGCCGCCGGGCTGCACCATGCTGTCGTCGGTGTGATCATCGCGCTGCTGGTGCTGCTCCCCGAGACCATCGCCGCGCTGCGGTCCGCCCGCCGCGATCGGGTGCAGACCAGCCTCAACCTCGCGCTCGGCTCCGCGATGGCCAGCATCGGCCTGACCATCCCCGCGGTCGCCCTGGCGTCCATCTGGCTCTCCGGCCCGCTCGTCCTCGGCCTCGGCTCGACCCACATGGTGCTGCTCTTGCTGACCGTAGTGGTGAGTTCGCTGACCGTGGTGCCCGGCCGGGCCACGCCGCTCCAGGGCGGCGTCCATCTGGTGGTCTTCGCTGCTTACCTGGAGCTGGCGATCAATCCATAACCGGCTCCCCGCGCGTCCTTAAGACCAGCGATCACGCATCACGGGTTCTGCCGTGTGTCCGGTGCCGACGATCGGTCCATCACGGGTTCTGCCGTGTGTCCGGTGCCGACGACCGGCCATCACGGGTTCTGCCGCGGGCCGGAGCCGACGATCAATCCATGACGGGTTTCGCCGTCGGCACCCGCACCGGCCGGGTCTCCGGCAGCAGCGCGAAGCAGCCGAGGCTGAGCAGGGCGATTCCCGTCAGATAGGCGCCGACGCTCCACGGGACCCGCCCGCCGTGCTCGGCGAGCGCCGTCGCCACGATCGGCGTGAGCGCGCCCCCGACGACGCCGCCGAGGTTGTAGCCGACCGCGGCGCCGGTGCACCGCACCCGCGGCTCGTACAGTTCCGGAAGATAGGCAGCGATGACGGCGAACATCGTGACGAAAGTGATCAGCGCGCCCAGGGAGCCGAGGAACATCAGCAGCGGCTCACCGGTGGCCAGGAGCGCGACCATCGGGAACATCCACAGGGCGGAGCCCGCGCACCCGGCCAGGCACAGCGGCCGCCGCCCGAAGCGGTCGCCCAACACCGCCACCAGCGGCGTCAGCGCGCCCTTCACCACCACCGCGGCCATGATGCACGCGAGCATGACCGTGCGGTTCACGCCGAGCCGTTCCGTCGCATAGGCGAGGGACCAAGTCGTCACGGCGTAGAAGATGGCGTACCCGGCCGCGAGCGCACCTGCCGTGAGCAGCACCAGCCGCCAGTGGTCGCGCGCGACCTCGGCGAGCGGCACGCGCGCGTGGTCGTCGATTTCGAGGAAACGGGGACTCTCGGTGAGCGACGAGCGCAGCCACAGCCCCGCCACGGCCAGCACCCCGGCCGCCCAGAACGGCACCCGCCACCCCCACTGGGTGAACTGCGCGTCGGAGAGCGTCGCCGACAGGACCAGCATCACGCCGTTGGCCAGTACGAAGCCCACTGCGGGCCCGACCTGCGGGAAGCTCGACCACAGCCCGCGCCGTTCCACCGGCGCGTGTTCCGCGGTCAGCAGCACGGCCCCGCCCCACTCCCCGCCGAGCCCCAGCCCCTGCACGAACCGCAGGACGAGGAGCAGCACGGGGGCGGCAACGCCGATCGTGTCGTACGTCGGCAAGCAGCCGACCGCTACCGTCGAGGCGCCTGTCAGCAACAGCGACGCGACGAGCACCGGCCGCCGTCCGTGCCGGTCCCCGACGTGCCCGAACAGCACGGATCCCAGCGGCCGCGCCACGAAGCCCACGCCGAACGTGCCGAAGGCGGCCAGCGTCCCGGCCAGCGGCGAAAAAGTGGGGAAGAACAGGGGCCCCAGGACCAGCGCCGCGGCGGTCCCGTAGACGAAGAAGTCGTAGAACTCGATGGCTGTCCCGGCGAGCGAGGCGGTCGCGAGCCGCAGCATGCCGGGTGCCCTTACGGTGCGTACATCGTGCATGTCGCGTCAACTACCCACGGTGACAGCTGGTTACGGGGGCGCGCGGGGGCGTGATCGTGGTCCGGCGGCACCGTGATAGACCGGGTCCGAGCGGCGTTCCCCGACGGACGGACCGCCCCTCACGAACGCGCAGCTCGAACGGACCGGAGGAACCGTGCCCCGCACCCTGGCCAACGCCCCGATCATGATCCTCAACGGCCCCAACCTGAACCTTTTGGGGCAGCGCCAGCCGGAGATCTACGGCTCCGACACACTCGCCGACATCGAGGCCCTGTGCGTCAAGGCGGCGGCCGCGCACGGCGGCACGGTGGACTTCCGCCAGTCCAACCATGAGGGCGAGCTGGTCGACTGGATCCACGAGGCACGGCTGAACCACTGTGGGATCGTGATCAATCCGGCCGCCTACTCGCACACGTCCGTCGCGATCCTGGACGCGCTCAACACCTGTGACGGCATGCCGGTGTTGGAGGTCCACATCTCCAACATCCACAAGCGCGAGTCGTTCCGGCACCACTCGTACGTCTCGCTGCGCGCCGACGGCGTCATCGCGGGGTGCGGGGTGCAGGGATACGTGTTCGGAGTGGAGCGGGTCGCCGCGCTGGCCGGTGCGGCACAGGCCGACGCGTAGCCCTGCGGAGCTACAGGCGGCCCGCCTCCACGATCCGCCGTGCCTTGGCGGCGAGCCCGAGCCGCTCCAGCAGCTCCCTGGCCCGCTCCTCGGCCTCCGCGCGGGACACGCCGTGCACCCGGCGCGGGGCGAGTGTGATGTTCTCCAGGACCGTCATGTGCGGAAACAGGTTGTACGCCTGGAATACGACGCCGTACGGCGGCGTACCGCGTCCTGATCCGCGCGCGTATCGGTCTCCTCGCCGTCCAGCCAGATCGCGCCGTCGTCGATGTCCTCCAGGAGGTTGGCGCACCGCAGGAGCGTGGACTTGCCGGAGCCGGAGGCGCCGATCAGGGCGGGTCACCGTGTGCGGGGGCGACCTCCCGGTCGACGTCCCGCAGGACGACGGATCCGCCGAAGGTCTTGCGGACGGACTCCATCCGCAGCACCGGAGCGTCGCTCATATGGATCCTCCCGGGGCCCGCTGACGGTCCATCCTGGCCGTCACCCAGTCCGTGAAGCGGGTCATCGGGATGGTCAGTGCCACGAAGACCAGGCCCGCGACGATGTAGGGCGTGTAGTTGAGGGTTGCCAACAGTGGATCGGTTTGCCTGGTTTGCCTGGGTGTTGCTGTGATCCTTGCGGTCTGCTCGGGCTGTTTTCGATTGCTGCGTGACCTTTGCGGGTGGGGTGCGTTGTGTATGTGAGTCCGATGATCGGACAACAGGTCGCAACAGGGCGGGGGGTGGACGGTGCGGCGGAAGATCCAGCTGGGTGAGGGGGAGACGGAGCGGGTCGCGTGTGCCTCCGCGTCCGCGTTCAGGGGCCTGGACTCGGTGACCGGCGAGGTGTTGGGCGCGCAGGTGCTGGCGGGGCGGGTGGGCTGGCTGACGTCCCTGGTCGAGGCGCTGTGCACCGAGGTGACCTCGGCGCACTGGAACCGGCCCGACCTCGCACAGCTCGCCTCCGGGACGGACTTCTCCGGTGCCCGGCTGCCGTCGAACGCGTGGATGGCCCTGCGCGCGCTGGGCTGGGGCGCGAGCGTGCCGGAGGGGCTGTATGTGCCCGACCGGGTGCGGCGGGTGGCTGAGGAGCAGGCCGGGCGGGCGCTGCGGTCGGCCTGGTGGCGCAGTGAGATCACCGACGCGGTCCTGGCCACCTGGCCTGTCGGTCCGGATGCCGATCCCATGCGGCGCACCGAGACCGAGTGGGCGGCGTTGCGGGCGGCGTGTCCGGACGGGCAGGCGGTGGCAGCCTCCGTGCTGCGCGCCCGGACCCGGCAGGTTGCCGCTTTCCAGGCGGCGCAGGGCGGCCGTCTGCCGGTGGATGTGTGTGCGCTGGAGGCGGCGCCGGGCGGTGGGCGGCAGGTGGTGCTGGCCGCCGCTGACAAGCAACTGTGCACCCTGAGGCGCTGCGAGGACGACCCCGCCCACTACGGCGTGCTGACCGTACGGCTCCCGGTGCGCCCCGATCCGCGCACCCGCGCGGACTGGCATCCGACCGTGATCCGCTTCCGGCTCCCGCCGACCGTCCCGCACACCGCCGCCCTGCACGCGCCCACGCTGCGGCTGCGCGACGGGCGGCTGCGCCTGGACGTCGCGTTCACCACCGCCGCCCCCAAGGCCCGTCGCGACGGGCACGTACGTGCGGTGGCCTTCGACTACGGGCTCAATACCCTGCTCACTGGCGGTGCCCTGACCCTGACCGGCGGCACCCAGCCCACCGTGGCCACCGACGGGCGGCCGGTGTTCCTCCGCCCGGACGGGATCCTGGCCAAGGCCGACCGGCTGCGTATCCTCGGCGAGCGCCTGTGGACCAAGGCCGCCCACCTGCGGTCCCTCGTCGACGGGCGGGCCATGGCCGGGCAGCGGCCCGAGCCGCTCACCGCGGTGAAGCTGGCGGTCCTTGAGGCCGAGCATGCGGCGGTCAGCAGGCGGCGGACGAAACTGAACGAGCAGCTGGCCAAGGCCGCTGCCCGCTTCATGGTCGAGACCGCCCGCGCCGCGAACGCCATGGTGATCTACCTGGAGGATCTGCGGGACATGGAGGCGCGCGGCAAGGGCCGTACCCTCAACACCCGCCTGTCCTCCTCGGTCCGCGGGCAGATCGTGGCCCATACCCGCCACCAGGCGGCTGCCTACGGGATCGCGGTGGTCATCGTCCCGGCCCGGGGCACCTCGAAATACTGCCCCCGCTGCCTGAGCACCTTCCGCCACCACGCCGCCCCCGACAACCCCAAGCCCGGCTGGCAATGGGCCACGTGCCCCAACACGGCGTGCGGGTACAGCGCGGATCGCGACGTGGCCGCCTGGCAGCGCATCGGCGCCCGCGGGCTGACCCACCAGCACACAACTGTCCTGGACCGGGGCAGCGGCACGTACGTGATCCGCCGCACGGTCCAGGAGCTGGACCAGTCGGTCCGGCACACCCCCCACCCCGGCACCATCCCTTCGTCCGGTCTGCCGCAGCCTCGCGCGGTGGGCGATCGGACGAAGGCGGGGCCGACGAGAAACCGCCCTGTGCCCAGGCAGCGACGCAGGGTCCCCGCCCCACCCGGAAGTCCCGCAGCACGTACCACTGTTGCGGGTTCGGGTGGAAAGCGTCCGGCGGGGCGGCAGCCCCAGCCACCCAGGCGTCACCCCCAGTGGCGCGGACGGCGGCAGGCACCGCACACGATGAGCACCCCCACCCGGCACCAGCCGTATGGGGCCAGACTCGGCGCAGGCTTCCACCTGCACACCCACGCCACCCCCGTCACACGGGCGGGACGGCCATCCGGGCAGCTGAGATCTCTTTTCCAGGACCGGAGCCGGGCCGAAAACCCAGCCCCACCCCGGAAAACCTAAGCTCATCTGCGACGCTGCGGCCCACGATGATGTCCGCCCCGTACGGCGTCGATCGCGCCGCCGATCGACACGAGCCCGGTGTCCTTCTGGAGCGACACCAGGTCGTTCAGCAGCGGCGGCACCTGGCGGCGTACCGCCTGGGGCAGTACCACGTAGCGCAGCGCCTGCCGGTTGGTCAGGCCGAGGGAGCGGGCCGCGGCGCGCTGCGAGGGGTGAACGGACTCGATGCCGGCGCGGAACACCTCGGCGACGTACGCCGAGTACGTCAGAGTGAACGCTGTACCGCCCAGCAGCACCGGCACACGGGGCGCGCGTTCAGCAGCCTGCGCCCCCGTGTGCCGTGGGTTCACCACCCCTGCGTCGAGGGTTCACCACCCTGCATACGGAGGCTCCGTATGCAGGACGCTTCACCATCCCCGCGCGTGCCACTCCGGCAGATGCGGGCGCTCCGCGCCCAGCGTGGTGTCGTTGCCGTGTCCCGGGTAGACCCAGGTCTCGTCCGGGAGGGCGTCGAAGATCTTCGTCTCGACATCGTGGATCAGGCTGGCGAACGCCTTCGGGTTTTTGAAGGTGTTGCCCACGCCGCCCGGGAAGAGACAGTCCCCCGTGAACACGTGCGGGTGCCCGTGCGGGTCGTCGTAGACGAGGGCGATCGAACCCGGCGTGTGCCCGACCAGATGGCGCGCGGTGAGCTCCACGCGCCCCACCCGGATGGTGTCGCCGTCGTCGACCAGGACGTCGGTCGGCACGGGGATGCCTTCGGCGTCGTCCCGGCCGGCGTAGGTACGGGCGCCGGTGCCCGCGACGACCGCGGCGAGCGCCTGCCAGTGGTCGCCGTGCTGGTGGGTGGTGACGACGGACGCGATGCCGTCGTCGCCGATCATGCCGAGCAGCGTGTCCGCGTCGTTGGCCGCGTCGATCAGCAACTGTTCGTCGGTGGCCCGGCAGCGCAGCAGATAGGCGTTGTTGTCCATCGGGCCGACCGCGATCTTGGTGATCATCAGGTCCTTGAGCTCGTGCACGTCCGCCGGGCCGCCGACCGTCACTTGTCCGCTGTACGTCATGGCGGTCAGCCTATAGCCGGGACCGGTTCAGGGATCGCTCGCGTCCTACAACGGAGGGAGCGTCGGCAGTGTGCCTCCCGCCACCGTCAGCCCGGAGCCGTCGCGCCGCCCCGCGAGCCAGCCGAGCAGGTCGGCCCGCGACCCCGTGACGGTGGCCTCGGGCTCGGCCGCGTCCCTGCCCGTGCTCCACGCGCGTGTGCCGTCGGTGATCCGGGTGGACGGCACGTCGGGGTGCCCGGTGAACCGCGCGACCAGGAAGTCGATCTCCCGCTCCGTGAACTCCGCCGGCAGATCCTCCAGCTCGTATCCGATCCCGAGGTCCACGTGGTGCAGCTCGACCTCGACCCATCGCCGGAACGGCACCCGGGCCGCGGCGTCGGTGACCCCGTTGCGCAGCTCCACCGTGCGCGACCAGTCCGCCGGCGCGGCACCCGCCTCCTGGAAGCGGGCCGCGCTGTCGCGCAGGTCGGCGAGCTGGACGTCGAGGGGGCGGGGCGCGTCCCGCTCGATGTCGGCGTCCCGGGCGTCGGCGGAGGCGTACATGGGGCGCCCCTCGAGGACGTCCACGAGTGCGTCCGCGTTCCGGGCGAGATGGGCGAGGACGTGGCCGCGGCTCCAGCCGGGCAGGCGTGACGGCTCGGCCACGGATGCGTTGTTCAGTTCGGCGGCTGCGTTGAGCAGCTGGTCGGTCGCGTCACGTACAGAGGCCAGGTCACGTGCGTGATCAATCATGGGGCCGACCCTAGCCCCGCCACTCCTTCGGGTGAAGAAGGCGGGACAGGACCGTAAATCGAATGCACGTGCTATATGGTCGAGTGCGGCGTCGGGCATGCTGGATGGTCGGGGATTGTTATGCGACCTGGGAATCCGACCGGCGTTGTCAGTGGCTCCCCCTAGTCTGAGAAAGCACAGGGGCCCGCCCCTGTCACTTCTCTCAAGAAAGGTGCGGACCGGCGTGGCCGACCGTCTCATCGTCCGTGGCGCGCGCGAGCACAACCTCAAGAATGTCTCGCTCGACCTCCCACGAGACTCGCTCATCGTCTTCACGGGCCTGTCGGGGTCGGGCAAGTCCTCGCTGGCCTTCGACACGATCTTCGCCGAGGGGCAGCGCCGTTACGTGGAGTCGCTCTCCTCGTACGCTCGGCAGTTCCTCGGCCAGATGGACAAGCCGGACGTCGACTTCATCGAGGGTCTCTCCCCGGCGGTCTCCATCGATCAGAAGTCGACCTCGCGCAACCCGCGCTCGACGGTCGGCACGATCACCGAGGTCTACGACTACCTCCGCCTGCTCTTCGCGCGCATCGGCAAGCCGCACTGCCCGGAGTGCGGCCGGCCGATCTCACGCCAGTCGCCGCAGGCCATCGTCGACAAGGTCCTGGAGCTGCCGGAGGGGAGCCGCTTCCAGGTGCTGTCGCCGCTGGTGCGCGAGCGCAAGGGCGAGTTCGTCGATCTGTTCGCCGATCTTCAGACCAAGGGTTACAGCCGCGCGCGCGTGGACGGCGAGACGATCCAGCTCTCCAGCCCACCCACGCTGAAGAAGCAGGAGAAGCACACCATCGAGGTGGTCATCGACCGCCTCACGGTGAAGGAGTCCGCCAAGCGCCGCCTCACCGACTCGGTGGAGACCGCCCTCGGCCTGTCCGGCGGCATGGTCGTGCTCGACTTCGTCGACCTCCCCGAGGACGACCCCGAGCGCGAGCGTATGTACTCGGAGCACCTGTACTGCGCGTACGACGACCTGTCCTTCGAGGAGCTGGAGCCCCGCTCCTTCTCGTTCAACTCACCCTTCGGCGCCTGCCCCGAGTGCACCGGCATCGGCACGCGCATGGAAGTCGACCCCGAGCTGATCGTCCCGGACGAGGACAAGTCTCTCGACGAAGGCGCCATCCACCCCTGGTCGCACGGGCACACCAAGGACTACTTCGGCCGGCTGATCGGCGCCCTGGCGGACGCGCTCGGCTTCCGGACGGACATCCCCTTCGCGGGTCTGCCGCAGCGCGCCAAGAAGGCCCTGCTCTACGGCCACAAGACGCAGATCGAGGTCCGCTACCGCAACCGGTACGGGCGCGAGCGCGTGTACACGACCCCCTTCGAGGGCGCAGTCCCCTTCGTCAAGCGCCGGCACAGTGAGGCCGAGAGCGACGCCAGCCGCGAGCGCTTCGAGGGCTACATGCGCGAGGTGCCCTGCCCCACCTGTGAGGGCACCCGACTGAAGCCGATCGTCCTCGCGGTCACGATCATGGAGAAGTCGATCGCCGAGGTCTCCGCGATGTCCATCAGCGACTGCGCGGACTTCCTGGGCGAGCTGAAGCTGAACGCCCGCGACAAGAAGATCGCCGAGCGCGTGCTGAAGGAGGTCAACGAGCGGCTCAAGTTCCTGGTCGACGTCGGCCTGGACTACCTCTCGCTGAACCGCGCGGCCGGCACGCTCTCGGGCGGCGAGGCCCAGCGCATCCGCCTGGCCACCCAGATCGGCTCCGGACTCGTCGGCGTCCTCTACGTTCTCGACGAGCCGTCCATCGGCCTGCACCAGCGCGACAACCACCGGCTGATCGAGACCCTGGTCCGGCTGCGCGACATGGGTAACACGCTCATCGTCGTCGAGCACGACGAGGACACGATCAAGGTCGCCGACTGGGTCGTCGACATCGGCCCCGGCGCGGGCGAGCACGGCGGCAAGGTCGTGCACAGCGGCTCCCTGGAGGGGCTGCTCGCCAACGCCGAGTCGCAGACCGGGCAGTACCTGTCCGGCAAGAAGGCCATCCCGATCCCGGACATCCGGCGCCCGCTCGACCCGTCCCGGCAGCTCACGGTGCACGGCGCCCGTGAGAACAACCTCCAGGACATCGACGTGTCCTTCCCGCTGGGCGTGTTCACCGCGGTCACCGGCGTGTCCGGCTCCGGCAAGTCGACTCTGGTCAACGACATCCTCTACACGCACCTGGCCCGCGAGCTGAACGGCGCGAGGAGTGTGCCCGGGCGGCACACGCGCGTGGACGGCGACGACCTCGTCGACAAGGTCGTGCACGTCGACCAGTCGCCCATCGGCCGCACCCCGCGGTCGAACCCGGCGACGTACACCGGTGTCTTCGACCACGTCCGCAAGCTGTTCGCGGAGACGACCGAGGCGAAGGTCCGCGGCTACCTGCCCGGCCGCTTCTCCTTCAACGTCAAGGGCGGCCGCTGCGAGAACTGTGCCGGCGACGGCACGATCAAGATCGAGATGAACTTCCTCCCGGACGTGTACGTCCCGTGCGAGGTCTGCCACGGCGCCCGGTACAACCGGGAGACCCTGGAGGTCCACTACAAGGGCAAGTCCATCGCCGACGTGCTGAACATGCCGATCGAGGAGGCGATGGACTTCTTCGAGGCCGTCCCGTCGATCGCCCGCCACCTCAGGACGCTGAACGACGTCGGTCTCGGCTACGTCCGGCTCGGCCAGTCCGCCACCACCCTGTCCGGCGGCGAGGCGCAGCGTGTGAAGCTGGCCAGCGAACTCCAGCGCCGCTCCACCGGGCGCACGGTGTACGTCCTGGACGAGCCGACCACCGGTCTGCACTTCGAGGACATCAGCAAGCTGCTGACGGTCCTGTCCGGCCTGGTCGACAAGGGCAACACGGTCATCGTCATCGAGCACAACCTCGACGTGATCAAGACCGCGGACTGGGTCGTCGACATGGGGCCCGAGGGCGGCGCCGGCGGCGGCCTCATCATCGCCGAAGGCACGCCCGAGCAGGTCGCCGGGGTTGCGACCAGCCACACCGGCAAGTTCCTGCGCGACATCCTCTCCGCTGACCGGATCAGTGACGCCATTCCGGCGCAGGCCTCGCGCCGGACGGCGGCCAGGAAGACGGTCGCGGCCAAGTCGACCGCGAAGAAGACGGCCACGGCCAAGACGGTTACGGCAGCCAACAACACGGCGACGAAGAAGGCGGCCGGCGCCACGAAGAAGGCCACACCGGCGAAGACGACGGCACGGGCCCGCAAGGCCTGAGCCGGTCGGGCCATGCGGCCTGGGCGGCCACAAAAGGCCGAGGAAACACGGACAAAATGCGGCGCCCCGCGGGAACTCCCCGCGGGGCGCCGTCCGTTGCACAGTCAGCCGTCCTGGCCTTGTGGTCCGCTCGACGCCCCTACATCTCGCCCAGTTCAGAGGCATACGGTGGTTCCGCACCCGCGCGGGAGCAGGTGATCGCGGCCGCGCGGGCCGCGAACCTCAGCAGCCGGGTCCAGCTGTCGGCGCCCATGGCCGCGAGCGCCTCCGAGGAGAGCGCGTCCTGGGTGGACAGGCCATGCAGCAGGGCCGCGTTCACTGTGTCTCCGGCACCGATGGTGTCGACGACGTCGACCTTCTCGCCCGGCACGGAGTGCACCCCGCCGGCCCGGGTGAAGACGGTGAGTCCGTCGCCGCCCAGCGTGATCACGACGGCCGACGGCCCGGCCGCAAGCCATTCGCGTGGGGTGCCGCCCAGCCAACGGGCGTCTTCTTCGGAGAGCTTGAGGAGTGAGACCGACGGCAGCCAGCTCTTGAAGCGGGCCCGGTAGGCGTCCGCGTCCGGAATCAGCCCCGGCCGGATGTTCGGGTCGAGCGCGGTGAACAGACCCTGCGCGGCCGAGGCGCGCATCAGCTCCTCGTAGGCGCTCGCACCCGGTTCCAGGACCAGCGAGCAGGTCCCGAAGGACACCGCGCGGGCCCCGTCGGGCAGCCGGTTCGGAACGGTGAACAGTCGGTCGGCGGTGCCTTCGACGTAGAAGGAGTAGGCGGCCGAGCCGCTCGCGGCGATCGTGGCGGCGGCCAGAGTGGTCGGCTCCGTGCCGCGCTGCACGGCCGATACGTCCACGCCCGCCTCGCGCAGCCCGTCGAGCAGGGCCTCACCGAAGGCGTCGTAGGAGGTGCGGGAACAGAAGGCCGTGCGGGAGCCGAGGCGGCCCAGGGCCACGGCGGTGTTGTAGGGGCCGCCGCCCAGCGTCGGCTTCAGGTTCGCCAGGGCGCCGGGGCCCTGCGGTACCAGGTCGATCAGTGCCTCACCGGCGACGACGATCACGGGTCGGTTCCTTTCTCGGGCTGCTCCGGCTGCTCGGCGCAGCCGCACGAGGTGCGGTGGACGAAGGTGCAGGGCAGCCGGACGGTCCGGGCGGGGCGGTCCGGCGCGGCGAGGCGTTCCAGGAGCACGCGTACCGCCTCGGCGCCGATCTCTCTGCTGGGCTGGGCGATCGCGGTGAGCTGGGGCGAGAACAGGTCCGCCCAGGCGAAGTCGTCGAAGCAGCACAGCGCGATGTCTTCGGGTACGGACAGACCGCGCTCGCGCAGTGCGCGCAGCGCCCCGATGGTCATCGCGTTGTTGGCGGTGACGAGGGCGGTGGGCGGCGCGGCGAGGGAGAGCAGGGTTGCGGTGGCCCGCTCGGCGGCCTCGGTCGCGGAGTCGCCGTGCGCGACGAGCCGTTCGTCGTGGGGAAGCCCGGCGGTGGCGAGGCCGTGGCGGTAGCCGGCGATCCGTTCGCTGGTGGTGCTGAGCCCCGGCACGCCCGCGACCAGGGCGATCCGTCGGTGGCCGAGGCCCGCGAGATGGGTGACCAGCCGGGTCACCGGTTCGGCGTTCTCCGCGCAGACCTGGTCGAAGCGCGGGGCACCGTCCGCGGGGACGCCGATCACCCGGTCGAGGAAGACGGTCGGTACGTGGTGACGCGCGAGGTAGGTGACGAGCTCACCGGGTTCCGCGGACGGTGCGACGATCATGCCGTCTACGCGCCGCTCGTGCAGGAGCTGGACGACCTTGCGCTCGTGTTCGGGATCGTCGTGCGGGTCGGCGATGAGCAGGCTGTAGCCATGCTCCAGGGCGCCGGCCTCGACACCCTGGAGGATCTCGGTGAAGTACGGGTTGCTGATCGCCGACACCGCGAGCCCGATGGACCGGGTGCGGGAGGTCACCAGGGAGCGGGCGAGGGTGTTGGGCGTGTAGCCGAGTTCGTCCATGGCGTCCAGGACGGCCCGGCGGGTGTGGGGCAGCACCGGGCGGGTGTCGTTCAGGACGTGCGAGACGGTCGCGACGGACACACCGGCGGATCGTGCGACGTCAGCCATGGTCGGCATCGCGTCCCCCTCCTGGGCCTTCTACCCCGGCCGTCCACCTGAGCCTTCTGCCCTGGCCTTCTGTCCCGGCCGTCCACCCGAGCCCGCTACCTCTGGCCGTCCACCCTGGGCCGTTCGGTGGGCCGCAGCGGGCCCTCCGGCCGGGAACGTATCTCATCCGGCGCCTGACGTAAACGCTTGCGCAAACGTTTACGTCAGGTGACCCGTGCCGACCCGGAATGAGTACCTCCGCTAGGGTCGGCAAGCACCGCCCGCTGACACATGGAGTTCCTCATGCCCGGCCGTCCCGTCCCGAGCCGCCGCACCCTCCTGCGAGGGGCGGCCGTCGCGCCTGTCGCCGGGTTCGGTCTCGCCGCCTGTTCGACCGGGCAGGCCTCGTCCGCCGGCCCGACCGCGCCCGTCGAGGTCGGGGCCGAGAGCGAGATCGCCAAGGGGAGCGCCAAGCTGTACCGGGACCACAATGTCGTCGTCGGCCGGCGCGACGACGGCACCCTCAAGGCGTACAGCACGATCTGCACGCACGCGTTGTGCCCCATCAACAAGCTGGAGGGGACGACCCTCGTCTGCCCCTGTCACGGCAGTAGGTTCGACGCCCTGACCGGCGAGGTGCTGCACGACCCGGCCACCGTGCCGCTGAAGGAGCTGCCGGTCGAGGTCAAGGGCGGCAGGATCGTCGCGGGGCCGGAGGCCTGATCCGCGGGCGGGCCGGGAGCGCCCGTTCGCTCACTCCCAGTCCCACCCGATGCCCACGATCCCCGAGCGCACCCGGGGTTCGACGAGGTGCACCGAGCGGTGCCGCCGACTGAGCGCCAGTTCTTGACGGCCGCTGCGCGGGGCCGCCACCGAGTGCTGGGTGAACCGGTGGCAGCGTATCGGCAGCGCGTATTCGTCGAAGCGCACCTCGAGGGCGTACTGGCCGCCCGCCATGCCGAACTCGCGGACGTGCTCGCGGGAGGCGCCGGCCGTGCCGTCCTCGATGCCGTAGCGGAAGAGGAACGTATCGCCGGAGCGCAGCCGGGTGTCGAAGAGCAGTTCGGCCACGAGTACACCGGTGTCGTGGTGCCAACGGACCCGGCCCGTACGGCAGTTCTCCAGGGCCTGCACCACCATGCGCTCCGGCGCGCATCCCTGGTCGCCGTGGTGGACGGCCACGAAGCGGTCGACGCCGTCGCGGTGGGCGCGCACTATGTGGTGCGACTCGCGTCCCAGGAGCTCGCGGCGTGCGCCGATCCGTATCCGCTCGTGGTGTCCAAGGGTGTGCAGCCCGCTGTCGAGTGGGGACTCCAGTTCGGTCAGCAGCCGTTCGAGGACTCCCGAGGCCGCGACGAGGGAGCGGTAGGAGCGGGACGACGGCCGGTCGCCGAGGGTGCCTTCGTCGGGTTCGGCGAGCAGTCGGATCAGTGACTCCTCGGGGAGTTGCAGGATCTCCTCGAGCGCCCGGACGGCGCGCAGCGACTCGGGGCGCTGCGGGCGGCGGGCGCCCTGCTGCCAGTAGCTCAGGCTCGTGACGCCGACCTTCACTCCGTAGCGCGAGAGATGGTGTTGCACGCGTTGCAGCGGCAGTCCGCGGGCCGCGATCGCGGCCCGCAGGGCGACGTGAAAGGGGCCGCCTCGCAGGGCCGTGTCCAGTTCCGCGGTGGCGACGTCGACAGCGACGTCCGCGTGCTGTGTGGCGTGCGGCATGCAGGGGCCTTTCTATGAAGGTCACAACGGCTGGTCAGACCGTTCGCGGGGGGTGCTCGGGGCCACCGCGTCGGCGTGGGGAGCCTTCACATCCGTACGCCGTCGTTCATGGCCCCGAGTTCCCCCGCATTGAAGCGTGTTGACCAAGTCCCGACAACACCTGATGCCCAACCGCGGCGTCCTTCTGGCCGAGTCCGCACCGTGACATCCAGGTCCTCCGTCGCGTCGGTGCCGTAGCCGTCCAGCCGCCCGGCACGTCCTTGATCGTGCGCACCGACAGTGCCGACACGGCGACAAGGAGCCGGGCGCTGTCATCGATGCTGAGACAGCGCATCGGTAGGGACTGGCGCGCACGACGATTAGCCGCGGAGCGGGCCGATCCGGGAGCGTGCGCTGTCCGACGGCCGACGCCCGACGGTCGCCGGGCTGTCAAACGCTGACGGGGTGGCGTCGTCGAGGCACGCTGGGTAGGTGCACGCGAAGAGGGGCGCGGGAGTGTGCCCCGGTGGCCGACTCGTGCCGGAAGTTGCCTGGGTCACCGACGCGGTGCGCACCGTCACCGAGCAGTCGGCCGACCGCCGACATGGCCTGACACGGCCGGTGCCGGCGATGGCCGGGGCCATCGGCGCCTGATCGCCGTCCCGTCGGCGGCTGGAGCTGTGCGATGCGCCCCGGACCACTCCGGCAGCGCTCGGCGGCTTGCTTACGATCTTCCGCGCCCTGCTTACGATCCTCCGCGGCCTGCTCACGATCCTCCGCCCCAGCGGAGCCAGAAGCGCCGGTGACGCCGGTCCCGAGGTCCGCCACCTCCGGGACACGGGGACGCCGCCGGCCGGCTCCAGGTGGGCGGCCGGCCGCTGAACCCGGACCTCCCGGACCTCCCTGGCGTTGTCCACAGCCTCGCCGGAGTGTCACTGTGCGCCAGTAGGGTGTGAGACATGGCCGACCCCTCCAGCTACCGCCCCAAGCCGGGACAGATCCCGGACTCTCCCGGGGTGTACAGGTTCCGTGACGAGCACCGCCGGGTGATCTACGTCGGGAAGGCGAAGAGCCTGCGCCAGCGCCTGGCGAACTACTTCCAGGACCTGGCGGGCCTGCACCCGCGTACCCGGACGATGGTCACGACCGCCGCGTCCGTGGAGTGGACCGTCGTGTCCACGGAGGTCGAGGCGCTGCAGCTGGAGTACTCCTGGATCAAGGAGTACGACCCCCGGTTCAACGTCAAATACCGCGACGACAAGAGCTACCCGTACCTCGCGGTGACGATGAACGAGGAGTTTCCGCGCGTACAGGTGATGCGCGGTCACAAGAAGAAGGGCGTCCGCTACTTCGGGCCGTACGCGCACGCGTGGGCCATCCGGGACACGGTCGACCTGCTCCTGCGCGTCTTCCCGGTGCGCACCTGCTCGGCCGGCGTCTTCAAGAACGCCGCCCGCACCGGCCGCCCCTGCCTGCTCGGCTACATCGGCAAGTGCTCCGCGCCCTGTGTGGGACGTGTCCCCACCGAGGAGCACCGAGAACTCGCCGAGGACTTCTGCGACTTCATGGCCGGCCGCACGGGCGCGTACCTCCGTCGCCTGGAGAAGCAGATGATGGAGGCGGCCGAGGAGATGGAGTACGAGCGGGCCGCCCGCCTGCGCGACGACATCGAGGCCCTGAAGAAGGCCATGGAGAAGAACGCGGTCGTGCTCGCCGACGCGACCGACGCCGACCTCATCGCGGTCGCCGAGGACGAGCTGGAAGCGGCCGTCCAGATCTTCCACGTCCGCGGCGGACGCGTGCGCGGCCAGCGCGGCTGGGTGACCGACAAGGTGGAGGAGATCACCACCGGCGCCCTCGTCGAGCACGCGCTCCAGCAGCTCTACGGCGAGGAGACCGGGGACGCCGTCCCGAAGGAGGTCCTCGTCCCGGCCCTGCCCGAGCTCGTGGAGCCCGTGCAGGAGTGGCTGACCGGACGCCGCGGCTCCAACGTCTCGCTGCGCATCCCGCAGCGCGGCGACAAGCGGGCCCTGATGGAGACGGTGGAGCGCAACGCGCAGCAGGCGCTCGTCCTGCACAAGACCAAGCGTGCCTCCGACCTGACCACGCGCTCACGCGCCCTGGAGGAGATCGCGGACGCCCTCGAACTCGACAGCGCCCCCCTCAGGATCGAGTGCTACGACATCTCCCACCTCCAGGGTGACGACGTCGTGGCCTCCATGGTCGTCTTCGAGGACGGATTGCAGCGCAAGAGCGAGTACCGCCGGTTCCAGATCAAGGGCTTCGAGGGCCAGGACGACGTCCGTTCCATGCACGAGGTGATCACCCGCCGCTTCCGGCGCTACCTGGCCGAGAAGGAGCGGACGGGAGAGTGGACCGACGGCGAGACCGACGGTGAGTCCGACGGCGAGATCGGCAACGGGAGCACCCTCACCGAGGACGACGGCCGTCCCAAGCGCTTCGCCTACCCGCCCCAGCTCGTCGTCGTCGACGGCGGACAGCCGCAGGTCGCGGCGGCCAAGCGGGCCCTGGACGAGCTCGGTATCGACGACATCGCCGTCTGCGGCCTGGCCAAGCGTCTGGAGGAGGTCTGGCTGCCGGACCAGGACGACCCCGTGGTCCTGCCCCGCACCAGCGAGGGCCTCTATCTGCTCCAGCGCGTCCGCGACGAGGCCCACCGCTTCGCCATCACCTACCAGCGCACCAAGCGCGCCAAGCGCTTCAGGGCCGGCCCTCTGGACGACGTACCGGGCCTCGGAGACACGCGCAAGCAGGCGCTGATCAAGCACTTCGGTTCGGTGAAGAAGCTGCGATCCGCGACAATCGACCAGATCTGTGAGGTGCCAGGCATAGGCCGCAAGACGGCCGAGACCATCGCCGTGGCCCTCGCCCAGGCGGCCCCGGCCGCCCCCGCCGTGAACACGGCTACTGGAGAGATCATGGAAGACGAGGAAGTCGGGACGCCCGAGACGACCGCGGGCGCCTCGGGGGAGCCCGTGACCGCGGGCGCCCCGGACGAACGACGGGGGCAGGAACCATGAACGAACACGAGACACAGCCCACAGCGCAGCGAGATCAGACGCCCAGGGAAACAAGCGAGAATCCCCCCCAGCAGGATGCACCCCAGCAGGACGCACGCCAGGAAAACGGAGCACAGGTGAGTACGGACAGCGCGCCGCCCGGGATCCCCGACGCGGCCATCCCGGAGCTGGTGATCATCTCCGGCATGTCGGGGGCCGGCCGTTCGACGGCCGCCAAGTGTCTGGAGGACCTCGGCTGGTTCGTCGTCGACAACCTCCCGCCCGCCCTGATCCCCACCATGGTGGAGCTCGGCGCCCGCTCCCAGGGCAACGTGGCGCGGATCGCGGTAGTCGTCGACGTACGCGGCCGCCGCTTCTTCGACAACCTCCGGGAGTCCCTCGCGGACCTCGACACCCGGGGTGTCACGCGCCGGATCGTCTTCCTGGAGTCCTCCGACGACGCCCTGGTGCGCCGCTTCGAGTCGGTGCGCCGCCCGCACCCCCTCCAGGGCGACGGCCGTATCGTCGACGGTATCGCCGCCGAGCGCGAGCTGCTGCGCGAGCTGCGCGGCGACGCCGACCTGGTGATCGACACCTCCAGCCTGAACGTGCACGAGCTGCGCGCCAAGATGGACGCCCAGTTCGCCGGCGAGGAGGAGCCCGAGCTGCGGGCCACCGTGATGTCCTTCGGCTTCAAGTACGGCCTCCCGGTCGACGCCGACCTGGTCGTGGACATGCGCTTCCTGCCCAACCCGCACTGGGTCCCGGAGCTGCGCCCCTTCACCGGTGTCAACGAGGAGGTGGCGGCGTACGTCTTCAACCAGCCCGGCGCGAAGGAGTTCCTCGACCGCTACGCGGAGCTCCTCCAGCTGGTTGCCGCGGGCTACCGCCGTGAGGGCAAGCGCTATGTGACCATCGCGGTCGGCTGTACGGGCGGGAAGCACCGTTCCGTCGCGATGTCGGAGAAGCTCGCCGCGCGGCTCGCGGCCGAGGGCGTGGAGACGGTGGTCGTGCACCGGGACATGGGACGGGAATGACGGGACGTACTCCGCGGCTGAGCCGACTGCGCAGGGTGGTACCGGAGGGGCGCGTGAGCCGGCCGGTCGAGGCCCGTGGCGGCAAGCCGCGCCGCCGCGGCACCCAGCCCAAGGTCGTCGCCCTCGGCGGCGGCATGGGCCTGTCCGCCTCGCTCGCCGCGCTGCGCCGGATCACCGGTGACCTCACCGCCGTCGTCACCGTGGCCGACGACGGCGGCTCCAGCGGCCGCCTGCGCGACGAGCTGGGCGTGCTGCCGCCCGGTGACCTGCGCAAGGCGCTGGCCGCCCTGTGCGGCGACGACGACTGGGGCCAGACGTGGGCCCGTGTCATCCAGCACCGCTTCCAGTCCCAGGGCGACCTGCACGAGCACGCGGTCGGCAATCTGCTGATCGTCGCCCTGTGGGAGCAACTCGGCGACCACGTCCAGGCCCTGGACCTGGTGGGCAAGCTCCTTGGCGCGCACGGGCGCGTGCTGCCCATGTCCGCCGTGCCCCTGGAGCTCCAGGCCCTGGTCAAGGGGCACGACCCGGACCGGCCCGACGAGGTCGACACCGTCCGCGGCCAGGCGACGGTCGCCCTCACCCCCGGCGAGGTGCAGTCCGTGCACCTCGTACCGAACGACCCGCCCGCCGTCCCCGAGGCCGTCGCCGCGGTACGGGACGCGGACTGGGTGGTGCTCGGCCCCGGCTCCTGGTTCTCCTCGGTCATCCCGCACCTGCTGGTGCCCGAACTCCTGGACGCGCTCACGGAGACCAAGGCGCGCCGGGTGCTCTCCCTGAACCTCGCACCGCAGCCCGGAGAAACCGATGGCTTCTCCCCGCAGCGTCATTTGGAGGTTTTGGGACGACACGCCCCTAAACTCGCCCTGGACGTGGTGCTGGCCGACGAGGCCGCCGTGCCCGACCGCGACTCGCTGACCGACGCCGCCAAACGGTTCGGGGCCGCGGTCGAGCTGGCGCCCGTGGCCCGGGCCGATGGGACTTCGCGACACGACCCGGAGCTCCTCGCCGCCGCGTACGACCGTATTTTTCGGATGCATGGAAGGATCGGCCCATGGCGATGACGGCAGCGGTGAAGGATGAGATCTCCCGGCTCCCCGTCACCCGGACCTGCTGCAGAAAGGCGGAGGTCTCCGCCATCCTGCGGTTCGCCGGCGGCCTCCACCTGGTGAGCGGGCGCATCGTGATCGAGGCGGAGCTGGACACCGCGATGGCGGCCCGCCGGCTCAAGCGGGACATCCTGGAGATCTTCGGCCACAGTTCCGAGCTGATCGTGATGGCACCGGGCGGTCTGCGCCGCGGCTCGCGCTACGTCGTGCGCGTGGTCGCCGGCGGCGACCAGTTGGCCCGGCAGACCGGCCTCGTGGACGGCCGGGGCCGGCCGATCCGCGGTCTGCCCCCGCAGGTGGTCTCCGGGGCGACCTGTGACGCGGAGGCGGCCTGGCGTGGAGCGTTCCTGGCGCACGGCTCGCTGACCGAGCCCGGCCGCTCCTCCTCCCTGGAGGTGACCTGCCCCGGCCCCGAGGCCGCGCTCGCGCTCGTCGGCGCCGCCCGCCGCCTGTCCATCGCGGCGAAGGCCCGCGAGGTCCGGGGCGTGGACCGGGTCGTCGTCCGGGACGGCGACGCGATCGGCGCCCTGCTCACTCGCCTCGGCGCGCACGAGTCCGTGCTGGCCTGGGAGGAGCGCCGGATGCGCCGCGAGGTGCGCGCCACGGCGAACCGTCTCGCCAACTTCGACGACGCCAACCTGCGCCGCTCCGCCCGCGCCGCCGTCGCCGCCGGTGCCCGCGTCCAGCGCGCCCTGGAGATCCTCGCCGACGAGGTCCCCGAGCACCTCGCGGCCGCCGGCCGGCTGCGCATGGAGCACAAGCAGGCCTCCTTGGAGGAGCTGGGCGCACTCGCCGACCCGCCGCTGACCAAGGACGCCGTCGCCGGCCGGATCCGCCGGCTGCTGGCGATGGCCGACAAGCGCGCCTCCGACCTGGGCATCCCGGGCACAGAGGCCAACATCTCCGAGGAGCTGGCCGACAACCTCGTCGGCTGACCCGAAAGCCCGCAACACGCCGGTGCCGAAGCCTGCTTGGGACGTAGGCACCGGCGTTTGTCCGTCCTTGGCGCACCCTTGACTCGATCATGGACTGTCATGAGCCTGGCAAGTGTTCGCCGCTGTCGTGGCGAACCACTGCTAGGGGGGTTCATGAGACACAGAGCGAGATCGATCCTCGCTGTCGGCGCGCTCCTGATCGGCGGAGCGAGCATCGCACCCATCGCCCAGGCGCAGACCGGGAGTTCGGCACCGGCGTCCGACACGGACGAGGTCAAGGTCTACCGCGCCGAAGTCACCAAGCAGCAGGTACCCCTGCTGCTGGCCGCCGGACAGGACGGCCACGAACTCGGCGAACAGGCACCCGACAAGGGCACGGCCGACGTCGAGGTCTACCTCACCGACGACCAGGCGAAAAAGCTGGAGAAGCAGGGCGTCGACCTCACCGAGCACACTCTGTCGGCCAAGGCGGAGAACCGCGTCGATGCCGCCGCCGAGGGCGTGTTCCGCCCGTACAGCGGCAGCGGCGGCCTGAAGGAGGAGATCGTCAGGACCGGCCAGGAGAACCCCGACCTCACGAAGGTCGTCTCCATCGGCAAGACGATCAACGGCCAGGACATCCTCGCGCTCAAGCTGACCAAGGGCGCCAAGAAGTCCAAGGACGGCTCCAAGCCCTCCGTGCTGTACATGTCCAACCAGCACGCGCGCGAGTGGATCACGCCGGAGATGACCAGACGGCTGCTCCACTACTACCTGGACAACTACAAGACCGACAAACGCATCAAGAAGATCGTCGACTCCACCGAGCTGTGGTTCGTCCTGTCGGCCAACCCCGACGGCTACGACTACACCTTCCAGGACTCCGACACGCGCCTGTGGCGCAAGAACCTGCGGGACGTCAACGGCGACGGCGCCATCAGCGCCGGCGACGGCGTCGACCTCAACCGCAACTTCGCCTACAAGTGGGGCTACGACGACGAGGGCTCGTCCCCCAACCCCACGAGCGAGACCTACCGCGGCGCGTCCCCGGCCTCCGAGCCCGAGACCCAGGCGCTGGACGCCTTCGAGAAGCGCATCGGCTTTGCGTACGGCATCAACTACCACTCCGCCGCCGAACTCCTCCTCTACGGCGTCGGCTGGCAGGTCGCCACCCCGACCCCGGACGACGTCCTCTACAAGGCACTCGCCGGCACCCCCGACAACTCCGCCGTACCGGGCTACCACCCGCAGGTCTCCTCGGAGCTGTACACCACCAACGGCGAGGCGGACGGCCACGCCGGCAACGTCAACGGCATGGCGATGTTCACCCCCGAGATGTCGACCTGTCAGACCGCCTCGAACCTCGACCCGGCCGACACCTGGAACGCCTCCGACTGCCAGTCGGTCTTCAACTTCCCGGACGACGAGAAGCTGATCCAGCAGGAGTTCGCCAAGAACGTCCCGTTCGCGCTCTCCGTCGCCGAGACCGCCGCCCACCCCGACCAGCCGTCGTCCTCGGTCGGCCTGAGCGCCGCCGACTTCACCCCGGCCGCGTTCTCGACGTCGTACTCGCGCGGCGCCGACCAGGAGGTCTCTTGTCGTCGCCCGCAAGGCGGTGCGCGACAAGGAGCTCAAGTACCGCGTCAGCGGCGGCCGCACGCTCGACCAGGCGCTCAAGCCCTGGAAGGGCGGCGAGACGTACGGCGGTGACGACAACCTCTACTTCGACGAGTACCGGGCCAAGGTCCAGGACGGTGAGCCGGGCGACAAGGTCGAGGTGTGGTTCACCGGCGAGACGAAGAGCGGGAAACCCACCTCCAGCGAGCACTTCACCTACACGGTGGCCGAGCGGCCCAAGGCCGACACGCTCGTCGTCGCCGAGGAGGGCGCGGCCGCCACACAGGCGCAGACGTACGTGGACGCGCTGAAGGCCAACGGCCGCAAGGCGATCGTCTGGGACGTCGCCACCCTGGGCGCGCCCGACGCGCTCGGCGTGCTGGACCACTTCAGGACGGTCGTCCACTACACGGGCGCGAGCGTCCCGGGCAACCCCACCCAGCTCCAGCTGCGCGCCTTCCTCAACGAGGGCGGCAAGCTGATCGAGGCGGGCGAGCTGGCCGGCGGCAGCGTCGACCTCGGTGACGGCACCCCGTCGAACGACTTCAGCCAGTACTACCTCGGCGCCTACTCGCGCACGTCGACCCCCGGCGCCACCGGCTTCACCGGCTCCGGCGACCTCGCCGGAGCCGGCGGGGCGCTCGGCGCCGCGTCCGGCAACCCGCTCGACCGGGCGGGTACGTACAAGGTCACCTCGGACGAGCTGTCCGTCGCCACGTATCCGCAGTTCGCGAGCGCGGGCGCGGGCCAGTTCGTCGGCACCGTGAACCCGTACGGGCCGTACTCGGGCTCCTACATGGCGGCCGCCGTCCACACCGACGACGCCTACAAGCGCCTCACGCGCACCATCGACCTCACCGGTGTCAGCGCTGCCGACAAGCCCACCCTGCGGACCCAGCTCCTGTGGGACACCGAGCCGGGCTACGACAACGCGCTGGCCGAGGCGCACACCGTGGGGGCCGAGGACTGGACGACGCTCCCCGAGGCGGGCGGCGCCACCAGCACCGAGGTCCCGGCGGAGTGCGGGGCCGGGTTCTACGTCGGTGAGCACCCCTGGCTGAAGCACTACCTGACCCTGACGTCGAACGACTGCACCGCGACCGGCACCAGCGGCTCCTGGAACGCCCTCACCGGCGCCTCCAGCGGCTGGCAGCAGGTGAACTTCGACCTGAGCGCGTACGCCGGCAAGTCCGTCGAGGTCTCCCTCAGCTACGTCACCGACCCGGGCACCGGCGGCCACGGCGTCCTCGCCGACGACGCCGCGCTCGTCGTCGGCGGCACGACCACCGGGACCGAGGGCTTCGAGACGTCCCTGGGCGACTGGCAGGTCGCCGGGCCGCCCGCGGGCAGCCCGGCCGTCCTCAAGGACTGGACGCGCACCGGAGCGCTGTTCCAGACCTATGGAGCGGTCACCACGGACGACACGGTGCTGCTGGGCTTCGGTCTGGAGCACGTCACCGCGGCCGCCGACCGCACGGCCCTGATCGGCAAGGCGCTCAGCGCACTCACCGGGTGACCCTGTGTGAAAATGGCATGAACATAGCGGGCGGTCCGTACCCCTACTGGCGGGTACGGACCGCCTCGCCGTGTATGGGGCATCTCAATGTCACTGCGGGGGCCTCAGGGAGGTAGGGTCGTAGGCGGTCGGGGACATCCCATACAGCTCGCCGGCGTCGAAACCGGCGTACCAACGAGGAGATCGGTTCGTGACGATCCGCGTAGGCATCAACGGCTTTGGCCGCATCGGTCGTAACTACTTCCGCGCGCTGCTGGAGCAGGGTGCAGACATCGAGATCGTGGCTGTCAACGACCTGGGTGACACCGCGACAACCGCTCACCTGCTGAAGTACGACACCATCCTGGGCCGCCTCAAGGCCGAGGTGTCGCACACCGCCGACACGATCACCGTGGACGGCCACACCATCAAGGTCCTGTCCGAGCGCAACCCCGCGGACATCCCGTGGGGCGAGCTGGGCGTCGACATCGTCATCGAGTCGACCGGCATCTTCACGAAGAAGGCCGACGCCGAGAAGCACATCGCCGGCGGCGCCAAGAAGGTCCTCATCTCGGCTCCGGCCAAGGACGAGGACATCACCATCGTGATGGGCGTCAACCAGGACAAGTACGACGCGGCCAACCACCACGTCATCTCCAACGCCTCCTGCACCACCAACTGTGTGGCGCCGATGGCCAAGGTTCTCGACGAGAACTTCGGCATCGTCAAGGGCCTGATGACGACGGTCCACGCGTACACCAACGACCAGCGCATCCTGGACTTCCCGCACTCGGACCTGCGTCGCGCCCGCGCCGCCGCCGAGAACATCATCCCGACCACCACCGGCGCCGCCAAGGCCACCGCCCTGGTCCTCCCGCAGCTCAAGGGCAAGCTGGACGGCATCGCCATGCGCGTCCCGGTCCCGACCGGCTCGGCCACCGACCTGGTCGTCACGCTGCAGCGCGAGGTCACCAAGGACGAGGTCAACGCCGCGTTCAAGAAGGCCTCCGAGGACGGCGACCTCAAGGGCTACCTGGCCTACACCGAGGACCCGATCGTCTCCTCGGACATCGTCAGCGACCCGGCCTCCTGCACCTTCGACTCCTCCCTGACCATGGTTCAGGAGGGCAACTCGGTGAAGATCCTCGGCTGGTACGACAACGAGTGGGGCTACTCCAACCGCCTCGTCGACCTCACGGTCTTCGTCGGCGGCCAGCTCTAAGTCCCAGAGCGGGCAGGAACCTCCGTGAGCCAGGGCTCGGGCAGCGCAAAGCCGCGCTGTCCGAGCCCTGCGCTGCGTACTGATCGATCAGCCCTCTCGGATCTGAAGAGCTTCCCTAGGAGTCCCTTTATGAAGACGATCGACGAACTTCTCGCCGAAGGCGTGGACGGCAAGCGGGTCTTCGTCCGCGCCGACCTCAACGTGCCGCTGGCCGACGGCGTCATCACCGACGACGGCCGCATCCGCGCCGTCCTGCCCACCGTCAAGGCCCTCGCGGACGCGGGCGCCAAGGTGGTCGTCGCCTCGCACCTGGGCCGCCCCAAGGGCGCCCCCGACCCGGCCTTCTCGCTGCTGCCCGCCGCCGAGCGCCTCGGTGAACTCCTCGGCGCGCCCGTCGCGTTCGCCCAGGACACCGTCGGCCCCGCCGCCCACGACGCGGTGAACGGCCTCCAGCCCGGCCAGGTCGCGGTCATCGAGAACCTGCGCTTCAATGCCGGCGAGACCGCCAAGGACGACACCGAGCGCGGCGAGTTCGCCGACCGGCTCGCCGCCCTGGCCGATGTCTACGTGGGCGACGGGTTCGGCGCCGTTCACCGCAAGCACGCCTCCGTCTACGACCTCCCCGCGCGCCTGCCGCACTACGCCGGCTACCTCATCGCCACCGAGGTCGGCGTCCTGAAGAAGCTCACCGAGGACGTCAAGCGCCCGTACGTCGTCGCCCTCGGCGGTGCCAAGGTCTCCGACAAGCTCGCCGTCATCGACCAGCTGCTCGGCAAGGCCGACCGGCTGCTCATCGGCGGCGGCATGGCCTACACCTTCCTCAAGGCCAAGGGCTACGAGGTCGGCATCTCCCTCCTCCAGGAGGACCAGATCCCGACCGTCAAGGAGTACATCGAGCGCGCGGAGAAGACCGGCGTCGAGCTCGTCCTGCCCGTCGACGTCCTCGTCTCCACGGAGTTCCCGGACCTGAAGACGAAGGCCCCGGCCAACCCCACCACCGTCGCCGCGGACGCCATCCCGGCCGACCAGGAGGGTCTGGACATCGGTCCGGAGACCCGCAAGCTGTACGCCTCGAAGCTCGCCGACGCGGCCACCGTCTTCTGGAACGGCCCCATGGGCGTCTTCGAGCACCCCGACTACGCCGAGGGCACCAAGGCGGTCGCCCAGGCCCTCATCGACTCCCAGGCATTCACGGTCGTCGGCGGTGGCGACTCCGCCGCGGCCGTGCGCATCCTGGGCTTCGACGAGTCGGCATTCGGCCACATCTCGACCGGCGGCGGTGCCTCCCTCGAATACCTCGAGGGCAAGACGCTCCCCGGCCTCGCCGCACTGGAGGACTGACCCCGTATGACCACTCGCACGCCGCTGATGGCCGGCAACTGGAAGATGAACCTCAACCACCTCGAGGCCATCGCCCACGTCCAGAAGCTCGCCTTCGCCCTGGCCGACAAGGACTACGACGCCGTCGAGGTCGCCGTCCTGCCGCCCTTCACCGACCTGCGCTCCGTGCAGACGCTGGTCGACGGCGACAAGCTCAGGATCAAGTACGGCGCCCAGGACGTCTCGGCGCAGGACTCCGGCGCCTACACCGGCGAGATCTCCGGCTCGATGCTGGCCAAGCTCAAGTGCACGTATGTGGCGATCGGCCACTCCGAGCGCCGCCAGTACCACAACGAGACCGACGAAATCGTGAACGCCAAGGCCAAGGCCGCCTTCAAGCACGGCCTGACCCCGATCCTGTGCGTCGGCGAGGAGCTGCACGTCCGCGAGGCGGGCAACCACGTCCCCCACACCCTCGCGCAGGTCGAGGGCGGTCTGAAGGACCTCCCGGCCGAGCAGGCCGAGTCGATCGTGATCGCCTACGAGCCCGTCTGGGCCATCGGCACCGGCAAGGTCTGCGGCACCGAGGACGCCCAGGAGGTCTGCGCCGCCATCCGTGGCAAGATCGCCGAGCTGTACTCGCAGGAGCTGGCCGACAAGGTCCGCATCCAGTACGGCGGCTCCGTGAAGTCGGGCAACGTCGCCGAGATCATGGCGCAGGCCGACATCGACGGCGCCCTGGTCGGCGGTGCCTCGCTGGACGTCGACGAGTTCGTCAAGATCGTGCGCTTCCGCGACCAGTGAGTCGACCATTGAATCGACCAATGGATCGACCGGTGGGTCGATCCACGAGTCGACCGGTGAGTCGATCTGTGAGTATGCGGTAGCGGCGATCCGTCGTACCCTTGCGGGGGCCGGGGCTCTTTCCGAGTCCGGCCCCCGTCGTCCATCCAGTTCCGAGGAAGTTGGTCCAGCCGTGGTTTTGGGGTTCTCGATCGCCCTGATCGTCTTCAGCCTGCTGCTGATGCTGCTGGTGCTGATGCACAAGGGAAAGGGCGGCGGCCTCTCCGACATGTTCGGTGGCGGCATGCAGTCGTCCGTCGGCGGCTCCTCGGTCGCCGAGCGCAACCTCGACCGCATCACCCTGGTGATCGGTCTGCTGTGGTTCGCGTCCATCATCGTGCTCGGCATCCTGATGAAGGGCAACAGCTGATCGACGGAGTGCGCGCAAGCACATTTCGTGCGTAAGGCCCCATGTTCGGTACGCGCAGCTGAGCGCGGCCTATCATGGGGCTTGCGTCTGGGTGTGGGGGCTGTAACTCCAATCACTGGACGCGCGTTGGGCCTTACGTAGACTGAGGCGCTCGCAGTGAAGCGAAACGCCGACTCGCTTCGCGGCACCATCACGCAGGGAGTTACACCGTGGCAAGTGGCAACGCGATCCGAGGAAGCCGGGTCGGGGCGGGGCCGATGGGCGAGGCCGAGCGCGGCGAGTCAGCGCCGCGGCTGCGCATCTCCTTCTGGTGCTCCAACGGGCACGAGACGCAGCCCAGCTTCGCCAGCGACGCACAGGTGCCCGAGACCTGGGACTGCCCGCGCTGCGGCTTCCCGGCCGGTCAGGACCGGGACAACCCCCCGGACCCGCCGCGCACCGAGCCCTACAAGACGCACCTCGCCTATGTGCGGGAGCGGCGCAGCGACGCGGACGGCGAGGCGATCCTCGCCGAGGCGCTCGCCAAACTGCGGGGCGAGATCTAGGAACTGAGGTCCGGTCGGACATCGCGAGATGCCCGCCCGGACTTCATGCCTTCTCCGTCCTGTCCTTCACCACGCTGACACGCGGACGTCAGCCGGACGTACCTGTAGTTGCGCCGCCGCTCGACTGATCAATTAGGTTGGAAGCGGTAGCGGGGCAAGGTACGCAGCAGGGACAGGCAGGAAAGAAGGCTGAAGTCGGATATGAACGCAGACGGCCGTACCAGGCTCAATCAGACGCCCGAGTGGACTGCTCTGGCCAAGCACCGCGAGGAGCTCGCCGACACCCATCTGCGGGATCTGTTCGCCACCGATCCCGGCCGGGGCAGCGGCTACACGCTCCAGGTCGGTGACCTGTACATCGACTATTCCAAGCACCTCGTCACCGACGAGACGCTGCGGCTGCTGCGCGAGCTGGCCGCCGCCACCGACGTCTTCGGCCTGCGGGACGCCATGTTCCGCGGCGAGAAGATCAACACCACCGAGAACCGGGCGGTGCTGCACACCGCGCTGCGCGCTCCGCGGGACGCCGTGATCGAGGTCGACGGCGAGAACGTCGTGCCCGCCGTGCACGCCGTCCTCGACCGGATGTCCGCCTTCGCGAACCGAGTCCGCTCGGGCGAGTGGACCGGCCACACCGGCAAGCGCATCAAGAACGTGGTCAACGTCGGTATCGGCGGTTCCGACCTGGGCCCGGCGATGGCGTACGAGGTGCTGCGCGCCTACACCGACCGCGATCTGACCGTCCGTTTCGTCTCCAACGTGGACGGCGCCGACCTGCACGAGGCCACCCGCGACCTCGACCCGGCCGAGACGCTGTTCGTCATCGCGTCGAAGACGTTCACCACCATCGAGACCATCACCAACGCCACCTCGGCCCGCAACTGGCTGCTGAGCGGCCTGGGGGCCGGGCCGGAGGCCGTTGCCAAGCACTTCGTGGCGCTGTCGACGAACGCCGAGAAGGTGTCCGACTTCGGCATCGACACGGCCAACATGTTCGAGTTCTGGGACTGGGTCGGCGGGCGCTACTCGTACGACTCCGCGATCGGCCTCTCCCTGATGGTCGCCATCGGCCCGGACCGCTTCCGCGAGATGCTCGACGGCTTCCACCTCGTCGACGAACACTTCCGCACCGCGCCCGCCGAGGCCAACGTGCCGCTGCTCCTTGGCCTGTTGGGCATCTGGTACGACAACTTCCACGACGCCCAGTCGCACGCGGTGCTGCCCTACTCGCACTACCTCTCCAAGTTCACCGCCTACTTGCAGCAGCTGGACATGGAGTCCAACGGCAAGTCCGTCGACCGCGACGGGCGCGAGGTCGGCTGGCAGACCGGGCCGGTGGTGTGGGGCACGCCGGGCACCAACGGGCAGCACGCCTACTACCAGTTGATCCACCAGGGCACGAAGCTCATCCCGGCGGACTTCATCGGCTTCGCCGAACCGGTCGCCGAACTGGGCGACGAACTGAAGGCGCAGCACGACCTGCTGATGGCCAACTTCTTCGCCCAGACGCAGGCGCTTGCCTTCGGCAAGACCCCCGACGAGGTACGGGCGGAGGGTGTGCCCGCGGAGCTGGTGGCGCACAAGACCTTCAAGGGCAACCACCCCACCACCACGATCCTGGCGCGCGAGCTGACCCCGTCGGTCCTCGGCCAGCTCGTCGCCCTCTACGAACACAAGGTGTTCGTCCAGGGCGCGGTGTGGAACATCGACTCCTTCGACCAGTGGGGCGTCGAGCTCGGCAAGGTCCTCGCCAAGCGCGTCGAACCCGCCCTGACCGAGGGCGCGGACGTCCCTGGCCTGGACGAATCCACCAAGGCCCTCGTCGCCACCTACCGGAAGCTGCGCGGCCGGCAGTGACCACGGTGCGGGAAGCGGGCGGCGCGCGGCCGCCCGCTTCCCGTAGACTCCCTGACGATCAACACGGGCTCTCTGGGCGGCAGCCTCATGATCATCCCGCTGGGCTTTCTGGCGCTGTGGATGGTCGGTTTCGTGGGCGCCGACACCCTGCGCATCACGGCGAACTTCTTCGGCACCGCCGCGGTGCACCGCAGCGTCGCTGATGAGCTGAGGTTCCCTGGGCGATCCTGGGTTTTCCTGGATGCCGGGAAGCGGTCCGTCGTGCCGGGCGGGATTTGGACGCCTGCCGGTGGACCGTGGGCCGTCGCCGCAGGGTGCGGTACGGGTGCTCATCGTGAGCGGTACCTGCCGCCTGTGGCGCTGCTGGCTGCGGCGATTCGGAGGCTGGGGTATCCGCCCCGCCGGACACTTTCCGCTCCGGTGTGGACCCGGGCGGGGCGGGGACCCCGCGTCGCTTTCCTGGGCACGGGGCGGATTCTCAAGGAGACCGGAATCGTGATTGCTGCTCCCACCGGCCTCGCAGTGACACGCACTGCTACCGGGTGCACCGTCACGTTCCTGCGTCCCGGGTACGCACAGTCACTGGAAAGTGCCACAAAAGCCTGATCGCACCACATTGGGCACCACCCCGTGATACCCAGTCGCACCAAGGATGCACAGGCCATCAGGAGCACTGCGCACGACCCTGCCGCCGCTGCTGGCCACCGTGACGACCTGGCTGATGGCCGTCCCGGACCTCGTCACCAGCGACCTGCACGGCCTCAGCCTCAAGCTGGGCATCGTCTTCATCCTGGGTGCCCCGGTCACCGTCACGGCCGTCTCGCTGCTGGAGATGGGCCGGCTCAAGCGGCGCTACGGCATCCGCCTCGGCGCGCACCCGGCGACGCTGCCACCGACGTACGTACCGCGGCAGGGACACCCCCAGGGAGACCCGTACCCCCAGGGAAACCCGTACGCCCCGCCCCCGCGGAACCCCTACAACGGCCGGAACCCGTACGGCCGTTGACCGTACGGGTTCCGAAAGGGGCCGGGACCGCCGTCAGGGCGACGCCGGCGGGTACAGCGAGCGCGGCAGCTGGGAGGCCGCCGCCGAGTCCAGCAGCCACAGGGTGCGCTGCCGGCCGTACGCGCCGGCCGCGGGGGCCTGGATCTCGCCCGCGCCCGACAGGGCGATCGCCGCGGCGTTCGCCTTGTCCTCGCCGGCCGCCAGCAGCCACACCTCACGGGCCGCCCGGATCGCCGGGAGGGTGAGGGTGACGCGGGTCGGCGGGGGCTTGGGCGCGCCGTGGACACCGACCACCGTGCGCTCGGTCTCCCGTACGGCGGGCAGCTCCGGGAAGAGCGACGCCACGTGGGTGTCCGGGCCGACGCCCAGCATCAGGACGTCGAAAGTCGGCACCGCACCGTGGTTCTCGGGGCCGGCCGCGCGGGCCAGCTCCTCCGCGTAGGCGGCTGCTGCCGCGTCCGCGTCCGCGCCGTAGGGACCGTCCGACGCGGGCATGGCGTGCACGCGCTTCGGGTCCAGCGGCACCGAGTCCAGCAGCGCCTCGCGGGCCTGCGTGACATTGCGCTCGGGGTCGCCCTCCGGCAGGAACCGCTCATCGCCCCACCACAGGTCGAGGCGGCCCCAGTCGATGGCGTCCCGGGCCGGCTGCACGGCCAGTGCGGCCAGCAGCCCGTTGCCGTTGCGGCCGCCCGTGAGGACCACGGACGCCGAACCCCGGGAGGCCTGTGCGTCCACGATCTTCGTGATCAGCCGGGCCGCGGCGGCCTGCGCCATCAGCTCCTTGTCGTGGTGCACGACCAGCTGGGGAGTGCTCACTTCGCCGCCGCCTTCTTCGCCGGGGCCTTCTTCGCGGTCGTCTTGTTCGCGGCCGTCTTATTCGCAGGGGTCGCAGGCGCTTCCCCCACCGGCTCCTGCGCCGCCGCCGACGCTTCCGCCACCGGCTCCTGCGCGGCAGTCGGCGCCGCGTGCAGCCGGTCCACCCCGAACCGCAGCGCCGAGGCGTAGGTGTCGTCCGGGTCGAGTCGGCGCAGCTCCTCCGCGATCAGCTCTGCGGTTTCCCGCCGCTTGAGCGCCACCGCACGGTCCGGCTGGCCCTCGATCGACAGCGTGGCCAGCGTGCCGTCCCCGCGGTCGAGGGCGATCGGGCCGTGGTCGGTGGCCAGGCGGACCGCCGTCAGGCCGGGGCCGGACGACAGGGAGCGCTTGACGGGGACGTCCAGCCGGTCCGCGAGCCACATCGCGAGCAGCTCACAGCTCGGGTTGAACTCCTCGCCCTCCACCTCGACCGCCTTGACCTCGCAGACCACCTGGTCCAGGGCCGCGGCCAGCATCGAACGCCAGGGGGTGATGCGGGTCCAGGCCAGGTCCGTGTCGCCGGGCGTGTAGGCGTCGGCGCGGGCGGACAGCTCCCGTACCGGCTGCTCGGCGGCGTAGGTGTCGGTGACCCGGCGCTGGGCAAGGGCGCCCAGCGGGTCGTTGGCCGGGTCCAGGGGCGCGTTGACCGGCCACCAGACGACCACGGGGGCGTCGGGCAGCAGCAGCGGCAGGACGACCGACTGGGCGTGGTCGGCGACCTCGCCGTACAGCCGCAGGATGACCGTCTCGCCGGTGCCCGCGTCCGCGCCCACCCGCACCTCGGCGTCAAGGCGGGACTTCGTGCGGTCACGGGGCGAGCGGGAGACGCGCCTGATGACCACGAGCGTGCGCGAGGGGTGCTCGCGCGAGGCGTCGTTGGCGGCCTTCAGGGCGTCGTAGGCGTTCTCCTCGTCGGTGACGATGACGAGGGTGAGCACCATGCCGACGGCCGGGGTGCCGATGGCTCGGCGGCCCTTGACGAGGGCCTTGTTGATCTTGCTGGCGGTGGTGTCCGTCAGGTCTATCTTCATGGCCGGCGCCAGCTCCGTCCGTCTCGTGCGAGCATCTCGTCCGCCTCGGCCGGTCCCCAGGTGCCCGACGGGTACTGCGCGGGCTTGCCGTGCTTGTCCCAGTACTGCTCGATCGGGTCGAGGATCTTCCAGGACAGCTCGACCTCCTCGGTGCGCGGGAAGAGGTTCGAGTCGCCGAGCAGCACGTCCAGGATGAGCCGCTCGTACGCCTCAGGACTCGACTCCGTGAACGACTCGCCGTAGGCGAAGTCCATGGACACGTCCCGGATCTCCATCGACGTGCCCGGCACCTTCGAGCCGAAGCGGACGGTGACGCCCTCGTCGGGCTGGACGCGGATGACGATCGCGTTCTGGCCCAGCTCCTCGGTGGCCGTCGTGTCGAAGGGGGAGTGCGGGGCGCGCTGGAAGACGACCGCGATCTCCGTGACGCGGCGGCCGAGGCGCTTGCCGGTCCTGAGGTAGAACGGCACGCCCGCCCAGCGGCGGTTGTCGACGCCCACCTTGATCGCGGCGTAGGTGTCGGTCTTCGACTTGGCGTCGATGCCGTCTTCCTGCAGGTAGCCGATGACCTTCTCGCCGCCCTGCCAGCCTTCCGCGTACTGGCCGCGCACGGTGTCCTTGCCCAGGTCCTTCGGCAGTCGTACCGCGCCGAGCACCTTGGTCTTCTCCGCGGCGAGCGCGTCCGCGTCGAAGGAGGCGGGCTCCTCCATCGCGGTGAGGGCCATCAGCTGGAGCAGGTGGTTCTGGATGACGTCACGGGCGGCGCCGATGCCGTCGTAGTAGCCGGCGCGGCCGCCGATGCCGATGTCCTCGGCCATGGTGATCTGCACGTGGTCCACGAAGGACCGGTTCCAGATCGGCTCGAACATCGTGTTGGCGAAGCGCAGCGCCAGGATGTTCTGGACGGTCTCCTTGCCCAGGTAGTGGTCGATGCGGAAGACCTGGTCCGAGCCGAAGACCTCGTGCACGACCTTGTTGAGCTCCTCGGCCGACTTCAGGTCGTGGCCGAAGGGCTTCTCGATGACCGCACGCCGCCAGGAGCCGCTCGCCTGGTCGGCGAGACCGTGCTTCTTCAGCTGCTGGATGACCACCGGGAAGGAACGCGGCGGCACCGAGAGGTAGAAGGCGAAATTGCCGCCCGTCCCCTGCGCCTTGTCGAGCTCCTCGATCGTGCCGCGCAGCCGCTCGAAGGCCTCGTCGTCGTCGAAGGTGCCCTGGACGAAGCGCATCCCCTGGATGAGCTGCTGCCAGACCTCCTCGCGGAACGGCGTACGGGAGTGCTCCTTGACGGCGTCGTGGACCACCGCCGCGAAGTCCTCGTTCTGCCACTCGCGGCGCGCGAAACCGACGAGCGAGAAGCCCGGCGGCAGCAGCCCGCGGTTGGCGAGGTCGTAGACGGCGGGCATCAGCTTCTTGCGCGACAGGTCGCCGGTGACGCCGAAGATGACCAGGCCCGACGGCCCCGCGATACGCGGGAGCCGTCGGTCGGCGGGGTCACGCAGCGGGTTGCTGCTTGACAACGTTTTAACCCTCCGAAGGGGCGAGGCGCTGAAGCTCCGCCTCGGTCGACTTGAGCAGGTCGTTCCAGGACGTCTCGAACTTGTCGACGCCCTCGTCCTCCAGCAGCTGGACCACGTCGTCGTACGAGATCCCGAGCTTCTCGACCGCGTCGAGTTCGGCGCGGGCCTGCTCGTACGTACCGGCGATCGCGTTGCCCCGGATCTCACCGTGGTCCTCGGTGGCCTCCAGGGTGGCCTCCGGCATGGTGTTCACCGTGTTCGGCGCCACCAGTTCGACGACGTACAGCGTGTCCTTGTACGCCGGGTCCTTGACGCCGGTCGAGGCCCACAGCGGGCGCTGCTTGTTGGCCTGCGCCTTGTCGAGGGCCAGCCAGCGGTCGGAGGAGAAGACCTCCTCGTACGCCTGGTAGGCGAGCCGGGCGTTGGCGACGCCCGCCTTGCCGCGGGCGGCCTTGGCCTCGTCGGTGCCCAGGGCGTCGAGCCGCTTGTCGATCTCGGTGTCCACGCGGGACACGAAGAAGGACGCCACCGACTGGATCTTCGACAGGTCCAGGCCGCGCTCCTTGGCCTTCTCCAGGCCGGAGAGGTAGGCGTCCATGACCTCGCGGTAGCGCTCCAGCGAGAAGATCAGCGTGACGTTGACGCTGATGCCGAGGCCGATGACCTCGGTGATCGCCGGGAGGCCCGCCTTGGTGGCCGGGATCTTGATGAGCGTGTTGGGACGGTCGACGAGCCAGGCCAGCTGCTTGGCCTCGGCGATGGTCGCCCCGGTGTTGTGCGCCAGGCGCGGGTCGACCTCGATCGACACGCGGCCGTCCTGGCCGCCGGTCGCGTCGAAGACCGGACGCAGGATGTCGGCGGCGTCGCGGACGTCCGCCGTCGTGATCATGCGGATGGCCTCATCGACGGTGACCTTGCGGGCGGCGAGGTCGGCGAGCTGCTGCTCGTAACCGTCACCGCTGCTGATCGCCTTCTGGAAGATCGACGGGTTGGTGGTGACACCCACGACGTGCTGCTGGTCGATCAGCTCGGCGAGGTTGCCGGACGTGATCCGCTTGCGCGACAGGTCGTCCAGCCAGATCGCGACGCCCTCGTCGGAGAGGCGCTTCAGTGCGTCTGTCATGGAAAATGCATCTCCTACGTGTCGTATATGAGCGTCAGCGCTGGGCGTCGGCGATGGATTCCCGCGCCTTCGCGGCCACGTTCTCGGCAGTGAAGCCGAACTCGCGGAAGAGGACCTTGCCGTCGGCGGAAGCACCGAAGTGCTCCAGGGAAACGATGCGACCGGCGTCCCCGACGTACTTGTGCCAGGTCAGACCGATACCGGCCTCCACCGCGACACGAGCCTTCACGGACGGCGGCAGGACGCTCTCCCGGTACCCCTGGTCCTGCTCCTCGAACCATTCCACGGACGGCATGGAGACGACGCGCGTCGGCACACCGTCGGCCTGGAGCTGCTCGCGCGCCTCGACGGCGACATGCACCTCGGAACCGGTGGCGATCAGGATGACCTGAGCGTCGCCGCCCTCGGCCTCGAACAGCACGTAGCCGCCCTTGGCCGCGTCGTCGTTGGGCTCGTACACGGGCACGCCCTGGCGGGTCAGCGCCAGACCGTGCGGGGCGCCCTTGCCGAACACCTTCGTGTAGCGCTTGAGGATCTCGCGCCAGGCGATGGCCGTCTCGTTGGCGTCCGCCGGGCGGACCACGTTCAGGCCCGGGATGGCGCGCAGCGAGGCCAGGTGCTCGACCGGCTGGTGCGTCGGGCCGTCCTCGCCCAGGCCGATGGAGTCGTGCGTCCACACGTACGTCACCGGCAGGTGCATCAGGGCCGACAGACGTACCGCGTTGCGCATGTAGTCGGAGAACACCAGGAAGGTGCCGCCGTAGATACGGGTGTTGCCGTGCAGCGCGATGCCGTTCATCTCCGCGGCCATGGAGTGCTCGCGGATGCCGAAGTGGACCGTGCGGCCGTACGGCTTCGCCTCCGGCAGCGGGTTGTCCGCCGGCAGGAACGAGCTGTCCTTGTCGATCGTCGTGTTGTTCGAGCCGGCCAGGTCGGCGGAGCCGCCCCACAGCTCGGGGATCACCGCGCCGAGGGTCTGGAGCACCTTGCCGGAGGCGGCGCGGGTGGCGACGCCCTTGCCGGGCTCGAAGACCGGGATCTTCTCCTCCCAGCCGGTGGGCAGCTCGCCCGCGGCGATGCGGTCGAACTCGGCGGCGCGCTCCGCGTTGCTGTTGCGCCACTCCTGGAAGGACTTCTCCCACTCCGCCTTGGCCTGGCGGCCGCGGTCCAGCGCCTCGCGGGTGTGGCCGATGACCTCATCGGCGACCTCGAAGGACTTCTCGGGGTCGAAGCCGAGGACGCGCTTGGTGGCCGCGACCTCGTCGTCGCCGAGCGCCGAGCCGTGCGCGGCCTCGGTGTTCTGCGCGTTCGGGGCCGGCCAGGCGATGATCGAGCGCATCGCGATGAAGGACGGCTTGTCCGTCACCTGCTTCGCGGCCTCGATCGCGTTGTAGAGGGCGTGCGGGTCCAGGTCCCCGTCCGGCTTCGGCGCGATCCGCTGCACGTGCCAGCCGTACGCCTCGTACCGCTTGACGGTGTCCTCGGACACGGCCGTCTCGGTGTCACCCTCGATCGAGATGTGGTTGTCGTCCCACAGCAGGATGAGGTTGCCGAGCTTCTGGTGGCCGGCCAGCGAGGACGCCTCGGCGGAGATGCCCTCCTGGAGGCAGCCGTCACCGGCGATCGCGTAGACGAAGTGATCGAAGGGGGACTCGCCCTGCGGGGCGTCCGGGTCGAACAGACCGCGCTCGTATCGGGAGGCCATCGCCATGCCCACCGCGTTGGCGACACCCTGACCCAGCGGGCCGGTCGTCGTCTCCACACCCTTGGTGTGCCCGTACTCGGGGTGGCCCGGGGTCTTCGAGCCCCAGGTGCGGAAGGACTTCAGGTCGTCCAGCTCCAGGCCGAAGCCGGCCAGGTAGAGCTGCGTGTAGAGGGTCAGGGACGAGTGACCGGCGGACAGCACGAAGCGGTCGCGGCCGACCCACTCGGGGTCGGCGGGGTCATGCCGCATCACCTTCTGGAAGAGGGTGTAGGCGGCAGGCGCCAGGCTCATCGCCGTACCCGGATGGCCGTTTCCGACCTTCTGTACGGCATCGGCGGCCAGGACGCGGGCGGTGTCGACGGCCCGCTGGTCCAACTCGGTCCACTCGAGGTCTGTGGTGGTCGGCTTGGTGCTCACCCTGGGTCAGGGCTCCTCTCCACATGTCGAATGCCGGTCTTCTGGGCGTGTGCCCACCGGCTGCCGGTGCACTGGGCGCCCACCGGCCGTTGTCGAGCCTACCCCCGTAAGAACGTGCGTTTTTTCTGGTCATTACAGAGTGCCGGGACTCCTGGAGATCCGCCTCCCGACTGGTTCGAATGGCATTTGGCAACTGAATACGGAGCCGCTCATCTGACTGCTCAATCGAGCCTCAGTACGACTGATGAGCGACCCCTCTCAACACGACCCCACCCCCGCGAAGGCCGGGGTATGGGCAACGTCTACAGTGGCGTGGTACGCGCGAGCCTTTACCGGGACTTCACACGGGGAGGCTTGCTGGGATGTCTCTGTCAGGGGTGTGCGTGACGGCCGTCGAATCCCGTCCAGTGGGGGTGCTCGGGACGAGCCAGAGCCCGGGCCACCGGCCGTTCGGGGCCCGTGTCAAGGCGTTCGTGGCGTTGACCAAGCCCCGGATCATCGAGCTGCTGCTGATCACCACCGTTCCGGTGATGTTCCTGGCGCAGCAGGGTGTACCGGATCTGAAGCTGGTGCTGCTGACCTGCCTCGGCGGCTACCTTTCCGCGGGCGGCGCCAACGCGCTGAACATGTACATCGACCGCGACATCGACGCGCTGATGGACCGCACTTCGCAGCGTCCGCTGGTCACCGGCATGGTCAGCCCGGCCGAGTGCCTGGTCTTCGGTATCACCCTCGCGGTCGTCTCGACGCTGCTGTTCGGCCTGACCGTCAACTGGCTGTCGGCCTGGCTGTCGCTCGGTGCGCTCCTCTTCTATGTGGTCGTCTACACGATGATCCTCAAGCGGCGCACGTCGCAGAACATCGTGTGGGGCGGCATCGCCGGCTGCCTCCCGGTCCTGATCGGCTGGTCGTCCGTCACGAACTCCATGTCGTGGGCGCCGGTCATCCTCTTCCTCGTCATGTTCTTCTGGACGCCGCCGCACTACTGGCCGCTGTCCATGAAGGTCAAGGAGGACTACGCGCGCGTGGGCGTGCCGATGCTGCCGGTCGTCGCCTCCAACAAGGTGGTCGCCAAGCAGATCGTCCTCTACAGCTGGGTGATGGTCGTCGTCTCGCTGCTGCTCACCCCGCTCGGTTACACCGGCTGGTTCTACACCCTGGTCGCGCTGCTGTCGGGCGGCTTCTGGCTGTGGGAGGCGCACGGCCTGCAGAACCGGGCGAAGGCCGAGGCAACGGGCGCCAAGCTGAAGGAGATGCGCCTGTTCCACTGGTCGATCACCTATGTGTCGCTCCTCTTCGTGGCGGTCGCGGTGGACCCCTTCCTTCGTTAGACACCCCTGACAGTCCTGAGACCTCTGGTCTCCGTTCGGGCGGGGGGGGGGGGGGAGGGCCCCCCCCCCCCCCCCCCCCCGTTTTTTTAAAAGAGGGTTTCCAACAGGCCCAAGGCGAAAACAAAACAGGTTTAGATGGCGCCCACCGACAGCAAGCCCCCGACGCCC
>NZ_JBEOXO010000005.1:330783-452382 GCF_040296605.1 Streptomyces sp. NPDC002088 | reverse complement strand
GCTGTTCTTCTCTCGTGGTGCGGGCGTGCGGGTGGGTTTGTTTGCTGAGCGCGGGGGGGGGGGGGGGGGGGCGGGGCGGCGCGCCGGGGGGGCCCCCCCCCCCCACGCCGAGCGTGTGGCGACGGATGCGGAAGACCGCCAGGGCCTGACCGGGCCCGACCAAGCGCTCCGCTGGAAGCGCGATGACGAACCCGCGGGCCGGTGGGGGCTGGTGGGGGCTGGTCGCGCCCACGCGGCGGAGCCCCATATCGACACAGCCCCGCGCCCCTTACGGGGCGCGATACCGCACCGGACTTCGTCAAGGCTGCTCGGTCCCTAGGACAGGTTCCGGTCCAGGACTCGTGAGCCTCCGATCGGCAGGTCCCACAGGTCCTCGCGGGCCAGGCCCGCCTTCTCCCAGGCGGCCCGCACCCGGGTGAGCGGCTCGAGGACGGGTTCGGCCGAGAGTACGAACGTGGCCCAGTGCATGGGTGCCAGGCGGCGGGCGCCGAGGTCCTGGGCGGCCCTGACCGCCTCCTCCGGGTCGCAGTGGACGTCGCTCAGCCACCAGCGCGGGTCGTACGCGCCGATGGGGAGCAGGGCGAGGTCGATGCCCGGGTAGCGCTGTCCGATACGGGCGAACCAGGGGCCGTAGCCGGTGTCACCGGCGAAGTAGACGCGCTGCCCGTCCGGATCGGTGAGCACCCAGCCGCCCCACAGGCTGTGGCAGGTGTCGGTGAGGCTGCGCTTGGACCAGTGGTGGGCGGGCACGAAGTCGAAGCGGACGCCGCCCAGTTCGGCCGCCTCCCACCAGTCGAGCTCGGTGATGGTGGTGAATCGGCGGCGGCGGAACCAGCGCGCGAGCCCGGCGGGCACGAACACCGGGGTGTCGCGCGGAAGTCGGCGCAGCGTCGGGGCGTCCAGGTGGTCGTAGTGGTTGTGGCTGATGACGACCGCGTCGACGCGTGGCAGTTCGCTCCAGGCGACGCCGACGGGTGTGATGCGGGCCGGGGTGCCGAGGATACGGCGGGACCAGACCGGGTCGGTGAGGACGGTCAGCCCGCCGACGCGCACCACCCAACTGGCGTGCCCCGCCCAGGTGACGGCGACGGTGCGGGTGTCCACGCGGGGCAGCGGGCCGGGCTCGTAGGGCAGTCGGGGGATGTCGGCGAGGCCCTCTTTGCCCGGGCGGACGGAGCCCTCGCGGGCGAAGCGGGCGATGGCCTTGAGGCCGGGCAGCGGGGCGGTCAGCCGGTCGTGGAAAGTGCGCGGCCACACCCGCCGCTCCCCCAGCGGCCGGGGTTCGGCGAGCGGCGGGAACGGGGGCGCGAAAAGGGAGGTGTCCGCCGGGATTCCGGCTTCCTGCGTGGTCGTCGTGGTCGTCGTCGTACTAGTGGTGGTGGTCGACTCGGACTGCTGCGTCATCGAGGAGGCTCCCATCGCTGAGCGTCGTCGCGGAGATCGTCGAAGACCGACCTCAAGGTGATCAACGCGCGTTGCACGTGCGGCAGTTCCCACGGTGAGGGTGAACCGAGACACTCCGCGCGCTCCTCGTCCGTACCGCCCAGCAGCGGTGCGGTGGACAGGCGTACGCGCAGTGCGCCGAGGTCGTCGCCGAAGCGGTGCCCGCCCGGCGCGGGCATGCCGAGCCGGGCGGTGAGGAAGTCCTCCAGTTCCTGCGCGTCGCCCACGCCGTGTGGGGCCAGCGCGGCCCGCAGCGGACTCAGGTCGGCGTACAGATGGCGTCCGGCCTGCGGCGGGCGGGCGAGCGCGCCGGCGGCGACCACGGCGGCGTACGTGGCGGCGGCCACACGCGCGTGCAGGCGTACGGCGGCGGCCACGCGCGCGGTGACCGGCTCGGGCTCGGCGAGGGCGTACCCGGCCGCCGCGGCGACCGGCGCCGCGACGCGGGCGCCCAGCGCGGTGAGCACATCGAGCACGCGCGCGTGGAGGTCGTCCCCGGTGGCGCCCTCGGGGAAGCGGGCGACGGCGGCCGGCCAGCCGGGCGGCAGCAGCGCGCCGGCCAGATCGCTGACCACGGTGACCCCCTCCGGCAGCATCTCGGCGGGGCTGAACAGCACGGTGGCGTGGGGGTCGTGCACGGTGTCGCGCCATGTCTCGTCGCTGACCAGGTACAGGCCCTCGCCCGCGGCGGCCTCGACGGCCTCGTGCAGCACCTCGGGCGGGGCGACGGTGGCCGTGGGGTCGTCGGCGACGGACAGCACGAGCAGCCGCGGGTCGCCGCCTTCCGCGCGGACCCGGCGAACGGTCTCCAGCAGGGCGTACGGATCCGGTACGCCGCCGCACTCGGCCGGGGTCGCCACATGGAACACGGGTCTGCCCAGCAGGCGCGCGTACGGGGCCCACCAGGCGGCGCAGGGCCGCGGCACCAGCACGTCGCCGCCGAGCGCGGCGGTCAGCGCGACCAGCAGCGTCGGCGCGCCGGGAGCGGCGGCCACACGGTCGGTTGCGGCGGCCAGTCCGCGCCGGGCCCAGTAGCCGCACGCCGCCTCCAGCAGCGTCGCACCGCCGCCTACCGGCTCCGTTCCGGCCCGGCCCGCGGCCGTGGCAAGCACCTCGGACAGTTCCGGGAGCAGCGGCAGTCCGTCGTCGGGGAGGGGCGGCCCGTAGCGGACGGGGCCGTGGCCTTCGGGGTCCGTCCGCCGCATGCGTACCTCCGCGCAGTCGTGGTGCCCTGTTCCAGCGCTGTGGTGCCGTGTGCGCTCGCGGCTCTCGCGCGCAATCGTGCCCTCGGGGGCTTCGGGTACCCATCCCGGCGCCTTGCCATGAGCGCCCGCTCGCGTTGCGCCCGTCACCCCTCTGGGCGGGTCAGTACTCCCGGGTGGATCCGCGGTGCCACAGTCGGTGCGCGGCGGCGCCGAGCGCGCCCGCGATGAACAGGCCACCGGCTACGAGGGCGGGGACGGACCCGGTGAAGGCGCCGCCCTCGCCGGCCTCCACGCCGTGCGGCATCGCGGCGGCTCCCGAGCAGGCGTCGGTACGCGGCCCGGTAGGTGTCTCCGTGCGCGGCTCGGTATGTGCCTCGGCGCACGACTGGCTGCTGTCGCCGCCGCTGTCCCTACCGCTGCCCACGCCACTGTCCCCACCACCGTCACTGTCCCTACCGCTGCCCACGCCACTGTCCCCACCACCACCGCTCTCGCTGCCGGTGCCCGCGCCACTGTCCCCACCACCGTCACTGTCCCTACCGCTGCCCACGCCACTGTCCCCACCACCACCGCTCTCGCTGCCGGTGCCGCTGTCCCGTCCGCCGTCGCCGCCGGTACCGCTCTCGCAGGATGTGCCTTGCTCGTCGCCGCAGCTCTGGCCGGTGTCGTCGGCCGGCCCCGGGCAGGTGCCGTCGACAGTCCCCCCGGAGTTCGTGCCGACGGCGTCCGGTTCGCCCGCGAAGTCCTCGTCGGCGGCGATGCGGGCGGTGCCGCGGTGGGCGGGCCCGCCCACCTGGTCGGTTTCGGTCGGGAAGCCGCCGGGGTCGTCGCAGGGGACCGGGACGGCGACGTTGCCGCCCGGGGCGAGTGTGCTGGGGCTGACCTGCGCGGCCGGGTCCGCGGAGGCGGCCGGCGCGCCGGTGACTATGGCGGCACCGGCCAGGGAGACGACGGACAGGAGTCGGGCGGTGCGGCGCATGGGGCGGGCTCCTTCGGCCTGGCGGCTGTCGGGACACTCCGGTCGTGCCCCGCAGCCATCACAGCCCGCCCGGCGCCGGGCCGCGCGCCGCCGGACACCATTAGCGGGACAGTGCAGGGCCGACCGGGTGAAGAAGCCGACGCCGGCCGCAACCCCGCCGGCCACGCGGGGTACTGCGCGGCCGGCGCCGCACGGCCCGCACCCGGCAGCGCACCACGCCCCTCACGCCGCACCGCGCCGCGCGCTACGCCACCTCGCGCATCACCTGATCCCTGAGCCGGTCGCAGCTCCGGCTGATCAGCCGCGACACGTGCATCTGCGAGATGCCCAGCTGCTCGGCGATCCGGCTCTGCGTCATGTCCCCGAAGAACCGCAGGTACAGGATGACCCGCTCCCGCTCCGGCAGTGCCGCCAGCCGGGGCCTGACGGCCTCCCGGTCCACGACCGTGTCGAGCGCGGGGTCCGGCGAGCCGAGGGCCTCGCTGAGGGAGTACCCGTCCTCGCTGCCGGGCAGCTCCGCGTCCAGCGACAGCGCGGTGAAGCTCTCCAGGGCCTCCAGGCCGGTCCTGACGTCCTCCTCGCTCAGGTGCGCGTGCTCGGCGATCTCGGCGACGCCGGGCCGACGGCCCGAGACGCTCTGCGAAAGGTCCTGGGAGGCGATTCGGACGCGGTTGCGCAGGTCCTGGACCCGGCGTGGCACATGCAGGGTCCACATGTGGTCGCGGAAGTGCCGCTTGATCTCGCCGGTGATGGTGGGGACGGCGTAGCTCTCGAAGGCGTTGCCGAGCTCCGGGTCGTAGCGGTCGACGGCCTTGATCAGGCCGAGGGCCGCGACCTGGCGCAGGTCCTCGAAGTTCTCGCCGCGGCTGCGGAAGCGTCCGGCGAGCCGGTCGGCCATCGGCAGCCAGGCCTCCACGAGTTGTTCACGGAGCGTGTCGTGCTGCTGGCCCGGGGGGAGCGTGGCGAGTCGGCGGAAGGCTTCCGCGGTGTCGGGGGCGTCGTGGTGCGGGTGGTGCTTCGCGCTCGCTCGATGTGCCATGGTGCGTCGCAACTCCCTTGCGCATGCTCTGGGGCGGACGGTCACCGTGGGAACGCGGCCATCGTCCGGACAGGCGCGTCCGGGGGCGTGGCACTCACCGCTCCCACGGACGTGCCTCCTGTCCGAAGCACTGGGTCTGCGCCTGCCCCCGGCCTTGGACGGCAAACGCCCGGCAGGCGCCCGGCAGACGCCCGGCAGGTCTTCCGCACTCCCGGAGGGTGACCCGGCCCGGTACCGACGCGGGAGTAGGCCGGCCGTTCCGGAGGCCTCTGCGGAATCTATTTCCGCCTTGGGCCGGTAAACCCCGTGTCGGCCGTGTCGGCGTGCGCTCCTCGGGTACGCGGTGTCCGACCCCCGAAGGACTGGAGGGAGACATGCAGCGAGGCAGCGACCGGCTGAGCGTCCACCGGGACGAGGAAATGAAGCACGAACTGCAGGAACTGCTCAGGTCGGGGCACCCCACGCGCACCGAGGAATGGCACGACCCGGAACCGGGCGCCGACGACGATCCGCAGATCTGGGTCGAGCTCGTGGCACCGGGGCGCTCCGGTGCGTCCCTGGCGACGGCGCGCCTGGAGCTGGCCCGGCTTCTGGCCCGCAGCGTCTTTCCGGCGACCCCTAGCGAGCTGATGCACGTACTGCGCGACAAGAACGCGCCCGACCTGCTGATCGAGGCGGTGGCGGCGCTGCCACGCCCGGCGCGCTACGCCAACCTCGGGGAGCTGGCCGAGGCGGTGACGCGCCGAGGGCCTGCCGGTACGTAGGACCGGGGCCGCCGATGAGACGGGATCCGGCACAGAAGATCGCAGAAACTGGCGTCACCGTGGACATCGGTGACGCCACGTCCCGTCGGCGAGCCACGAAAGGACGTCGAACATCATGCGTATCGCGTTTCTGACCGCACCCGAGGGCGTCGAGCAGGTGGAGCTGACCGAGCCGTGGAAGGCGGTTTCCGACGCCGGTCACGAGCCTGTGCTCGTGTCGACCCGGGCGGGGAAGGTCCAGGCCTTCGAGCACCTGGACAAGGCGGACACCTTCCCGGTCGACGAGGTGGTGGGCGAGACGTCGGCGGACTCCTTCGGCGCACTGGTGCTGCCGGGCGGGGTGGCCAATCCGGACTTCCTGCGGATGAACAAGAAGGCCGTGTCGTTCGTGCGGGACTTCTTCGAGCGGGGCGCCCCGGTCGCCGCGATCTGCCACGCCCCGTGGACGCTGATCGAGGCCGACGTCGTACGCGGCCGGGTGCTGACCTCCTGGCCGAGCCTGCGGACGGACATCCGCAACGCGGGCGGCACCTGGGTCGACGAGCAGGTGAAGATCTGCGATCACGGCCGCAACAAGCTGGTCACGAGCCGTAAGCCGGGCGACCTCAAGGCGTTCTGCGAGGCGTTCCTGGACGTGTTCGCGGCACCGGAGACCGCCTGAGGCAGAGGTCTGCGGTCCCCGACATGTCGACCGGGGACGGGTCAGGCTCCGCCGTGTCCCGCCCCCGGTCCCCACTTCCCCACCGGAGTCCCCTCCGCACACGCGGCGGCCCGCTCCCGCGCGCCGTCACGGGTGCGGCCCGGCGACACGAAGCGGCGGGGGTTGCGCCGCAGGTACTCGCCCTCCAGCTGCGCCATGCGCTCGTTGTGGGTACGCAGCGCGTCGTTCGAGCCGTACAGCAGGGTGTCGTGGCGCGTGCGGTGGATGTTCTCCAGCTCCTTCATCAGTTGCTGGTCGTCCAGTCGCGCCGGGTCGACTCCGCTCATGGTGGTACCCCGCTCGTCGTGTTCGTCCATGCGGTCCGAGTACCCGCCCGTGCGCACTTCCCCCGAACGGCCTCCGGGAGGGAGCCATGGAACTCGCATTCCTGAATCCACTGTACGAACATCCGGGCCCCTGGGCCTCTGCGTACGTGCGCGAGCGGCGGCCGGCGAAGGAGGCCCGCACCGTCCGTGACTCCCCGGGTGGCTACCGGGCCCGCTCCACCCGCCGTTCGTCCCACACCGGCTCCGGGGTCTCGCGGACCCGGCCGTCGCTGCCGAAGACCAGGTAGCGGTCGAAGGAGCGGGCGAACCAGCGGTCGTGGGTGACCGCGAGCACCGTGCCGTCGAAGGCCTCCAAGCCTTCCTGAAGAGCTTCGGCGGATTCCAGGTCGAGGTTGTCGGTCGGCTCGTCCAGGAGCAGGGCCGTGACGCCCTCCAGCTCCAGCAGGAGGATCTGGAAGCGGGCCTGCTGGCCGCCGGAGAGCCGCTCGAAGTTCTGCTCGGCCTGCTGGGTCAGCTCGTAGCGGCGCAGGCGGGACATGGCGGCGCCGCGGTCCTGGGCGTGCTCCTTCCACAGGATGTCGAGGAGGGTGCGGCCCTGGAGCTCGGGGTGCGCGTGCGTCTGGGCGAAGTGCCCGGGCACGACACGTGCCCCGAGTTTCCACTCCCCCGTGTGCGCCACGTCGTCGCCGGCGAGGAGCCGCAGGAAGTGCGACTTGCCGGAGCCGTTGGAGCCGAGGACGGCGACCCGTTCGCCGTAGAAGACCTCCAGGTCGAAGGGGGTCATCAGGCCGGTGAGCTCAAGTCCCTTGCAGGTGACGGCCCTTACGCCGGTGCGGCCGCCCTTCAGGCGCATCGTGATGTCCTGTTCGCGCGGCGGCTCCGGCGGCGGCCCGGCCTCCTCGAACTTGCGCAGCCGGGTCTGGGCGGCCTGGTAGCGGGACGCCAACTCGTGGCTGATGGATGCTGCCTGACGCAGACTCAGCACCAGTTTCTTCAGCTGGGCGTGCTTCTCGTCCCAGCGCCTGCGCAGCTCCTCGAAGCGGGCGAAGCGTTCGCGGCGGGCCTCGTGGTACGTGGCGAAGCCGCCGCCGTGCACCCAGGCGTCGGCGCCGGCGGGGCCGGGTTCGACGGACACGATCTTCTCGGCGGCGCGGGCGAGGAGTTCCCGGTCGTGCGACACGAACAGCACGGTCTTGCGGGTCTCCTTCAGCCGCTCCTCCAGCCAGCGTTTGCCGGGTACGTCGAGGTAGTTGTCGGGCTCGTCGAGCAGCAGTACCTCGTCGGTGCCGCGCAGCAGCGCCTCGAGCACCAGCCGCTTCTGCTCACCGCCGGACAGCGTGCGCACCTGCCGCCACTGTGCCTTCTCGTACGGCACGCCCAGCGCGGCCGTGGTGCACATGTCCCAGAGGGTCTCGGACTCGTATCCGCGCGCCTCCGCCCAGTCGGAGAGTGCCTGCGCGTACTTCAGCTGGGCGGCCTCGTCGTCGACGGTCATCATGCCGTGCTCGGCCTGGTCGACGGCCTGCGCGGCCTCACGGATGCGCGGCGGCGCGACCGACACGAGGAGATCCCGTACGGTCGTCTCGTCCCGTACGGAGCCCACGAACTGCCGCATGACCCCGAGGCCGCCACTGACGGTGACGGTGCCGCCGTGCGGCTTCAGCTCGCCGGAGATCAGCCGGAGCAGGGTCGTCTTGCCCGCGCCGTTGGGCCCGACAAGGGCCACGACGGCCCCTTCGCCCACCCGGAACGACACATCGCCGAGCAGCGCCCTCCCGTCGGGGAGGTAGTACTCGAGGTGCGCGGCTTCCAGATGTCCCATGAAGAGGCATTCTGCGGGTCCCCCGCCGCGCCCGCCAAATGCTTATCCGACCGTGCGGCTCCGCTCAGCCCGTCTCGTCCAGCGGCCGGCCCGTCGGGCCGCCCTCGCCCGTGGGGGTCACCGTGGCGCCTGCCCAGGTCAGGGCCTTCCAGCCGTCGGTCGGGGTGCCCTCCAGGATGACCACGCCGGTGTTCTCGAGGCGGTGGGCGGCGGCGAAGGGGACGTCGACGTTGTGGGCGCGGGCGGCGGCCCACATGCGGATCGCGGCGCCGTGGCTGACCACGGCGACCGTGCCGGCGCCGGTGTCCGCGATCTCCGCGATCACGGCGTCGTAGCGTGCGAGTACCTCGGTGCCGCTCTCGCCGCCGGGGATTCTGAGCGCGGTGTCTCCGGCGGCCCAGGCGAACACCGTACGCATGTAGAGCTCGCCCTTTTCGGAGTCGCCGGGCAGCTTCTCCAGGTCACCCGCGGAGATCTCCCTGATGCCGTCACGCACGGTCACGTCGAGACCGCGGGCGGCGGCCAGGGGCGCGGCGGTGAGCTGGGTACGTATGAGGGTGGAGGCGTAGACCGCTTCGATGTCCTCGTCGGCGAGGGCCTCCGGCAGCCTCGCGGCCTGCTGCTCGCCCAGTGCGGTCAGGCCCGGTCCCGGGACGGCGGTGTCCAGCAGGAAGTCGACGTTCGTGGGGGTCTGGCCGTGCCGGACGAGGAGCAGACGCATGCGGTGACCCTTCGGCAGTGGTGCCGTCCCAGGCAGGAAACGACCACTTCAGGGTACCCGTCACCGCATGAGCCCAGACGTCGACCTCACCGTCCTGAAGCCCGGCCGCCACGCCGTGCGTGACCGGCTGCTCGCCCTCGACTGCCGCCTGTTCGAGTTCGCCGCCGATCGTCACTGGCCGGGTGCCGAGCCCGTGCTGCCGCGGCTGAGCCGAAGCGCGAACCATGGCGTGCTGTGGTTCACGGCGGCGGCCGCCATCGCGGCGAGCCGTACGCCGCGGGCCCGCCGGGCCGCCGCCCGGGGTCTCGCCTCCCTGAGCCTGGCCTCCCTGACCATCAACACCCTCGGCAAGCGCTCGGTGCGCCGGTCCCGCCCGGTCCTGGACCCCGTACCGCTGGTCCGGCAGCTGAAGCGGCAGCCGATCACCACGTCGTTCCCGTCCGGGCACTCCGCGTCGGCGGCCGCGTTCGCGACCGGGGTCGCGCTGGAGTCGCCGGCGTGGGGCGCCGTGGTGGCGCCGGTGGCGTTCTCCGTGGCCATGTCCCGCGTGTACACCGGGGTGCACTTCCCGAGCGATGTGCTGGCGGGCGCGGCGCTGGGCGCGGGGGCGGCCTTCGCCGTACGGGGCATGGTGCCGACCCGCGCCCAGGTCGTGCCGCCGGCCCGGCCGCGTGCCGGGGCCCCGGCCCTGCCCGACGGGGACGGTCTGGTGGTCGTGGCCAACACCGCGTCGGGCACCGTGGACCGGGTGCGGGCCCTGCGGGACGCGTTGCCGCTCGCTGAGGTCGTGGAGTGCGTACCGGCCGATGTCGGGGCCGCGTTGGAGAAGGCGGCGAGCCGCGCCCGGGTCCTCGGCGTGTGCGGCGGCGACGGCTCGGTGAACGCGGCCGCGGACGTCGCCCTGCGCCACGGCCTGCCGCTGGCGGTGCTGCCCGGCGGCACGCTCAACCACTTCGCCTACGACCTGTCCGTGGAGGACGAGCGGGACCTGAGCCGGGCCGTGCAGCGCGGTGAGGCGGTGCGCGTGGACGTGGGCCGGTTCAGCGTCGGGGACACGCAGGGCATCTTCCTCAACACCTGCAGCCTGGGCGTCTATCCGGAGCTGGTGCGGGAGCGGGACCGCTGGTCGCACCGGATCGGCGGCTGGCCGGCCGGACTGCTGGCGGCGCTGCGCGTCCTGCGCGCGGACCGTCACCCGCTCACGGCCGAACTCGGCGGCCGTACCCGCCCGTTGTGGCTGCTGTTCGCCGGCAACGGCACCTACCACCGGATGGGCCTCGCACCGGGCCGACGCAGGGACCTGGCCGACGGACGGCTCGACGTGCGGGTGGTGCTCGGGGGCCGCAGGCCCGCGCTGCGTCTGCTCGCCGCCGCCGCCGCGGGACCGCTCACCCGCTCCCCCGCCCACGCCGCGGTCCAGGTGAGCCGGCTGCGCCTGTCGGGCGTCGAGCCGGGCACGCTTCTCGCGTACGACGGTGAAGTCACCGAGGTGGAGGGCGATGTGACGCTGGAGAAGCTGCCCGAGGCGCTGGTCGTGTACCGCCCGCTGACCGGCAACCAGCAGAACTGATGATCCGTCAGTCCACATGGCAATACGACGGTCTCATTATTCGGCATCCGTGCGTACGGTGACATGCATCGCCCCGCCGGGTCGCAAGCCCCGCGAGGGCCGGTACGCGAAGCCGACGAGAAGGGCACAGCCATGCCGAAAGCTCAGGAGACCGCCGTCTACACGCACGGGCACCACGAGTCCGTGCTGCGTTCGCACACCTGGCGCACCGCCGCCAACTCCGCCGCGTACCTGCTCGGCTCGCTGAAGCCCCACATGGCGATCCTGGACATCGGCTGCGGCCCGGGCACCATCACCGCCGACCTGGCCGAACTGGTCCCTGACGGGCACGTCACCGGCGTCGACCACGCGCCGGGGATCCTGGACCAGGCGCGGGCCACGGCCGCCGGGCGGGGTCTGACCAACACCGACTTCGCCGTCGCCGACGTCCACGCCCTGGACTACCCGGACGACACGTTCTGCGTCGTCCACGCCCATCAGGTGCTCCAGCACGTCGGCGATCCGGTGCAGGCGCTGCGCGAGATGAAGCGGGTGACGAAGCCGGGTGGGTTCATCGCGGTCCGCGACTCCGACTACGCGGCGATGACCTGGTACCCCGAATCCGCGGGCATGGACGACTGGCTGGACCTGTACCGCCGGGTCGCCCGCGCGAACGGCGGCGAGCCGGACGCCGGACGCCGGCTGAAGTCGTGGGCGCTGGCGGCGGGCATCACGGACATCACGACCACCTCCGGCACCTGGACCTTCTCGACCCGCGAGGAGCGGGAGTGGTGGAGCGGGCTGTGGGCGGACCGCACGGTCGCCTCGGCGTACGCGGACCGGGCCACCGGAGGCGGTCACGCGACCGAGGCGCAACTGCGGGCCGTCTCGGACGCCTGGCGGGCGTGGGGCGAGCGGGAGGACGGCTGGTTCAGCGTCCTGCACGGAGAAATTCTCTGCCGCAAGGAAGCCTGAATCTGCGCATTCGGGAAACACGGAGAGAAGGAGGTTCACATTATGATTCCCGTCCTTCTCGTACTGCTTCTGGTGCTCCTTCTCTTCGGTGCCGGATTCGCAGTCAAACTACTCTGGTGGATCGCACTGATAGTTCTGGTCCTTTGGCTGCTTGGATTCCTGTTCCGCGGAACGAGCGCAGCCGGAGGCAGGGGCCGCTGGTACAGGTGGTGAATCGACCCCGGGGATTCTCACCCCGGGGAAGCAGTGGTCCGAGCGGCCCGAGGTCCAGGTTCAGGTCCTCGGGCCGCAGTCCGTAGCGCCCGCGCAGCACGACAGTCACTCCTTTCCCTCCCCCTCTGTCCCCTCCGCCCCTTCCTCCCCTGCGAAAGAATAGGCCGCCCAGGGACCGGCCAGTTCGACCCGCATTCCGGGGGCGTCGTCCTTCGTGCCGTCCACCAGTTCCACGAATTCCTCGGAATCCGCCCGCGGCACCAGATAGGACGCATTCAGTACGTTGCGCCCGGACGCGTCGGAAAGCGCCGAGTTCTGCGGGGCGTGGAGGCGGGAATCCTCGGCGTACCGGGAAAGCATCTCGTGCAGTCGGGTCGCGAATTCCTCGGCGCGCTGCCACAGCTCCTCGTGGGCGCGGTCGGCCGACTGCGCTTCCACGTGCACCTTGACGCCCCATTCGACCCGCCCGTCCAGCCGCTCGAGGGCGCGCGCGAACTCGGCCTCGCGTGCCTCCATCATGACGCGCAGGCCACTGTCGTCCCGGAAGACGGTGGCCATCCGCAGCGGCAGCGGTGTGGTGACGGCGGTGAGCGCGTCGACCACGCCCTGATGGGCGCGCGCGGTGGCGGCCAGCCAGTCCAGGTCCTCCAGGTGCGCGCGCAGCGGTTCCTCGGCGAAGTCCTGCTTGGGAACGGCGGAGACGACGGCGACGAGGCCATGGTGGTTGAGCAGCCCGACGGGCGCGCCCGCCACCCCGGTGAGCTCGGCCTGGAGGGCCGCGCGGAAGGGGCGGCAGACGGCGTAGACGTACCGCAGTCCGGTCATGGTGCCTCCTTCTGTGCGCGGCCCGGCTCCAGCTGGGCCGGCCGTTCCCGCAACTCCGTGTTCTCCCTGGCGAGTTCGTCCCGTCGCGCCTTCGACGACAGCGCGGGGTCGGTCTCCCACCAGTTGGTGTGCTCCTTGGCGCTCCCGTCGTCCTTGGCTCCCCCGTCCGTCGCCCGGTCGCCGCCCGCGCTCACCGCACGACCGCCTCCTCCACCAGCAGCCGCGCGGCCGCCGCGATCGACTCGGCGTCGATGCCTGCGGCGTGCAGCTGCTCGGCCGGGGTCGCCGAGCCCGGCATCGTACGGACCGCGAGCCGCACCAGACGCGGCACGGGACGGCCGTCGAGGAAGGCGTCCAGGACCGCGTCGCCGAGGCCGCCCTCCTCGCGGTGGTCCTCGACCGTGAGCAGGCAGCCGGTCTCCTCGGCCGCCTGCCGCAGCGTGCGGTGGTCTACGGGCTTGACCGAGTAGAGGTCGATCACCCGGACCGGGATGCCCTGCCCGTCCAGCGCCTCGGCGGCGGACAGTGCCTCGTGGAGGGTGACGCCCGCCGCGACGATCGTCAGCCGGTCCCCGTCGGAGGTGCGCAGGACCTTGCTGCCGCCGACCGGGAACTCCTCGTCCGGGCCGTAGATCACGGGGCTCGCGCCGCGCGAGGTGCGCAGATAGCGCACGCCCTCCAGACCGGCGGTCGCCGCGACGAGCTTGGCGGTCTGGTTGGCGTCGCACGGGTACAGCACGGTCGAGCCGTACACCGACCGAAACATCGCCAGGTCCTCCAGGCCCATCTGGGAGGGCCCGTCCTGTCCGATCGCGACACCCGCGTGCGAGCCGTTCAGGACGATGCCGGAGCCGCTGATCGAGGCCATGCGCACGAAGTCGAACGCGCGCGTGAGGAACGCGGCGAACGTCGAGGCGTACGGCACCCAGCCACGTGCCGCGAGCCCCACCGCGGCTGCGACCATCTGCTGTTCGGCGATGTAGCACTCGAAGTAGCGGTCGGGATGCTCCTTGGCGAAGAACTCGCTGCGGGTGGAGTCGCCGACCTCGCCGTCGAGGGCCACGACGTCGCCGCGGGCGGTGCCCAGCGCGGCGAGCGCCTTGCCGTAGGCGTCGCGGGTGGCGACGCCCCCTTCATGGTCTCCCGTTTCGAAGCGCGGGAGTTCCAGCTGCCCGGTGCGTACGGAGTGCAGCATGCGGGTGTCCGGCGGCTCCTGCACGCTCACGCGCAGGTCGCGCGGGCCGCCGAGTTCGGCGATCGCCTCCTCGGCGTGGGGCAGCGGCTTGCCGTGCAGTCCCTCGCGGTCCTCGACGGACGCGACGCCCTTGCCCTTGAGCGTGCGGGCGAGGATCACGGTCGGTTGCCCCTTCGTCGACTCCGCCTCGCCGAAGGCGCGATCGACCGCGTCGACGTCGTGGCCGTCGATCTCCACGGTGTGCCAGCCGAAGCCGTGGAAGCGGCGCGCGTACGCGTCGAGGTCGTGGCCGTGCCGGGTCGGGCCGCGCTGGCCGAGCCGGTTGACGTCGACGATCGCGATCAGGTTGTCCAGGTGCTCGTAGCTCGCGTGCTCGGCGGCCTCCCACACGGACCCCTCGGCCAGCTCGCTGTCGCCGCACAGCACCCATACGCGGTAGTCGGTGCGGTCGAGCCGCTTGCCGGCCAGCGCGATGCCGACGCCGACGGGCAGGCCCTGTCCGAGCGATCCGGTGGCGGTCTCGAGCCACGGCAGCTGTCGCGGGGTCGGGTGGCCTTCGAGACGGCTGCCCAGCTTGCGGAAGGTGAGCAGCTCGGCGTCGTCGATGGCGCCGGCCGCCTTGTAGGCGGCGTACAGCAGGGGTGAGGCGTGTCCCTTGGAGAGCACGAAGCGGTCGTTGGCGGGGTGTGCGGGGCGGTCGAAGTCGTAGCGGAGGTGGTGGGCGAGCAGTACGGCCATCAGGTCCGCCGCGGACATCGAGGACGTCGGGTGCCCGGAGCCCGCGGCGTCGGCCGCGCGCACGCTGTCCACGCGCAACTGCTGGGCCAGTTCGACGAGTTCACGGGTGTTCATGAGTCTCCTTCCGCGGGGTGCTCGGGGGTTTCGGGACTGCCTTCGGCACTGCTGTCGGGGATATCGGGGATGTCGGCGCGCTTGACGGGGCCGGGGGCGAGGTGGTGCCCGGCCGGTTCGGGACCTGGTTGGTTCTTCGCGGGCTCGCCGCCCGGCTGACTCTTCGCAGACGCACCGCCGGGCCGGCTCGTCGCGGGCTCCGGGCCGGTCCCCGCCGGTCGGGCGGGCGGCAGCCGCTGAGGGTCGCCCGGTATGCGGGCCAGCTCCGGGGACGCCGTGTCCAGGGGCACCGACCAGGAGCGTACGAGCCCCAACTGGACGGCCTGCCGTGGCAGTACGGCGTCCAGCAGCCAGTCCGCGGCGACCCGGACACGGTTGCCGGGCATCGCCGCGAGGTGGTAGCCGCGGGTCACCACTGCCGCGGGTGGCCCGGACAGGGGTACGCCGAGCGGGTCGGCGGCCGCCTTCACGCCGCCCAGGTCCACGACGAAGCCCAGGTCACGGTGGCGGTAGGGGCGCCGCTCGCCGACTCCGAGCGACGCGGCGACGTTGTGGCCGGCGACCTTGCCGTGCCGCCAGGCGTGCTGCGCCGTCATCGGCGTGAACGCGCCCGGGTTGTTCAGGTCGGGTACGGCGGCCGCGTCACCGCAGGCGTACACCTCGGGCCGGCCCGGGACCTGGAGGTACGGGTCGACGATGAGCCGTCCCCGCTCCAGAGGCTGCCCGCTGCACTCGACGAACGGGTCGGGCCGTACCCCGACACACCACACCAAGGTGCGGGTGTCGACGAACTCGCCGTCGGACAGCAGGACTCCGTCGTGGGTCGCCTCCTTCACGGAGGTCCCCATGCGCACGTCGACGCCACGCTGCCGGAGCACGCGGTCCGCGGTGCGCGACAGCCGCTCGTCCATCTCGGGCAGGACGCGCGAGGCGATGTCCAGCAGCAGCCAGCGCGGCCGCGCGGCGCCCCGCAGCGGGTGCCTGCGTACCAGCTCGTCCGTGTACATCTTCATCTGCGCGGCGACCTCGGTGCCCGTGTATCCGGCGCCGACCACGACGAAGGTGCGGCGGGCGGCGCGACTGTCGGCGTCGTCGGCCGCCGCGGCGAGCTCCACCTGCCGGGTGACGTGGTCGCGCAGGTACAGGGCCTCGGGCAGGCCCCGGTAGCCGTGCGCGTGCTCGGCCACGCCGGGGATCGGCAGCAGCTTGTTCACGCTGCCGACGGCGAGCACCAGCCGGTCGTAGGACAGGGTGCCGGTGCCGCCCTCGGGGTCGGTGTAGCGCACCGTGCGCCCGTCGAGGTCGATGCCGTCGGCGGTGCCGAGAACCAGGCGTACATGGCGCAGGGTGCCGGAGAGGGACACGGTGACCCGGCGCGGTTCGAGGATGCCTGCGGACACCTGGGGCAGCAGGGGCAGGTACAGAAAGTAGTCGGTCGCGTTCAGCAGCGTGATCGCGGCCTTGTGCCGGACCAGGCGCGACAGGGTGCGGGCGGTCCGGTAACCGGCGAAGCCGGCGCCGACGATCACGATGCGGGGTCGACTCACGGGGGCTCGCCTCCGGCTGTGGGGCGTACGAGGGCATGAAGAGGCGGACGAGGTCTTGCGTACCTCGCGTACGAGGCTTTCCGCGTCCCCCTGGCCAGGGGGCCCAAACGTCCGCCGGTTCCTCGCCCCCGTGCCTCACGCCCGCCGCCGCGGCAGCCCCGTGCCCGGCTGCGCCGGCTTCGGCCGGGCCGCACCGCGCAGCGCGTAGGCCACCGCGCCCAGGATCACCGCGGTGATCAGCGCGGCCGCCCAGTCGGGCAGGACGATCGCGAGGGCCAGTCCCACGGCGAGCGCGAGGGCCGCGCCGGCTCGTCGACCAGATGCTTGTCGAGATGCTCCAGGCGTTCCAAGCTGTCCACGGCCGCCGGGTACCCGCGGCCCGCGACGTCACTCGGTCAACTAGGCTCGCCCGTATGGAGATTCTGGGAGCCACGCTGCGCGTCTGCGTCGACGATCTCGAGACCTCGGTCCGCTTCTACGAACGGCTCGCCGGAGCCGAAGCCCTCCGCTTCGAGCGCGCGGGCGTCCAGGTGGCCGCGGTCGGCTGCTTCCTGCTGATGAGCGGGCCGGAGTCCGAGCTGGAGGTGCTGCGCAAGGTCGCCGCGACGATCGCCGTGGCGGACGTCGACGAGGCCCACAAGGTCCTCACCGAGTCGGGCGCCGACATCATCGCGGGCCCGGTCCCGACACCGGTGGGCCGCAACCTGATCGTGCGGCATCCGGACGGCGCGGTGTACGAGTACGTGGACCGCCGCCACCCGTAGGACCTCACCTCACCGCTCTCGCCCGGACGTCACCTGCCCCGCGCCTCAGGGCGTGGACGGCCGCATGCGGAAGTCGTGGCGCGCCGGGAGCGGTCCGTCGCTCACCCGGGCCCACAGCCGGTCGAGGGCCTCGGCGCCCTCCCGCAGGTCGGCGACCTCGAAGCCCGCGTCGAAGACGGCGCGTGCCGCCTCGCGCCGGCCCTCCGCGTAGAGGATTTCGGCCTCCAGCAGCCGGAACCGGCCACGCGCCCGGGTCTCCGGGTGCAGCCGCGCCCACACGGCCCGCGCCGCCGCCGGCCGCCGTACGGCGAGCAGCGCCTCGACCGCCTCACGGCCGAGCGCGGCGGTGGCCGCCGTCCACGACTCGCCGTTGTCGCGTCGCTCGTGGCACAGGTCGTCGAAGGCGTCCGCGTACCGGTCGGCGGCCCGCTCGAGATTGCCGCTCTCCCGGTCGGCGACCGCGAGGCAGCGCAGCAACGGCCAGAGGGAGGGCGCGAGTTCGAGGGCGCGCTCCCAGCTGCGCACCGCCTGCGCCCGGTCGCCGGCGTGCCACTGGGCGACACCCAGGTGGTACTCGGTGAGCGGGGTCGCGGGCGCGCTCTCCAGCATGTCCCGCCAGTGCGGGGCGACGAGGGTGCCGCCGGGCGGCCGTACCCGGCGCGGCTCGGGGAAGGACCCGGTGCGCAGCAGCTCACGCCACGGTGCCTGGGCGTCGCCGAGCGTGTGCTCGCCGAAGGGGGTGCCGGGCAGCTTCCAGTCGGCGCGCAGCACTTCGAGCGCGCCCCAGCCGGAGCCGGTGGCGAGGATCTCGCCGGGCTCGGTGTCGGCGTGCGCCCTCCACGCCTCGTAGGCGGCGTCGACGTCGGCGCGCGGGAGGACCTCTTCGAGCCGTCCCTCCGCCTCGCGCAGCACGTCGGTCCACTCCCCTTCCGGCGGTGCGGTCAGCGGCCCGTACGCCTCCAGCCACGACACCTCGCTCTCCGCCTCGAGGCGTACGTGCTCCAGCTGGGTACGGGCGAGCCCCGCCTGGATCTCGCAGTAGCCGCCGGTGCCGGGCTCGGTGAGCCATTCCTGCCAGCGCCGCCCGCCGCTCCCCGTGCCCCACACGAACAGCTTGCGGCCGCGCAGCACGTCGGTGGACGTCTGCACCAGCCCGTGCCCGTCGCCGTCGAGCGCGGCGATCCAGCGCCGCCGGCCGTCGGGCACCTCGTAGAAGTAGTCGGCGGCGAAGGTGCTGTTGAGCGGATACGTGCGGTCGGTTCCGTCGTACGAGGGGACGGGGACCCTGCGCAGCCGCCGCTCGTAACCGAAGTGCCACGCCTCCTCGGCCGGGGCGAGCACCCGGCGTTCCTCGGGCACGGCGATGTTGGACCACCAGTAGGTGGCCACGGGGTGCTCGTGCGGATTGCGGACGCGGACGCCCACGTAGAGGAAGTCGGAGCCCTCCGGCAGCCACACGTCGACCTGGAAGGGCAGGTCCCGCAGCCGTTCCCACTCCCACAGCCGCAGCATCTCGCCGCCGTCGGGGGCGGGTACACGGGCGGCGTGCAGGGGCGAGCAGGAGAGGGTGGTGTGGCCGGTCGCGCCGATGTTCCACTCGATGCCACCGGAGTACCAGGCGCCGTTGAGGGCGAAGTTGGCGGGCTGGAACACCGGGTTGCGGTAGAGGAGTTCACGGCCGGTCGGCTTGTGGACGAGGGACGCGATCCGACCGCCGAGAGCGGGGAAAACCGTCGCGCGCAGGCGGTCGTTCTCGATCACGAGGGCGTCGATGTCGCGGGGTTCACGCGTCCGCCCGTACCCGTCCCGCACCCGCACGGGCAGCAGACTGCGCAGGGGAGCGTGGCCGACCTGCCGGGCAACGTCGCGCGGGAGGTCCTCCCGGTCCCGGTCGTCGATGCGGTGGACCTCGTCGAGGGGGCTCAGCGGCGGGAGCGGGTTGTCCGGGCCCAGCTGTGCGGCGGGCACTGTCACTACGTCACGTCGGATCGTCGTCACGATCACCATGGAACCCGGCAACCGGTGCCCTGCCCAGGGGAGCTAACGGTCAGGATTACGCAAAGCCGCCCACGACGACCTCGGCGAGCGGGGCCACGGGCCCTACTGCCCTGCACACGATATTTCGTATGCGGTTCATCGTCGTCGGCGTAGAGTCGGGCGTCCAAAGGATTGCGAAAGGGAGCGGAACGGCACATGAGCGAGCAGCACACCTACCGGGTGATCGTCCGGGGAACCTGGGACGGACTCACCGACGAGGCCCGCGCCCGCCTGCTCGCCGAGGCCCCCGAGCACGGCCTGACGAGCATGCGGTTCTCCGAGGAGGGCTCCCTGTCGTACGAGCCGGCGCCGCTGAAGCACTTCTCGATGCGCTATGTCGTGGTGTCGGACGCGGCGGACGGCGAGGAGATGGCGGGCGCGATCGCGGAGGACCGCGCCGAGGCCGCCCTGCGGGGACTCGGCTACGGCTTCGGCGCGCTGAAGTCGACGGTCACGGACCTCGACACGATGAAGGTCAACCGGAAGCCCGCATCTCGGCGGTGACGGCCCAGCGTTCGTGGTCCCGCCAGGCTCCGTCGATGTGGAGCATGTTGGGCGAGAAGCCCTCCAGGCGGAAGCCGCAGCTGCGGGCGAGGGCGATGGAGGCGGTGTTGGCGGGCTGCGCGTTGATCTCCAGCCGGTGCAGCCGCATCGGCCCGAACGCGTACCCCACCACGAGGTCCAGCCCCTCGCGCATCAGCCCGCGCCCGACCGCGTGCGCGAAGGCGCCGTAGCCGAGGGCGCCGCTGAGGAAGGCGCCCTCGACGATGTTGTTGATGTTGACGAACCCGGCGATGGCCCCGCCCTCGCTCTTCTCGCAGACCAGGAACCCGGCCTTGGTCCGGTCCTCGATCAGCCGGCCGGCGTAGGCGGTGTAGGCGTCGGCGGTGTCCGGCGGGAACAACCAGGGGTGGTGCAGGTCCTTGCTCTCCCGGACCCGGGCGGCGAACTCGGCACCGTCCTCGTAGGTGAAGTGGCGTATGCCCACGCGGGGGCCCTCGGCGAGGTAGCGGGATGCGGTGTGCGGCATCCCGCCACCCTACGACGGCCTATCGCCTGCGCTTCACGGAATACGCCCCGCACAGCGCACCGATGACCCCGGTGGCGAGGAGCGCCATCCACAGCGGCATCGTCACCTCGGGAAGCAGGATCCTGATCCTGGTGGCGCGGGTGTTCTCGAAGACGAGGATCAGGACGAGGACGGCGAGCAGCACCACGCTGCCCCGCGAGGGCGTCACCGGCCCGCCCCGGCCACCGCTCTTCCCGGCGGCCGGGCCGCCGCGCTCGGAGGTCTTCGGGCTCATGCGACCAGGATGGGTCGCACCGGCCCCACGCGCGCGGTGAGCACCCCCCGGGAAAGCGGGCCGTGCACCGTCCGGGTGACTGAGTGCTCCGCCGGAAGCGCGGTGACGAACCCGTGGGCCGGTGGGGGACTGGTCGCGCCCACGCGGTGGAGCCGCATACCGACACAGCCCCGCGCCCCTTACGGGGCGCGATACCGCACCGGACTTCGTCAAGGCTGCTCGGGTCGCCGGCCACCCGCGGCTCCGGTACGCCCGTGTCCTGCGGCGCGCCGACCACGGCGACCGGCTTGATCCCACGGTTGTTGCCGAGGTCGGCGTCGTCGCGAAGGGTCGGTGGGAGCGGCGGCGAGGGCGCGGGAACCGGGCTCACGTCGGAACACGAAGACCTCCGCTGAGGGCGGCACGTCCCGCCACCGCACGGCGACTCAGCGCAGGGCGGGCTCGTCGAGCGTCAACGTGCCTGCGTCCGCGTCGAGTTCGGCGCTCACCCCGAAGGGAACCGTCAGCGCCCCTTCGCCGTGCCCGAATCCGAGCTCCTCCACGACGGGGACGCCCAGGCCGCCGAGGCGGTCGGCGAGGACGGCGCGTACCTCGTCGTACGGACCGCAGCCGGCCCAGGACCCCAGTGCGATCCCGGCGACGCCGTCGAGCCAGCCCGTGCGCAGGAGTTGGGTCAGCGTCCGGTCGATCCGGTACGCCCGCTCGCCGACGTCCTCGAGCATCAGCAGCCCACCCCCGGCGTCCGAGTGGGCGTGGGGGGTGCCGAGGTCGGAGGCGAGCATGCTCAGACAGCCGCCGAGAGTGACGCCGCGCGCCCGCCCGGGGCTGAGCGCACCGCCGCCCGACGTGAGGGTGCGGACCGTCTCGGGCGCGAACAGTGTGGCCCGCAGGTGCTCCTGGGCCCGCGCGTTCTTGATGAAGTCCACGCCGGCCGCCGCGGGCCCGTGCAGCGTGACCAGGTCCAGGCGGGTCGCGAAGGCCTGGTGCAGCACGGTGATGTCACTGAAGCCGACGAACACCTTCGGTCCGGCCGCCCGCATCGCCGCCCAGTCGAGCAGGTCGACCATCCGCTGGGCCCCGTACCCGCCCCGCGCGCACAGCACGGCGTCGACCGACGGGTCGCACCAGGCGTCCTGGAGGTCGGCGGCGCGGTCCGCGTCCGTGCCGGCGAGGTAGTTCAGCTCGCCGTGCCGGTCGAGCACATGGGGTGCCACCACCGGGTCGAGGTCCCAGCCGAGCAGCACGTCGAGGCCGGCCTGAAGCCGTTCCTCCGCCACGGGCCCGCTGGGCGCGACAACGGCCACCCGGGCGCCCGGGGCGAGCCGGGACGGTCGCAGGAGTTGCTTCACTTGACGAGCTCCAAGGTCGGAATGCCGGACGGGTTCAGCGTGAACACCTGGGCGTACAGGGAGAGTTCGGACTCCAGGACGCGCACCATGGTCTCGGCGCGCCGGAACCCGTGCCCCTCCCCCTCGAAGGCGATGTACGCGTGCGGCACCCCTCTGCCCCGCATCCGGGCGAGGAACCGTTCGCACTGCGCGGGCGGGCAGATCACGTCGTCCAGGCCCTGGAGGAGCAGGAAGGGCGCGGTGACCCGGTCGGCGTGCTCGACCGGCGAGCGCTGCGCGTACCGGGCGGGTACCTCGGCGAGCGGCCCGACCAGGCTCTCCAGGTACTGCGACTCGAAGTCGTGGGTCTCCCCCGTGGCCCAGCCGGCGAGGTCGAGGATGGGGTAGATGATCGTGCCGCAGGCGTAGACGTCGGTGCTGGTGAGGGAGGCGGCGGTGGTCCAGCCGCCGGCGCTGCCGCCGCGGATGGCGAGCCGGTCGCGGTCGGCGGTGCCCTCGTCGGCGAGGGCGAGCGCGACGGCCGCGCAGTCCTCGACGTCGACGACGCCCCACTGCTCGCGCAGCCGGTTGCGGTACTCCCGGCCGTACCCGGTCGAGCCGCCGTAGTTGACCTCGGCGACGCCGATGCCGCGCGAGGTGAAGTAGGCGATCTCCAGATCGAGCACGAGCGGCGCGTGCCCGGTGGGCCCGCCGTGCGCCCAGACGACGTACGGCGGCAGTTCGGCGGCGGGTGCGACGTACCCGGGGTGGTGCGGCGGGTAGATGTGCGCGTGGATGTCGCGTCCGTCGGGGCCGGTGAAGGTACGGATCAGCGGCTCGGGGTAGTGGGCAGGGTCCACGGCGTCGGCGTGGGCGGAGCCGACGACCCGGGCCCGGCCGGTTCGCGTGTCCAGCTCGATGACCTCGTAGGCGCTGCGCGGGCTGGCGCCGACGGCCACGACCCGCTCTCCGTGCACCGCCAGCGTGGGCGCGAACTCGGTCCAGGGACCGGCCGCGTCGACGACCTCGCCGGTCTCGGGATCCAGTATCCCGAGTGCGGTCGCGCCGCGGCCGTGCACGACGGCGACCAGTCCGCTCTCCAGCGGGGCGAACCAGCGGTGCCCGAGCTTCCACAGGGGGCCGCCGAACTCCTCCTCGCGGGGGCAGAGAGGTTGGTCGTCCTTGTACAGGTTCCACCAGCCCATACGGTCGCTTGCATACAGCAGACAGCCGTCTGTCGACCAGTCGACCTGCGCGATGGACTCCTCCGGCCCGCCGGCCACCGTCCGGGCCTCCCGGAAGGTGCCGTCGTCGCCCACCTCCGCCACGACCAGCTCCGTGCCGTCCCACGGCATCCGCGGATGGTCCCAGGCGAGCCAGGCGGCCCGCCGCCCGTCGGGCGAGAGCCGCGGCCCGGTCACGAACCGGTGCCGGTCGTCGCCGAGTTCACGTACGGCGTCCCGGTCCTGGGCGGCCGAGCCGTCCAGCGGTACGGCGGCGAGGACCCGGCGGACGTCGGTGGGCCCGTCGCCGGTGAACTCCTCCAGCACGCACCACACTTCACCGCGCTCCAGGCGCAGCTGCGGCTCCGCCCAGCGCAGTCCGCCGCCCACCGGGGAGACGGGGGTGAGCGGGCGCGGCTCGCCGCCGGGCTCGTACCGGTACAGCCGCTGGTCGGCGAAGTTCACGAACACCACGAGCGGCTCGCCGTCCCGCAGGACTCCGGCCCAGGGCTGTCCGCCGTACTCGATCACGCGGCTGCGCACGTTCCACGGCGCGGGCAGCACGGACTCCTCGGTGCCGTCGGCGCGCCGCCGCACCAGGGTGCGCCGGCCGCCCTCGGCGGGCCGTGGCGCCGTCCACCACACCTCGTCGCCGACGAAGCCGACGTACTCGGGGTGCCCGTCGTGGGCGGCCGCGAGGGCCGCGTCGATGGGCGAGGGCCAGGAACCGTACGCCAGGGTCTGCACGTTCTCCCCCACTCGCCTAGGCCGTCCGCAGGAAACGGTCGAGGACGCGGACACCGAAGTGCAGCGCCTCCACGGGGACACGCTCGTCGACCCCGTGGAAGAGGGCCTGGTAGTCGAGGCCCTCCGGCAGCTTCAGCGGCGCGAATCCGTAGCCGGTGATGCCGAGCCGCGAGAACTGCTTGGCGTCCGTGCCGCCCGACATGCAGTACGGCACCACGTGCCCCTCGGGCGCGAACTCCTCGACCGCGGCGCGCATCCGCGCGAACGTCGGCGAGTCCACCGGCGCCTGGAGGGCGACCTCACGATGGTGGAACTCCCACTCCACGTCCGGCCCGGTGAGCCGGTCGAGGGTGGTGCGGAACTCGTCCTCGCCGCCGGACAGATAACGTCCGTCGACGTACGCGACGGCCTCCCCAGGGATCACGTTGACCTTGTAACCGGCGTCCAGCATCGTCGGGTTGGCACTGTTGCGCACGGTCGCCTCGACGAGCTTGGCGGCGGGGCCGAGCTTCTCCAGCAGCCCGTCGATGTCCGACAGGTCGGCGTCGACGCCGTACAGGGCGGCGAGCTCGGTGAGGGCCGCGCGCACGGTCGGGGTGAGCCGGAGCGGCCACTCGTGCTCGCCGATGCGGGTGATCGCGGCGGACAGCCGCGTCACCGCGTTCTCACGGTTGACCTTGGAGCCGTGCCCGGCCCGCCCGCGCGCGGTGAGCTTCAGCCAGCCCGTGCCGCGCTCGCCGGCGGCGATGGGATAGATCTGCCGCCCGCCGCCGTCGTGGAAGGTGAACGCACCCGACTCGCTGACGCCCTCCGTGCACCCCTCGAACAGCCCGGGGTGCCGGTCGGCGAGGAAGCCGGAGCCGTCCTCGGCGCTGGCCTCCTCGTCCGCGGTGAACGCGATGACCATGTCCCGCCGGGGCCGCACGCCGTTGCGCGCCCAGTCCCGCACCACGGCGAGGATCATGGCGTCCATGTTCTTCATGTCGACGGCGCCGCGCCCCCACACGACCCCGTCGCGCACCTCGCCGGAGAACGGATGCACACTCCAGTCCTCGGCCTGCGCCGGCACCACGTCCAGATGACCGTGGACGAGCAGCGCGTCCGCCGACGGATCGGTGCCCTCGATACGGGCGACGACGTTGGTCCGCCCCGGGGTCCGCTCCAGCAGCACGGGTTCGAGCCCCGCCCCGGCCAACTGCTCGGCGGCGTACTCGGCGGCGGGCCGCTCCCGGCAGTCCCCGCCTCCCCGGTTGGTGGTGTCGATCCGAATCAGCTCGGACGTGAACCGGACGACCTCGTCCAGTGCCTGCTCGTCAGCCATACTGCTCCTCCACCGCAGCCGAGACGATCGTGGTGACCGCCTTGAAGCTGCGGATCCCCTCATACATGGTGTCGCTGGTGTACGCGACCTTCCGCTCCCCGATCCGGTCCACGCCCGGCACGACGGTGGCCGCCATCGCCAGGTGCTCGGCGTCGAACTCCAGGGCGATCGTGAACGGGCCCCCGACGACCGGCTCGTGGCGCACCGCCAACGCGGCTGACGCCTTGGCCGCCTGGCGGATGTCGGCGGCGGTCCTGGCCGGCGTACGGCACACGGCCGCGTACCGCGACACGTGGTCCTTGACCGCGACCTTCAGCGCCTCCGGCGCGTACCCCAGCGCGTCCTCGCAGGCCACGTCGTCGCCGGTGACGAGGATGACGGGCACCCCGTACTCGGCGACGACATGCGCGTTGAGCAGACCCTCGCTGGCCCGTACGTCGTTCACCCACACCCCGGTGATCGAGTTCGCGAGGTAGGTGTGCGCCAGGACACCCTCGGCGCCGGCGCCCGCGTGGTAGCCGACGAACGCGATGCCGTCCACGTCCCCGTGCTGCACGCCCTCCACCATGGACAGCGCCTTGTGCCGCCCGGTGAGCATCTGCGCCCGATCGTCGAGCCGCTCCAGCAGCAGATTGCGCATGGACCAGTGGGCCTCGTTGATGAGCACGTCGTCGGCACCGCCGTCGAAGAAGCCGAGCACGGCGGCGTTCACGTCCGAGGTGAACATCGACCGGCACCGCTCCCACTGCGCAGTCCCCGGCAGCACGTCGGCCGGCCAGGTGACGCCGGTGGCACCCTCCATGTCGGCGCTGATCAGGATCTTCATGGTGCGCCACGTTACGCGCCGACGGGAGAACCGGCCAGGACCCCCCGTCTCCGTCGGCGGCCCGGAGCCGCGGCCCTAGGCTTGGCGCGTCCCACCAGGCCCTCCGGCACACCGCGAACGGGGAATGCGAGCGATGACCGAGCACATACTGGCGGCGGAGCGATTCGAGGCGGACCGGGCCCACTTGCGGGCCGTGGCCTACCGGATGCTGGGCTCGTTGAGCGAGGCCGAGGACGCCGTGCAGGAGGCGTGGCTGCGGGCCAGTCGCGCCGAGGTCGGGGATGTGGGAAACGTCACGGGCTGGCTGACCACGGTCGTGGGGCGGATCTGCCTCAACATGCTGCGCTCACGGCGGACCCGGCGCGAGGAACCCCTCGACGTGCAGGTGACCGACCCGGCGCTCAGGCCACGGGACGGCGGCGACCCGGAGGAGGAGGCGCTGCTGGCCGACTCGGTCGGCGTCGCGCTGCTGGTGGTGCTCGACACACTGGCGCCGGCCGAGCGGCTGGCGTTCGTCCTGCACGACATGTTCGCGGTGCCCTTCGACGCGATCGGCCCGCTGATCGAGCGCACTCCGGCCACCACACGGCAGCTGGTGAGCCGGGCGCGGCGCCGGGTCAAGGGCGCCGCGCCCGCCGCCACACCCGACCTGACGCGGCAGCGGGCGGTCGTGGACGCGTTCCTGGCCGCCACGCGGGGCGGCGACTTCGACGCGCTGGTCTCGCTGCTCCACCCGGACGTCGTCCTGACCGCCGACCGGTTCGTCGTCCCCACTCCCGAGCCCGTCGTGGTCAGCGGCTCCCACACGGTCGCCAAGGGCGCGATGGCCGCCACGGGCCGGGCCTTGTTCACCGGCCCGGCGCTCCTGGACGGCGGGGTCGGGCTCGCGATGGCACCGCAGGGCCGGCTGCGTCTGGTCCTCGCCTTCACCGTCACGGAGGACGGGATCACGGAGATCGACGTCATCGCGGACCGAGAGCGGCTGGACGGGATCGAGGTCGCGGTGCTCGACGCGTGAGAACGGCCGAGGGGTGACCGGTGGTCCACCGGTCACCCCTCGCGGCGGCGGTCATCCCTCGCGGCGGGCCTCAGACGGTGAGCGCCAGTACGACGGAGGCGGCCGCGGGCGCCGCGTACAGCAGCGGGAACGGCACGTGCGAGAACCAGCGCGCCCTGACCACGGTCACCACGGCACCGGTGAAGTACAGCACCAGGCCGACCCCGGCCAGCACGCCGACGACCGGCACGAGCAGCCCCGCCAGCAGGCCGGCCGCTCCCGCGGCCTTGGCCGCGCCCAGCCACGGCCACCATGAGCGGGGCACTCCGTAGTCGGCCAGCGGCTTGACCACCCACTCGGCGTGGAGGAAGACCGAGGCAGCCGAGAAGCCCGCCATGACAGCTCCCAGGACGGTGACGACGACGTAGGCAGTGGACATGGCAGCAGCTCCTCATCGGTGGCGCCCGGTGTGGATCCGGGCGGCTTCCTCAACTTCCGTCACTGGCCTGACACCTCGCGGGCCGGGAGTGTGACAGCAAGAGGAGCAGCTTTTCGATGTGACTGCGATCACATGACGCGGCCTGCCATCAGCCACTTCGACGGCAGCGCGATCCGGGTTCCGTCGGCTGCGAACTCCGTTGTCATCAGGGGCAGTTCGCCGCTCGCGACGATCGTCAGACCGGCCGCGGCCAGGTACGCGGGCACCGCGTCGTCCTTCACCTCTCCCGGGGCGATGCCATGGCGGAAGATCGGCGCGAGCTTCGGCGGCGGTCCGGCGGGGCCCTGGGCCAGGCCGCCCAGGACGGGGCGGGCCGCCTCGGAGAGTTCGACCAGGAAGGCCCGGCCTCGCTCACCGACGAGTGCGGCGATCCCGTCCACCAGGGGCTGGCGGTCGTCGGGCTCGCACTGGTGCAGCACGCCGCGCATGTAGAGGTTGACGTCGCCGAGTTCGGCGTGGAGCGTCTCGACCTCACTCTTCTCGGCGGCGTCGAGCAACCGGTACGTCGCCTGCCCTGCGGGGTCGGCATACCGGGCGTGGTCCAGGGCCGCGGCGGCCAGGTCGGCGCCGATGACGTGCGGGAAGCGGTCGGCGAGGAAGCGGGTCTGGGTGCCGTTGCCGCAGCCGAGGTCCACCAGCGGCAGCCCGGGGGTGATCAGGTGCGGTTCGAAGAGGGCGAGTTGGGGGCCGACGGCGAGCGCGGGCTCCGCGTCCCAGAACACGGCTCCCGGTTCGTCGGAAGCCTCGCGCCAGAAGCTCTCCCATGCCTCCCGGTACCGACTCGTCACGCTCATGCCCAACTCCCCGGGGTGTGACGCCGATCCGTCGTAAGTGACGGGCGAGTACGGTCTATCGCTCCCTGGTCACGGCGACAAGCACGGTGCGCGTTCCTTCACGCCGCGTTCGAGATGCGTACGCCGATGAACGCCCCGCGCGCCCCTGTTCAGCGGCGCGGCAGCGTCAGCTCGAACCAGACGGTCTTGCCCGCCCCCGTACGGCTGGTGCCCCACTCGCGGGCGAGCGCGCTCACCACGCGCAGACCTCGCCCGAACGCGTCCTCGGGACCGGCGCTCAGCAGGGTCGGCAGGTCGTGGTCGTCGTCGTCCACCTCGCACAGCAAGGTGTCCCCGCGCACCAGGCGCAGTTCGACGGGACGGCTGTGGGAGTGCCGTACGGCGTTGGTGACGAGCTCGCCGACCATCAGCTCGGCGTTGTCGGCGAGCCGGGCCAGACCCCAGTCGTGCAGCTGTTCGCGGACCACCGCCCGGGCCCGGCCGACCTCGATCGGGTCGAGGGCGAGCCGCCATTCGGCGACGTCGTCGGGTGCGATGCCGTTGAGGCGGGCCATCAGCAGGGCCACGTCGTCCTTGCGGCCGCCGCGGGTGTTCAGGGCGCGGATGATCGTGTCGCAGGCGTCGTCCATGGCGGCCGCCGGGTGCGCGGCGGACTCGCAGAGCGTCGCCAGGCCCACGCCGATGTCCTCGCCGCGCATCTCCACCAGCCCGTCGGTGCACATCACCAGCCGGTCGCCGGGCTCCACGCGCACGCGTACCGCCTCGAACGGCACCCCTCCGACGCCGATCGGCGCGCCCGTGGGCAGTTCGAGCAGCTCGCTGCGCCCGTCCTCGGCGCGGACCAGGACGGGCGGGATGTGGCCCGCGTTGGCGAGGTGCAGTTCGCTCGCGATGGGGTCGTAGACGGCGTACAGGCACGTGGCGAGGTAGGTGTCGCCGAGGCGCTGGGCGAGGTCGTCGAGGTTGCGCAGCAGCTGGGCGGGCGGCAGGTCGAGGGCGGCCATGGTCTGTACGGCCGTACGCAACTGGCCCATCATGGCGGCCGAGTTCAGGCCGTGGCCCATGACGTCGCCGACGACGAGGGCGGTGCGGGCGCCGGGTAGTTTCACGGAGTCGAACCAGTCGCCGCCGACGCGGCCCAGCAGGGTGCCGGGCAGGTAACGGGTGGCGATGTCGCAGCCCGCCATGCGCGGCGGGATGTGCGGCAGCATGCTGTCCTGGAGGGTCTCGGCGACGCTCTCCTGATAGGTGTACATGCGGGCGTTGTCCAGGACGAGGCCCGCGCGGGCGGCGAGTTCGGCGCCGGTGACCCGGTCCATGTCGTTGAACTCGACGCGCTCGGGGTGGCGCAGCAGGATCATGAAGCCGAGGACGACGTTGCGCGCCTTGAGCGGCACGACGAGCATGGAGCGGCCCGTGATCAGCGGCCGGATGTCGCGCTTGTCGAACTGCGAGGCGATGGCGTGACCCATCTGCTCGCTGATGCGCGGGACAAGGACGGGGTCGCCGGTGGTCATGCACTGGAAGAACGGGGTGTGCGCGGGGAACGGCATGGCCTCGCCCACCGGTACGACGTCGTCCCAGCGGCCGGGTTCGTCGGTGTGTTCGACGGCGACCCGGTGCCACATGGTGGTCGTGTCGGGGACGCCGTCGGGGAAGCCCTCGCCGGCGACGACCTGTTCACGCAGATAGGTGCCGGCGACGTCGGTGAAGCGGGGGACGACGGCCCTGCTGACCTCGATGATGGTCCGTGCCAGGTCGAGGGAGGTGCCGATCCTGCCGCTGACCTCGTTGAGGAACTCCAGGCGCTCGCGGACGGCGGTGTACTCGAGGTCCTCGCCCTCGTCGGCGAACCCCTCCGGCGCGGGCAGACCCTCGGCCACGGCCCGGGCGGCCCGCTCGCGGCGCGCCTTGCGCTCGGCCCGCCGCGGCACTCCCCAGTCGGGGGTGACGGGCACCCGGTCGTTCTGACTGAACTCCAGTACGGGATAACCGAGTTCGAGGATCTGGGCGACGATGCGAGCGCCTTCGTCGACGCTCATGCTGGGGAGGATCTCGGGCAGGCGCCGGGCGAGTTCGTCGGCCCCGGGGAAGTCGGTGTGCAGGGCGAAGGCGGGTGCGATGCGCTCGAAGTCCGCGCCGGTGTCCGGCTCGTCCTGGCGCAGCCCGGCCGCGTCCGCGGCGAGGACGAGCAGCCGCTCGCTGCCGGGGCCCACCAGGGGGTACGCCCACCACAGCACGTCCACCCGGCCGCGCTCCGGCACGGTGAGGCGGGCGCGGCCGGCGGCCGGGTAGGACAACCGTCCGCCGAGCGAGGACTCCAGGTCGGGGCCGAGGCCGTCGTACGCCGCGTACGCCCCATAGGGCGTGAGGTCGTCGTCCTCGGGCAGCGCTCCGGACACGGGGAGCAGGTCAAGGGCGGGCCGCCCGATCGCCTCCTCCTTGGGGGCGCCGAAGAGTCGGCGTGCGCCCCTGCTCCAGTGGGAGACGAGGCCGTCCCGGTCCACGACGACCACGGCCAGCGGAACGCGGCCGACCACGGCGTGACCCGCGGGAGGTGTGCCCCGCTCGGTGCCACGGTCCATGGTCCAGGCCCTCTCTCCCCACGGCTCCGCAAGATCTGTGCCGCCGTCACCACCGTACGGCGGTCGCCGGTCGGGATGTATGTCAATTCTGGAATTGGCTTCACCGCGGCGCTCCGGCGTGCGGGCCCGCACGCCCCCTGGCGCCGGTTCAGTCCTCGTGGCCCAGCTGGAGGTCCCGTTCCGTGCGTCCCCCGCCCGCCACCTGCAGCACGGTGGCCACGGGGGGATACCCGGCCGCGATCACGGTGTACTCGCCGGAGGACAGGTCCACGAACCGGAACGTTCCGTCAGGTCCGGTGGTGAGTGTGTCGACGACGTTGCCCGCCGCGTCGAGCAGGGTCACGCGGGCGTCCTCGACGACCCGCCCGCCGCCGGCCCGCACGGTGCCGCGCAGGACGGCGCCGCCCGCGAGTTCGACGTCCTGGCGGGTCTCCCGGGAGGCCTGGACGGTGACCGGGAGCGCGGCCGGGCGGAAGGCGGGCGCGCTCGCGGCGAGGGTGTACTCGCCGGCCACCAGCTCGGTGATCACATAACCGCCCTCGCGTGCGCTGCGGGTGCTGGCGACGACCTCGCCGTGGACGTTGGTGAGGGTGACGGTGGCGTCCCGCACGGGCGTGCCGTCGGCGGTCAGCACGGCGCCCGCGAGGCGTCCGGCGCCGCCGAGGACGACGTCCAGCTCGACGGGGCGCTCGCCGACGGTCACGGAGACGGCCTGCGGCTGGTGTCCGCCCGCTGCGGCAATCAGGACGTACGCCCCGGATCCGGGCGTCGAGAGCGCGTACCTCCCGTCCTCGCCGCTCGCGCCGCGGCCGATCTGCGCTCCGACGGCGTCGATGAGGGTGAGGGCCGCGCGGGGCACGACGGTCCCGTCGGGGTGCTGCACCGTGCCGCAGACAGGAATTCCCGCGGCGTACGGCGAACGGGCCTGCGGAACGGTGGCGTGCACGTGCGCGGACTCCTGTGTCGCGGCGGCGGGGGTGTTGTGGGACACCAGTGGTTTCTCCTTGAGGAAGAAGGCGATGAACAGGCCGAGGACGAGCACCGGCACGAGGTAGAGGAAGATCCGCGGCATGGCGTCGGCGTAGGCCCTGATGTAGGCGTCCCGCAGCGCCGGAGGCAGCGCGTGGACGAGCTGCGGGGTGAGGGACTCCGGATCGGGGAGGCGGGCGCCCGCGCGCGCGGGGAGGCGTTCTTCGAGGGCGTCGGAGAGCCGGCCGGCGAAGAGGGTGCCGAAGATCGCGGCGCCGACGCTGCCGCCGATCTGCCGGAAGTAGTTGTTGGCGCTGGTGGCGGTGCCGAGGTCGGCGGGGCGCACGGAGTTCTGCACGGCGAGGACCAGGACCGGCATCACCATGCCGATGCCGGCGCCGAGGACCGCCATCCAGACGCTGTAGTGCAGCCGGGGCGTGTCGACCTCGAGCCGGGACAGCAGCCACATGCCGACGGCGGAGAGCGCGCCGCCGAGGACGGGGTAGATCTTGTAGTGGCCGGTGTGGCTGATGAGCTGCCCGGAGACGATGGAGGCGCCGACGATGCCGCCCATCATGGGCAGCATCAGCAGCCCGGACTCGGTGGCGCTCGCTCCGTCGACCATCTGGAGGAAGGTCGGCAGGTAGCTCGCGGCGCCGAACAGCGCGACGCCGACCACCAGGCCCACCAGGCCCGTGATGTTGAAGACGGAGTCCCGGAACAGCCTCAGCGGGATGAGGGGTTCGGCGGCGTGGTGCTCGGCGACGAGGAAGAGGACGGTGGTGACGGCCGCTCCGGCGCCGAGGCCGAGGATGACGCGCGAGTCCCAGGCGTATTCGGTGCCGCCCCAACTGGTCAGCAGGACCAGGCAGGTGGAGGCGGCGGCGAGCAGCAGGGCGCCGAGGACGTCGAGGCGCGGCTTGGCGTCGGGCTTCGGCAGCTTGAGTACGACGGTGACGACGGCGAGGGTCACCAGACCCAAGGGCACGTTGAAGTAGAAGCACCACCGCCAGGACAGGTGGTCCGTGAAGTAACCACCCAGCAGCGGGCCCGCCACGGAGGCCAGGCCGAAGGCCGCTCCGATCAGGCCCATGAACCGGCCGCGCTGCCGCGGCGGCACGATGTCGGCGATGATCGCCTGCACGCCGATCATGAGCCCGCCGGCGCCGACGCCCTGCACGGCGCGGAAGGCGATCAGCTGGTCCATGGTCTGCGCGCGGCCGGCGAGCGCGGAGCCGACGAGGAAGACGACGATCGCGAACTGGAAGACGCCCTTGCGGCCGAGGAGGTCGCCGAGCTTGCCGTAGACCGGAAGTCCGATCGTGGAGGTGAGCAGGTAGGCGGTGATCGCCCAGGACATCCTGTCCAGTCCGTGCAGTTCGCCGACGATCTTCGGGAGCGCCGTGGCGACGATCATCTGGTCCAGGGCGGCCAGGAGCAGCGCGAGCATCAGTCCGCAGAAGACCAACCGGATCCGGCGCGGGGCGAGTTCGGCGGTTGCGGCCGGCCCGGGAGCGGGGGTGTCCGGGGGCGCCGTCGTCGGCTCGCCCTTCACCAGAGTGATCCCGCCCACGTACCGCTCCCCTCGTCACGCCTGCCACACAATTCCCGCTTAAAACGACAACTGTGAGCAAGCGCGACGAGTTACGGCACAACAGCGCGCGACAAGGAGATCCACTCGAACCGGTGAGGGGATCAACACCCTCTCAAGATCGGCCCATTGGGCCCGGGAAGTCTACTTCTCGACCTCGGAGGCGAGCTTGGCGAGGATCGCGTCGTAGATCCGGCCGAGGCCCTTGGGCGCGAAGGTCTTCTCGAAGAAGCCGCCGATGCCGCCGGCGCCCTTCCAGGTGGTGGTCACGACGACGCGGGAGGACCCCTCGCCGGCCGGGGTGACGCGCCAGGTGGTGACCATGGAGGAGTTGCGGTCTTTCTCGACGAGCTCGCCGTCGGTCGGCTCACTGACCTCCAGCAGGCAGTCGCGCACGCGCTTGCTGGTGGCCTGGAGCTTCCAGTGGACGAGGGTGCCCTCGCCGTCGCCGCCCTCGCGCACCTCGTACTCGCTGAAGTGCTCGGGCAGGAGCTTCGCGCGCGTGCCGCTGTAGTCGGCGAGGGCGTCGAACACCTTCTCCGCGTCCGCCGCGACGACCCGCTCCGTAGTGGCCTCGACCTGCGCCATTGACTTCCTCCAGCACCTGAGTTCTCGGGGTTGGAGCAAGCCAACCACCCCTGTCCCCGGCCACCCAAATCGGGGTCTCGGAAGTGATCGAACAGGGTGCACGACCCGATCGGGATCGATGCCCGCACGATCATGGGAACACGTGTTCTAATCTGGGGGGAGTGCTACCGAGGAGGTGTCATGCGCTGGGAGAACCTCACAGCGGGGTCCGGCCACGAGCGCGCGGCCGATGCCGCGCTGTTCGGCGCGGACGCGGTGACCACCCGTACGTTCGACACGCCGGAGTTCGCCGGGATCACCTTCCACGAGATCCGGGCCCGCTCGATCATCAACCGGGTGCCGGGCGCCTCACGCATGCCCTTCGAGTGGACGGTCAACCCCTACCGGGGCTGCACGCACGCGTGCGTGTACTGCTTCGCCCGCAAGACGCACAGCTACCTGGACCTCGATACGGGCCTCGGCTTCGACAGCCAGATCGTGGTCAAGGTCAACGCTCCGGAGCTGCTGCGCCGCCAGCTCGCCTCGCACCGCTGGCAGGGCGAGCACATCGCGATGGGCACGAACGTCGACTGCTACCAGCGCGCGGAGGGCCGCTATCGCCTGATGCCGGGCATCCTGACCGCCCTGCGCGACCGCGCGAACCCCTTCTCGATCCTGACGAAGGGCACGCTGATCCTGCGCGATCTCGACCTGCTGACCCAGGCAGCGCAGGTGACGGACGTCGGCATCTCCGTCTCCGTCGGTTTCACCGACCCCGGGCTGTGGCGCACCGTGGAGCCCGGCACGCCGCCCCCGGAGCGCCGCCTGGACGTCGTACGGACCCTGACCGACCACGGCATCGGCTGCGGTGTGCTGATGGCGCCGGTGATCCCCTTCCTGAGCGACCACCCGGCCCAACTGCGGGCCACCGTGCGGGCGATCGCGGCCTCGGGGGCCACGTCCGTCACCCCGCTGGTCCTGCACCTGCGCCCGGGCGCCCGCGAGTGGTTCATGGCCTGGCTGGGGCAGCACCATCCGCAGCTGGTGCGCCGTTACGAGCGGCTGTACGCGGAGGGGGCCTACGCACCGAAGTGGTATCAGCGCCGGATCACCCGTCAGGTCCACGAACTGGCCCAGGAGTACGGCATCGGCCCCGCGCGCGCGGGAGCGAGCCGGCGGATCCAGCCCCCTGAACCCGAACAGGCTCCGATGTCCGAACCGACGCAACTCTCGCTGATCTGAGAGCGTTCGAGCGCATCCAGCGCGCAATTGGGTCAAATAATGCCAGAACGCGTCCTTCCAGGCGCGCTTTCCGGGACGATGCGGCGGGGACCGTGAACCTCGCGGTCCGACCCCCTCCGTCCTGGGAGGACTGCATGAGGAAACGCGCAGCCGTGCTGTGCGCAGCCGCCGTCGTCGTGGCCGGAACGCTCACGGCCGTGCCCGCCGACGCGAGCCCGTCGCGGACCGCGGACATCGCTCGCGCCGCCAAGGTCACCTGGAAGAAGTGCGGCACCACCGACTATCCGAAACTCCAGTGCGCGTCCCTCGAGGTGCCGCTCGACCACGCGAACCCGCACGGGCAGCAGATCACGCTCGCGCTGTCCCGGGTCCCGCACACCGCGACCAAGTACCAGGGTCCCCTGCTGGTCAACCCCGGTGGCCCGGGCGGCAGCGGGCTGACCCTCGCCGGGTACGTCGCGTCCTCGCTGCCCAAGGCGGTGGCGGCGCAGTACGACGTGATCGGCTTCGATCCGCGCGGGGTGGGCGCGAGCAAGCCCGCGCTGGACTGTGAGCCGGGCCACTTCAAACCGGTGCGCCCGGCCTCGGTGCCGAGCACGCCGGCCGTCGAGAAGGCCGGCCTCGCGCGCGCCAAGGCGTTCGCCGACGCCTGCGGCAAGAAGTACGCGCGCGTGCTGCCGTACATCGACACGATCAGCGCCGTACAGGACCTGGACTCGATCCGGCAGGCACTCGGTGCGGAGAAGGTCAACTACCTCGGCTACTCGTACGGCACCTACCTCGGCACGGTGTACGCCAAGCTCTTCCCGCAGCACGTCCGCCGCCTGGTCCTCGACTCCATCGTCGACCCCACCGGCGTCTGGTACGACGCCAACCTCGGGCAGGACCGTGCCTTCAACGACCGTCACCGGGCGCTGATGAGCTGGATCGCCAAGTACGACGCGACGTACAAGCTCGGCACCGACCCGGCGGAGGTCGAGGCCAAGTGGTATGCGATGCGGGCGGCGCTGGCCAAGAAGCCGGCCGGCGGCAAGGTGGGGGCCGCGGAGCTGGAGGACACCTTCCTGCCCGGCGGCTACTACAACGGCTACTGGCCGTACCTCGCCGAGGCGTTCTCGGCGTACGTGACGAAGGAGGACGCCGATCCGCTGGTCGAGGCGTACGAGAACTTCGGCGCGGTCGACGCCTCCGGCGACAACGGCTACAGCGTCTACACCTCGGTGCAGTGCCGTGACAGCTCCTGGCCGCGCGACTGGAACCAGTGGCGCAAGGACAACTGGGCGGCGTACGCGGAGGCGCCGTTCATGACGTGGAGCAACGCCTGGTACAACGCGCCGTGCGCGTTCTGGCCGACGGCCTCGAAGCGGCCGGTGAGTCTCGCCAACGGCAAGTTGCCGCCGACCCTGCTCTTCCAGGCGACGAACGACGCGGCCACCCCCTACCAGGGCGGCGCGACGGTCCACCGTCTCCTGGCCCACTCCAGCCTGGTGGTGGAGCAGGGCGGCGGGAATCACGGCATCGCGCTGAGCGGGAACACCTGCCTGGACAAGTACCTGGCGGCGTACCTGACCGACGGCACGGTGCCGCGCGGCCAGGGCGAGGCCGACGCGGTGTGCCAGACCCTGCCCGACCCCAAACCGCTGACGTCGAAGGTGGCGTCCACGTCGGCGCGCGGCTCGACCCTGCACGACCTGCTCGGCTTCCACGGCTGAGGCCACGACCGGGGCCCGTCGGGGGCGTTGTCAGTCCCATGGTTCACGATGGACGCATGAGTGAGCCGACCAGGATCGCCGCCCCCGACAGGGTCGCCCCCGCCACGCAGTACAGCCACGTCGTCACCGCCACCGGCCGCCTCGTCGCGGTCTCCGGCCAGCTCGCCGTCGACGAGGACGGCGAACTCGTCGGCGAGGGCGACCCGGCGGCCCAGGCCCGCCAGGTCTTCCGGAACCTGCGGCGCTGCCTGGCCGCCGCCGGAGCGACCTTCGACGACGTCGTCAAACTCACCTACTTCGTCACGGACATGGCGCACATGCCCGCGATCCGCGCGGCCCGCGCCGCGCACATACCCGATGACCGGCTTCCGGCCGCCTCGGCCGTGCAGGTGGCCGCGCTGGTCCGCCCGGAGTTCCTGATGGAGATCGAGGCGTTCGCGGTGGTGGGCGCATGAGCGGCCTCGTCGTCCGGGACATGACGCTCGCCGACTGCGGCCGTGTGTCCGAGATCCGCATCCGGGGCTGGCAGACCGCGTACAAGGGCCTCATGCCGCAGTCGTACCTCGACGCCCTCAGCGTGGCGGAGGACACCGAGCGGCGCCGCACCTGGTTCACGCAGGGCGACGGCAGCGTGGTGAACCTGGTCGCCGAGCGCGCCGGTGAGATAGTCGGCTGGGCCGCGCACGGGCCGTACCGGGACGGTGAAGTACGCACCGGGGACGCCGAGTTGTACGCGATATACGTGCACCCCGGGCACTACGGCGACGGTGTCGGCCGGGCACTGCTGGCGGAGTCGGTACGACAGCGCACGGCCGCCGGGCACACGCGCATGTTCCTGTGGGTGCTGAAGGAGAACGCCGGCGCCCGGCGCTTCTACGAGCGGGCGGGCTTCTGTGCGGACGGCGCCGAGGAACCCTACGAGGTGGACGGCGTGGAGGTGCCCGAGGTGCGGTACGCCAAGGAGCTGACCGGCTGACGGTTCACCGCCGGCGCGGGATCCGCGCCAGCGCGTGCACCGCCGCCTCGGCCAGCGCCGGGTGGGCGAGCGCCTCGTCGAGGACGGGTCTGGCGCGGGCGTCGCCCAGGGCGCCGAGGCCGTCCACACAGGCGAGGGCCACGCGGCGGTACGGGTCGTGCGGGCGCAACCGGCGTTGCAGCGTGGTGATGAGTGCCGGTACGGACTCGGGGGCGCGCAGCTCCACCAGGAGCCGGACCGGGTGCAGGGCGTAGGCCACGCGCAGTTCGTTGGTGGCGAGGGCCGCCGCCGCGCGGGCGGTGCGGGGGTCGCCGAGCCGGGCGAGGGCGTACGCGGCGGAGGCGCAGCGCTGGGGGTCCCGGTGGTTGAGCAGGAGGACGAGCGCCTCGAAGGCGCGCCGGTCGCCTGCCAGCCCCAGCCGGAACGCGGCCAGCTCCCTGGCCCACAGCGGCTGCCCGGGGGCGGTGAGCACCTCCGCGAGTTCGTCGTGATCCCCGGTCGCCGCCAGCCGCTCGTAGGCGGCCGATCCGCCCGACTCCCCCCGTGAGCGCTCCGTGAGTGATCGCAACTCTTCGTCCATGGAGCCGAGATTAGGGGTGCCACAAGGGTCTCGGGACCTACATCACAAACTCGGGGGCTGGCGCGCTCGTTACCCACGAGTTAAGCTCAGACGAGCGAGTTACCCACTCGCGTTCCTCCTCGTGCCGGCCTGGTGACGCAGCCGGCGCGAGAGCGGTCGGTTCGGTACCTCGTGTACCGCAGCAGGACCCGGCTCCGGGACAGGGCCGGTCGATTCCCACCGTTCGCTCCAAGGGCGTGTGCACGCCCGCGGCGAACGACAGCACCGGGCGTGTGCGCTCGCAGCCCGGCAACACCCGCACTTCTCACGCATCCGGTGCGCTCTCTTCGGCGCACCCGGGCGCGCTTCCAGTCGTCACCCTCTCTCCTGGAGTCCCGCGATGGCCACTCCCCTGTCCGACACCCCTCTGTCCCCGCTCAAGACCATTGCCGTCGTCGGTCTCGGCACCATGGGCACCGGCATCACCGAAGTCCTGGCCAAGGCCGGTCGCGAGGTCGTCGGCATCGACATCAGCGAGTCGCAGGCCGCGAGGTCCGTCGCCGCCCTGGAGTCCTCGACCGCCCGCGCCGTGGAGCGCGGCCGGCTGACCGACCAGGAGCGCGCGGACGTTCTGGCCCGCGTCCGTACCTCCACCGACCTGCGGGCCGCGGCCGACGCCGACCTGGTCATCGAGGTGGCGCCGGAGTCGTACGAGATCAAGCACCAGATCTTCCGCGAGCTGGACGGCATCGTGCGCCCCGGGACGATCCTCGCCACCGGCACCAACGCGCTGTCCGTCACGCGGCTGGCCGCCGACTCGGCCCGCCCCGAGCGGGTGCTCGGGCTGCACTTCTTCAACCCGGCACCGGCGATGAAGCTGGTCGAGGTCGTCTCCTCCGTGCTGACCGCGCCGCAGGCCGTCACGGCGGTCACGGACCTGGCGATCGAGCTCGGCAAGGAGCCCGTCGCGGTCGGCGACCGCCCCGGATTCGTCGCGGACGGGCTGCTGTTCGGCTACCTCAACCAGGCGGCCGCGATGTACGAGGCGAAGTACGCCTCCCGCGAGGACATCGACGCCGCGATGCGGCTCGGCTGCGGTCTGCCCATGGGCCCCCTCGCACTGCTCGACCTCATCGGCGTCGACACCGCGCGCACGGTCCTGGAGGCCATGTACGCCGAGTCCCGCGACCGGCTGCACGCCCCCGCCCCGATCCTCAAGCAGCTCAGCGAGGCCGGTCTGACGGGCCGTAAGTCGGGCCGCGGCTTCTACACGTACGAGGCCTCCGGCAGCGCCACGGTCGTGCGCGACGCGCTGACGCCGCTGGACGGCGCCGAGCTCACCCCCGGCCGCCCGGTCCGCTCCGTCGGTGTCGCCGGCTCCGGCACCATGGCCTCCGGCATCGCCGAGGTCTTCGCGAAGGCCGGCTACGAGGTCGTCCTCGCCGCCCGTAGCGAGGAGAAGGCGCAGACCGCCAAGGCCCGTATCGGCAAGTCTCTTTCGCGCTCCGTCGACAAGGGGCGGCTGACCGCCGAGGCAGCCGCGCAGACCCTGGACCGGATCACCGCGGCGGGCTCCTACGACGCGTTCGCCGACGTCGACCTGGCCGTCGAGGCCGTCGCCGAGGACCTGGAGGTCAAGCAGCAGCTGTTCGCGACGCTGGACAAGGTCTGCAAGCCGGGCGCGGTCCTGGCCACCACCACGTCCTCGCTGCCGGTCGTCGCATGCGCCCGCGCGACCTCGCGTCCGCAGGACGTGATCGGCATGCACTTCTTCAACCCGGCACCGGCGATGAAGCTGGTCGAGGTGGTCCGTACGGTGTTGACGACGGACGACGTCCACTCGACGGTCCGCGAGGTCTGCGTCAGGATCAAGAAGCACGCGGTCGACTGCGGTGACCGAGCCGGCTTCATCGTGAACGCATTGCTTTTCCCCTATCTCAACAACGCCATCAAGATGGTGCAGGAACACTATGCATCTCTTGACGACATCGACGCGGCGATGAAGCTGGGCGGCGGCTACCCGATGGGCCCCTTCGAACTCCTGGACGTCGTCGGTCTGGACGTCTCCCTGGCCATCGAGAAGGTCCTGCACCGCGAGTTCCGCGACCCGGGCCTGGCCCCGGCGCCCCTCCTGGAGCACCTGGTGGCCGCGGGCTGCCTCGGCCGCAAGACGGGCCGAGGCTTCCGCGAATATGCCCGCCGCTGAGCGTCCAGGCGACTGGTTCCGGTCGGACACGGACTGGGGCGGGCTGCTCGATCCGGGCGGGTTCGCGCCGGCCGACCGGCCCGGCCCTCCCCCGCCCGCACAGGGCGGGGGAAACCCCGGACCTGCGCACCAAGCTGCGCACATGCAGTACGTTCGGGGCATGCCCCAGCCCGCCAAGTCCTCACGTACACCAGCCACGCCCGACGCACCGGAAAGTGCCGCAGGCAGTCGCGCCGCCGCCCAGCGGCTGAAAATGCGCCGCGAACTGGCGGCGGCCGCGATGGAGCTGTTCGCGACGAAGGGATACGAGGCGACCACCGTCGACGAGATCGCGGCCACGGCCGGGGTCGCGCGCCGCACGTTCTTCCGCCACTTCCGCTCCAAGGAAGAGGCGATCTTCCCGGACCACGACGACACGTTGGTCCGCGCCGAGGCGGTGCTCAACGCGGCCCCCGCGCACGAGCATCCGCTCGACACGGTGTGCCGCGGCATCAAGGAGGTCATGCGGATGTACGCGGCCCGGCCGGAGATCTCGGTCGCCCGCTACAAGCTGACGCGCGAGGTGCCCACCCTGCGCGAGGCGGAGATCGCGTCGGTCGCCCGCTACGAGCGGCTGTTCACCCGCTATCTCCTCGGCCACTTCGACGAGCACGCGCACGACGACGACGCCAACGACGACCCGCTGCTCGCCGAGGTCGCCGCGTCCGCCGTGGTCACCGCCCACAACCACGTCCTGCGGCGCTGGCTGCGGGCCGGCGGCCAGGGCGACGTCGAGGCCCAGCTCGACCATGCCTTCTCGATCGTGCGGAAGACGTTCGGCACGGGCATCGGCGCCGGACGCAGCTCGGCCCCCAAGCCGGCGGCCCCGGCGGCGGTCTCCCGCCAGGGCGAGGTCCTGGTGACGGTCGCCCGCACCGACGCCCCGCTGGACGAGGTCATGCGGACCATCGAGGAGGCGCTCCGCGAGCGCTGAACGTCCATAGCCCCTGTGACGACGGCCACCCCACCGGGTGGCCGTTTTGGCATGTCAGAGGCCCTTTTCGAGCAGATTTCAGAACCCGTTCGATCGATCATCGCTCATTTGTTACGTAAAGATTTCATCTGAGGGGAAGTTCTGGCACCCAGTGCCTTGCGAGGTGACACGGCGTGCCATACGTTGGAGATGTCCGGGCGGCCGGCGTGCAGAGACCATTCGTACGTCGGCTGTCCCCGCAACCACCTGGTTCGCGCGCCCGGACGCCTGCGTCACAGGCACCCTCCCGCGCCACAAAGCGCTGCCGAAGCACCACCCCCGCCGAACCGACGGCACCTTTCACACCCTCAGCAGCACCGACGTAACCCCCAGCGTCCCTCCCTCAGGGCGCTTATCGCCGGAGGCAACACCGTGACTACTCAGGACATCCTGGACGCGATCCAGTCGCCGGAATCGACGCCGGCCGACTTCGCCGCTCTGCCGCTCCCCGAGTCGTACCGCGCGATCACCGTGCACAAGGACGAGACGGAGCTGTTCGCCGGGCTCGAGACCCGCGACAAGGACCCGCGCAAGTCGATCCACCTCGACGAGGTCCCCGTGCCCGAGCTCGGCCCGGGTGAGGCCCTGGTGGCCGTCATGGCCTCCTCGGTCAACTACAACTCCGTGTGGACCTCGATCTTCGAGCCGCTGTCGACGTTCGGCTTCCTGGAGCGCTACGGCAAGCTCAGCGAGCTCACCAAGCGCCACGACCTGCCGTACCACATCATCGGCTCCGACCTCGCGGGCGTCGTCCTGCGCACCGGCCCGGGCGTCAACGCCTGGAAGCCGGGCGACGAGGTCGTCGCGCACTGTCTGTCCGTCGAGCTGGAGTCGTCGGACGGCCACAACGACACGATGCTCGACCCCGAGCAGCGCATCTGGGGCTTCGAGACCAACTTCGGCGGTCTCGCCGAGATCGCGCTCGTCAAGTCCAACCAGCTGATGCCGAAGCCCGGCCACCTCAGCTGGGAGGAGGCCGCCGCTCCGGGCCTGGTGAACTCGACGGCGTACCGGCAGCTGGTCTCCCGCAACGGCGCCGGCATGAAGCAGGGCGACAACGTCCTGATCTGGGGCGCGAGCGGTGGACTCGGCTCGTACGCCACGCAGTTCGCGCTGGCCGGCGGCGCCAACCCCATCTGCGTGGTGTCCTCGCCGCAGAAGGCGGACATCTGCCGGGCGATGGGCGCCGAGGCGATCATCGACCGCAACGCCGAGGACTACAAGTTCTGGAAGGACGAGCACAACCAGGACCCGCGCGAGTGGAAGCGCTTCGGCAAGCGCATCCGCGAGCTGACCGGCGGAGAGGACGTCGACATCGTCTTCGAGCACCCCGGCCGCGAGACCTTCGGCGCCTCCGTCTACGTCACGCGCAAGGGCGGCACCATCGTCACCTGCGCCTCGACCTCGGGCTACAACCACGAGTACGACAACCGCTACCTGTGGATGTCCCTGAAGCGGATCATCGGCTCGCACTTCGCCAACTACCGCGAGGCCTGGGAGGCCAACCGGCTCATCGCGAAGGGCAAGATCCACCCGACGCTGTCGAAGGTCTACTCCCTGGAGGAGACCGGGCAGGCCGCCTACGACGTGCACCGCAACCTCCACCAGGGCAAGGTCGGCGTGCTGTGCCTGGCCCCCGAGGAGGGCCTGGGCGTGCGCGACGAGGAGCTGCGCGCGAAGCACGTCGACGCCATCAACCGCTTCCGGAACATCTGAGGTCCATACATGAGTGAGCGTCAGAAGGACCGGCCGTGGCTGATGCGGACCTACGCCGGTCACTCCACGGCCGAGGCGTCCAACGAGCTGTACCGGCGCAATCTCGCCAAGGGCCAGACCGGTCTGTCGGTCGCGTTCGACCTGCCGACGCAGACCGGCTACGACTCCGACCACATCCTCGCCCGCGGCGAGGTCGGCCGGGTCGGCGTGCCGATCGCGCACCTCGGTGACATGCGCCGGCTGTTCCAGGACATCCCCCTGGAGCAGATGAACACCTCGATGACCATCAACGCCACCGCCATGTGGCTGCTGGCGCTCTACCAGGTCGTCGCGGAGGAGCAGGGCGCGGACGTCACCAAGCTCCAGGGCACGACCCAGAACGACATCGTCAAGGAGTACCTGTCGCGGGGCACGCACGTGTTCCCGCCGGGGCCGTCGCTGCGGCTGACGACGGACATGATCTGCTACACGGTCAACAACATCCCCAAGTGGAACCCCATCAACATCTGCAGCTACCACCTGCAGGAGGCGGGGGCCACGCCGGTTCAGGAGATCGCGTACGCGATGTCCACCGCGATCGCCGTGCTGGACGCGGTGTTCGCGTCCGGTCAGATCCCCGAGGACCGCAAGGGTGACGTCGTCGCCCGTATCTCCTTCTTCGTGAACGCGGGCGTCCGCTTCGTCGAGGAGATGTGCAAGATGCGGGCGTTCGGCCGGATCTGGGACAAGATCACACGCGAGCGCTACGGCATCGAGGACGCCAAGCAGCGCCGCTTCCGCTACGGCGTCCAGGTCAACTCCCTGGGCCTGACCGAGGCGCAGCCGGAGAACAACGTCCAGCGGATCGTGCTGGAGATGCTGGCCGTGACCCTCTCCAAGGACGCACGCGCGCGTGCCGTCCAGCTTCCGGCGTGGAACGAGGCCCTGGGCCTGCCCCGCCCCTGGGACCAGCAGTGGTCGCTGCGCATCCAGCAGGTGCTGGCGCACGAGAGCGACCTGCTGGAGTACGAGGACATCTTCGAGGGCTCGCACGTCATCGAGGCGAAGGTCGCGAAGCTCGTCGAGGAGTCCCTCGCGGAGATCGAGCGGATCCAGGAGATGGGCGGCGCGATGGCGGCCGTCGAGTCCGGCTACCTCAAGTCGCAGCTCGTCTCGTCGCACGCCGAGCGCCGGGGCCGTATCGAGTCCGGTCAAGAGAAGATCGTCGGCGTCAACATCTTCGAGACGACCGAGCCGAACCCGTTGACCGCCGATCTGGACACGGCGATCCAGACGGTCGACCCGGCGGTCGAGGCCCGCGTCATCGCCTCGCTCCAGCACTGGCGCGACACGCGCTACCAGCCGCCTTTCAACCACCCGCGGCCCTGCAAGGCGCTGGAACGTCTGAAGGAGGCCGCCAAGGGCACCGGCAACCTCATGGAGGCCACCCTGGAGTGCGCCCGTGCCGGGGTCACGACCGGCGAGTGGGCAGGTGCGCTGCGGGAGGTGTTCGGGGAGTTCCGCGCCCCGACCGGTGTCTCGTCGGCGCCGGTGGCGGTCCCCGCCGAGGCGGGCTCGCCCATGGCCGAGGTCCGCCGAATGGTGGACGTCACCGCCCGCGACCTGGGGGTCGGCAAGCTCCGTTTCCTGGTCGGCAAGCCAGGCCTGGACGGGCACTCCAACGGTGCCGAGCAGATCGCCGTGCGGGCCCGTGACGCGGGCTTCGAGGTGGTCTACCAGGGCATCCGGCTGACGCCCGAGCAGATCGTGGACGCGGCCCTCGCCGAGGACGTGCACGCGGTCGGCCTGTCCATCCTCTCCGGCTCGCACGCCCAGCTGGTGCCGGACGTGCTGGAGCGGCTGCGTGTGGCCGGTGCCACAGATATACCGGTGATCGCCGGTGGGATCATCCCTAATGGCGATGCCGAACAGCTCAGGGCTGCGGGAGTGGCCGCGGTCTTCACCCCGAAGGACTTCGACATCACCGGCATCATCGGCCGCATCGTCGACGAGATCCGGAAAGCGAACAAGCTCGACCCCCTGGAGGTCCCCGCATGACCACGCCCGTCAACCGTCTGCGTCCGCGACGCTCCTGTCTCGCGGTCCCGGGAAGCAACCCCCGCTTCCTGGAGAAGGCGCAGGGCCTCCCGGCCGACCAGGTCTTCCTGGACCTGGAGGACGCGTGCGCGCCGCTCGCCAAGCCCGAGGCGCGGCACACCATCGTCAAGTTCCTCAATGAGGGTGACTGGACGGGCAAGACGAGGGTCGTGCGCGTCAACGACTGGACGACCGAGTGGACGTATCGAGACGTCGTCACGGTTGTCGAGGGTGCCGGCCAGAATCTTGACTGCATCATGCTGCCGAAGGTGCAGACCGCCCAGCAGGTCGTCGCGCTCGACCTCCTGCTGACCCAGATCGAGAAGACGATGGGCTTCGAGGTCGGCAAGATCGGCATCGAGGCGCAGATCGAGAACGCGCAGGGCCTCAACAACGTCAACGAGATCGCGACGGCCTCCCAGCGCGTCGAGACGATCATCTTCGGCCCGGCCGACTTCATGGCGTCGATCAACATGAAGTCGCTGGTCGTGGGCGAGCAGCCGCCCGGCTACCCGGCGGACGCCTACCACTACATCCTGATGAAGATCCTGATGGCCGCCCGCGCCAACAACCTCCAGGCGATCGACGGCCCGTACCTCCAGATCCGCAACATCGACGGCTACCGTGAGGTCGCCCAGCGCGCCGCCGCGCTCGGCTTCGACGGCAAGTGGGTGCTGCACCCGGGCCAGGTCGAGGCGTCCAACGAGATCTTCTCGCCCTCGCAGGAGGACTACGACCACGCCGAGCTGATCCTGGACGCGTACGACTACTACACGTCCGAGGCGGGCGGCAAGAAGGGCTCCGCGATGCTCGGCGACGAGATGATCGACGAGGCCAGCCGCAAGATGGCCCTGGTCATCTCCGGCAAGGGCCGCGCCGCCGGCATGCAGCGCACCAGCACGTTCGAGATTCCGGAGGCGTGAGCATGCAGTTCGGGCGCACCTATGAGGAGTTCGAGGTCGGGGCGACGTACAAGCACTGGCCGGGGAAGACGGTCACGGAGTACGACGACCACCTGTTCTGCCTCCTCACCATGAACCACCACCCGCTCCACATGGACACCAACTATGCGGAGAAGACGACGGACTTCGGCAAGAACGTCGTCGTCGGGAACTACATCTACTCGCTGCTGCTCGGCATGTCCGTGCCGGACATCTCCGGCAAGGCGATCGCCAACCTGGAGATCGAGTCGCTCAAGCACGTGGCGCCGACCTTCCACGGCGACACGATCTACGGCCAGACGACCGTGCTCGACAAGTGGCCGTCCAAGTCGAAGAACGACCGGGGCATCGTCTACGTCGAGACCAAGGGCTACAAGCAGGACGGCACGCTCGTGTGCGTGTTCCGCCGCAAGGTGATGGTGCCGACCGAGACGTACATCAAGGAGCGCGGCGGCGAGCAGCCCGGCCGCCCCGAGCTCGAGCAGCAGGAGAAGTAGTCATGGCCCGTCTCGCCCAGACCGCCGGTCTGACCGACATCCAGCAGGAGATCCTCTCCACCGTCCGCGACTTCGTGGACAAGGAGATCATCCCGGTCGCGACCGAGCTGGAGCACCGCGACGAGTACCCGCAGCAGATCGTCGACGGCCTGAAGGAGCTGGGCCTCTTCGGGCTGATGATCCCCGAGGAGTACGGGGGCCTGGGCGAGTCGCTCCTGACGTACGCCCTGTGCGTGGAGGAGATCGCCCGCGGCTGGATGTCGGTGTCCGGCATCATCAACACGCACTTCATTGTGGCGTACATGCTCAAGCAGCACGGCACGCAGGAGCAGAAGGACCACTTCCTGCCGAGGATGGCGGCCGGCGACATCCGCGGCGCCTTCTCGATGTCGGAGCCGGGCCTGGGCTCCGACGTGTCGGCGATCACGTCGAAGGCGGTGAAGGACGGCGAAGAGTACGTCCTGAACGGCCAGAAGATGTGGCTGACGAACGGCGGTACGTCGTCCCTCGTGGCCGTTCTGGTGCGAAGTGACGAAGGCCACCCCGAGGGCACCGCTCCCCACAAGTCGATGACGACCTTCCTGATCGAGAAGGAGCCCGGCTTCGGTGAGGTCCGCCCCGGCCTCACCATCCCGGGCAAGATCGACAAGATGGGCTACAAGGGCGTCGACACCACCGAGATGATCATGGATGGGCTGCGCCTTCCGGCCGATCGGGTGCTCGGCGGGGTCACCGGCCGAGGTTTTTACCAAATGATGGACGGCGTGGAGGTCGGCCGCGTCAACGTGGCGGCGCGCGGCTGCGGCGTCGCTCAGCGTGCGTTCGAACTCGGCGTCCAGTACGCCCAGCAGCGTCATACCTTCGGCAAGCCGATCGCCCAGCACCAGGCGATCCAGTTCAAGCTGGCCGAGATGGCCACCAAGGTCGAGGCCGCCCATGCCATGATGGTGAACGCGGCGCGCAAAAAGGACTCCGGGGAACGAAACGACCTCGAAGCGGGGATGGCGAAGTACCTCGCCTCCGAGTACTGCAAGGAGGTCGTGGAGGACGCCTTCCGGATCCACGGCGGCTACGGCTTCTCCAAGGAGTACGAGATCGAGCGCCTCTACCGCGAGGCCCCGATGCTGCTCATCGGTGAAGGTACCGCCGAGATCCAGAAAATGATCATCGGGCGCAGGCTGCTCGAGGAGTATCGATTCCAAGGCTGATTGTCCTGATACGGGGTGTTTTCTTCGAGAAGAAGATCACACCCCGTCAGCACGCTTCAGCCATCGACTCAGCTTCCTGACTTACCCAGTTGTGGCTCTTAGCCGCTACGATCGCCGGAAAGCCGCCGTCCCCTGATATAGCGCGGCATCATCCGCTACGAAGGTCATCCATGCCCCACAGCCAATCCTCTGCACCTCGCGGCCGGGTCCGCCTCGCGCGCGGAGCATCGCCGTGGCTTCTGCCGACCGTCGCCACCGCAGCCCTCAGCCTGGCCCGCGCACGCCGCTCCGGCGCCGCCAAGGCCGTCGCCGTACCCGCCACCGCGCTCGCGGCGGGCATGCTGTGGTTCTTCCGCGACCCCGAGCGCGAGATCGCCCAGGGCCGGGTCATCTCGCCCGCCGACGGTGTGGTGCAGAGCATCATGCCGTGGAAGGACGGCCGGACCCGCGTCGCGATCTTCATGAGCCCGCTCAACGTCCACGTCAACCGCGCCCCGCTCTCCGGCACGGTGACCTCGGTCGAGCACATCCCCGGCGGGTTCGTTCCGGCGTTCAATAAGGAGAGCGAGAACAACGAGCGCGTAGTCTGGCATTTCGACACCGAACTCGGCGACATCGAGATGATCCAGATCGCCGGCGCGGTCGCCCGCCGCATCGTGCCGTACGTGCCCCAGGGCACGAAGGTCGAGCAGGGTGACCGAATCGGTCTGATCCGCTTCGGCTCGCGTGTCGACATCTACCTGCCCGAGGGCGTGGAGGTCGCAGTCGAGGTCGGTCAGAAGACCGTGGCTGGGGTGACTCGCATTGACCGTGATTGATCCGGAGACTCAGGCGGGCTGGGTGCCCGAAGCCGACGAGGTGGACGAAGCGGAGGAGATGCCCCTCTCTCTCCGCCTCTCGATAGCGGACACCCTCACGCTCGGCAATGCCACGTGCGGCTTCATGGCGGTGTACTTCACCACCACCGGCATCCTGATCCCGCACCTCACCGGCGGCCAGGAGTCCGGCATGGCCCGCCACAGCGCGGCCACGGCGGTCATCCTGATGCTGTGCGCGGCGGTCTTCGACCTCTTCGACGGCCTGGTGGCGAGGAAGCTGCGCTCCTCCCCGATGGGCGCGGAGCTGGACAACCTCTCCGACCTGATCAGCTTCGGCCTGGCACCGGCGTACTTCGTCCTCGTCTACGGCATGGTCGCGGACGACGCGCACCAGCGGGTGGCGGCGCTGGGCGCGATCGTGGTGCTACTGGCGGTCGTACTGCGGCTCGCGCGTTTCTCGTGCGTGACGATGAAGGACGGCGTCTTCCAGGGCATGCCGAGCCCCTTCGGCGCGCTGACGGTGGTCTCGATCGTGTTGCTCGAGCTGCCCTTCGTGGCGACGCTGCTGGCGATCCTGGGCACCGCCTGGCTGATGGTGAGCCGAGTCGAGTACCCGAAGCCGCGGGGCCGGCTCGCCGGAGCGATGCTCTCCTGGATCGTGCTGAGCATGGGCCTGCTGGCCGCCTGGGCGTTCGACGCCCCCGGCGGTCAGCTGCTCCTGCAGACGGGCTGCGCGCTGCAGCTGGTCATGGGCGCGGTGATCCCGCTGTTCGCCACGGCTCGCCGGGTGAACAACTTCCGCGACAACCGACGCGAGGCGCGGGCGGCACAGCTGCCGTAGCCGAGGTACACGTACGCGGTACGAGGTACGACGGTGAAGGGCCCCGAATCGAGAGATTCGGGGCCCTTCCGCTGTTCCTGGATCTGCTTCTGTTGCTGGATCTACTGTTCCTGGACGGGATCGTGGTCGGTGTCGCGTGGCGCGCGTGGCGCAGGCGCGGTGAGGCTGCCGAGGATGTTCAGCAGGTCGGCGCTGCGGCTGCCGGGCTCGGCGTGGAAGACAACGAGGGTCAGACCGTCCGCGCCGTCGATCGACAGTTTGTTGGAGTGCAGGTCGATGTCGCCGACCTCCGGATGACTCATCCGGCTCACCCGCCCCCGCCTCGGCTGCACGTCATGGCGGCCCCACAGATACCGGAAGCGGTCGCTGCGCACGGACAGCTCGCCGACGAGCTCCCGCAGGCGCGGATCGTCCACGTCGGGCCCGACCTCGGCCCGCAGAGCGGCCACGCCCCCCTCCGTGAGCTCCTCCCAGTCGCGGCGCAGCTCCCGCTCGGCGGGGTCGAGGAACACGGCGCGGAGCAGGTTGACGCCGGGGGCGTAGTTCGGGGAGAGGGCAGTGGCCAGGGCGTTCGCCGCGAGGGCGTCGGTGAACTTGTTCTGGACGTAGGCGGGGTTGTGGGTCCAGCCGTCGATCAGCTGGAGGATGCTGACCGGCACCCGTTCCCGCTGCCGTACACCGCGACCGCGACCGCCCTCGCCCGCCGGGCGGCGCGGCTCGGAGGACCGCACCTGCGCCAGCCCGACCAGATGCGCGGTGGCGTCGGAGTCCAGCCGCAGCACCCGGGCGACCGCCTCCAGGACCTGCACCGACGGATTGCGGTCACGGCCCTGCTCCAGGCGGAGGTAGTAGTCCGCGCTGATGCCGGCGAGCAGCGCGACCTCCTCGCGGCGCAGTCCCGGCACCCTTCTGAGGCCGGTGCTGCGCAGCCCCACGTCCTCGGGCCGGACCAGCGCCCGGCGGGCACGCAGGAACTCACCGAGCGCGTTCGTCCCGTCCATGCCCCCACCGTACGGCCGGGCCGCACCGGGGTGCCTGTCCCTGTCACTCCCAGGAACAACGGGGTACTGCCGTACCGGGTGGCGGCGCGGCAATCTGACACGTGTCCGACGAGAACCAGAACACAGGCCGAAAGAGCCGAAAGAGCCGAGAAGGCCGAAAGGTACGACGACATGACTGCGACCACTGCCGGCGAAGCGGGAACGGTGACTCCCACCGACGGCCTGACACTCACCCGTATGGGCTACGGCGCCATGCAACTGGCCGGACCGAACGTCTTCGGCCCGCCGAAGGACCGCGCCCAGGCCGTGGCGGTGCTGCGCGAGGCGGTCGAGTCCGGCATCACGCACATCGACACGGCCGACTTCTACGGCCCGACCATCGTCAACGAGGTGATCCGGGAGGCCCTGCACCCCTACCCGGCGGACCTGCACATCGTCACGAAGGTCGGCGCGCGCCGGGGTGCGGACGGCAGCTGGATCATGTCCCGGGAGCCGGCCGACCTGCGCAAGCAGGTCCACGAGAACCTCGAGCACCTGGGCGTGGACGTCCTGGACGTGGTCAACCTGCGTGTCGGCTCGCACGACACGCCGGACGAGGAACCGGTCTCCGAGCAGTTCGGGGCGCTGGCCGAACTCCGGCGCGCGGGCCTGATCCGTCACCTGGGCCTCAGCGGCGCCTCGGCGAAGCAGCTCACCGAGGCGCAGGCGATCGCGCCCGTGGTGACCGTCCAGAACCTCTACAACCTGGCCCACCGCCACGACGACGCCCTGGTCGACCGCTGCGCGACCGAGAACATCGCCTTCGCCCCGTTCTTCCCGCTGGGCGGCTTCACCCCGATCCAGTCGGAGACCCTGACGAAGGTCGCCGCCGGCCTGGACGCGTCCCCCCAGCAGGTGGCCCTGTCCTGGCTCCTGCACCGCTCCCCCACCATCGTCCTGATCCCCGGCACCTCCTCCCTGTCCCACCTCCGCGAGAACATCGCAGCCGCCCGCCTGCCCCTCCCGTCCGACGCTCTGACGGAGCTGGACGCGATCGGGGCGTAAGCGGGCCGGTGCGACGCAGGGGCGGCCGCCGCCTGCCCGGCCGCGGGGGTGGGGGCGCGCGGCGCATACAGGGGCTTCGCCCCCGGCCTCACCGGGCCAGGGGCGAAGCCCCTCGCGGGGTCGAAGGGGCACAACCCCTGGGACGGGACGGGTAGGGGCGGCGCGGCGAGAAAAGGCTGCCTCGGCCCCTCAGCCGCTCAGCCCAGGCCGTCCCGCCCGTGCCGTACCCGCCTCACACCAGAAAGTCCCGCGCGATCCGCTCCGCGACCCGCTCCAAGATCGGCCCAGCCTCCGCGATGCACGTGGCCACATCCGGCTCGACCTCTGTGAGCGGGTAGGCGCGCCGGATTCCGGCCCGGCCGAGCGTCTCAGGCGGCAGCGCGAGCCGTCCGCACACGGCGACGACCTCCTTGCCCGCCGCCCGCGCAGCCGACGCGACACCCGCCGGGGCCTTGCCGTGCAGGGTCTGTTCGTCCAGGGAGCCCTCGCCGGTGATCACCAGGTACGCCCGTTCCAGCGCGGGCGCGAAGCCCAGAACGTCGAGCATCACCTCGATGCCGGGCCGGAAGCGCGCACCGAGAAGCAGCGCGCCGTAGCCGATGCCTCCCGCCGCACCCGCCCCCGGCGACGCGGCGTACTCCGCGGCCCGGGCGCCGACCGCCTCCTCCAGCACCTTCGCGTAGTGCGCCAGCGCGGCGTCCAGTGCCTCCACGTCGTCCGGCGCGGCACCCTTCTGCGGGCCGTAGACCGCGGGCGCGCCCTTCGGACCGGTCAGCGGGTTGTCGACGTCGCTGGCGAGTACCAGCTCCACCGAAGCCAGCCGTGGGTCCAGACCCGACAGGTCCGCCCGCGCCAGAGAGGCGAGCCCGCCGCCGCCCGGCGACACCGGCTCGCCCTCCTCGTCCAGGAAGCGCGCCCCCAGCGCGGACAGCATCCCGGCACCCCCGTCGGTGGTCGCGCTCCCGCCGACTCCGAACACGATCGTCCGCGCGCCCGCGTCCAGCGCGGCCCGCAGCAGCTCCCCGGAGCCGTACGTCGATGCCGTGAGCGGTGCGAAGACGCCCGCCGGCAGTCGCTGCAGCCCGCTCGCCTCCGCCATCTCCACGACGGCGGTGTCGCCAAGCAGCGCGAACGCGGCCGTCACCTCCTGCCCGAGGGGGCCCGCGACCCGGATCTCCCGCCGCTCGAACCCGGCCGCGACGGCCGCGTCCACGGTCCCGTCACCGCCGTCGGCCACGGGCAGCGCCTCCACGTCGAGGTCCGGCACGACCCGGCGCAGTCCGGCCGTCACCCGCTCGGCGACCTCCACGGCCGTCAGCGACCCCTTGAACTTGTCCGCGGCGACAAGCACCCGCCGGGTGTTGTCCACTGCAGCGTCCGCCACGTTGAAATCCCCTTGCTCTCCGGGCCCGCGCACGTCAGGGCCAGTCGCGCCGCTGCGACCTTAACCGGAGGACGCCCCCGCCGTCATGCCCCGACCGAACCCTGGGAACCTCCTGGCATCCCCCTGTGCCCCGAACCCGGCCCGAACCCCGCGCGGCCACCCCCGGAATCGGGTAAACCGGAGCCATGACCCCTGTGGGCACCGAGCCAGAGCTCGACGACCGCATCCTCGGGGGCTGGCTGGGCCGGATCGCGGGCAACATGCTCGGCAAACCGGTCGAGCAGGGCGACCTGTGGACGCGGGACCGTATCGACCGCTATCTGCGGCGGGCCGAGGCCCTGCCGCTCACGGACTACCTTCCCGAGCCCCCGAGCGAGCACGACGGCCTCGAGCTGCGCCCCGAGTGGCGCAGTTGCGTCCGCGGCCGCATCCACGGCAGCTGCCGCGACGACGATGTCGACTACGCGATCCTCGGCCTCGACCTCCTCGAGACCCACGGCTTCGACTTCAGCACCGAGCAGGTCGGCGACCTGTGGCTGCTGCGGCTGCCGTACCTCCAGACGTTCACCGCCGAACGGGCCGCCTACCGCAACCTCGCCAACGGCATCAAACCGCCGCTGACAGCGACGTACGACAACCCCTACCAGGAGTGGATCGGCGCGCTCATCCGCGCCGACATCTACGGCTGGACCTGCCCGGGCGTCCCGCACCGCGCCGCAGCGCTGGCCCGCCGGGACGCGGTGCTGTCCCACACCGGCAACGGCGTGTACGGGGCGATGTGGGCGGCGGCCCTGATCGCGGCGGCCTTCACGGCGCCCACTGTGCGGCACGCCGTGGACACCGCGCTGACCGTGATCCCGGCGAGCAGCCGGCTGGCCCGTACCGTGCGCCGCGTCGCCTCACTCCACGAGACCCGGCTGAGCTGGGAAGACACCCTCACCACCCTGGCCGAGGAAACCGCCGGCCTCGGCTGGATCCACACCGTCCCGAACGCCGCAGTCCTGACCGCCGGGCTGCTGTACGGCGACGGCGACTTCACCCGCACCATCACGCTGACCGTGCGCGGCGGCCTGGACACCGACTCCAACGGCGCGACGGCCGGCTCGGTGGCCGGCGTACTGACCGGGGCGAACGCCATCCCGGCCCAGTGGAAGGATCCGCTGGAGGACACGGTCCGCAGCGCGGTGTTCGGCTTCGACGGGGTCAGGATCAGCGAACTGGCGGAGCGGACGGTACGGCTGGCCGGGACGGAGGCCGCGACGCACGCTGCCACACCGGCCGCCCAGCCGACCGGGACGGGCGCGTCCTGACCGACCGGCCCTTCCGTTGCCGGCAGACGGCGTACGAGCTCGACAACCCGGCTTCACGGAGCTGGTCGACGAACTCCTCGCCACCGGCCCGGACTTCGCAGCGCTTCGGAAGGAGCACGACGTCGTCGAGATCCACGAGGCCGCCGCGCGAGCTGGTTACCCTTCCTGGGTGACCACTGCTGACTACGCCACGTACATCGCGAGCCTCCCCCGCGTTCTCGCCGGGGCCGCCGCCCTCTTCCGCGACGCCGAGGGCCGGGTGCTGCTGGTCGAGCCGAACTACCGTGAGGGCTGGGCCCTTCCGGGCGGCACGATCGAGTCGGACGACGGCGAGACCCCGCGCCAGGGAGCGCGCCGCGAGACGGCCGAGGAGATCGGCCTCGACCGCGCGCTCGGCCGGCTGCTCGCGGTGGACTGGGTGCACGGAACCGGCCGGCCGCCGCTGGTGGCGTACCTCTACGACGGCGGCACCCTGGGCGAGGAGGACCTCAAGGCGATCCGCCTCCAGGAGGAGGAGCTGCTGTCCTGGCGTCTCGTCCCGCGTGAGGATCTCACCGACCACCTCCCCGGCGCCCTGGGCCGCCGCGTCCTGGCCGCGCTCGACGTCCTCACGGACGGCACAGACACGGCCGAGCTCGAGAACGGCCACCGGGTCGCCTGACCAGGGCCGGGCTCACCCCTCGGGGTCCCGGGGCTTGCCGTCCACCCAGCGCAGCGCCTCGTCGCGCGCGGCGATCCGGGCCTCCGTACGGTGCCAGCGCTCGATGTGGTCACGGACGACGAGTTCCACCGCGTCCTACGGGTTGCCGACCACCGGGCCTTGGCCGCGGATATCCGCTCGCCGCATCCGGACGGCCCGGCCTACCCTCGGTCCCATGACCAAGCCACTCGTCGCCATTCTCAGTGGTGCCGGTGTCTCCACCGACTCCGGTATCCCCGACTACCGCGGTCCGAACGGACTGTGGCGGCGGGATCCCGGGGCGGAGAAGCTCGTGACGTACGAGTACTACATGGGCGATCCGGAGATCCGGCGGCGGTCGTGGCAGCTGCGGCGCAAGAACCGGACGCTGAAGGCCGAGCCCAACGCGGCGCACCGGGCGGTGGCCGAGCTGGAGCGGTCCGGGGTGCCGGTGCGGGTGATCACGCAGAACGTGGACGGGCTGCACCAGCTCGCCGGACTGCCCGCCCGCAAGGTGCTCGAGCTGCACGGCACGGCGCGCAGTGTCGTGTGTACGAAGTGCCATGCGCGCGGGCCCATGGCGGACGCCCTCGCCCGGGTCGAGGCCGGTGAGGACGATCCGCCGTGCCTGGACTGCGGCGGGATCCTGAAGTCGGCGACGGTGATGTTCGGCGAGCGGCTCGATCCGGTGGTGCTGGGCGAGGCACTCGCGATCACCAAGGCGTGCCAGGTGTTCATCGCGGTCGGGACCAGTCTTCAGGTGCAGCCCGCCGCCGGGCTCGCCGGTGTCGCCGCCGACCACGGAGCGCGGCTGGTCATCGTCAACGCGGAGCCGACACCGTACGACGAGCGGGCCGACGAAGTCATTCGGCAGCCCATCGGTACCGCCCTTCCCGAGCTGCTGCGCAGACTGAGCACCGCGAGCGACGGCTGACGGATCGAGTCAGTTGGCGCCCGGCCCGCCGACCCAGGCGTAACTTGCCCAGTTGTCGCTGTTGCCGAAGTGGGGCTCGATCCCGTACATGTCCGGGTCGCTCTCGAAGACACCCGCTGTTCCGTCGTATCGGGCAAGGGTGCCGGCACGGTCGGTCTGGACGGCAAGGTTGTGCATGTACGCCGACCAGGTCCAGCCCGAGGTGGGCATGTAACCGCTGCCCAGGTCGGTTCCCGTTCTTCCCGCGACCTCGTCGGAGTCGAAGACCTCACCGAAGAAGTTGATGTGATCGGCATGATCGCCGAGGGTCTCGAAGACGCTCTCGTTTCCCATGAAGAGCCGTGCCGGGTAGTAGCCGACCCAGCGGCCCTGCACCTGTAGCCACCAGTTGTTCTGCCAGAGCTGGTATTTGATGGTGATCGACCGCTGTTCTCCACCGCGCACGCTGTACGGCACGAAGGTGGTCTCCGGGAAGATCGTGTTGTCGACCTGGACCCACCCGGCGACATCCTGGTTGTAGCCGCCGAGGTTGTCACCTTGCGCCGTGTAGTTGTTGGTCGTGTAGAAGACGAAGAGATGCGGGACCCAGTCACCGTAGATGTCCTGGCTCTCCTGCCAGCCCGCCTCGACCGTCTGCCGGTTGTTGCGGTCATGGTTCGCCAGACCGATCTGCAGCAGCGAGAAATCGTCGGAGGTCTCGGTGTAGGGGGAGAAGCAGCTGAGCACCCCCTCTCCTCCGAAGCAGATGATCGGTTGGCCTGAGGCGGCGTATGCGTGTCCGCCGATTTCAGGCAGCGGGTATGCCGAGGCCGACAAGTACGGCTGCGGAGCCTTCTGCAGATACTGCTTCAGCGGTTTGGTGTATCCGAGCTGATCAAGCCTTTTGCGTGGTATGGGAACCGTGCCTGCGGGGCCTCGCGCGGCGCCGCTCTCCCCGAGCGGCGTGATGGCGGGCAGTTCCTCGCCGAGAAGAGATGCCATCAACGCCGCGTCCGACGGAGGGGGATCGGCGATGTCGCCCCCTGGCACCTGGGATTCGACCGGAACCCAGTCGAGAATGCGGCCGTCCGGAGCTTCCGTTGTGGCGACGGTGTTCAGGCGTGCCTGGCGGCCCTCGAAGTACTCGCGCATCTCACGCTCGTACTCGGTCCGGTAGTTGAAGTGCAACTCGCGCTCGCGCCCCTGGTCAGGGCTTATGTTCTCCTGGTGCTCTGCATTCTTGAAGGGACCATGCGGCATCTCCGCAGCCTCCTCTTCGTCAGCGGTCGAAGTGGCTCCGAATCATCGGGATCGGGACCTGTTCCGAGAACCGTCACACCGGTACGGCCTGGCGCATGAGAGACAGGCGTGCGTTGTCGAGGACAGCGTCCATGCGCGCGACCTGACCCTGTGTGAACATGAACATCGCCACGTCGTCGGTGTAGTCCATGTAATTCATGAACATGTCGCCGTTCGGCGCGTTGCCACACGTCACGCTGGGGAAGGTGGGGGACCCGAGATTGGGTCCGGCCTGGTTGGGTGTGTCCGCCACGAAGTCGCTGCCGCTGCATCCTTGGTCGTCGTCGCCCCAGATGTGCCGCAGGTTGAGCCAGTGCCCGATCTCGTGCGTGGACGTGCGGCCTCCGTTGAACGGAGCCGTGGCGGTTCCGTTGGTGCCGAAGCCGGTATGGGTGATGACCACCCCGTCCGTGGCCGCGGCGCCGCCCGGGAACTGGGCATAGCCGAGCAGACCGCGCTGCAACTGACAGACCCAGATGTTGAGGTAGGAGTTGGCGGGCCAGGAATCCATGCCCCCGCTCAGCGTGAACTTGACCAGGTCGTCCGTGCCGAAGTCCTCGTTCGACGTCTGGGTACGGGTGATGCCGTCCGTGGGCCGCCCCAGCGGATCGGTTCTGGCCAGGTGGAATTCGATGCGCGGATCAGCGACGAGCCCCCGCCACACACCGGGCACGCCGGCGATGTCCGGGTTCTTGGCCCGGAAGTCCTGGTTGAGGACGTCGATCTGACTGCTGATCTGCGCGTCACTGATGTTCTGCTGGGGCGTGTTGTACACGACATGCACGACGACGGGAATGTCGATCACACTCTGCCTCGCGGTTGTCCGCTCCTGTCGTTCATAGGCGAAGGCGGTGTTCTCGATCAACGCACGATTCCCGGCGTAGTCAGGATTCCTGTCGAGGAGCCTGCGGTGAACTTCCATCGCTCCGCACCAGCGGCTGTAGTCGGCCGAGGTGACGCGAAGGTATGACTGTGCGTCGGACATGGCTGTGCCTCCTCCGGATATCCACGGAATAGCGCCGCCGATGCAGAAGAGCGGCTTGACGCAGAGGCTTGCGTTGCGCGAGTGGACAGCGCAGAACCTGAGGTGGGCAATGCGCACCACGCAAATAGCCCATACACTAAAAAGTGTAGACATACATCGCTGAGCTGGTCAATTCGGTCCAGGAGCGTGCAGAGCGAGGTGATCCCATGAGCGTCCCCTCCTGTCTTTTCCAGTACTGGGTTCACTCTTTCGAGGAGGACACCGAGGGTGTGACGGTCTATCGGCCCGCCGACTACGCGTTTCCGCCCGCCCGGGGTCGTCGTGGGATGGAACTCGCCGCGGACGGTACTTTCGTCGACCACCCCGTGGGACGCGGAGATGCCCCGGATACGGTGCCCGGCCACTGGCGGCTCGTGGACAGCCGTCAGCTGGCCATCTCTTTCCCGCAGAGCAGCGGTCGTCCGGATCGGGATCTGGAGATCCTGCGCTGCGACAAGGACATCCTGGAAGTTCGCCCCGCCGCCTGAACGAGCCCACAGGCGCGGGGCGGCCTCGCCGGTCGAAACGGCTAGAACAGGGCCGTTCCCCGCTCGAAGTCCAGCAGCCGCTGCTTGCGTTCCAGGCCGCCGCCGTAGCCGGTGAGGCTGCCGCTCGCGCCGATGACTCGGTGGCAGGGCACGATGATGCCGACGGGGTTCTTGCCGTTGGCGAGGCCGACCGTGCGGGACGCCTTGGGGTTGCCCAGGGCGTCGGCCAGGTCGCCGTACGAGCGGGTCTCGCCGTAGGGGATCTGCTGGAGCTGCTCCCAGACGCCGCGTTGGAACGGGGTGCCGTGCAGGCGCAGTTCGAGGGTGAACTCCTTCAATTCGCCCGCGAAATAGGCATTGAGCTGGTCGGCCGTCTCACCGAAGGGCGCGTCGTCGCGGTCGCCGAAGGTCTCCTCCGGCGGGCGGTGGCGCTGGGCCGTCATGTAGAGGCCGCAGAGGACCCCGTCGTCGGCCAGGAGAGTGAGGGGGCCGTACGGGCTGTCGATGACCGTGTGTTGCTTCACTGAAGTGTCCTTGACTGAAGTGCCCTTATACGGGCAGGAAGTTGATCGGGTGACTGTCCGTCGCCCACAGGTACTGAACCGCGTACGCACGCCAGGGCCGCCAGGTCGCTGCCCGGTCGGTGAGTGCCGCGGGCGTCGCCGGAAGGCCCAGCTCCTGGGCGGCACGGCGGATTCCGAGGTCGGTGGGGAGGAAGGCATCGGGGTCGCCGAGGGCGCGCATCGCGATCACGTCGACCGTCCAGGGGCCGAAGCCGGGGAGGGCGAGGAGCCGGGCACGGGCCTCCGCCCAGTCGCTCTCGACACCCAAACGCAGCGTGTCGTCGGCGAGTTGGCTGACGAGGGTGGTGAAGGTGGTGCGGCGTGTGCGCGGCATCGCCAGCGTCTCGGGGGCGAGGACGGCCAGTGCCTCCGGGGACGGGAAGAGGTGGGTGAGGCCGCCCTCGGGGTCGTCCACCGGCTCGCCGTGCGCGGTGACCAGGCGGGCCGCGTGGGTACGGGCGGCTGCCGTGGAGACCTGTTGGCCGAGCACCGCTCGGACGGCGAACTCGGCCTCGTCGACCGTGCGCGGGACGCGCCGGCCGGGGGCCTTGTCGACGAGAGGCGCGAGGACCGGGTCCGTGCGCAGCTGGTCGTCGACCGCGACCGGGTCGGCGTCCAGGTCGAGCATGCGGCGGCAGCGGCTGATGGCGACGGGCAGGTCGCGCAGGTCGCTGAGGGTGAGGCGGCAGGCGATGTGGTCGGGCTGTGGGGTCAGCGCCACGATGCCGTGCCCGTAGGGCAGTCGGAGCGTGCGCCGGTAGGCGCCGTTCCGCCACTCCTCCACACCCGGTACGGCGGTCGCCGCGAGGTGGCCGAAGAGGTTGTCGTGGTTGAGCGGCGCGCGGAACGGGAGGCGGAGGGTGAGGACACCGGGGGTGAGGGCTGCCGTCGACTTGGGGCGACGGGTGCGCAGATCGGTCGGGGCGAGTGCGAAGACCTCGCGGACGGTGTCGTTGAAGGTGCGGATGGAGGAGAAACCGGCGGCGAAGGCGATCTCCGCCATGGGCAGCGCGGTCGTCTCGATGAGCAGGCGGGCGGTCTGGGCGCGCTGGGCGCGGGCGAGGGCGAGCGGGCCGGCGCCGAGTTCGGCGAGCAGCTGGCGTTCGACCTGCCGGGTGCTGTAGCCGAGGCGGGAGGCGAGGCCGGGTACGCCGTCGCGGTCCACGACACCGTCCGCGATCAGCCGCATCGCGCGGGCCACCAGGTCGGCGCGCTGGTTCCACTCCGGGGAGCCGGGGCTGGTGTCGGGCCGGCAGCGTTTGCAGGCCCGGAAGCCCGCCTGCTGGCAGGCCGCCGCGCTCGGGTAGAAGGTCATGTTCTCCGGCTTGGGCGGCACGACGGGGCAGCTGGGCCGGCAGTAGATACGGGTGGTCGTGACGGCCGTGAAGAACCAGCCGTCGAAGCGCGCGTCCTTGGACTGGACGGCGCGTACGCAGCGTGCCCGGTCGGCGTGCATCCCGTTGTTCTGCATGCGTCCAGCATCGGCCACCGGAGGGACCAGGGCTGGCGGGAATCCGACATCAACCTCGACTGTCCAGGATGTCCGCGGATCCCCGTGCGGACCCGCGCGGCAGCGGCAGCCGCAGCGGCCCGGCGGAGGCGCTGAGGGGGCCGGGGATCAGCCCACCCCTTCCTGCCGGGAGACCAGCGCCCAGATCACGAACAGGTCGATCGCGATCATGGTGATCGGCCAGAAGAACGCGTACGGCAGGAACAGGAACTGGGTGATGAGGCTGAGCGCCACGAAGAACAGGCCCGCGAACCTGGCCCAGGCCATACCCTTGAGCAGGCCCGCGCCGGTGACAGCCACCAGGACGCCGATGATCAGGTGGATCCAGCCCCAGCCGGTGAGGTTCATCTTGTAGACGTATGAGCCGACACGGGCGTAGACGTCGTCCTTGGCGATCGCCGAGATGCCCTGCAGGATGGACAGTACGCCGCTGCACAGCATCAGTACGCCGGCGAAAACGATGCCGCCGCTGACCCAACTGTCCTGACTGCGCGTCGGATTGGGTCCGTTGCGCGGCCGGTTCCACGCGCTGCCGACCTCGCCCTGCGGGTCTCCGGTCGGGTGTGCTGCGTCCTGGCTCATGCGGTTGTCCTTTCTGTGTCCCCCTGATGCGGTCCCCCGGTGGTCGGTGTTCTCCCCGAGTCGTCCTCCGCCACGAAGTCGACGATGCACAGCGCGAAGAGCAGGGCGAGCGCGAGGCCGATGACGACCCAGCCGGTCGGAAACGGCCACAGGACGTACGCCAGGACCGCCGCCGCGACCAGGATCCAGGTGATCCATGTGCGGAAACGGTGCACGAACGGTCCGACGGGTCCGGTGCGCAGCCCCGCGCGGTCGGCGGTGGCGCGGACCGCGCCGATGCCGGAGCGCCACAACTGCCGTACGAGACCGGCGTGGCGTTCCGGTCCGGTCAGCCAGGCCGCGACGGCGATCACCACGCCGAGGGCGACCACCGCCCGCACCGAGGTGCGCAGGAAGCGGGTCAGCACGTCGTACACGGACGCCGCCGCGGGCTGTGAGACGCCGCCCGGGAGGGCGTCCAGGTACACGACCCGGAAGACGGTCAGGGCGGCGCCCAGCAGGAGCGTGGCGAAGGCGAAGCAAAGCGCTGCGACGATCAGAGTTCTGCGGCGGTGCCTGGAGAGCAGGACACCGGCCGCGACCAGCACGACCGCGAGGACGGGCAGCCAGAGACCGGCGAGCTGGAGGAGCCGGAGGTAGGTCTTGACCTTGCCGATCTCGTCGGACCGGACGACGGTGATGTTCGTGTGGATCGCGGGGATCTTCCCCGCGACCGTCATGCCCGAGTCGACGAGGCGCTGCTTGACCTGCTCGACGACCGGGGCGAGGTCCACGGTCACCGCGTCGTTCTCCAGCTTCACCGCGCCGCCGCCGCTGCCCGTCAGCGCCTTGTCCAGACTGCTGTGGATTTTGCGGTTGGCGTCGGTCCAGATCCGCTCGAAGGCGTCGGAGGCCGCGACCGCCCGCGCCTTGTCGTGCACGAAACTGCTGACCGCGCCTTCGAGGGAGTTCCCCAGTTTGCCCAGGGCCTTCTCCAGGAGGGGCCGCTGGGCCGGGGCCACGCCCTCCAGCAGCGTCGCCAGGTCGAGGTGTTGTGTCACCGCGGTGGTGACGCGGTTCGCGACGGCGTCCTGGATGTCGGGGTCGGAGGCGAGGGGCGCGACGGTTTCGACGTAGTGGTCCGTGTCGCCGATGATGTCGGCGGTCCAGGCGGCGACCACTCCGAGTGGGGCGAGGACACAGCCGAGGACGATGAGCAGGGTGGCGACGAGTGAACGCGTCCAGTGACGCTGGGGGCGCGGCGCTGGGCGCGTCGCCTCCAGCGCGGTGATGCGAGCCCGGAGCTGCTCCAGCTCGGTTCGAGAGGCGTCCGCGCCGGATCCGTTCGCGCCGGGGACGCCGCTGTCCGGCATGGCGGGCTCCCTTGTCCATCGGTTCGTCGGTGCGCACCGGTGGATACAAGGAGATCCCGCCCGTACGGGGGCGGCGAGTGCTGCGGGGCCGTCCGGGTGAACGGCCCCGCGGGCTCAGAGCGGCTCAGGGCGGCTCGGGGCGGCTCAGAGCGGCTCGGGGCGTCCTTCTCACATGTTGATCATGTGTCCGGCGAGGCCGTGCACCGCCTCCTTGACCGCTTCCCCGAGGGTGGGGTGGGCGTGCACGTTGCGGGCGACCTCGTGGACGGTCAGGTCCCACTGCTGGGCCAGGGTCAGCTCGGGCAGCAGCTCGGTCACGTCCGGGCCGATCAGGTGGCCGCCGATCAGCTCGCCGTACCTGGCATCGCTGATCAACTTAACGAAGCCGGTGGTGTCACCGAGACCGTGCGCCTTGCCGTTCGCGGTGAACGGGAACTTGGCCACCTTCACCTCGTAGCCCAGCTCGCGGGCCTGTGCCTCGGTGTAGCCGAAGCTGGCGATCTGCGGCTGGCAGTACGTGGCCCGCGGGATCATCACATAGTCCAGCTCCATCGTCTCCGCGTCGGCGAGCGTCTCGGCGGCGATGACGCCCATCGCCTCGGCCGCGTGCGCGAGCATCAGCTTCGCGGTGACGTCACCGATGGCGTAGATGTGCGGCACGGACGTACGGCAGCGCCCGTCGACATCGATCGCGCCGCGCTCGGTGACCTTCACCCCCGTGTTCTCCAGGCCGTAGCCGGTGATGTTCGGGGCGAAACCGATCGCCTGCAGCACCTTGTCGGCCTCCAGCACCTGCTGGGCGCCGTCCCTGCCGGTGACCGTGACCCGTACCTGCGGACCCGACTCGTCGATCGCGTCGACGCGGGTGGAGGTGAGCACGTCGATGCCCAGCCTGCGGTACTGCTTGGCGAGTTCGGCGGAGACCTCGGCGTCCTCCAGCGGGGCGACACGGTCCAGGAACTCGACGACCGTGACCTTCACGCCGTAGTTGTGCAGGACGTAGGCGAACTCGATGCCGATCGCGCCGGCTCCCGCGATGACGATCGACCGCGGCAGGTCCTCGGCGAGGATCTGCTCCTCGTACGTCACCACGCGCGAGGTGCGGCGGGTGCCGGGCAGCAGCTTCGGGGTGGCGCCGGTGGCGATGATGCAGTGCTCGAAGCCGATCGTGCGGGTCTCGCCGTCGTAGCCGGCGACCTGGAGCGTGTGCTCGTCGAGGAAGCTGCCCCGGCCGTCGAACTCCGTGATCTTGTTCTTCTTCATCAGGTAGTGGACGCCCTTGACCCGGCCGTCCGCGACCTTGCGGCTGCGGCGGTACGCCTCGCCGTAGTCGAAGGAGACCTCCCCGTCGACCCGGATGCCGAAGGTCTTCGCCTCGCGGGTGACGATGTGCGCGAGCTCGGCGTTGCGCAGCAGGGCCTTGGTGGGGATGCAGCCCACATTCAGGCAGACGCCGCCCCAGTACTTCTCCTCGACGACGGCGACGCGTTTGCCCAGCTGCGCCGCCCGCACCGCGGCGACATAACCGCCGGGGCCCGCGCCGAGGACCACGACGTCGAAGCGCTCGTCCTGCTCGACCATGAGACTTCCTTTTCGATGAAATTGAGAGCCGTCGGCCGGGGGTGGTGGTATTGCCCCTGTGCCCCACGGATTGTTTCGTCCTGGCCTCATTCTCGCCACACGGTTCAGCGGCGCGGCGGGCGGGCCGGGCGGTCGTTCGAGCAGGCCGTGGCCCTTCGTCACCACCGGCGGGGGTCACCACCGCCGGGGGTCCGGCCGGTCAGTAGACGTCGCGCACGTAGCGCTTGTCGGCGGCGAGTTGTTTGACGTAGGTCGCCGCGTCGGCCTCGCCGAGGCCGCCGTGGACCATGGCGATGTCCCGCAGGGCCTGGTCGACGTCCTTGGCCATGCGGGACGCGTCACCGCAGACGTAGAAGCGGGCGCCGTCCTGGAGCCAGGACCACAGCTGGGGGCCGTGTTCGCGCATCCGGTCCTGGACGTAGACCTTGGCCCGCTGGTCGCGGGAGAAGGCGGTGTCCAGGCGGGTGAGGGTGCCGTCGGCCAGGAAGGCGGTGAGTTCGTCCTCGTAGTAGAAGTCGGTGGCGCGGTGCTGCTCGCCGAAGAAGAGCCAGTTGGGGGCCCGGTGGCCGCAGGCCCGGCGCTCTTCGAGGAAGCCGATGAAGGGCGCGACTCCGGTGCCGGGACCGATCATCACCGCGGGTGTGGCGGCGTCGGCGGGCGGGCGGAAGTGTGGCGACCGCTGGACGTGGACCGGCACCGGGGTGCCGGGTTCGGCGTCGGCGAGGAACGGCGAGCAGACGCCGTGGCGGGGCAGGCCTTGCAGGTTCTCGTACCGGACGACGGAGACCGTCAGCGAGACCAGGTGCGGGTCGGTGAGCGGGCTGGAGGAGATGGAGTACAGGCGTGGTTGCAGGCGTCCGAGCATCTCGGTCCACTCCTGCGCCCCGGCGCGGACGCCGAACTCGGTGACCACGTCCACGGCTTGCCGCCCCCAGGACCACTTCGCCAGCTCACCCTTGTTGTCCGGGCGCAGCAGACGCTTCAGCTCGCGTGGGTCGCGGGCGCGTTCGGCGACGAAGCGCAGCAGATCCGGGGTGATGCGAGTGATGTCCAGGTGCCGCAGCAGGGCCTCTTCGAGGGCGATCTCGCCGATGCCGTCGACGTGTACGGCCGTGTCCGTGCCGGTTCCGGCGTCCAGGCCGGTGACGGTCAGCCACTCCGCCACGAGTGCACGTGAGTTGAGCGGCCGGACGCCGAGGGCGTCTCCCGCCTCGTAGACGAGCGGGGTCTCGCTGTCGCGGGTGTCGAAGGTGAAACGGCGTACCTCCTTGCCCGAACCCGGCAGGCTCAGCAGGCGGTTGCCGGTCAGCCGGGCGGTGACCGGCGCGGGCCGCTTGGCACGGGGAGCGACGGGCGCGGGGGCCGGGCCCGCAGCGCCGTCCTTGAGGGCGGTGAGCACCTGGTCCAGCCAGGCCTCCGCCCGGCTCTCGAAGTCGGGTTCGCAGTCCGTGCGCGGTGCGAGGCGGACCGCTCCCAACTCGTCCATACGGCTGTCGAGTCGGCGGCCGTGCCCACAGAAGTCGTCGTACGAGGAGTCCCCGAAGGCGAGGACGGCGTAGCGGCGTCCCTCCAGGCGTCGGGCGCCGGGTGCGGTGAGGCTGTCCCAGAAGCCGGTGCCGTTGTCGGGGGCGTCACCGTCGCCGAATGTGCTGGTGATCAGCAGGAGATCGGCGTCGGACGGCAGCGCGTCGGGGTCTGTCTCGTCCATGGCGACGAGGGACGTGGTGTGGCCGCCCGCGGTGAGCCGGTCGGCGGTGGCGGCGGCGAACTCCTCGGCGTTGCCGGTCTGCGAGGCCCAGAGGATCAGGACCCGGCGGCCCGGGGTCTGGGGAGCCGCGGGCTGCGGTGGGGCGGCGGAGCCGGTCCGGGAGTACATGCCGGCCAGGGTGCCGTTGACCCACAGGGCGTGTTCGGGGGTGAAGGGCGCGTCCGGCGGCAGCACCGGGACGCCGGGGGCGCCGGAGGGAATACCGGCGAGGAAGCCGGTGAGGTACTGGCGCTCACGCTCGGACAGCACCGGCGGCGGCGCGGGGCGGAGGCCGAAGAGGGCTGCGGCAGGCACGGGGGCGGACTGTTCCACGACCTCGGCCGGTACGACCTCGGCCGGTGCGGCCGTGCCTGGTGTCTGCGCCGTCACCGGAGTGGACACCTTCACCGGAGTGGACACCTTGGTGAGCGACACCGCGCACACCTTCAGCTCCGGCTGGAACGACAGCGGGTCGACGGCGTCGCTCGTCACGGCGTTGACGCTCAGGTACTCCCCGAACAGGTCGTTCCAGTGGAACGGCGCGAAGCACGCCCCCGGGCGCACCCGGTCGGTGACGACCGCGGGCAGCACGGCGCGGCCGCGCCGCGAGGCGACCTCCACCGAGTCGCCGTCGGCGATGCCCAGGCCGGCCGCGTCCTGCGGGTGCAGTTCCACGAACGGGCCGGGGTTGAGCTTGTTCAGCTTGGGCACCTTCGCGGTCTTCGTCAGGGTGTGCCACTGGTGCTGGAGCCGGCCGGTGTTGAGGAGGTACGGGTAGTCGTCGTCCGGCATGTCCGCGGGCGGGATGTGCGGGCGGGCGTGGAAGACGGCGCGGCCGCTCGGGGTGGGGAAGGTGAGCGAGCCGTCGTCGTTGACGTACCGGACGGGGTTGCGGTCGGGTCCGTCGGCGGTGGCGGCCGGCCACTGCACGGGCGTGGCACGGAGGCGCTCGTAGGTCACTCCGCGCAGGTCGTAGCCGGTCTTCGGGTTCCAGGCCCGCTTGATCTCCTCGAAGACCTGCTCGGCACTGTCGTAGGAGAACCCGTCCTCGTAGCCCATCGCGCAGGCGACGGCCGCGATGATCCGCCAGTCGGCCATGGCCTCGCCGGGCGGGTCGGCGGCGGGTCGGGCGAGGGTGAGGTTGCGCTCGCTGTTGATGAGGACGCCCTCGGTCTCGGTCCACAGGGCGCCGGGCAGGACGACGTCGGCGTAGGCGTTCGTCTCGGTGTCGGCGAAGACGTCCTGGGTGACGACGAACTCTGCGGCCTCCAGGCCTTCGATGACCGTCCTGCGGTTGGCGACGGAGGCGACCGGGTTGGTGCAGATGATCCAGCAGGCCTTGATGTCGCCGTCGGCCATCTTCTGGAACATCTCGATCGTTCCCTTGCCGACGCCGTCCGCCCGGATCGTGCCCGGTGGCAGCTCCCACAGTTCCTCGACGAAGGCACGCTCGGCGTCGACGAGCACGGAGCGCTGTCCGGGGAGTCCGGGGCCCATGTAACCCATTTCGCGGCCGCCCATGGCATTGGGCTGGCCGGTCAGGGAGAAGGGGCCGCTGCCCGGGCGGCAGATCGCGCCGGTCGCGAGGTGCAGGTTGACCAGGGCGTTGGTGTTCCAGGTGCCGTGCGTGGACTGGTTGAGGCCCATCGTCCAGCAGCTCGTCCACTCCCCCGCCTCGCCGATCAGCCGGGCGGCCTCGCGGAGGTCGTCCTCCGGGATGCCGGTGAGCTCGGCGACGGCGGCGGGCGGGTAGTCGGCGAGGAACTCCGGTATCGCCTCCCAGCCCTCGGTGTGCGCGGCGATGAACGCGGGGTCGGTGTGGCCGTTCTCGTGCAGGAGGTGGAGAAGGCCGTTGAGCAGCGCGAGGTCCGTACCCGGATTGATCTGGAGGAACAGGTCCGCTTTCTCGGCGGTGGCGGTGCGCCGCGGGTCCACGACGATCAGCTTGGCGCCCGCCGACTTCACCCGGTCCATCATGCGCAGGAAGAGGATGGGGTGGCAGTCTGCCATGTTCGAGCCGATGACGAGGAAGACGTCCGCCTTGTCCAGGTCCTGGTACGAGCCGGGCGGGCCGTCCGCACCGAGCGACAGCTTGTAACCGGTGCCGGCGCTGGCCATGCACAGCCGGGAGTTCGACTCGATCTGGTTGGTCCGGATGAACCCCTTGACCAGCTTGTTCGCCAGATACTGGGCCTCGAGGCTCATCTGCCCGGAGACATAGAGGGCGACCGCGTCCGGCCCGTGCTCGTCGACGATCGCCCGCAGCCGCCGCGCGGTCTCGGCGATCGCCGCGTCCACGGGTGCGGGCTGCGGCTCCTCCCCGCGGTCCGACCGCACCAGGGCCGTGGTCAGGCGCCCCGGGGCGGACAGCATGTCGGCCGTGGTCGCGCCCTTGGTGCACAGCCGGCCGAAGTTCGCGGGGTGCTCCTTGTCACCGGACGCCTTCAGGACCGTACGGCGGCCGTCCGGGCCTCTGCCGATGTCGAGGACCATGCCGCAGCCGACTCCGCAGTACGAGCAGACCGTCCGCACCTTCGATGTGCTGTCGGCCCGCGAGTCCGGCGCGGTCACGGGCGCCCCCTATCCGGTGATCGGCCTGGTTTCGACCTTCCACGACCGTACGAAATGCTGATTACGCGTATGTCTCCTCGGCTGATCATCGGGCGTTAAGCCCGTCGCACAGCCGCGCGGCGGCCGATGTGAGCGCGCGCGGTCTCCTTCAGCGCGAACGGCCTCGTCCCGCGGTCGGCCTGATCATCGCCACCCGTACGGCCCACCTCGTCGAGCGGTGACCCCACCAGGACGTCCACTGTGGTGACACCGGAGCGAGAGGCACCGGGAGGCACCGATGGGCGGGAGTGACTGTCGCACGCCTTCACGTGAGGCGGGTGGCGTTGATCCGAGAGGCGGAGTCGATGACCGCACAGGTGTACTTCGAGATCACGGACGCGAAACGCGAAGTGGCGGACCTGCTTCCCCTCGACGCGCCGGTCGAGGAATGCGAAGCGGTCCTGCAGGAAATCCCGATCTGGTTCCACACCTTCGCGCTCAACACGAAGGCCGGCCTGTACACACGGGGCATCGCTCGCGACCACCGCTACCGCATCCCTTTCCTTCCGGCCGACTTCCGTGGCGTACGGGTACTCGACGTCGGCACGCGTGACGGCTTCTACGCCTTCCTGGCGGAGGCACGCGGGGCGGAGCGGGTCCTGGCCGTCGACAACGAGCAGTACACGCACACGGTCAGGGAACGCTGGGGCATCGAGATCGCCGGAGGCGAGGCGTTCCGCGCCGTCGGCAAGCTGATCGGGTCCTCGGTGGAATACCTGCGGGCCGACGCGATCGAGTTGGCGACGTCGGCGGAAAGGTTCGACTTCGTCTTCTGCTGCGGGATGCTCCACCGGGTGGAGAACCCGCTCGGCATGCTCCGGACCCTCCGCACGCTCCTCAACCCGGGCGGCGAGATCCTGCTGGAGACCTACGGGATGTCCGGACAGAGCGACGACGCCTCTGCGGTACGCGTGCTGGCCGCCGGCGAGGCCACCACCGGCGACGACATGCACTACTGGGGCTTCAGTGCCCCGGCCGTGACACGGCTGGCCGCGTGGGCCGGGCTCACGGAGACGGGCGACACGGAACAACGGACGGTCGACGGCCACCCCCGGATCATCGCGACACTGCGCGCCACCTGAGCCGGGACAGGGCGGGCGCCGACATGTGCGTGTGCACGACGGCGTCCGTCACTGGACCTGCCTGGCGAACGCGTCGTAGGCCCGGTCGTCGAAGAGGACGAACCTGACCTCCTCGACCGCCGTCTGTGTCGCCCGCACCGTTTCCACGGCGATCCGGGCGGCGTCCTCCATCGGCCACCCGTAGATACCGGCGGAGACGGCGGGAAACGCGACGGTACGGGCGCCCACCTCATCCGCGACCCGCAGCGACTCCCGATAACAGGAGGCCAGCAGCTCCGACCGGTCCTGCTCGTGGGTGAATCGCGGACCCACCGTGTGGATCACCCAGCGCGCGTCCAGTCGGCCGGCGGTGGTGGCGACCGCCTGACCGGTGGGCAGGCCCTTGCCGTAGTGGGAAGCGCGCAGTTTGCGGCAGTCCTCGAGGATCGCGGGGCCGCCGCGCCGGTGAATGGCGCCGTCGACGCCACCGCCGCCGAGCAGGGAGGAGTTCGCCGCGTTGACGATGGCGTCGACGGACTGCTCGGTGATGTCGCCCTGGGCGAGGGTGATGGTGGTCATGGCTGTCTCTATACCCGCCGGCCGGAGCCGAACATCACCACCACCACCGGCACCGGCAGTAACCGTACGTCGGAGAGCGCGCCGCTCCTACGGTTGTTGCCGCAGCCTCCGCCACACGGCCTTCGCCGCGTTGTGTCCCGACATGCCGTGGACGCCAGGGCCCGGCGGGGTGGCCTGCGAGCAGATGAACACGGCCGGGTGCGGGGTGCTGTAGGGGAACAGGGACAGCTTCGGGCGCAGCATGATCTGGAGTCCGGACACCGCGCCGGTGGCGATGTCGCCGCCGACGTAGTTGGCGTTGCGGGCGGCGAGTTCGGGCGGGCCTGCGGTGGCGCGGGCGAGGACGCGGTCGCGGAAGCCCGGTGCGAAGCGCTCCAGTTGGCGTTCTATGGCGTCCGTGAGGTCGCCGGTCCAGCCGTGGGGGACATGGCCGTAGGCCCAGAAGACGTGCTTGCCCGCCGGAGCCCGGCCTGGGTCGACGACACTGGGCTGCACCGTGATCATGAACGGTTTGTCGGGCGCGCGGTTCTCCCGGGACGCCGCGCGCAGCGCCGCGCCGATCTCCGCGCTGTCCGCGCCGATCTGCACGGTGCCGGCGACCCGCGCCTCCTTCGCGGTCCACGGGACCGGACCGTCCAGCGCGTAGTCGATCTTGAAGACGCCGGGGCCGTACCGGTACCCCTCGTAGTACCGGCCGAAACCCGCGATACGGGCCAGCGCGGTGGGCGAGGTGTCGAAGACGTACGCGCGGGCGGGCGGCAGGTCGTCGAGACGCTTGACCTCGTAGTCGGTGTGGATGGTGCCGCCGAGGTCCTCGAGGTAGGCGGCGAGGGCGTCGGAGACGGACTGGGAGCCGCCGCGGGCGACGGGCCAGCCGCGGGCGTGCGCGGCGAGGGCGAAGATCAGGCCGACGGCGCCGGTGGCCAGGCCGCTGAGCGGGGCCATGACGTGTGCCACGAGGCCGGCGAAGAGGGTCTTGGCCCGCTCGTCGTGGAAGCGGCGGGTCAGCCAGGCCGACGGGGGCAGGCCGACGAGGCCGAAACGAGCGAGGGTGACCGGGTCGCGGGGCAGGGCGGTGAGCGGCAGGGACATGAAGTCGCGGACGAGGGTGTCCCACTTGGGCAGGAACGGCTCGACCAGCCTGCGGTACACCCCCGCGTCGCGCGGCCCGAACGAGGCGGCGGTCTCGGCGACCGACCGGGACAGCACGGCGGCGGTGCCGTCGGTGAAGGGGTGCGCCATGGGCAGCTTGGCGTGCAGCCATTCGAGGCCGTAGCGTTCGAGTGGCATCGCTCGGAAGGCGGGTGAGTTGATGCCGAGGGGGTGCGCAGCGGAGCAGGGGTCGTGGCGAAAGCCGGGGAGGGTGAGCTCCTCGGTGCGGGCTCCTCCGCCGACGGTGTCACGCGCCTCGAAGACGGCCACGGAGAAGCCGCGACGGGCCAGCTCCACGGCAGCGGTCAGTCCGTTCGGCCCCGCACCCACCACGACCGCATCGAGCATCGACGGCACCTTCGGACTCCTTCGTCAGCCGATGGCCACTGGGGATCAGGATATGCCGGGGGACTGACAGGCCTCACGGCGCGGGTAAATTCGGCGGGGTGACACGGTGGTTTCGGAGCGGGTCCGGGGAGTCGGGGGCCGATCGCTGGTTCGAGGTGACCGACGCCGGGCAACTGCTGCGCGAGGCGGGCTTCGGGCCGGACGGGAGCGCGCAGGCCGCCGTTTCGGCGCCCGATCTCGCCGGGCTGCGGGAGGAGTACGGACCGCTCGGCGGGCAGCTGTACGCCTCCGTGTACGGAGAGTCGACGTTCGGCGTGGCGTCACAGGCGTCGGCACCCTCGCCCGAGGAACCGGTGACAGCCGAGGAATTCGAGGCGTCGTGGCGCCGGGCCCGGCAGTACCGGCACGAGCTGGGCAGATACCGCTCCGGGCCGCTGCCGAGCGGGGCCCGGGTCACCGGGACGATCGCGCCCTCCCCCTGGCCGCCCGGCCGCACGGGGCTCCGCGTCGGCCTCGGTCTGCCCGTCGACGGCTTCGTGGACGTCCTGCACCTCCCCCGAGAGGGCGCCGGCTGGCCGCCGGTCGGCAGGGTGCTGGAGTTCGAGGTGGTCACCGTGCTCTTCATGCCGAAGAGCCGCGCTCCGCAGATCAGACTCCGCCCGACAGCAACCCCACCACCCGGCGAGCCGTGGCCGCGTCCCGCGCCGCGGTGAACGGCAGGGCGTTGCCGCCCGTGATGCGGAACGGCTCACCCGTGACGGTCAGGTGGGCGCCGCCGGCCTCCTCGACCAGCAGCAGGCCTGCCGCGTGATCCCAGCCCAGCTCCCAGGAGAAAGCGGTGGCATCCAACTCGCCGCGGGCGACGGCGAGATACTCCAGGCCCGCCGAACCGCAGGCGCGCGGCGCGACGCCGTCCGTCCACAGGCGGAGCAGGGTGCGCTTCTGCTCGTCGGTCGTGTAGTCCGGGTGGGAGGTGGCGATCTCCAGGTCCCGGCCGGGTGCGGGCGGGCCGGCGAACAGGCGCTCGCCGTCCAGGAAGGCGCCGCGGCCCCGTACGGCCGTGGCCAGTTGGTCGCGGGCCGGCGCGTACGTCCACGAGGCGAGCAGGACCCCGCCCCGCGCCAGCGCGACCAGGGTGCAGAAGCCGTCGTCGCCGTGCACGAACTGCCGTGTCCCGTCGACGGGGTCGACGATCCAGACCGGCGCGTCGCCCTGTATCGCCTCGTACGTCGCGGGGTTGGCGTGCACCGCTTCCTCGCCGACCACGACGGAGCCGGGCAGGAGGGCGCCGAGCGCCTTGGTGAGGTACAGCTCGGCGTTGCGGTCGGCGTCCGTGACCAGGTCGTGCGGGCCGCCCTTCTGGTCGACCTCGTGCGCGGCGAGCCGGCGGAAGCGCGGCATGATCTCGGCGGCGGCCGCTCCGCGGAGCGCTTCTTCCACGTCGGCCGAGTGGCGGGCGAGAAACTCGTCGATGGTTTCCGTGATGTCTTCGAGCATGCCCCCATGAGACCACGCGCCACTGACAATCCCCGCCCGGCCGGTGCACAGCAGGTGGAATCGGCATGAACACCCGGCGCCGGGGTGTGCCGCCGGGCCCCCGAGCCGGAACTGAACCGGACCCCGGCGGCAGGCTCCGAAACCTCGCCCCCAGGCTGGCCCCGCGGGCTCGCCCCGGCGGCGGACCCCTACGGCAGGCCCCGGCGGCAGGCCCCCGCGCGCCTCACCGTCCGACCGCGTACCCCTGCATGCCCCGCGGGTTCGCCGCCGCCGACAGGATCCCGGTCTCCGGGTCCCGGGCGACCGCGCACAGCCGGCCCTCGGACCAGGGGTCGGCGACGGTCACGTCATGGCCGCGCCGCCGCAGCCCCTCGACGACCTCCGCGGGCATACGGGACTCCACGGTCACGCTCCCCGGCCGCATGCCGCGCGGGTAGAAGGAGCCCGGGAAGCCGTCGTTGTGCCAGTTCGGGGCGTCGATCGCGCCCTGGAGGTCGAGGCCGCCGCGTACCTGCTCACGCAGGGCGACGGCCAGGAAGAAGTGCAGCTGCCACTGGTCCTGCTGGTCCCCGCCGGGCGTGCCGAACGCCATGACCGGCACCCCGTCGCGCAGGGCGATCGAGGGCGTGAGGGTGGTGCGGGGGCGGCGGCCCGGGGTGAGGGAGTTCGGCAGCCCCTCCTCCAGCCAGGTCATCTGGAGGCGGGTACCGAGCGGGAAGCCCAGTTCGGGGACGACGGAGTTGGACTGGAGCCAGCCGCCGCTGGGCGTGGCGGCGACCATGTTGCCCCAGCGGTCGACGACGTCGAGGTGGCAGGTGTCGCCGCGGGTGGCGCCGTCGGCGCGCACGTCCGGTTCGCCCGGCACCGGGGACGACGCCGGGCCCTTGGCGACCGTCGGCTCGCCCGCGCCCATCGGGTTGAAGCCGGGGTCGTCGGCGGCCACCACGTGCGCGTGCGCGCTCAGCCTCGGGGTGCGGCCTCCAGGGGCGCCGGGCCGCAGCTCGTACGAGGCCTTGTCGCCGACGAGCGCCCGCCGCCGCACGTTGTACCCGGCCGACAGCAGGTCATCGAGCGGCACGTCGGCGGCGTCCCCGTACCAGGCCTCGCGGTCGGCCATGGCCAGCTTGCAACCCTCGACCAGCAGGTGGACGTATTCCTCGGAGCCGTACCGGGGCAGCTCGGGCGGGAGCAGGGCGAGTTGCTGGAGGAGGGCCGGGCCCTGGCTCCAGGGGCCGGCCTTGCACAGGGTCCAGCCGTTCCAGTCGTACGTCGCCGGCGCTTCGTAGGACGCGGACCAGCCGGCGAGGTCGGCGGCCGTGAGCGTGCCGGTGTGGCGCTCACCGCTGGTGTCCATGGTGGGCCGCTGTGCCTGCCGTACCAGCGCCTCACCGACGAACCCGGTGCGCCACACCTCCCGCGCGGCCTCGATCTGCGCCTGCCGGTCGCCCGCCCCGGCGACCTCGGAGAGCAGCCGCTTCCAGGTGGCGGCGAGGGCCGGATTACGGAACAGCCGGCCCGGCCGCGGGGCCTGCCCGTCGGGCAGGTAGACATCCGCGGACGAGGTCCACTCCGTCTCGAACAGCTCCCGGACGGTCTCGACGGTCGCGCCGACGTTCTCCACGGGCGCGTGCCCGTGTTCGGCGTACCCGATGGCGTACTTCAGGACGTCGGCCAGGGGCTTGGTGCCGTGGTCGCGGAGCAGGAGCATCCAGGCGTCGAACGCGCCGGGGACGGCGGCGGCGAGCGGCCCGGTGCCGGGTACGAGATCCAGACCGAGTCCCCTGTAGTACGCGACCGTGGCCCCGGCGGGCGCGACGCCCTGCCCGCACAGCACACGCACCTCGCCGCCCGCCGGGGCGAGCAGGATCGGCACCTCGCCCGCGGGTCCGTTGAGGTGCGGCTCGACGACGTGCAGCACGAAGGCGCCGGCGACGGCGGCGTCGTAGGCGTTGCCGCCGTCCTCCAGGACGGCCATCGCCGACTGGGAGGCCAGCCAGTGCGTGGACGACACCATGCCGAAGGTGCCCTGGAGGGTGGGTCGGGTGGTGAACACGGGCGGACTCCTCGCGCGCGGCGGCCGGTCCCGTGATCGTACGCACGCGCGCGTGCCTTACGGTTGCCGCCTGCCCACGGTGAGCAGATGTCCGCTCGCGCCCAGCAGCGCCGGCTCGGACTCGATGCGCCGGGTCGCCGCCAGGACGGCCTCTCGGCGCTCCGGATCGTCGAGCCACGCCTCCAGACCGCCCATGAGCCAGGCGACGCCCTCGACGCCGTACTGGCCCTCGACGGTGAGCCCTGCCTCGGTGAACTCCTCGGCAGGTTCGCTCGGTTGCGCGAAGTAGGCGGTGGTGAAGAGCCGGCCCTCCCGCTGGGACGGATGCCTGCCGTGCTCCGTGACGGCGTCGGTCTGCGTCCGCTGCGCCGGATCGAAGTAGCGCTCCTCCCTCAGCACGTCGTGCAGCCCGGCGAACCGGTTGATGGTGGCCGCGACGACCAGCCCGCCCGGCCGGACCACGCGGTGCGCCTCGCGCAACGCCCTTGTCCGGTCGGCCCGTTCGGGCAAGTGGTACAGCGGGCCGAGCAGCAGCACCGCGTCGTACGCGGCGTCCTCGTCCGTCAGGGACCGGGCGTCTCCGGAACGCGCACTCACTCCGGGCAACCGGGCCGCCTGCTCGACGTGCAGCGGTACCGGGTCGACGAGTTCGACCCCGTAGCCGTCCCGGGCGAGCCACTCCGCGTGCACCCCGCTGCCGCCGCCGACGTCCAGCACCCGTGCGGGGGGCGCGGGCAGAAGCCTCCGCAGTACGTCCTGCGTACGCCAGAACTCCAGCCGCCCGGCGGGTGCGCCGCCTTCTCTGAGGCGGGCGTCCTCCTTGCCGCGTGCGTAGTAGTCGAGGATGTCGTCGCGGACGGCGGGCGGCTCGCCCCCGGTGACAGGTAATGACGAAGACATGCGTCAAGGCTGCGGACCGGCATCGAACACAGCAACCGAATTTGGCACTCGGCCCGCCTCCACCCGGGCGGACAAATCGGCACACACAGCCCACGAGTTACCGGCCACTGTAATCGCACAGGTACGCAGCGAGTTCGCACTTCCACCCCACAGGGAGTCGTGTGACACTGGCGTCCCGTCCGCAGTGTGGACACCCTCCGCACCGACCCCCACGAGAAGTGCGCCTTGCGTTCTCTGCCACTGCCGCTCGCCCTCACCGCGCGTCTGTCGCCGGTCGTCGTGCTCGCCGCCGCCGGCTGGTCGCTGACGTCCGGTCCGTTCGCCCCGACACCGGCAGCCGAGCGTGAACCGACCCAGAAGACGCCCACCTCATCGTCCTCCGCGCCGTCGTCGACGGCGGAGTCGAAGTCGTATGCCTCCGCCCCCGCACCCTGCGCGAGCGTGGCCGCGACGACGGTCAAGTCGCTTGTGCCGGGCGCCAAGACGGCCGGCAAGGAGATCCCGTCGACGGACACGAAGGTGCGCCGCACCTGCTCCTGGAACGCGCTGAAGGGGTACGACTACCGCTGGCTCGACGTCTCCTTCGAGATCATGGACTCGGACGACGCGGCACAGACGGCGTACAAGGAGCGTCTCGCGGAGAAGAGCGGCGGAGGCGCCGTTCCGGGTCTCGGTGACACCGCCTACTCGGTGGTGAACCTCACCACCGAGGACAAGCAGCAGACGCGTGAGGGAGAGGTGATCGTCCGCGTGTCCAACGCGCTGGTGGTCATCACCTACAACGGCAGCGACTTCGAGTCGAAGAAGGCGCCGAGTACGGACGAGATCAACAAGGGCGCCATCAAGGCCGCCAAGGACGCGGTGGCGGCGTTGGAGGGCGGTCAGAAGGGCTGACGCCCTCCGACCGCCCAGCCGTAGTCCGCGAGGGGTTCCAGCGCCGGGATGGGCCGCAATGGCCACTTGGCGCAACCTTGCCATCGGAGCCCTCCGGGCAGCCGGAGTGAAGAACATCGCGGCCGGCCTCCGCCGCAACGCCCGCGACCCTCGATGCCCCCTCGCGCTCCTCGGCCTCGGATGATCACGAACCAGACGTCATGCGACTACGCCGAAGCCCTGCCCGAGACCTTCGTTTTGCCCGCCTCACGGCGGGCGGCGAAGCCGCCCTGGGTCGCTGTTGCGCGATTCCGTCAAGTGATCTCCTCCGGTCGGGCACGTTGGACGTACCGGGCTGTCCAGCGTGCGGAGTTGGCCATGTCGTTGCAGGCGGGCGGGCTGCCGGAGATCCCGGAGGAGACGTCGCGGGCGGCGTGGACGGTGTTCTCCGAAGGCACGTTGGCGATGCGAGTGAAGGATCACCTCATGGGGTTGTTCACCGACGAGCCGTAGGCCGCAAGCTACGGGATCCGGGGCCGGCCGGGGCTGCCCCCGGGAGCGTTGACACCGGTGACGGTGGTGCAGTTCGCCGATGATCTCACCGTCCGGCAGGCCGCGGCGATGGCCGCAAGGGCGATCGACCGGAAATACATGCTCGGCCGGGAGCCGGCGGATCCCGGCTTCGGCCACACGGTCCTCACCCGCTTCAGGGAGCGGCTACTGGAGCACACGGGCCCCTCGGCCCCGCACAGCCCGTACGTCACCGGCACAAACAGGGTGACTTCCTCTGACCGGGCCTCGACCCACTCACCCCCAGACAGTCGTTCACTTTAGTTCAGATCTGTTGACTAACCTTGGAATCTGAACCGATTCATTGACGTCTCATGTTCGATTGTGGTTGCCTCGCGGATTGTGAACGGAGCGTAACGCCGTCCGGCCCGCTGCCCCCGAGTGGGTCTTCCGCAGCCAGAAGGGCAATCGATGAACGCAGCACCACGCATGCGCCTGATCGTTCGTCTTGAGTCGGGAGTTGAAAGGGAGTTCGGCCCCTTCGTGCTCGGGGAGGTGGCCGCCGCCCGCCGCGAGGACATCGACGTCAGCGTGAGCGGCACGGCTCCCTTCAAGGTCACTGTGCGTCCGCCGAGCGGCGAGCGCATCGTCTCCGTCGAGTACCTGCTGCGTGCGCCGATGGGGAACTTCGATGAGGTCGTTCCACCGGACAGCGGGCGGTGGTTCATGAACCTGATGCACGCCACCAGCTTCTGGAAGTTCGGTCGGCTCGCCCAGTCGAAGATCAACGACGTCAAGGTCCCGCTCTACATGTTCACCGGGCGGGACGGGAACGTGGAACTGGCCATGGGCGTCATCGGTTCCCTCGCCGAGACGGACATGCGCCTTCTGGAGCCCGTGTCCAACCGGGCGCTGAACGTCCATACGGGCGGCGTCGAGGTGAGCCTTCGCCGGGGCACGCAGGAGTACCCCCTGCCCCGGTCCGCCGCCGCGGCCGATGGGTCTTTGACCGAGCACGTGTATCTCGTCTCCGGGCCGCAGGGCGGCGAGCGCGGGCCGTGGTTGGAGGTGCTGCGGGACTTCTCCGAGCGGACCCGAGCCGCATTCGGGCTGGAGGACCGCATCGTCGCCCGCTCCTTCGAGCCCTTCTGGTGCAGCTGGACCGACTGGGCCAGCGACGACATCAGCACGGAGATGGTCCTGGAGAACGTCAAGATCGGACTCGATGTCGGCGTCCGGAACTTCATCATCGACGACGGCTGGTTCGGCCCCGGCCTGGACACCGCGTACGAGACGCCGCTGAACATCGGTGACTGGAAGCCCGACCCGGACAAGTTTCCCGACATGCACGCACTGGTGCGCCGGGTGGAGGCGATGGGGGCGCGGGCCCTCATCTGGTGCGCTCCGCATGCTGTCGGCCCCGCCGCCGACTGTTTTGCCGACCGCCGCCACCTGCTCATCGCCCCGGCCTCCGGCGAACCGGTGCTGGGCGAGACCCAGTTCTACTCGCTGTGTTTCATGAACGCCCAGGCGCGCCGGGTGATGGCGGACGTCTGCGTACGGCTGGTGCGGGAGTACGGATTCCACGGCGCCAAGTACGACCTGTTCAACTGGATACCCGACCTGCGGTGCCAGAGCCCGCACCACGAGCACGACCTGGACTCGATGCTCACCGGCCTGCAGCTGATGCTGGAGGACGCCGACCGGCGCACCCGTGAGGTGGCACCGGACTACATTGTCGAACTCAAGCAGAACTACGGCACGGCGTTCCTCACCCCGTACGGCACCTGCATGCGGGCCGGCGACGCACCGTTCGACCCGCGGACGAACTTCCTGCGGACCCTGCATGTGCAGGCGTACACCGCGGCCGCGATCAACGACTACCAGACGTTTGGCCCCCATGACACGCCGCAGGACATCGCCGTGTCGGTCATCTCCATGCTGGCCGCCGGGATCCCGGCCTACGGCTCGGACTTCGCCCGCCTGTCCGAGGAAGGCAAGGAGGTGCTGCGCCGGCACCACCAGCTGTACGCCGACAACATGAGCGGCTTCCTGCAGCATCGGACGACCGACAACGCCTCACACAGCGTCCTGCGGGCGTCCGCCGACGAGCGCGATGTCGTCTTCGTCCTCCAGCCCACCACCTCGTGCCAGGTGCAGCGGCCGGCCATCGTGCTCAACGGCGGCTACGCGCCCCGGCTGACGGTGGACGCGCAGGCCGAGGGGCTCTCCTTCACCGTCCTCTCGCCGACCGGGCAACCACTCACCGCTGAACGCCCCCATCCCGGAGGGCCACTCACCATCGACGTACCCCCCGGCGGTGGCATCGCCTTCGAAGCCGCCTACGGAAGCGAGGTCCTGCTCTGATGGCATCAGGCGTTGAAGTCTCCGTGCGGGACCGGTCGATCGCCGCAGCCCGACGCACACTGGCCACCGTGCCCGTCTCCGCGGACGTGGATCTGTCGCACGTCACACGCGTCGTGGCAATCGTGGCCTCGTCCAGGGGCGGCAGCAGCCTCCTTCACCAGATCTTGTCGGACCAGCCCGACGTCCTGTCCATCGCCGGTGAACACACCGCTCTGTACAAGTTGAACGGGCTCGACCGCGGTAGGGACGGTTCCGACATACTGGAGCCGGACGCCGTGTTCAACTGGTCCGAGTTTTCAGCGGACTTCATGTCCCTGCTCGGTTCGGGGCCGAACCGGCCGCCGGTGGATGCCGTCGGCCGGATGCAGTACGCGGCCGTCGTGACGCGCCGCCTGGCCCTGCAGTGGCCCCTGGAGGAGATCCGGCACACGACCGTCCAGGATGCCGTTGACCAGGCCGTGCGCGGCTGTGTACGCCGCGACGACCCGGACGCCCTGTTCGCTCAGGTGTTGCACCGCCTTCGCTGCTCCCATCCCCGGATCGACCCCTCCTTCTACGATCTGCCGCCTGCTCTGCGGAGCGAGGGGAGCACCGGCGACCTGCGCACGCCCCACGACGGCTTCTGCATCGAGGAACCGCCGTTCATCGTCCCCCGCGTCCGCACCGCCGCCGACCGGGACTGTCTGCAGCGCCATCCCGTGGTGATCAAGTCGTCTGTCGACGCCTACCGACTGCCTTTGCTGCGACGCCTCTTCCCTCACGCCCACATACGGGTGGTCCACCTCACCCGCAACCCTGCCGCAAGCATCAACGGGCTCTACGACGGCTGGCGCGACCGGGGATTCTTCTCGTACGACGTCTCCGACCAGCACACCCTGGCCATCGACGGCTACTCGGAACTCGGCGCGGCGGCCCGGCGCTGGTGGAACTTCGACATTCCGCCCGGCTGGGAGAAGCTCGTCGACCAGCCGCTGGAATGGGTGTGTGCCCATCAGTGGGCGGGAGCGCACCGCTCAGCTCTCGAGGGGCTGGCGCCCGGCATCGCGGACGAGGTTCTGCGTGTGCCCTTCGAGCAGATTCTTCATCCCGCCGCCCGGGAGGCCACCCTCCGGTCCGTCTTCGACTTCGCCGGAGTTCAACAGCCTTCCCGTCCGGTCCAGTTCCCTGTCGTCATGGCGACCGCGCAGCCTCGCCCGGCGCGCTGGCGGCAGCGAGCCCACCTCGTGCTCCCGGCCGTGGAGCACCCCGCCATCCGGGAGGTCGCGAGCGAACTCGGCTACCGCAAGGGGGAGGAGGACCAGTGGCTGTGACCGCCGCCGCCTATCACGGGCCGGGCTGGCGCGCCCGCCCGGGACGGCTCGAGGACGACATCGCGCACGGCGGCATCTGGGCGCCGCTGCGGGTGGAACGGGACTTCGACCGGCTCACCGATGTCGCCCTGCACTGCCCGCCGGCCTCGCTGCTGACCGCCGGGGACCCGGACGCGCTCCAGCACCTGGAGCAGCTCGACCCCTCCGCGCTGCGCCGTGACATGGACATACTGGCCGAGTCATACCGGGCCCTCGGTATCACCGTGCACGAGCTGCCCGCGTCCCAGCCGCCCGGCGGCAATCCCTACAGTGGCGCCAACGCGATGTTCGTGCGTGATCTGCTGTGGATGACCGGCGCAGGAGCCGTCATTCCCCGGATGGCCAGCAGCGTCCGCGCCGGTGAGGAACGGCAGACCCTCCGGCTCTGCGCACAGCTCGGCATTCCCGTGGCCAGAACCATCGGCGCCGACGGTCTCTTCGAGGGCGCCGACGCCCAGTGGCTGCGCTCCGACCTGGTCGCCGTCGGACTCGGCACACGCACGAACGACGCCGGCGCCCGGCAGGTCGCGCAAGAGGCCCAGCAGCAGGGCGCGCAGGTGCTGCGGCTGTCCGTACCGAACGGAGTCCAGCATCTGCTGGGCGTACTCCAGGTGCTCGACGCCGACCTGCTCGCCGCCCGTACCTCGATCATGGACCCCGCCGATGTGCGCCGACTGCGTGATCTGGGGTTCACCGTCGTCGACATCCCTGAGTCCGACGAGGTCCGCACCCATCTGGCGTTCAACTTCGTCACCGTGGCGCCCCGCTCGATCCTCATGCCGACCGGGTCCCGGGACACCGCGGCCCTGCTCGCCCGGCACGGCGTCGAGTGCGTCGCCCGTGTGCCGATACCCGAACTCGCCAAAGGCGCAGGGGGAATCGCCTGCGCCACAGGAATCCTCGCCCGCACACCCCAGAACTGAGGTATCCCCGATGCCGACACTCAGCGTCGTCGTGCCCTTCTACAACGTCGCCCCCTACTTCCCCGAGCTCCTGGAGTCGCTGGCCACCCAGGAACTCACGGACATCGAAGTGGTGCTGGTCGACGACGGCTCGACCGACAACAGCCCCCAGATCGCGTCCTCATGGGTGGCCAAGGACGAGCGGTTCTCCCTGATCACCCAGCACAACCTCGGGCTCAGTGCCGCCCGCAACGCCGGTGCCGCGAAGGCCACCGGTACCTATCTGGCCTTCGCCGACTCCGACGACGTCGTACCGCCGACGGCCTACCGCGCTCTGGTGGAATCCCTTCAATCCACTGGCTCCGACTTCGCCTCCGGGGACGTACGACGCCTTACCACCTCGGGCACCCACCGCCATCCGCGCTATGCCGACGTCTTCGCCGCCCCGCGCCGCCGCACCCACATCACCCGCGACCACAAGCTGATCCTCGACCGCATGATCTGGAACAAGGTGTTCCGCCGGTCGTTCTGGGACCACCACCAATTCGCCTTCTCCTTGCGCCAGTACGAGGACGCGCCCGTGACCGTACGAGCCCACGTCGAGGCCCGCGCGGTAGACGTGGTCGGACAGGTCGTCTACCACTGGCGTATCCGCGAAACCGGGGAACGCTCCATCACTCAGCGCCTCTACGAGCCCGACAACATCGCGGCCCGCATGCGCATGATGGTGGTCACCGGCGACATCGTGCGCGAATACGCTCCCGAACTGCTGCCTGCCTACGAGCGCGACATGTGCCTGGGCGACCTGCGCATCGCGACCCTTGCGATGCTCGAGAACACCGACGAGGCGATGGCGACGGCTCTGGAGCTCGGGCGTGGCTTCCTTGCCCGGGTGGACGAGCAGGTACTCGATCAGCTGCCCGAACCGAACCGGCACCGACTGGCTCTCCTCCTCACCGGCCGCTCCGACGAGCTCCGCGAGGCGCTGCGTGCTGACGCGCAGTAGTACGACAGGCGCCGCACCGCACCCGTCCGCGATGCCGAGGTCGGCAGGTCAACTGCTGCGGCAGGAAGCGGACTTCCGCCGCGTCTACCTGTCCCAGTTGGTCAGCCTCGGCGGCGACTGGTTCGCGATGATCCCGCTGCTCGCGCTGCTCCAGCAGCTGACCAGCGCCCCTTTGTGGGGGGCGCTGGTCCTCGCGGCCGACACCCTGGTCATCGCCGCGCTGTCCCCGTACGCCGGAGTGATCGTCGACCGCGTCGACCGGCGCCGGCTGATGATCCTGTGCGACCTGCTCTCCGCCGCTTTCATCGCCACCTTGTTCCTCGTAAGGGACGAGTCGACGGCCTGGATCGCCTTGATCGCGCTGGGTGGTGTCGCGGGCGTGAAGGCGTTCTACGGGCCGGCCGCGAACGCCGCACTGCCCAACTTGGTGCCGAAACAAGACCTGTTGACGGCCAATGCGCTCAGCGGCGGCGCCTGGGGGATCATGCTCGCCGTGGGTGCCTCACTGGGCGCCCTGCTCGCGTCCGCCGTCGGCACATCCTGGTGCTTCGCCCTCGACGTGGCCACCTTCTGCATCTCCGCGGCTCTGGTCCAGCGGGTGCGAAAGCCCTGCGGTGACCACCAGCGCGGGCAGGCGCGGGGCCGGGTGCGCGATGATCTGCGGGAAACCGCGTCGTTCGCCCGCAAGGACCGCCGTATCACTGCACTGGTACTGGCCAAGCCGGGAACCGCCCTGGGCAACGGTGTTCTGGCACTCTTCCCTGCCCTGGGCGCAGCGGTCTTCCACGTCGGCGATGTCGGTGTGGGCCTGCTCTACGCCGCCCGGGGAGTGGGTGCGCTGATCGGCCCTGTTCTGGGCCGACGGCTGCTGTCGGGGCGGGAGGGGCGGATCCGGCTGCTCACCCTGGCCTCGACCCTGACGTTCGGCCTGGCCTATGCGGGATTTTCCGCTGTCGCGTGGTTCCCGTTGGCCGCCCTGCTGGTCGTTACGGCCCACATCGGGGGAAGCATGAATTCCACCCTGTCGTCCTTCGCCCTGCAGTCGGCCACGCCGGACACCATCCGCGGGCGCGTCCTCAGCGTTGACTTCATGTTCTCCACGCTGTCCCTCGGCGCGAGCCAACTGGTGGCAGGGGGCCTCGCCACCATGATGGACGCCCAGCATGCCGCCCTGTGCATCGCGGCCATCGTGATCGCATACGGCGTGCTCTGGTGGTCCTTCGCCCACTCCCTGCACCGAACCAACTCCTGCCCTGAGAAGTGAGGTTGCCCAGACATGCCCGTGTACACCAAGCCTTGCGACTGCGGAGTGACGGTGTGGCTCACCGGTTCACCGGGGTCGGGCACGACGCCCCTCGCACATGCGCTGGCTGAACTGCTTCGCGGCGCGGGGCACCAGGTGGCCGTGCTCGAGGCCGAGGACGTACGGCGTGCTGGGCTGACAGCCGAAATTCTCGCTCGGAACGGTGTGCTGGTCCTGGTCTCCGCCGCCCTGGCCCACCCGGAGGACTGCGGCATCGTGAGGAGACGGCATGGCAAGAGCGGTACACACTTCCTGGAGGCTCTGATAGCAGCGACGAAACCGGACACCCCGCTGGTCGATTCATCACCTCACGCCCCCGACCTCGCCATCCCGCCAGACCTGCCCGAGGCCGAGCGGCCGTCCCTCCTTCTGGGCCTGCTCAGCGAAAAGCGCTTTCTGGAGCCCTGCAGGATCTCCCCAGGGCCAGATACTGACTTTGGCTCATCAGGGTGATCTTCCATGAAGTCCCAGATGTGAGGTACGCGGATGGGAGCGGGCCGACGCCCGCAGGGCGTCAACGCCGTGACGCCGTAGGCATGCAGGCGGCGGAGTTGTTCGATGCGGCGCGGGCACACGTCGGTGGGACGGTCGGCCCAAGACCGTCCCGCGCACGCCAAACCCCCGCTACACTCCCCACCGCCAGGCCGTTGACCAGCACAAATACAGAGGTCCGGCTGGAGTACTAACAGGCGGGGCTGCGGCGCAGGACCCGACCCGGGCGGGCGTCGGTGGTCTCGCCGGCCCGGAGCACGCACCGGCCTGCCACCAGGACGTCGCGCACGCCGGTCGCGTACTGCCAGGGGTCCGCGAAGGTCGCGAGGTCGGTGACCTCCTCCGGGTCCAGGACGACCAGGTCGGCGACCTGTCCGGCGGCGAGGGTGCCGCGGTCGGGCAGGGGCAGGCGGGAGGCGGGCAGGGACGTCATCTTGCGTACGGCGTCGGCGAGTTCGAGGACGCCGCGGTCACGGACGTAGCGGCCGAGGACGCGGGCGAAGGTGCCGAAGTTGCGGGGGTGCGGGTGGCCGTCGCCGGGGGCGTGCAGCACCCAGCCGTCGCTGGCGACCGCGCTGCCGGGGTGGCGCAGCACGGTGTCGACGTCGTCGTCCGCCATGGCATGGTTGACAATCATGACCTCGCCCCGGTGTGCGGCCAGGACGTTGAGGACGGCCTCGGCGGGCTCCACGCCCTCGTCGCGGGCGATGTCGGCGATGCTGTCGCCGATCCGGTCGCTGTAGAGGCCGGGACCCATCATCGCGAGGACGACGCCTTCGGGCAGGAACGTGCGGCCGACGGCCGGGCGCAGGTCGGCCAGGACGCGGGCGCGGGTGTCCGGGTCGGCGAGCCGCTGCAGAAGGCCCGCGGGGCCGCCGTCCATCGCCCAGTCGGGCAGCCGGGAGGTGAGCCGGGTCGAGGACGCGGTGTAGGGGTAGACGTCGCAGGCCACGTCCAGGTCGTCGCCCGCCGCCGCGTCGATCGCGGCCAGCGCCTTGTCGACCTTTCCGTGGTTGGCCGGGCCCATCGCCTTCAGGTGGGAGACCTGGAGCCGTACCCCGGACGCCGTCGCCACGTCGATCGCCTCGGCGACGGCTTCCAGGAGGCGGTCGCCCTCGTCGCGCATGTGGGTGGCGTAGAGCAGGCCGTGCCGGGCGGCCTCGGTGGCGAGCGCCTTGATCTCGGCGGTGGTGGCGAAGGAGCCCGGGGCGTAGATGAGCCCGGTCGACATGCCGAAGACGCCCTGAGCCGCCGCGGTGGCGAGCAGGGTGCGCATGGCGTCCAGTTCCGCGGGACCCGCTGGGGTGCGGGCGTCGCCCATCACCGCCGTGCGCAGCGCGCCGTGTCCCACCAGCGGGGCGATGTTGAGGGCGGGCCGGGCGGCCTCCACGGCGGCGGCGAAGCCGTCGAGGTCGTGCCACTGCGCCCCGGCCAGGGTGCCCGGACCGCCGTCGGCGGCCGCCTCTGCGGCGGCGAGCGGGAACGGCGAAAGCCCGCAGTTGCCGGTGACCAGGGTCGTGACGCCCTGCCGGAGACACGCCTCCGCGTCGGGCATGGCCAGGACCGAGAAGTCCGCGTGGGAGTGCAGGTCGATGAAGCCCGGGGTGACGACCAGCCCGGTCGCGTCCAGCACCGTGGCCGCCGACGCCGTCGGGTCCAGGTCGCCGACGTGGACGATCCGGTCCGCGCGCACGCCGACGTCCGCGCGGCGCGGGGCGGCGCCGGTTCCGTCGATCACGGTGCCGCCGGTGATGAGGACGTCGTACGGACCGGTCTGGTCGGGCATGGCCATGAAGCTCACTTCCTGGGATACGGGGCGGTTCAGCGGCGATTTCAGCGGCGGGGGTGGTCGCGGCTGGTCCTCGGGGGCGTCGGGACGGAGGGGTGGCAACGGCGTCGTACGGGAAACTCAGTGCGCGGGTGTGAGGGGGGTGAGCCCTTGGTCGGCGACGGGTGGCGGGTTTCAGCGGGTGGTGGCGGGGCCGGACGGGGTGAGGGCGAGGAGCCGGTCCGTGTGCCGGGCGCCGCTCTCCGCGGCGATCTCGTCGAGCGTCTGCGCGTCGCGCACGGGGGCGAGGCGCACGGCGCCGCCGTCCGCCGTGTAGCCGTGCACGGCGGGGCGGGGCAGGCTGTTGTAGGCCCAGGGGGTGGAGAAGTAGTACGCGCCCGTGTCGTACAGGACGACCCAGTCGCCCTCGGCCAGGACCGGCAGGTCGCGGCCCTCGGCCACGATGTCGCCCGCGAAGCAGCAGGGCCCGGCGATGTCCTGGGCCTCGGTCGGACCGGTCCTTGGCCGCCCCTCCGCGTCGAAGGCGCCGACCCGCAGCGGCCAGGAGCCGGGCATGAGAACGGTACGGGTCGCGGTCTGCGCACCCGCGTGGGTGACGGCGATACGGCGTCCCCCGGACTGCTTGGCGTACTCGACGCGGGCCGCGATGAACCCGTTCTTGGCCAGCAGCGACCGGCCGAACTCGGTGACCAGGGCGTAGCGTCCCTCGAACAGGCCGGGTACGGCGGCCCGTAGGGCACGGGTGTAGTCGTCGAAGGTGGGGCGCACGTCGTCGTCGGTGAAGTTGACCGGCAGACCGCCGCCGATGTCCAGGCTGGTGATCTGCTGTCGGCCGACCGTGGCGTTGATCTCCTCCGCCAGGCGGTACGTCTCCGCGATGCCCTCGGCGATCAGCTCCAGCGGGCAGCCCTGGGAGCCGACGTGCGCGTGCAGCCGGGTCAGCCAGGGCCGTCGGACGAAGGCCTGGACGACACGGTCACGCCCGCCCGCGTCGCGCAGGGCGACCCCGAACTTGGAGGTGGCGGTGGCGGTGCTCATCGCGCCGATGGTGCCGCCGCCGACCTGCGGGTTGACGCGCAGCCCGATGACGGACGCGCAGTCGGCGGGCCGGAGCGTGTCGATGCGGTCCAGTTCGTCGAGGTTGTCGGCGTTGAGAGCGATGCCCAGTGCGAGCGCCTCGGCGATCTCCTCGCGGGTCTTGGCCGGCGAGTCGAGGACGATACGGGACGGCGCGAATCCCGCGTCCCGGGCCAGCCGCAGCTCGCCGGGGCTCGCGACCTCGCAGCCCATGCCCAGGCCGGCGAGAAGCCGCAGCACCGGGACGAGAGAGGCGGCCTTGGCGGCGAAGGTGTGCAGCACCTCGGGGACGGTGGCGAAGGCGGCCTGCAGGGAGGCGACCGACGCCCGGATTCCGTCGATGTCGAGGAATGCGGCGACGGGCTGGGAGGTCCCGAGCAGGCCGTGGTCGAGCGCGTGGCGCAGGACGGTGCCGACGCGTTCGGCCGAGCGGAGAGCGGCGCCGTCGGTGGTGGGCTGCGGGCAGAAGTCCAGGGGGACGTCGCTGTTCAGGGTCACGGGGAGCCTTCGTCACGTTTGAGGGAGTGACAAGAGGATGTTCCCCGGGGCCGGTCGACGTCTTCGTAGTACGACACAAAGGATCACGGATTTTTTGTCAGCCACTCCGAAAAGGGTGACGAGCCCGGAGGAATCCCCTTACACGCAGACCAACACCGTCAGAACCCCTCGTACTCGTGGTGGCCCGGTGCATCGCTCCCGGCAAGGCGCACCGCCAGCGTGACCACGAGCCGTGTGTCGGGGTCGTCGAGGTCGATGCCGAAGCGTTCGCGGACCCGGCGCAGCCGGTAGCGCAGGGTGTTGGGGTGCAGGACGAGACGCTGGGCCGCCCGGGACATGTCGCCCGCCGCGTCCAGGTAGGCGGTGAGCGAGCGCACCAGTTCGCCCCCGGCGGCGAGATCGGTGGTCACCATCTCGTGGACGGGGCCGCCGTACCGTTCCCACAGCGGCCGGATCGCGTCGAGGACCCGCAGTACGGCCACGGTCTGCCCCACGTCGCCCGGTCCCGCGTGCCGGATCGGCCCCCGCTGCTCCGCTCGCCCCCCGGTGGACCCGGAGCTGTTGGGCGGGACCGCGCGAGCCTCCCGTTCCCGCAAGGCCCGGACGACCAGGAGCGCCTCGTCGTAGGAGTCGGCGGCGCCGGACGGAGAGACGGCCAGCGTCCCGGCGCCGACCCAGACGGCCGGGGCGTCGGGCATGGCCGCGGCGAGGGAATCGAGTTCGCGGGCAAGGTGCGCGGCGTCGCGCTCGTCGCCGTCCGGGACCGGCAGCAGGACGGTCAGCCGGTGGCTCTCGCGCCAGACGCGGGCAGTGGCACGGTGCGCGGCGGCCTGGAGGGCGAGGGCCTGCAAAGTGCGTACCGCGGCGGGTCCCGACGCGCGGTCCCGTTCGGCGACGACGACGGCGCAGGGCACGTCGGGGGCGAGTTCCAGCGACCACATGTGGGAGTGGCGGTCGCCCTCGCCGAGCAGCAGACCGCGCAGGGCGTGTGCCTGGCGCCGACGGCTGCTACTCCCCCGCAGCCGGTGCTGCAGCAGGTACGGCACGGCGATCTCCGCGGCGCGCCGCAGCACCTGCGCAGCGTCCGGCGAGAGCTGTCCCCCGTCGGCCGCGGCCCAGATGGATCCGAGGACCTCGCCGCCGCCGCGGATGGCGACGACCAGACGCTCGGGGTCGGTCTCGTCGGCGGGGCGGTGGATGACGTCTCGGGAGCTCCACAGGGCGCGCAGCAGTCCGCTGCGGCGCAGCTCGGCGACCCTCCACTCGGGAACCCGGCCACCCAGGATGGTCGACTGGCGCAGTCCGTCGGCGTCGGCGCTGGTCGCGGAGTGGGCGAGGACCCGGAACTGGGTGTCCTCCACCGTGATGGACGCCCGGCAGTAGCGGGCGACGACCGACGCGAGCACGGCGAGACCGCCACCGGCGGCGCCCTCGGCCAGGCTGTCCTGGCTGCCGACCGCGCCGAACGCGAGCGCGGACCGCACCAGCTCCAGGGTGTCGCCCCACTCGGCCCACTCGGCGCGGGACAGCAGCGCGATCCCGCTCTCCCGCGCGGCGGCGAGCACCGGCTCGGGCATGCTGTCCCCGCCGCCACTGCGCAGGACGACGGCGACGGCCCCCCGCCGGGCCGCCTCCCGCACAATGTCCGGGGCGCTCACGGCGTCCGGCCGCAGCCCCGCCGCGAGCACGAGGTGCCCGGCATACGGCCGCGCCGCGTCCTCCTCGCCGATGATCACTCCGTGCACGACCGTGTCGTCCTGACCGGACGGCGCGAGGACGAGATGGAGGATGCCGTCCTCGTCCTGGACGAGGATCTCCCGCAAGGTGACCCCCGACGACACGCCGTCCCCGGTACCGCTTCCGGGGGATCCGGCGGTCATGGGCGGACGGTTCGGGAGGTGGTGGGCTGGTGCATCGGGCCAGGATACGAGGGGGTGAGGTGCGGCTGGGCGCACGCTGATGCCCTGCGCAAGCGGCACGGCCCCGCCGCCCACGCGAGCGGTCTGCACTGCCGGTCATGCAGCGCCGTCGAGGGCAAAGGCTTGCAGCCATTCAGAGTGCGAGTACCGCACGAACGGACCGTACGCGGGCACCCCCAGATCCTCGTCGATCACCACGACTACGAGACCCACCACAGCGCTCCGAAGCCATAATCCACGTCGAAGCCATAATCCATGTCGCGATGATCGACCTCATGAGCCGACGACTCACCCGCGAATCCACCCCGAACTGACGCAACGTCCGAACCTCGAACCGACAACCTCGCCGGAACAAAACGCTCTTTCAGAATCCTGGAGCCGGGACGAAGTCCGGCCACCACGACGGCACACCGCTGGGGCAGTGATAGGTATCGCCACCCCAGAAAAGCGAGATGGCACACCAGGAAACGGTGAGCATCAGCACCCCGAGGACAAAGGCGCGGACCAGAGGCCGCTCTCCCAAAAAGGCCCCAGCGCCCAGCCAGACAAGCATCAGAACGACCCAGAGAACGGGGATGAAGATCAGGAGGAGAAAGCCACCGTTGGCCGAACTGTTCACCCCTGCGTCGCAGGCGCTCCATGCCCTCCCCAGAAGCATGGCCGTCAGCAGAGCGACGGCCAGCACAACCACCGAACCAAGACATCCGTGCAGCCGTCGGCCACTCATACGCCCTCCGCCCCACGGCCTCGCTTGTCGACGGCCTCCGCGTCATCCCCGCTCTCCCGCACCGCAGCGGCTCAGCCTACTCAACCCGGCGAACCTTCCCGGTCACAGCATTGACGGAGCAAGCCCCTGAAAGATCGGAAAGGGCCTCCGACGCAGGTCAGAGGCCCTCTCCAGGCAAAGCCGCAGGTGGCGGCAGACGAGTCGGGCTGAACGCCCGGGTTCTGTTCACCAGGCAACGCGCGCCGCGCAGACGGCCGGTCTGCCCAGCCTGCGCTGCGCGGCGGGCAGGGCCGCGCTGCACTGTGCCCCGCGGCGTCACCCAGAACCTCACGCGGTGCCGGTGGCGCCCTCCGGGTCCCGTCTGCCGGCCATCAGCGCGAGGTAAACGACGAGGGATGAGCCGAGGCCGACGGCCCAGCCGTAGTCGGCGAGGGGCTTGAGGAAGGGGATCAGGCCGTCGACGGGGAACGGGCCCGCCTTGTTGCCGTCCGCGTCGAGCGTCGAGTACGAGCCCCCCACGGCGAGGAGTCCGCCCACCACGAACGCGGCCACGGCCCGCCAGTTCCAGCCGCCCGAGTACCAGTACCGGCCCCCGGCCACATACAGGTCGGCCAGGTGCAGCTCGGTGCGGCGCACGATCCAGTAGTCGGCGATCAGGATCCCGGCGACCGTGCCGAGGAGTCCACCGACCACGCCGAGCCAGGTGAAGATGTACAGCTCGGGCGACGAGATCAGCTTCCACGGCATGACGATCACACCGACGACGCCCGTGATGATCGCGCCGGTACGGAAGTTGATGAGCTTGGGGGCAAGGTTCGCCAGGTCGTACGCGGGTGAGACCACGTTCGCCGCGATGTTCACGGAGAGGGTCGCGACGAACACGGTGATCAGCGCGAACAAGAGGCCGAACACGTTGTCGGTCTTGCCCGCCAGCTCGACCGGGTCCCAGATCGCCGCCCCGTACACCTCCTGCGAACCGGAGGTGACGAGGACGGAGAGGAGCGCGAACAGCGTCATGGTCGTGGGCAGACCCAGCGTCTGGCCCCACACCTGGGCTCGCTGGCCCTTCCCGAAGCGGGTGAAGTCGGGGATGTTCAGCGACAGGGTCGACCAGAAGCCGATCATGCCCATCAGACCGGGGAAGAAGACCTTCCAGAAGTCCGAACCCCAGCCGAGCTTCGACGGCTCGTCCAGCAGCGGGCCGAACCCGCCCGCCTTGTTCGCGATCCACACCAGCAGCACCAGCGCACCGACCAGGACGAACGGAGCCGCCCAGTTCTCGAAGCGCCGCAGGGTCTCCATGCCCCGGTAGATGATGGCCAGTTCGAGCACCCAGAAGATCACGAAGCACAGCCAGAGCGTCCACGGGTAGCCGCCGACCTTCCCGGCGTCCGCCCACCCACCGAAGATCTTGCCCAGGAGCACGAAGATGCCCTGGCCGCCGATCCAGGTCTGGATGCCGAACCAGCAACAGGCCACGGCCGCCCGCACCAGCGCGGGCAGGTTGGCGCCCCGGACGCCGAACGAGGCGCGGGCGAGGACCGGGAACGGGATGCCGTACTTCGGGCCGGCGTGACCGGTCAGCAGCATCGGCAGCAGCACGATCACGTTCGCGAGGGCGATCGTGAGCACCGCCTGCTTCCAGTCCATACCGAGCGCCACCAGGCCCGAGGCCAGCGTCCAGGACGGGATGCAGTGGGCCATGCCGATCCACAGCGCCACGAAGTTGTACGTCGTCCAGCGGCGCTCGGCGAGCGGGACCGGGCGCAGGTCGTCATTCGCGTAGCGGCTGCCGGCCGGGTAGGCGTCGGCGGACAGTTCCACCGGGCCCGCAGGTATCGAGGACGGCGGTGGAGCGGTGTCGGTCATGGGCAGTCCGTTCTACGGAGGGGAAGGTGGGATGACGACCGTGCGGGTGCCGTGAACTGCCGTGCTGTGTGCGGGTGTTGCGAGTAGCGCCGCGGGTGCCACTAAGGGTGCTGTCATGCGTTCAGCGCGGGGATGACGTCCTGCCCGTACGCGTCGATGACCTTCTCCTTCGCGTCGTGCATGTCGTAGACGGCGAACTGGTCGACGCCCAGCTCACGCAGCGCGTTCAGCTTCTCGATGTGCTTCTCGACCGGGCCGATGAGGCAGAACCGGTCGACGATCTCGTCGGGCACGAACGCGGTGTCGGGGTTGTCGGCACGTCCGTGGTGGGAGTAGTCGTACCCCTCGCGCGCCTTGATGTAGTCGGTGAGTTCGTCGGGTACGGCGGCGGAGTGCTCGCCGTACTTGGACACCAGGTCCGCCACATGGTTGCCGACCATGCCGCCGAACCAGCGGCACTGCTCGCGCGCGTGGGCGAGCGCCTCGGGCGAGTCGTCCTCGGTGACGTACGCGGGGGCGGCGACGCAGATCCTGACGTCGGACGGGTCGCGTCCGGCGGCGACGGCCGCGTCCTTGACGGCCTTGACCATGTACTCGGTCAGGTAGAGGTCGGCGAGCTGGAGGATGAACCCGTCGGCCTCCTCCCCCGTCATCTTCAGCGCCTTGGGCCCGTACGCGGCCATCCACACCGGGAGTTCCGCCCCCGGCTTGATCCACGGAAACCGTACGACCGCCCCGCCGCCGAGGTCGGCCTCCTCACCCCGCCCCAGCGCCCGGATCACCCGCATCGCGTCGCTGATGCGGGCCAGGGTGTTGGGCTTGCGGCCGGCCACCCGCATCGCCGAGTCACCGCGCCCGATCCCGCAGACCGTGCGGTTGCCGAACATGTCGTTCAGCGTGGCGAAGGTCGACGCCGTCACCTCCCAGGTGCGGGTGCCGGGATTGGTCACCATCGTGCCGACCTTCAACCGCTCGGTCTGCGCGAGGATCTGGCTGTAGATGACGAACGGCTCCTGCCACAGCACGGCCGAGTCGAAGGTCCAGCCGTACGTGAAGCCGGCCCCCTCCGCACGCTTCATCAACTCCACGACCCTCGAAGCCGGGGGGTCGGTCTGCAGAACAAGTCCGAAGTCCATGGAAGGCCCCTTACTGATCACGTTCGAACCAGCAGCCCAGCGCCAGGTGAACGGCGCCCGTCAGACCGCCGGCATGAGGGGCGCGCGCCGACACGGGTCGGCCGGCGCGCGCCCGGGACACCGCCGGAGCGGTCTGCTAGTTCAGGTACTGACAGGTGGATCGCGGCGTGTAGGCACCATGGCCCGCGCGCCCGGTGTACTCCCGCTCGGAGATGACGACTTCGCCGCGCGAGAGCACCGTCTGCACACGGCCGGTCAACCGCTTGCCTTCGTATGCCGAGTAATCGACGTTCATGTGGTGCGTCTCGGCAGACAGGATCTGTTCGGCGTGCGGGTCGTAGATCACGATGTCCGCGTCCGCCCCCGGCGCGATCGTCCCCTTCTGCGGATACAGACCGAACATGCGCGCCGGAGTGGCACAGGCGATCTCGATCCACCGACGACGCGAGATGTGCCCGTCCACTACCGCCTGGTGAAGTAGGTCCATCCGGTTCTCCACGCCGGGCAGGCCGTTGGGGATCTTGGAGAAGTCCCCCCGGCCCAGTTCCTTCTGGCCGACGAAGCAGAACGGGCAGTGGTCGGTGGACACCACCTGGAGGTCGTTCGAGCGCAGGCCTCGCCACAGTGCCGCCTGATGTTCCTTCGGCCGCAGCGGTGTCGAGCACACGTACTTCGCGCCCTCGAAATCCGGCTCGGCCAGGTTGTCCGTCGACAGGAACAGATACTGCGGGCATGTCTCGCCGAAGACGTTCAGCCCCTCGTCCCGCGCACGCGTCAATTCCGCGACTGCTTCCGCCGCCGACACATGCACCACGTAGAGCGGTGCACCCGCGACCTGAGCCAGCTTGATCGCGCGGTAGGTCGCCTCGGCTTCGAGAAGGGCCTTTCTGACCTCACCGTGATAACGCGGGTCGGTTTCACCACGGGCGACCGCCTGCTCGACGAGAACGTCGATCGCGATGCCGTTCTCGGCGTGCATCATGATCAGCCCGCCGTTTTCCCCGGCCCGTTGCATGGCTCGCAGAATCTGGCCGTCATCCGAATAGAAGACTCCTGGATACGCCATAAACAATTTGAACGAGGTCACGCCCTCTTCGACGAGCCCGTCCATTTCCTTCAGCGTCGACTCGTTCACGTCCGACGCGATCATGTGGAACGCGTAGTCGATCGCGCAGTTCCCCTCGGCCTTTTCATGCCACGCGTCCAGGCCGGCCCGCAGCGAGCTGCCTTTCGACTGGACCGCGAAGTCGATGATCGTGGTCGTGCCGCCCCAGGCAGCGGCACGCGTGCCGGTCTCGAAGGTATCGGAGGCGAAAGTCCCACCGAAAGGCATTTCCATGTGCGTGTGCGCGTCGACGCCGCCGGGAATGACGTATTTCTGCGACGCGTCGATGACGCGGTCCGCCGTCCATTGCTGGCTGCCCGGCGCCGCCAAGGCCGCGACCCGGCCGCCCTCGATCAGTACGTCTGCGTGCATTTCCTCGGCGGCCGTGATGACCAGGCCGCCGGTGATCAGTGTGCGGGTCATTGTTCGGGCCCTCCTGCTCCGGGCTGCTCGTGTTTCGTGTCGTCTCGTCGGTCCAAGTCCGGGCGCCCGGCCGGTGACGGTGGGACGCCAGGGCCGGGCGCTGTGGCGGCTGTGCCGCCGTCCACCGCCTCACCCGCACCCAGCGGTAGAAAATTCCTGGTCACTTCCGCTGGCGCAGTTGCCCTCGGCCTTGGCGTGCCAGGTGCCCAGGCCCTCGCGCAGGGTGCGCCCCACGCTCCGCACCGCGAAGTCGACGATCGTCGTCGTACCGCCCCAGGCGGCGGCCCGGGTGCCGGTCTCGAAGGTGCCGGAGGCGGCGAGGGCGGCGACACGGCCGTCCTCGATCAGGACGTCGGCGTGGGTCTTGTCGGACGCGGTGATGACGAGACCGCCACGGATGACGGTACGGCTGCTCATTGCTCCCTCTCTCCTTGTGACGGACGTTGCTGAAGGCTCCTGGTGCCCCGCAGGCCCGAACCCCGTGCACCGGACCTGTGAAAAGCTCAGGGCGTCGGTCAGGGAGCGGTCAGTGGGGCGTACGCGTCCGGACGGCGGTCCCGGAAGAACTGCCAGCGGTCGCGGACCTCGCGCAGCTTGGCCAGGTCCAGGTCCCGGACGACGAGTTCGGTCTCCTTGTCGGAGGCCACCTCGCCGACGAACTGTGCCTCCGGGTCCACGAAGTACGAGGTCCCGTAGAAGTCGTTGTCGCCGAGCTCCTCGACGCCGACCCGGTTGATGGCGCCGACGAAGTACTCGTTGGCGACGGCCGCCGCCGGCTGCTCCAGCTGCCACAGATAGCCGGACAGGCCGCGCGAGGTGGCAGACGGGTTGAAGACGATCTCCGCGCCCTCCAGACCCAGTGCGCGCCAGCCCTCCGGGAAGTGCCGGTCGTAGCAGATGTAGACGCCGATCCTGCCGACGGCCGTGTCGAAGACCGGCCAGCCGCTGTTCCCGGGGCGGAAGTAGAACTTCTCCCAGAATCCGGGGACCTGCGGGATGTGGTGCTTGCGGTACTTGCCGAGGTACGAACCGTCCGCGTCGATCACGGCGGCGGTGTTGTAGAGGACGCCGGGCTGCTCCTCCTCGTACATCGGCAGGATCAGGACGAGGCCCAGTTCCCTGGCGAGCGCCTGGAAGCGCGTGACGATGGGGCCGTCGGGGATCTGCTCGGCGTACTCGTAGAACGCCTTGTCCTGGACCTGGCAGAAGTACGGTCCGTAGAAAAGCTCCTGGAAGCACAGGACTTGAGCACCCTGCGCGGCCGCGTCGCGGGCCGCCTGCTCGTGTACCTGGATCATCGACTCCTTGTCGCCGGTCCAGGCGGTCTGGAAGAGGGCGGCACGGATCACTGTGCTCATCGGGACCTCCGGTCGCTCGGTGTGCGAGAAGACTAGGAAGTCCGAAAACAGGCTTTGAGTTGCACGGTGTCACGTCTGCGGGCGCCCGACGTGTCACGGTGTCACCCTGTCGTGGGCCCATGTTTCACCGCCGTTTTCCCAGGTCGTCGCATGTTTCACCGCTGTTGCGCGTCATGCGCGAGGAGCGCGATGTGCACCGAGGCCGCCTGCTCGAAGTCGTCGAGGTCGACACCGAGCCGCGCCTGTATCGCCTCCAGGCGGCGGTACAGCGCGGGCCGGGAGACGTGGTGGAGCTGGGCGGTGCGGGACTTGTTGCGGCCGGTGGCGAGGTACGTCCGCAGCACGGACAGCAGGTCCTCGTCGGCCCCGCACAGCAGCCCGTTCAGCTCCCGCTCCGCGAAGGACTGCACATGCGGATCGTCCCGCAGCAGCCGGATCAGCCCGCGCAGGTGTACGTCCCTCAGGCGGACGACGGCCGGGAGGTCGAGGGCGGTGGCGGAGTCGGCCACCGCGTCGGCCACGTGCCGGGCCTCGCGCAGCCCGGCGGGCACGTCGTCCCAGGCGATACGGCCGTCGGCCGCGGCGACCGTACGGGCCGCGCCGGACTCCGTCCGCAGCCGGGCCGCGAAGTGCGCCGCGAGCGCCTCGGCGTCCTGGTCGCGGGCGAGGCTCAGCAGGACGGCGGTGACTCCCTCGGTCAGCTCGGCGACCAGTCCGGGCAGCCCCAGCAGGCGCAGCATCCGGTCGAGTTGGCCCGGGTCGCCGTCGCGCACGACCAGCGGAACGAAGGTGCGCCGGTTGACCGGCAGTCCGGCGGCGCGCGCCCGAGGCAGCAGCTGCCTGGCCGGTACGACACCACTGATCAGGTCGGTCAGCAGGCTCTGTGCGGACTGCTCCTCCCAGGTGTGGGCGGAGCCGCCGCCGAGCATGCGGTGCAGGACGAGGGCCTCGGCGGCACGGTCGGCGAGCAGCCGACCGGTGGCGGTGTCGCCGCGGTAGCCGCACAGCACGATCCCGCCCCACCGCTCCCCGCGCCCGCCCAGCTCGGCGCGGATCCAGCCGTCGCCCTCGCTGCCGCCGGCCTGCCGGGAGATGCGCTCCCAGTCGCGCAGCACGTCGTCCACCGCCGGCCGCTCCCCCGCGGTGGCCAGGACGCGGTGGGCGAGGTTGGTGACGACGACGGGACAGGCACTGTGGTGGGCGATCTCGTCGAGCAGGTGTTGCAGCGGGGCGCCGACGGTGATGAGTGCGGTGAGGGCCGTGCGGACGGCCTCGGAGAGGCTGACGGCGGCGAACTTGCGCCGTACCAGCCGGGACTGGACCTCCTCCGTCAGCTCGGCGAAGGGGAAGGGCCGGTGGAGGACGACCATGGGCAGTCCGCAGCGCTCGGCGGCGCGGCGCATCACATCCGGCGGGGCCGGGAAGGCGCGGCCGAGTCCGAGGACGACGGCGGCTGCCTCGGCGCGGTGCAGTGACCGGATGTACTCGGCCTGGAGGCTGTCGTCGCCGGCGAGCAGCACTCCGGTGGTGAGGACCATCTCGCCGCCGCTGAGCATCACGCCGACGTCGGCGGCCTCGGCGACGTGCACCCAGCGCACGGGCTGGTCGAGCTGGCTCGCACCGGCCACCACCTCGGGCTCCCCGGCGAGCACCCGTTCCAGGGTGAGGACCTGGCGGACCGACAGGGCGGGTTCCAAGGCGGTGGTCATGGCGTGTTCCCTTGCTGTGGCGTTACCGAAGGCCCGTTATCGAGTGCTCCTCAGAGCGCGTTCGAGGATCGCGGCGCCCTCGTCGGCCTCCGCGACGGTGAGGGAGAGCGGCGGTGCGATGCGCAGGGCGCTGGTGTTGTGTCCGCCGCCCTTGCCGATGAGCAGGCCGTCCTCGCGGGCCGCTTCGAGCACGGCGGAGGCGGCCTGCGGATCGGCCTCGTCCGTCCCGGGCTTGACGAGCTCGACGCCGATCATCAGCCCCCGCCCGCGCACTTCACGTACGCCCGGAACCTGCGCGCCGACGGCCCGCAGCCGTTCGATGAGCAGTCCGCCGACGCGCCGGGCGTTGCCCTGGAGGTCGTGTTCGAGGAGGTAGCCGAGGTTGGCGAGCCCGGCCGCCATGGTGACCTGGGTGCCGCCGAACGTCGAAATGCTGTTGGCGTCGAGGCAGTTCATGATCTCGGCGCGGGCGACGACCCCGCCGATGGACATGCCGTTGCCGATGCCCTTGGCGAAGGTGACGAGGTCCGGCGGGCCGCTGTCGGCGTGCGCCTGCCAGCCCCAGAAGTGCTCGCCCGTGCGGCCCCAGCCGGTCTGCACCTCGTCGGCGATCCACAGGATGCCCCGCTCCTGGAGCACCTCGCGGAAAGCCGCGTACAGGCCGTCGGGCGGGGAGGTGAAGCCGCCGACGCCCTGGATGGGTTCCGCGATCAGGGCGGCGGGCGGGCGGGTGTGGCCGAGAAGGTCCTTCAGGTCCTCGACACAGGCCGCGATGAAGTCGTCGTCGCTGAGATGAGCGAACGGACCGCGCGTGCGCACACCTCCGTGGACGTACAGCGTCTGCAGCGGCGACAGGGAGGTCGGGGACCAGCCGCGGTTGCCGGTGACGCCGACGGCGCTGAAGGAGCGGCCGTGGTAGCTGTTGCGCATCGCCAGGATCGTGTTGCTGCGCCGGTATGCCGTCGCGAGCAGCAGGGCGGTGTCGTTGGCCTCGGTGCCGGAGGTGGTGAAGAAGACGCGGGCGTCCGGAATGGCACTCAACTTGGCGATGCGCTCGGCGAGTTCGACCATCGGCCGGTTGAGGTAGAGCGTGGAGGAGTGGATGATCCGTCCGGCCTGCTCGCTCACCGCCTTCGTCACCTCGGGCAGGGCGTGCGCGGTCATCGTGGTCAGGATGCCGCCGAAGAAGTCGAGGTAGCGGTTGCCGTCGGCGTCCCAGACGTGCCGACCCTCGCCGTGGGTGATCTCGAGGGGGTCCTCGTAGTAGAGGGCGAGCCAGTCCGGGAGGACGTTGCGGTGGCGGGCGTAGAGCTCGTTCACGGCTGCACCAGCCCCTCGTAGGCGTCAGGACGGCGGTCGCGGTAGAAGGCCCACTGTTGCCGGACCTCGTCGATCAGGTCGAAGTCGAGGTCGCGGACGACGAGTTCCTCCTTCGTGTCGCTGGCGACCTCGCCCACGAACTGGCCGCGCGGGTTCACGAAGTAGCTCGTGCCGTAGAAGTCGTTGTCGCCGTACTCCTCCTGGCCGACGCGGTTGATCGCGGCGATGAAGTACTCGTTGGCGACGGCCGCGGCGGGCTGCTCCAGCTGCCACAGATAGGCGGACAGGCCACGGTGGGTGGCCGACGGGTTGTAGACGAGCTGGGCGCCGTTCAGGCCGAGTTGGCGCCAGCCCTCCGGGAAGTGGCGGTCGTAGCAGATGTAGACGCCGACCTTCCCCACGGCCGTGTCGAAGACGGGCCAGCCCACGTTGCCCGGCTTGAAGTAGTACTTCTCCCAGAAGCCTTTGACCTGCGGGATGTGGTGCTTGCGATACTTGCCGAGGAAGGTGCCGTCGGCGTCGATCACGGCCGCGGTGTTGTAGTAGAAGCCGGACTGCTCGACCTCGAAGACGGGGACGACGATCACCATGCCGGTCTCGCGGGCGAGCTCCTGCATACGACTCACGGTCGGCCCGTCGGGGACCGGCTCGGCCCAGCGGTAGTGCTCGGGGTCCTGGACCTGACAGAAGTAGGGGGCGTTGAACACTTCCTGGAACCCGATGATCTTGGCGCCCTGCCGGGCCGCCTCGCGCGCGTGTTCCTCGTGTTTCGCCACCATGGACTCGGTGTCGCCGGTCCAGGTGGCCTGGACCAGTGCGGCTCGTACGACGTTGGCCATGAGCTGCTCCTTCGACGGGACGTCAGAGCCTCTACGCCCGTAGACGCAGGCCGTAGAGGGACGAACGTAAGCCTCCCGGACGGCCTTGCCAAGACCATCGTCGTTAACCCGCTGAGTCGATCGCGTTTCACACCCCTGTGGGTGAGCTGCTGGGCCGGTCAGGTGGCGAAGGCGGCGGCTCAGGCGGTGAAACCGGCCACCCGCAGGGCGTGCACCAGGTCCCAGTGGCGCTCGTCCGAGACGCCCTGGGCGGCCGCCACCAGCAGCGGTACGAGGGACTGCGGGTCCGGTGCGACGCTGCGGGCCGCCTCCTCGGGGGTACGGACGCGCACGTACGCGTCGAGGAGTGCGCGGACCTCGCGGTGGCGGCCCTCGTGGGCCAGGGCGAGCACGGCCTCGCCTATCTCGGCGGCGGGGCGTGCGACGCCCTGCCGCAGCATCTGCTCGCCGTCGGCGCTGCGGCCGGCCGCGACCAGGGCGTCGGCGGCGGCGACCAGCCGGTCGGCGGGCAGCGAGGCGGCCTCCCACAGCAGGGTCGCCCAGTCGGCGCCGAGCCCGGCGCGCTGGAGCTCGGCGGCGAGCAGCGGGAGGCGGGCGGCCGGCCAGTACGTGACCTCGACCAGCAGGGCGTGTGCCTCGCCGCTGCGGCCCTCGGCCCGCAGCCGCACCAGCCGCTGCACCGTCTCGGCGGTCTCCCGCCCGGCTGCCGCGTCCAGCGGCTCGGCCTGCTCCGACTCCACCCGCTCCACCGTCTCGGCGGCCCCCGCGAAGCGCGCTCCGCGCGGGGTGCGGCCGGCGGCGGCCGGGGCCGGCACGGGCAGGGACGGTACGGCATCCGGCGGTACGACGACGGGGGCGGCCTCCTCCTCGATCACCCCGGCGAACCGGGCACTGCCACGGCGCCGCTTGCGCTGCTTGGCGGGGGTGGGGGCGGGGGCGGGGACCGGGGCGACATCGGTGGGTGGGGTGCCGGTGGGGGCCGGTTCGGGGGTTACGGGAGCTGGGGCGCCGTATTGGGGGCCCGGGGCGTCGTAGCCGCCGCGGGCGCGGTACTCGGAGCCGTCGCGCGCGCCGGTGGCGGGGTACTCGGAGCCGTCGCGCGCGCCGGGGGCACGGAACTCCGAGCCGTCGCGCGCGCCTGGGGCGGAGTACTCGGAGCCGTCGTAGGCGCCGCGGGCGCGGTACTCGGAGCGAGAGGCGCCGGGTCCGTCGTACTCACGGGTCGTGCCGTACTCCGGGTTCGGGAAGCCGGCTCCGGAGGGGGCCGCGCCGCGTGGGTCGCGCTGCCGGGGCAGTGACTGGGGGCCGACGCCGCGCGGACGGCCTCCGTCGACCCGGTACCCGGCCTCCGCGTCCGCACCCGGCCGCCGGACAGCCTGCGCGCCCCGCACCTGGCCGCCCACTCCGCGCCGGTCCAACTCCTCAATACGGGCGCGGAGTTCAGCGCACCGAGCGGTGGCGCGTTCGTGATCGTCGCGGGCCCAGGCGAGGTCGAGGCGGAACGCGTCGACCTCCTCCTTGATGGTGGCGGCGGCGAGCAACCGGTCGAGTTCGGCCTGCCGTTCGGCGGCGTACCGCTGTTCGCGGAGCATCACGTCGAGCCGGTCGCCGAGGGCGTCCCGGCCGCCGGGCCGGGCGTCGTACGCCGAGAGCGCGGCGGCGTGCAGGGCACGGGCGCGCTCCTTCTCCGGCGCGGCGACCTCGGGGCCGTACCCCGCGGCGAGGTCATGGAGGAGCGCCTCCACAACGTCCCAGGGCGGCACTTCGCGCCCGTCGAGACAGGCCTGCATGCCGTCGGGATCGCGCTGCCAGAACACCGCGCACCAGCCGCCGTCCTGATCCAGGCGGGCCAGCACGCCGTCCAGGAACTTCGCGAACTCCCGTACCCGGACCGGGAGTTGATCCACTGTCATCGCCCAACTCCCGCCAGACCGGAACACTCCGCTTCGCAGGAAACACCAGCCGTGTTACAGAACGACTACGGGGAGTTTTCGGAGTGGACGCAGTGATCTCCGCGGCCGCGGATCCCGGCCGTGACGTCAGCCCCCGAGGCCCACCGGGCCACCCAGTCCCCCCAGGACCCCGAGCACCCCGGCCGGCGCGCACCGCCCCGCCAGCTCGTCCATCGACAGCCCGAGGGCGCGGGCCAGCGCGGCCACCGTGAAGAACGCCGGTGTCGGCGCACGGCCGGTCTCGATCTTTCGGAGCGTCTCCGCGGAGATGCCTGCGCTCGCCGCGACCGACGTCATGCTGCGGTCGCCGCGGGCCTCACGCAGCAGCCGGCCGAGCCGCTCGCCGCGTTCGCGTTCTTCGGGAGTCAGGGGGGTACGCACCATGCCGTCATTCTAATACCGGTATAGTAATTGGCATGATGGAGCTGAAGACAGACACCTCGATCGACGCCATGCACGAGGCCGGCCAGGTCGTCGCGAGGGCCCTGACCGCGGTGCGCGAGGCTGCCGACGTCGGCGTCTCCCTGCTGGAACTCGACGCGCTGGCGCACGACGTGCTGCGCGGGGCGGGCGCGACCTCGCCGTTCCTCGGCTACCGGCCCTCCTTCGCCCCCACCCCCTTCCCCGCCGTCATCTGCGCCTCCGTGAACGACGCGATCGTGCACGGCATCCCGGACGGCTACCGGCTGCGCGACGGCGATCTCCTCTCCGCCGACTTCGGCGCCGAACTGGGCGGCTGGGTGGGCGACTCGGCGATCAGCTTCGTCGTGGGCACCCCGCGCCCGGCGGACGTACGGCTGATCGAGACCGCCGAGCGGGCGCTGGCCGCGGCCATCGAGGCGGCCGTCGTCGGCAACCGCATCGGCGACATCGCGCACGCGATCGGCTCGGTGTGCCGCGCCGCCGGATACGGCATCCCGGACGGCTTCGGGGGCCACGGCATCGGCCGCCGCATGCACGAGGACCCGCCCGTCCCGAACGAGGGCCGCCCCGGCCGCGGCCTTCCCCTGCGCCACGGCATGGTCCTGGCGATCGAGCCCATGCTCGTCGCGAGCGGACGGGACGGCTATCACGCGGCCCCCGACGGCTGGACACTGCGCACGGACGACGGCTCCCGCGCGGCCCACGTCGAGCACACGGTGGCCATCACGGAGGCGGGCCCCCGCATCCTGACGGCCCGCTGACCGCCCACCGCGGGAATCCGCCGACGGCGGATTCCGGCAGCTGCGCCGCCCTCGCCCCGCACCGACCACCCAATCCCCGAACCGCCCCAAGGACCCCGCCCCCATGCGCATCAGCCCCGGCACCCCCGCCGACGCCGACCGCATCGCCGCCCTGCACACGGCCAGCTGGCGCAGCGCCTACGCCGGCCTCATGCCCGCGGAGTACCTGCACGGACCGCTGGCCGAGGAGCACCGTGCGAAGTGGCACTCCCGCACGGCCGTCGCCGCCACGGACGCCGGCCACTGTCTGCTGCTCGCCGAGGAAGACGAAGCGGGCGAGGAAGACGACGAAGCGGAGCTCTGCGGCTTCGTCAATCTCCACACCGCGCCGGACGGGCGTGTCCACGTCGACAACCTGCATGTGCGGCCCGGCCGGGTCGGCACCGGCCTCGGTCGCCTCCTCCTGCACCGCGGCTTCGCCTGGGCCGCGTCGGCGTGCCCCGGCCGGGACGTCTTCCTGGAGGTGCTGCGCGGCAACGATCGTGCGATCGTGTTCTACGAGCGCCAGGGCGGCCTGCGCACGGCAGAGCGCCCGCTGCGTCTGGCCTCGGGCCTCGTGCTGGACGAGATCGAGTACACCTGGCCCGCCGCCGTGGTGGGCCGCCTGACGGCAGCGGACGTATGGGACGCACCGCAGGCGTAAGCCGGCCGCGTCCGGGCACCCGCGTCCGGACGTGCACGTCGATCAGTGAGCGCGTCCCGGTACTCCCCCGGGTTCCCGGCTCCGTCCGGACCGGGAGACCCCCATCGGGACGCCGGAACGGAACGCCATGACCAGCGGCTTCACGGGACCGGAAGGATACGGCCCGGACCCCTTCGGAGAATTCCTCGCACGCTTCTTCGGTGGACCGCGCCCCGGTCCCCGGCAGATCGACATCGGCCGGCTGCTCAGTCAGCCGGCCCGGGAGCTGGTGCGCGGCGCCGCGATGTACGCAGCCGAGCACGGCAGCCGGGACCTGGACACGCAGCATCTGCTGCGGGCCGCGCTCGCCGCGGAGCCCACCCGGAGCCTGCTCAGCCGCGCCGGCGCGGACCCCGACTCGCTGGCGACGGAGATCGACGAGCGCTCGGGCCCGGTCCAGCACCCGCCGGGTGAGGCCCCGCCGCCCACCTCGCTCTCCCTGACCCCGGCCGTCAAGCGCGCCCTGCTGGACGCGCACGAGCTGGCCCGCGCGCACGGCGTCGGTTACATCGGCCCCGAGCACGTGCTCAGCGCCCTGGCCGCCAACCCCGACTCCGCCGCCGGCCACATCCTCCACTCGGCCCACTTCGCCCCCACCGGCCTGCCGCCCGAGGCGCCGGACGGGGTGCAGCCGCCGCTCGCCGAACGCCCGCGCCCGCGGCTCACCTCGACGCCGACCCTCGACAAGTTCGGCCGCGATCTCACCGACCTGGCCCGGCAGGGCCGTATCGACCCGGTGATCGGCCGGGACGAGGAGATCGAGCAGACCATCGAGGTGCTCTCCCGGCGAGGCAAGAACAACCCGGTGCTCATCGGTGACGCGGGCGTCGGCAAGACCGCCATCGTGGAGGGGCTCGCGCAGCGCATCGCCGACGGGGACGTGCCGGACGTGCTCAGCGGCCGCCGGGTGGTCTCCCTGGACCTCACCGGCGTGGTCGCCGGCACCCGGTTCCGCGGGGACTTCGAGGAGCGGCTGAACAACATCGTGGGCGAGATCCGTGCCCACTCCGACGAGCTGATCGTCTTCATCGACGAGTTGCACACCGTCGTCGGCGCCGGCTCGGGCGGCGAGAGCGGTGCGATGGACGCGGGCAACATCCTCAAGCCGGCGCTGGCCCGCGGCGAGCTGCACGTCGTGGGCGCCACCACGCTGGAGGAGTACCGGCGGATCGAGAAGGACGCGGCGCTGGCCCGCCGGTTCCAGCCGATCCTGGTGCCGGAGCCGACCGGCGCGGACGCGATCGAGATCCTGCGCGGACTGCGCGACCGCTACGAGGCCCACCACCAGGTCCGCTACACCGACGAGGCGCTGGTGGCGGCCGTGGAGCTGTCCGACCGCTACCTCACCGACCGCCGGCTGCCCGACAAGGCCATCGACCTGATCGACCAGGCCGGAGCCCGGGTGCGGCTCGGCGCCCGTACGAAGGGTACGGACGTACGGACGATGGAGCGCGAGGTCGAGCAGCTCACCTGTGACAAGGACCAGGCGGTCGCCGACGAGCAGTACGAGCAGGCCACGCAGCTGCGGGACCGGATCGGCGAGTTGAAGCAGCGGATCACGGAGGCCACGGGCGACGACGCGGCCGACGAGGGCCTGAACCTGGAGGTGACGGCGGAGGCCATCGCCGAGGTGGTGTCCCGGCAGACCGGTATTCCGATCAGCCGGCTCACCCAGGAGGAGAAGGAACGCCTCCTCGGCCTGGAGAAGCATCTGCACCAGCGGGTGATCGGCCAGGACGAGGCCGTCGGTGTCGTCGCCGAGGCGGTGCTGCGCTCCCGCGCCGGACTGTCCAGCCCGGACCGGCCGATCGGCAGCTTCCTCTTCCTCGGCCCGACCGGTGTCGGCAAGACGGAGCTGGCCCGCGCGCTCGCGGACGCGTTGTTCGGCAGCGAGGAGCGTATGGTCCGGCTCGACATGAGCGAGTACCAGGAGCGGCACACGGTCAGCCGACTGGTGGGCGCCCCGCCCGGCTACGTCGGCCACGAGGAGGCCGGCCAGCTCACCGAGGTGGTGCGCAGGCATCCGTACTCACTGCTCCTGCTGGACGAGGTCGAGAAGGCGCACCCGGACGTCTTCAACATCCTGCTCCAGGTCCTCGACGACGGCCGGCTCACCGACTCCCAGGGCCGCACGGTCGACTTCACCAACACCGTGATCGTGATGACGAGCAACCTCGGCTCCGAGGCGATCATCCGGCGCGGCGCCGGTATCGGTTTCGGGCCGGGTGGCGGCGAGGCCGACGAGGAGGCGCGACGCGAGCAGGTCCTGCGGCCGCTGCGCGAGCACTTCCGGCCGGAGTTCCTCAACCGCATCGACGAGATCGTCGTCTTCCGCCAGCTCACCACGGACCAGCTGCGGAAGATCACCGACCTGCTGCTGGAGAAGACCCGCCGGCTGCTGCACGCGCAGGGCATCGGGGTGGAGTTCACCGACGCGGCCGTCGACTGGCTCGCCGAGCGCGGCTTCCAGCCCGAGTACGGCGCCCGGCCGCTGCGCCGCACCATTCAGCGGGAGGTCGACAACCGGCTGTCCCGGCTGCTCCTCGACGGCCGGATCGGGGAGGGCGGCCGGGTGACGGTGGACGTGGCGGACGGGCAGCTGGCGTTCCGTACGCAGGACGCGGAACAGGACGCGGAAACCGAGCAGCCGCCCGCCCCCGAGCTGTGAGGTGCTACGACGCCGGAGACACCACCATCGCCGAGCCGCCGCCCCGCCGTACCGTCTCGGCGGCGGCCAGCCATTTCCCGTTGGGCAGCCGCTGGACTCCGGTCGCCGCGCCGATCTCCGGGTTCAGCTTGAAGCTGTGTCCGATGGCCTCCAGTTGTGTCCTCACGTCGCTGTCGTAGAGCCCGGGTTCGACCTCGGTCTGGGCCGCGTTGCGCTGGCTCGCGCGGGGTGCGGCGATCGCGTCGACGAGCGGCAGGTCGCGGTCGAGGAACTCGGTGAGGGTCTGGAGCACGGTGGTGATGATGGTCGCCCCGCCGGGCGAACCGAGGGCGACCACCGGCTTGTTGTTCTTGTCGAGCACGATCGTCGGGGAGATCGACGACCGCGGCCGCTTGCCCGGCCCCGGCAGGTTCGGGTCGTGCACGGCCGGGCTGGCCGGGGTGAAGGAGAAGTCCGTCAGCTCGTTGTTGAGGAGGAAACCCCGGCCGGGGACGGTGATGCCGCTGCCGCCGGTCTGCTCGATGGTGAGGGTGTAGGAGACGACGTTGCCCCACTTGTCGGCGACCGTCAGGTGCGTGGTGTTCTCGCCCTCGTACGTCGTCGGGGCCGCGGTGCCGCCGGTGGCGCAGGCCGCCGGGTCGCGGGGGTCGCCGGGGGTGACGGGGCTGGTGAGGACGGCGTCGTCCTTGATGAGGCAGGCGCGCGAGTCGGCGTACCGCTGCGACAGCAGTTCCTTCGTCGGTACGTCCTCGAAGGCGGGGTCGCCGACCCAGCGCCCGCGGTCCGCGAACGAGATCCGGCTGGCCTCGATGAAGTGGTGCAGGTACTGGACCTCGCTCGCCTTGGAGAGGTCCGTCTTCTCCAGGATGTTGAGGGCCTCGCCGACGGTGGTGCCGCCGGAGGAGGAGGGCGCTATGGAGTAGACGCCGAGGCCGCGGTACGAGGTCCTGGTGGGCGCCTGGATCTTGGCGCGGTACGCCGCGAGGTCCTTGGCCGTGAGGTCGCCGGGGCGGGCGTTCCAGCCGGAACCCACGTCCACCGGCGGGTTGTTGACCGTCTTGAGGACGTCCTTGCCGAGGTCGCCCCGGTAGACCGCGCCGACGCCCTCCTTGCCCAACTCTTCGTAGGTGCGGGCGAGATCGGGGTTCTTGAAGGTGGAGCCGACGACGGGGAGCCGGCCGTCCGGCAGGAACAGTTCGGCGGTGTCCGGGAAGTAGCGGAAGCGGGTCTCGTTGGAGGCCGTCTGCGCGCGGAAGGTGTCGTCGACGGTGAAGCCGTCGCGGGCGATGCGCTCGGCGGGCTTGAGCACCGTGCCGAGCTTTTCGCTGCCCCACTTGTCCAGCGCCGTCGCCCAGGTGGCGGGCGTGCCGGGTGTGCCGACGCTCAGTCCGCTGCTGACGGCGTCGGCGAAGGCGAGCGCCTTGCCGTTCTCCACGAACAGGTTGGAGTCGGCGGTCAGCGGGGCGGTCTCGCGGCCGTCGATGGTCTGCACCGTACGGGACTTGGCGTCGTAGTAGACGAAGTAGCCGCCTCCGCCGATGCCGGCGGAGTAGGGCTCGGTGACGCCGAGGGCGGCGGCCGTGGCGACGGCCGCGTCGACCGCGTTGCCGCCCTTCTTCAGCACCTCGATGCCGGCGGCCGAGGCGTCCGTGTCGACGCTCGCGACCGCGCCGCCGTAGCCGACGGCGACCGGAACTTTCGCGGGGTTTTTCCCGGCGGAGCCGGTCTGTGCGGCGGGTGGCGCCGCGGCCCCCACCGACACCACGGCGGCCAAAACCGCCAGGACTGCCAGATTCCGCACGACAGGGCGACGCATCCGCACCTCCAGTCAAGGGACCGTCCAAGCAGCCTAATCCATCACCCTTGCCACGTCAGGACCGTGTCGAACACCGGTCCGCACGGGCCCGCTACCATGCGCGCCCATGACTGACGACGTGCGCAACATCGTCCTGGGCGTGGTGGCGGCCGGCCTCAGCACCGCCCTCGGCTGGCTGGCCCGTACCTACCTCTGGAAGCGGAGGCTGCGGCGCAAGCAGGCCTTTTTCGGGCTGCCCGACAACTCCGAGTCGCTGCTGGTGGTCAACCGCGAGGCGGGCGGTCCCGAGCTGACGGTGATGCGCCACGACGTGTTCGCCCTCCTCGAACTGGCCGCGCTCATCAAGGACTGCAACGCGAACGCCCAGGTCGTCGCGCACGACGCGGCCCAGCAGGGGTTCGGGGAGCGCACCGAGTTCTGCGTGGGCGGGCCGGCCTCCAACCGCCGTATGGCAGCGCATCTCGGCTCCCTGCTGCCGGGGGTGCGGGTGAACGTCGACGCCGAGCCCGGTCCGGACCGCGGCGCCTTCCAGATAGGCAGCGAGCGCTACCGGCTGGAGCCGGGCAAGGGCGAGTACGTGATCCTCGCCCGGCTCACCGCGGGCCAGCGCAAGGACGCGCGCCCGGTGTTCCTCTTCTGCGGTCAGCGCGCCATCACCAACCAGGCCGCGACCCGCTATCTCGCCCGCAACCACGAGCGGCTGGCCCGCAAGCACGGCAGCGCCTCCTTCGTCCTGCTGCTGAAGGTCGTCAACTCGCAGGCGTACGGCCCTGACGTCGTCGAACTCGTCGCCGACGTGACGCGCGCGGCCCAGGCGCCGCTGCCGACTCCGGCACCCGAGCCGACACGGACCTCGCACCGCGCCTCCTGAGTTCGTTCACAGACCAACAATCGTTACTCCCGCGTAACTTACCCATGGGTTACCTACGGTAAGGAGGCGAGGTTACCGTTCGGTCACTTTGCACTTACACGAGTGAGGAGTGACCCATGGACCAAAGGGGCGCGGAGCGCCTTCGAACAGGGTGGCGGCGGGCGACGGGCGGGCACCATCGCAGGGCCCTGCGTACGACCGCCGTGGGCGCCGTCTCCGCGACCCTGATCGCCGGCAGCGTCCTCGGGCTCGCCCCCGCCGCGCAGGCGGCCGGCAACAGCGTCCGCTTCGTGGACATCACCGGCGACGGCGGCACCGTCCTCAAGGCGAACGTCGTCACCCCGGCGGGCTCCGACGGCACGCACCGCTACCCGCTGATCGTGCTGCCCACGAGCTGGGGCCTGCCCCAGGTCGAGTATCTCGCGCAGGCCCAGCAGCTCGCCGACTCCGGTTACATCGTGCTCACCTACAACGTCCGCGGCTTCTGGCAGTCCGGTGGCGAGATAGAAGTGGCGGGACCTCCCGACATAGCGGACGCGTCCAAGGTCATCGACTGGGCGATCGCCAACACCCCCACCGACGACCGGCACATCGGCATGGCGGGCGTCTCCTACGGCGCCGGCATCAGCCTGCTCGCCGCCGCGCACGGTCAACCGACGAGGACGCCAGCACCAACACAGACTGAACATATGCGGTTACGCAGAGCGACTCCGTGCTGCTACTGTGGTCCTGTTGACGGCGACAGCCAAGCCGTCAACACACCCAGCAGCTCAAGCAGTTGCTCCGGCGGCCGGGAGGGTCGCCGCCGGACAGGCATGACCTGTCAAACTCCCCGGAGCGATCCAGGGGAGAGTCTCCCGCTCGCGCGGGAGAGAACTCCAATCCGGCCGCACCCAGCACGAGAGCGGTCCGACGTGGTAATCGGGGTCCGGTATGCACCGGGCCCCTTACCTCTTCTCTCTGCCGCCCAGTCGCCACCGCCGAGGTGACCGGCCTGTTCGGGCTACCCAACAACGTCTGGACCGCCACCACCCGCTGGTTCGACCACTACCTCAAGGGCGAGGACAACGGCATCGACCGCGAACAGCCGGTCCAGCTCAAGTCCCGCTCCACGGGCGGCTACGAGGGCTACCCGGACTGGAAGTCGGTCGGCGCCACCACCCGCAAGATCAATCTCGCGGGCACGACCACGATCCACACGAACGTCGACTCCGGGGCGGACGGCGGGATCGTCTTCCTGTCGAGCATCCTCGACCAGATCGCCCAGGTCCCCCCGGTGGCCTCGATCCCCCTGCTCCCCCGCCGCTGGGCGGCCGTATGGCAGTCGGAGAAGTACGCCACCGCCCAAAAGGTGCGTGGCACTGCCAAGTTGCACACCACGGTCACCCCCACCAAGGAGAGCGGCACCCTCGTCGCCTACCTGTACGACGTGGGCCCGCTCGGCCTCGGCAAGCTGGTCAGCAACGCGCCGTACACCTTCCACGGGGTCACGCCCGGCAAGCCGTTCGGCCTCGACCTGGACCTGTTCTCCACGGCCTACGACGTCCCGGCAGGGCACCGGCTCGCCCTGGTCGTCGACACGGTCGACCCGCTCTACATCGAGCACAACCCGTCCGGCGCGCAGCTGACCTTCTCCTCGCCGGCGAACGACCCGTCGTACGTGTCGGTTCCGCTGCGCGAGCAGTGATCTCCGGCCGCGGCCGGGCGGGTATGGCTCTGTGAACTGCTGCCCCCTACGGTTTAGGGGCCGTGGGGGGTCCCCCACCCGGCAGCAGTGTCCCCGGTTCGGCCGCGGCCACCTCCACGGCTTTGGTCTTGGGACTGCGCTGCTCCCGCCGGGACACCCAGCCGGCGAACCAGGAGAGCAGCATGCACATCCCGATGTAGATCGGCGAGATCACCATCACCACGGGGATGAACGGCAAATCGTAGTCGAGGTTCGACGCGATGAGCTTCCCGGCGTGGAGGAACTCCTCGTAGGTGATCAGGTAGCCGAGGGAGGTGTCCTTCAGGGCCACGACCAGCTGGCTGATGATGGCGGGGAGCATGGCCCGCACGGCCTGGGGCACGAGGACGTACGACATGACCTGCGTCTTGCGCATGCCGAGCGCGAACGCGGCCTCCCGCTGGCCGCGTTCGACGGAGTTGACGCCCGAGCGGAACACCTCGGCGAGCACGGAGCCGTTGTAGAGGGTCAGTCCGGCGACGAGGGCGGGCAGCGGCTGCACCTTGAGGGCCACGAAGATGAAGAAGATCATCACCAGGACGGGCATGGCGCGGAAGAACTCCACGACGACCGTGGCCAGCCAGCGCACGGGCCGGTGGTCAGAAAGCCGCCCGGTCGCCAGCGCCCCGCCGAGCGCCAGCGACAGGACCGCCGCGATGGCGAAGGCCTTGAGCGTGTTGCCGAGGCCGCGCAGCAGGAGCTCCTGGATTCCCTTGTACTCGAAGGGCATCCACTTCGTGTAGGTGAACTGCTCGGTGTCGAAGAGGAGATAGAGGATCCAGGCGAGCAGAGCGAGGATCACGACGGTGGACACGACACTGTAGATCCGGTGCCGCTGCCGGGTTCTGGGCCCCGGCACGTCGTAGAGGGCGATGGCCGGTGTCAACGGGCGACTCCCCACTTCTTCTCCAGCACGTTGAACAGCGCGCTGATGGCGAGCGTGATGATCAGATAGCCGACGGCGATCCAGACGAAGGTCCAGATGATGTTGTAGCCGAGTTCGCTGAGGGTCTTGTACGTGCCGAGCAGCTCGGTGACGCTGAACGCGCCCGCGATCGCGGAGTTCTTGGCGAGCGCGATGAGGGTGGACCCGACCGGCGGGATCACGGAACGGAACGCCTGCGGCAGGACGACCAGGTTCAGGGTCTGCGCGAAGGTCATCCCGAGGCTGCGGGCCGCCTCGCCCTGCCCCCTGGGCACGGTGTTGATGCCGGAGCGCAGCGCCTCGCAGATGAACGCCGAGGTGTAGCAGCCGAGGGCGAGGACGGCGAACACCTTGAAGGGCAGGACCAGTCCGAACCTGGGGAGGCCGAGCAGCACCGCGAAGAAGAGCAGGGTCAGCGGCGTGTTGCGCAGCACGGTCACCCACACGGTGCCGAAGACCCGCAGGGAGCCGACGGGCGCCACCCGGAAGGAGGCCATGAGGAAGCCGAGGAGGAGGGCCAGCACCGAGGCGTAGACGGTGAGTTCGACGGTGCCGAGGAAGCCTTCGGCGTAGGTGGAGAAGTTGTCTGTCAGTACGTTCATGAGCCAGCCGGGTAGCGGTCGATGGGGGGTGGGGTGGGCGCGGGCACACCGGACAGGCCGAGCGTCGCCTCGTACGCCTTCTTCCAGTCGCCGTTCTTCTCACGGGCCTCCAACGCGTCGTCGAGGGCAAAACGCAGGGCGTTGTCGCCGTGCGGGACGCCGATGCCGTACGGCTCCTCGGAGAAGGGCTTGCCGACCACCTTGAGCTCGTCGGGGAGCTTCGCCGCGTAGCCGATGAGGATGGCGTCGTCGGTGGTGACGGCGTCGACCTGGTAGGTGAGCAGGTTGTCGACGCAGACGGAGTAGGTGTCGTAGGCGACTAGGACCGCCTTCGGGAAGTTCTCCTTGATGCGCTGGTACGGCGTCGAACCGGTCACCGAGCACACACGTTTGCCGTCGAGGTCCTGCGGGCCGTGGATGTCGTTCTCGTCGGCTCGCACCAGCAGCGACTGCCCGGCCATGTAGTAGGGGCCGGCGAAGCCGACGAGCTTCCTGCGGTTGGCGTTGATCGTGTAGGTGCCGACGTAGAAGTCGATCTGGCCGTTCTGCAGGGCGGTCTCGCGGTTTGCGGAGGCGATCGTCCTGAAGCGGATCGTTTTGGGGTCGAAGCCGAGGGAGGCGGACATCATCCTGGCGATCTCGATGTCGAAGCCGGAGTAGGCTCCGGTCGCCGGGTCCTTCTCGCCCAGGTACGGCTGGTCCTCCTTGACGCCGATGATCAGGTAGCCGCGCTTCTTCGCCCGGGTCCAGGTCGGGGACTCGGGAAGCCGGAATCCTTGTGCCACCTCGTAGTTGGGGAGCTTGTCGGCCGCGGGCCCCTTGCTGGGCGGGCTGCCCTCCTTGCCGCAGGCCACTGCGAACAGCACGGCCAGGACCGCCAGGACGGCGGACACACGTGTGGTACGGAACATGGGTCGCACTCCCCGCTCAGTGCTTGAGGATCTTGGAGAGGAAGTCCTTGGCGCGGTCGGTGCGCGGGTTGGTGAAGAACTCCTCCGGGGTGCGGTCCTCGATGATCCGGCCCTCGGCCATGAAGACCACCCGGTTGGCGGCCGAGCGGGCGAAGCCCATCTCGTGGGTGATGACGACCATGGTCATGCCGTCGCGGGCGAGCTGCCGCATGACCTCCAGGACCTCATTGATCATCTCGGGGTCGAGGGCCGAGGTCGGCTCGTCGAACAGCAGCGCCTTGGGCTCCATGGCGAGGGCGCGGGCGATGGCCACGCGCTGCTGCTGGCCGCCGGAGAGCTGGGCCGGGTACTTGGGCGCCTGGGAGGCGAGGCCGACGCGGTCGAGGAGTTCGAGCGAGCGCTTGTCGGCGTCCTCCTTCTTGCGCTTGCGGACCTTGACCTGCCCCAGGGAGACGTTCTGCAGGACGGTCTTGTGGGCGAAGAGGTTGAAGGACTGGAAGACCATGCCGACGTCCGCGCGGAGCCTGGCGAGTTCCTTGCCCTCCTCGGGCAGCCGCTTGCCGTCGAGTGTGATCGTCCCGGACTCGATCGGCTCCAGGCGGTTGATCGCCCTGCAGAGGGTGGACTTGCCCGAGCCGGACGGGCCGATGACGACGACCACCTCCCCCTTGCCGACGGTGAGGTTGATGTCCTGGAGGACATGCAACTCCCCGAAGTGCTTGTTGACGTCCTGCAGCTCGATCAACGGATCGACAGCCATGCCCACCGTTACTCACCTCAGCTGTGTCGTGACTGCCGCAAACTATCCAGACAGGGATCAAGGCCCCTCACGACACGCACTTTTCGGGCATTAGCCGTATTTACCGCAATTAGGTGTCCGCTGCCTACGCCTCGGCCACCTCCGCGTACAACTGCGACAGCTCGGGAACACCGCTCACGGCCCACTCGTGACCGGCGGTCACCACGTCGAACTCACGGCCGGAGGCGAGCCGTACGACGGGCTGCCCGCCGGGCCAGACCTCCCAGACGGCGCCCGCAACGGTGCGCACGATGACCGTACCCAGGTAGAGGCCCGCGTCGTTGCCGAGCCAGGGCAGGACCTCCTCGTCGTCGCGCCAGCGTGGCACCAGCTGGTCGAGCGCCTCCAAGGAGGCTACGGAGTCGTCGAGTTGGACGCCCTCCTGGGACGCCTGTGAGCGCAGCAGCTCACACTCGGAGAGGAGTTCGGCGACACCCTCGGGGTCGGCGGAGATCTCCGCGCCGTCGCTCTTCTTGCGCCGGTTGCCCAGGAAAGGGATGTTCATACGTCCAGCGTGTCATTCGCACCGGCGTACGCACCACAGGCGCGCCCGATGGTCTCGTCCGGTGGATTCCACCCGGCCTTCCCGCATGGCTCGTTGACCGGGACGCGGGGCGTCTCTAGCTTCGCGGTGCTTGTGCGCACGACCGGTGAGCGGGAGGAGTCGTTACGTGCACCGAGGTGTCCGGGGTTTCCCGCTCGCGCTCGCCCTGTTCACGACAGCCCTGGTGCCGGCGTCCGCCGCGCGGGCCACCGACCCGCCCCGCTCCGCCCCGCTCCCCCTGGAGCGGCTCTTCGACAACACGGCCGTCAGCGACGACGCCCGGCCCGCCGAGGCGGACTTCGACGGCTCGGGCGCCTCCCTGTCGGCCCGGGACCTCACGGCAGCGGGCTGGACGCCCGGCCGCACCCTCACCGTGCAGGGGGCCCAGCTGACCTGGCCGCCACGACAGCCGGGCGAACCGGACAACGTGCGGGCCGCCGGACAGGAGGTGCGGGTCGGCGGGCACGGCGACACCCTCGCCTTCCTGATGGCCGGCACCCACGGCACCGAGGTGAGCGGCTCGGGCACGGTCACGTACGCGGACGGCACACACTCCTCGTACCTGCTCAGCGCCTCCGACTGGCGCACCGGCCCGCTCGCCACGAAGGCGGTGGCGCTCCCGCACGTCAACACGCCCGGCGGCCGGCTCGCCGAGAAGGCCCGGCTGTACGTCGTGACGGTGCCGCTCGCGCCGGGCCGCGAGGTCGCCTCGGTGCGGCTGCCGCGGGCGGACGGTCTGCACGTGTTCGCGCTGTCGGTGCGGGGAGCCGGGGGCTGGACCGGCACCTGGGCCGCGGCGACGTCCGGCTACGCGGCCGTGGGGCCGTGGACCGACCGCACGCTGCGGCTCGTGGTGCACACGTCGGTGGGCGGACCCCGGGTGCGACTGCGATTCGACAACACGTTCGGTTCCGCTCCGGTGCGGATCGGCCGTGCGACGGTGGCGGTGCGGGCAGCGGGCGCGGCGGCCCGAGCCGTGCCGGTGCGGCTGTCCTTCCGGGGTGCGGCGGGCATCGACGTCCCGGCGGGGGCGCAGGCGGTCAGTGATCCGCTCGGCTTCAAGGTGCCCGCGAACGCCGACCTGCTGGTGAGCTTCCACCTCCCCGGCACCGTCAGGGCGGCTCCCGTGCACCGGCTCGCGGTGCAGCGGTCGTACCTGAGCGGACCGGGCGACCACACGGCCGACGGCTCGGCGGCGGCGTACACCTCGACGCTGACGACCTGGCCGCTGCTGACCGGGGTGGACGTGAGCGGCGGACCGGGGTCGGTGGTCGCGCTGGGCGACTCGATCACCGACGGGGACCGGTCGACGGCGGGCGCGAACCGGCGCTGGCCCGACGTGCTCGCCGACCGTCTGCTGCGGCAGACCGCGGTGCCCCGCTACGGCGTCCTCAACCAGGGCATCTCGGGCAACCGTGTGGTCACCGACCGCTACCCCGGGGACGGCGTCTCCACGGACGCCGGCGGGGTGAGCGCGCTGCACCGCCTCGACCGGGACGTGTTCGCCCAGACGTCGGCGCGTACGGCGGTCGTGTTCGAGGGCGTGAACGACGTGCGGTCGGGTGCGACGGCCGAGCAGGTCGTCGCGGGGCTGCGGAAGATCGCCGACCGGGCGCATGCCCGAGGGCTGCGGGTGCTGGCGGCGACGATCCTGCCGTGCGGAGGGGATTCCCGGTGCACGGCGTCGGTCGAGGCCGAGCGGGCCGCGGTCAACGCCTGGATCCGCCGCTCCGGGATCTTCGACGGTGTGCTCGACTTCGACATCGTCCTGCGCGACCCCGGCCGCCCCACGCGCATCCTGGCCGCGTACGACAGCGGGGACCATCTGCATCCCGGGGACGCCGGACTGGCAGCCCTCGCGGACTCGGTGGACCTGGATCTTCTCTGACCGCGGACTACACGACGCTCTCCCTCCGACCGAGGGCTACACGTCCAGGTCCACGACCACCGGCGCGTGGTCCGAGGCGCCCTTGCCCTTGCGCTCCTCCCGGTCCACGTACGCGTCCTTGACCGCCTTGGCGAACGGCTCGTTGCCGTACACCAGGTCGATGCGCATGCCGCGGTTCTTGGGGAAGCAGAGCTGGCGGTAGTCCCAGTACGTGTACGGGTGCTCGTACTTCAGGGGCCGCGGGACCACGTCGGACAGGCCCGTCTCGCGCAGGGCGGTCAGGGCGGCGCGCTCGGCGGGGGTGACGTGGGTGAGGCCCTCGAAGACGGCCACGTCGTAGACGTCGTCGTCCGTCGGCGCCACGTTGTAGTCGCCGAGGACGGCGAACGGGCGGCTGCCGGCCGCGTCGCCCGCGACGGCCGCCTTCAGGGCCTCGAACCACTGGAGCTTGTACGCGTAGTGGGGGTGGCCGACCTCGCGGCCGTTCGGCACGTACACCGACCAGACGCGGGCCGGGCCGCAGGTCGCGGAGATCGCTCGGGGCTCCTCGACGCCCTCGTAGCCGGGACCGCCGGGCAGGCCCTTGACCACGTCCTCGAGGCCGACGCGGGAGATCACCGCGACGCCGTTCCACCGGCCGGTCGCGTGCACCGCCGCCTCGTAGCCCAGCTCACGCAGCTGGTCGAACGGGAACTGCGCCTCGGCGATCTTGGCTTCCTGGAGGCAGAGCACGTCCGTGTTGCTGCTCTCCAGCCAGGCCAAGAGCCTCGGCAGGCGGGCGGTGATCGAGTTCACGTTCCAGGTCGCGATGCGCATGCCTCACAACCTACCCGGCGGGTACGACAACGGGCCCGCTCCCCCGCTACACCTCCGCCGACGTCCCCGGCGTCAGCCGCAGGTGCTCCGCGCCGCCCAGGGCGCCGATCTGGCGGTCGTAGACCGGGCGGGCGAGGTCGGTGAGGAGAGCGTCGTGGATGTCGTAGGCGCGCTGCGGCTTGACCTCGCGGACGTACTCGATGACCTCGGAGATCTTGTTCCACGGGGCCATCACCGGGAGCATCAGGGTCTCCACCGGCTGGTCGGGGACGGTGAGCGCGTCGCCGGGGTGGAAGACGCGGCCGCCGTCGACGAGGTAGCCGACGTTGGTGATGCGCGGGATGTCCGGGTGGATCACCGCGTGCAGCTCGCCGTGGACCTGGACGTCGAAGCCCGCGGCGGTGAAGGTGTCGCCGTGGCCGACGGTGTGCACACGGCCCGGGAACGCGGCAGAGATCTGCTCCGCGACGGACCTCAGCGTCCAGATCTCGGCGGCCGGGTCGGCGTCCAGAGCGGCCCGCAGTCGCCCCTCGTCGAAGTGGTCGGGATGCTCGTGCGTGACGAGGATCGCGTCGGCGCCGAGCGCGGCGTCCTCCTCGCTGAACCCTCCGGGGTCGATGACGAGCGTCCGCCCGTCCTTCTCGAGACGGACACAGGCGTGCGACTTCTTCGTGAGCTTCATGGGTCCCATCCTGCCCCCAGTGTCGCGGCGGCGGGCCGCTCAGGGTAGTGCTCCCGGTACCCGGCTGGCGATCACTCGGCGGGGGTCGTCTCCTCCCGGATCACCTGCTGGGCCACCCTGAACGCGCTGTTCGCCGCCGGGACTCCGCAGTAGACCGCCGCCTGGAGCAGCACTTCCTTGATCTCGTCCGGGGTGAGGCCGTTGCGCAGGGCGGCCCGGGTGTGGAAGGCGAGCTCCTCCAGGTGGCCGCCCGCGACCAGCGCGGTGAGGGTGACACAGCTGCGCGTGCGGCGGTCGAGGCCGGGCCGGTCCCAGACCTCGCCCCACACATAGCGGGTGATGAACTCCTGGAAGTCCCCGGAGAAGTCGTCGGCCTGCGCCAGCGCCCGGTCGACGTGCGCGTCGCCGAGCACCTCGCGGCGCACCTTGAGCCCGGTGTCGTACGCCTCCGGCCGCCCCGCGGCCTGCGGCGGTACGACGGCCGGCGCGATCGCGGCGATCGGCGCGGTGGGCTGGGGCGCGGTCAGGACCGGCTTGACCGGGGCGGCCGGGATGGCCATCTGGCCGGTGGCCGAGTCGAAGGCGGGCTGCCAGGCGGTCGAGAAGTGGTGGACGAGCAGGTCGGTGACGGCGGCCGGCTGTTCCACGGGGACCAGGTGGGAGGCGCCGGGGACGACCGCCAGACGGGCGTCCGGGATGCCGGCGACCAGTGTGCGGGCCTCGGCGGGGCCGGTGACCTGGTCCTCCGAGCCCACCAGGACGAGGGTCGGCACACCGACGCGCGCCAGTTCGTGCCGTACGTCGAACGCGGCGAGCGCCTCACACGCCGCGATGTAGCAGCCGGGATCGGTGGTGCGCACCATCTGCACCGCCCACTCGGTGATCGCGGGCTGGGCGGCCGCGAACCCGCCGGTGAACCAGCGGTCCGGGGATGTACGCGCGATGGGGTCCAGCCCGTTCGTCCGTACGATCACCCCGCGCTGGCGGAACTCGTCGGCCGTCCCGAACCGGGGCGAGGCGGCGATCACCACGAGCGAGGCGAGCCGCTCCGGGTGCCGCAGGGCCAGCTCGACACCGATCGCGCCGCCCAGGGCGCAGCCCGCGTACGCGAAGCGCTGCACGCCGAGCGCGTCGAGCGTGGCGAGCAGGCGCGCGGTCAGGTCGGAGACCGCGCCGGCCGGGTGCGCGGGCGCGCCGCCGTGCCCGGGCAGGTCGAACCGGAAGACCCGCCACTGCCTGGTCAGCTCCGGGACCTGGCGGTCCCACATGTGCCATGTGGTACCCAGGGAGGGACCCAGGATCAGGACGGGGGCGTCCTCTGGCCCGTCAAAGCGGTATTGCAGGGTTTCGACGTTCGTCTTGCTCACCCGCTCACGCTCCCACATCTCACGTTTTCATCAGGCGAGGGGGGTGGGCACCCCCGCCAGACCTCCCCATGCAGCAGCCGCCGGACGAAGATCCTCCACATCCGGCTTCACATACCACTGCTTCGTGGTACTGACCAACGCAGGCAAAGGAAGCAGCCGCTCGCCGGCAGCGGACTTCGCACGGCTTCTGGCAGCGGTCGCCGTGGATGGCGTAGCGGCTGGGGCGCAGCTCACAAATGGGGGGTCCGGGCGCCGCAGCAGTTGCTGTCGATGTCCTCGTCGCTGACGTTGGTGGGGTGCGGAAGGGTGCTGGGCGCCAGCTCGCGGGACGTGAGGGGGATGGAGTCGCCGTCGATGTGAATGGTGACGTCGGTGGTGATGAGGTCCATATGGATGTCGGTGTAATAGTCCACGACGTCGGGGAGCTGGCCGTGCTGGCCGAATCCGAGGTGGATGCCGGGATGACGCTCGTTGATGTGGGAATTCATGCCGATGAAGTCGTCGATGCCGGTGTTCGTGCCGAAACCGAGTTCACCGACGTGGTTTCCGTGGTCGACCTGGATGCAGCGTTCGAAGAGCTTGGCGATCTTCTTGTCCGCGCAAGAGTAGGAGGTGACTTGGCTGTCCTTGAGGTCGACGGTGAGCGGGTTCTCCCCCAGGCGTGCATCGAGTTGGACAGCCTTGTTGACGTTGAACGCTCCGTCGGCGACGAGGCGGCCGGTGACCGAGGCCGGGTAGGTGGCGACTTCGCCGGCGGGGAGGATGACGAAGTGGCCGGGTCGCCAGACGCCGCGGTTGCTCAGCCAGCGGTAGCGGTCGTTGTCCAGGGTGATTTCGAGTTCGCTGCCGGAGCTGGTGGTAACCGCGAGGTGCTTGGCGGCGAGGAAACGGTGGAGCAAGCCGGCGTTGATGGCGCTGAGTTCCGCGGGGGTGGGGCCAAGGGCGAGGCGGAAGAAGTCCCAGCTGCCGTTGATGATGCGGATGGGCAGGACCTGATCGCCGTAGGCGTCGACCTCGTGGCGCAGGATGGGGGAGTGCGACATGGTGTCGCGTTCGATGGTGATGATGACCAGGCGGCCGGTCAGGCTGTCGCGGGAGGGCAGGGCGGCCTTGAGGCGCTCGTGGAAGCCGGGGTCCTCGATGGGGGCCATGCCGAGTGCCGTGGTGGCCACCCCTCGGTCACGGGCGGCGAGAACGAGAAGAGACGCTTGTTCCCGGCAGTCCGGGGTGTAGAGGACCAGCAGAGTGTCGGTGGGAGTGAGCTGGGCGTAGCCATCGAACAGAGTGTCCACGCCCTTCAAGACGCTGGCGTCGATGGTTGTCTCGGCAGGTGCGGTCGTCACGCGTGACTCCGTGGGCTCGTGGTGTGTGGTGGGTCCCCGGGGGTGCCGGAGCGCTGCTCCGGCA